>DASYHC010000066.1:0-86299 GCA_035998995.1 Allobosea sp.
GGTGATTTGGGATGTCGGCCACCAGGCCTATCCGCACAAGATCCTGACCGGCCGCCGCGCCGAGATCCGCACTTTGCGCCAGCCCGGCGGCCTCTCGGGCTTCACCAAGCGCGCCGAGAGCGAATACGACCCGTTCGGCGCCGCCCATTCCTCGACCTCGATCTCGGCCGGGCTCGGCATGGCGGTCGGGCGCGATCTCGCTGGCGGGAAGAACAACGTCATCGCCGTGATCGGCGATGGCGCCATGTCGGCCGGCATGGCCTATGAAGCCATGAACAATGCCGGCGCGACCGGCTCTCGCCTGATCGTCATCCTCAACGACAACGACATGTCGATCGCCCCACCGGTCGGCGCGATGTCGGCTTATCTCGCCCGCCTCGTCTCGGGACGGACCTATCGTTCGCTACGCGAGATCGCCAAGTATTTGGCCGAAAGGCTGCCGCGCTTCTTCCACGAGAAGGCGAAGCGGACGGAGGAATATGCCCGCGGCTTCTGGACTGGCGGCACGCTCTTCGAGGAACTCGGCTTCTATTATGTCGGCCCGATCGACGGGCATAATCTCGACCACCTGCTGCCGGTACTGCGCAATGTCCGCGACGCCGAGACCGGGCCGATCCTGGTCCATGTCGTGACGCAGAAGGGCAAGGGCTACGCCCCGGCCGAGGCGAGCGCCGACAAATACCATGGCGTCGTCAAGTTCGACCCGGTCACCGGCCTGCAGGCCAAGGCGCCGGCGAATGCGCCGAGCTACACCAATGTCTTCGCCAATGCCCTGATCAAGGCGGCGCGCGAGGACGAGAAGATCGTCGCCGTCACCGCCGCCATGCCGTCCGGCACCGGGCTCGACGCTTTCGGCAAGGAATTCCCCGGCCGCACCTTCGATGTCGGCATCGCCGAGCAGCATGCAGTGACCTTCGCGGCAGGCCTCGCCACCGAGGGCTTCAAGCCGTTCTGCGCGATCTACTCGACCTTCCTGCAGCGCGCCTACGACCAGGTCGTGCACGACGTCGCCATCCAGAAGCTGCCGGTGCGCTTCGCGCTCGACCGGGCCGGGCTGGTCGGCGCCGACGGCGCGACCCATGCGGGGGCCTTCGACGTCGCCTATCTCGCCTGCCTGCCCGACATGGTGGTGATGGCTGCGGCCGACGAAGCCGAGCTCACCCATATGGTCGCGACCGCCGCCGCCTATGACGAAGGGCCGATCGCCTTCCGCTATCCGCGCGGCGAAGGCGTCGGCGTCGAGATGCCTCAACACGGCGTACCACTCGAAATCGGCAAGGGCCGGATCGTCCGGGAAGGCACGCAGGTCGCGCTGCTCTCGCTCGGCACGCGCCTCGCCGAATGCCTTGCGGCTGCCGAGCAGCTCGGCCAGCGCGGGCTCTCGACCACCGTCGCCGATGCCCGCTTCGCCAAGCCGCTCGACGAGGAGCTCGTCCTGCGCCTCGCCAGGGAGCATGAGGTGCTGGTCACGGTCGAGGAAGGCTCGGTCGGTGGCTTCGGCAGCCATGTCCTGCAATTGCTGGCGCGCGAAGGCGCGCTCGATCGCGGGCTGAAGATCCGCAGCCTCGTCCTGCCCGACATCTTCCAGGACCACAACAAGCCCGAGGCGATGTATGCCGAGGCCGGGCTCGACGCCGCCGGGATCGTGCGCACCGTCGAAAAGGCGCTCGGCCCGGCCAGCGCCATCCGCCGCGCCTGAGCCCGTGACCGCCGGCCTGCCACGCCGGGTCCGCGCTGACCTGCTGCTGGTCGAGCGTGGCCTGTTCGAGAGCCGGGCGCGGGCACAGGCGGCAATCGCCGCCGGCCTCGTTCGTGCCGACGGCATCGTGCTGCGCAAGGCCTCGGAGACGGTTCCGGATACCGCATCGATCGAGGCGCAGGCGGCGCATCCTTACGTCTCGCGTGGCGGGGTCAAGCTCGCCGCGGCGCTCGACGCCTTCGGCTTCGACCCGCAGGGGCTGACCTGCCTCGATGTCGGCGCCTCGACCGGTGGCTTCAGCGACGTGCTGCTCCGGCGCGGAGCGGCTCATGTCTACGCGATCGATGTTGGGCAGGCGCAATTGCATGAGAGCCTGCACGGGAATCCCTGCCTGACCAGCCTGGAGAGCCAGGATATCCGCACGCTCGACCCCCGTCTGTTCGCTGAGGCGCCGGCGCTCGCGGTGATCGACGTCAGCTTCATCTCGCTGAAGCTCGTGCTGCCGGCGGTGGCGACGCTGCTCACGCCGCAGGCGCGGCTGGTCGCGCTGGTGAAGCCGCAATTCGAGACAAAGCGCTCGGCGCTGAAGAAAGGCGTTCTGCGCGACGAGGCGCTGCAGCGGCAGATCTGCATGGAGATAGCGGAGGTCGCCGCCGGTCTCGGCTTTGCCGTCAGCGGGCTGATCCCCTCTCCGATCGAGGGCGGCGACGGCAATCGCGAATTCCTGCTAGGCGGCGGGCGCGCCGGCTAACCCGCCATCACGGCGTCGATATCGGCCTGCACCGCATTTGGATCGATATAGGCCGCTTCGCCCTGGCCGTTGGCGTTGATGAAGGCATTGGCGCGGGCGATCAGGCGGCGCAGCGACAGGCTGGCGACATCGACGATCAGCGCTGGGTCTTCCTCCGCCGGCATCTCGTCGAGCAGCGCCGTCGCGGTATGGATCAGCCGGTCCATGGCGGCGCAGAGACCGTCGAAGGCTTCGACCTCGCGCTTTCCCAGCGCGCGATAGGCGGCCGCGGCATCGGCGGCGCAGCGCAGCTGGGACGTTGCGAAATGCTCGGCATAGCTGACCGCGCGCCAGGCCTTGAGATCGCCGACGATCTCACGGTCGACCGGCACCATCTCGAGCAGCATCAGCGCCTCGCTGTGCCGGTTGAGATAGTCGGTCGAGAGTTGCGGAGTGGTTCCGCCCGCCGCGGTCGGCGATATCTCGGTGGCGGAAGCAGACATGAAGAGGCCCCGGAAGCGCCGCGACTATGCTGTGCCAACCGCAAACAAAGTCTTGATCCGGTAGCGATAAGGCTGAAGTGATCCTTATATGTGTGGTCGCTATGCCATTACCTTGCCGCCGGAGGCGATGCGCGAGGCCTTCGCCTATCGCGAGCTGCCGAATTTCCCGCCGCGCTACAATATCGCGCCGACGCAGCCGGTGCCTGTCGTACGTCTCGACGAAGGCCGGCGCCAGTTCATCCTGATGCGCTGGGGCTTCATCCCGGGCTGGGTCAAGGACCCCAAGACCTTTCCTTTGGTCATCAATGTCCGCAGCGAGAGCGCCAGCGAGAAGCCATCCTTCCGCGCCGCCCTCGCCCGCCGTCGCTGCCTGATGCCGGCCGATGGCTTCTACGAATGGCATCGCCTCGGCGAGGGCCGCCAGCAGGAGAACCGGCCCTATCTCTTCCGCAAGCCGGATCGGGGCTTTTTCGCTTTCGCGGCGCTGTGGGAGACCTGGCACAGTCCCGATGGTTCCGAGATCGACACGGTCGCGATGGTCACCGGCCCGGCGAACGGGCAGATGGCCGCGATCCACCATCGCTCGCCCGTCATCGTGCCGCCCGAAGCGTTCGATGCCTGGCTCGATCCTTCGGCAGAGCCCGCGACCGTGCAGGCACTGATGCGGCCACCACCGGATGATCTCTTCGAGATGTTCCGGCTCGGCGCCGGCGTGAACAAGGTCGCCAATGACGGCCCGGAGGTGCAGGAACCGTTCGACCCGGCCTCGGAACCGGCGCCTCCCGCCAAGCCAGCCATGCGTTCGCGTCGGGGCGGCCCCGACGATGCACAGGGCAGCCTGTTCTAGCGCAGGGAGCACCCGCGCGCTTACTCTGGTCCCAAACGAGACCAACAGAGGAACGCCCGAGATGGATGGCCGCCGCCCGACGATGAGCTCCCTGCACGGCATGGTCGCCGCCGCGCACCCGCTGGCGGCGCAGGCCGGCGCGCGTATCCTCAGCCAGGGCGGCAATGTCTTCGACGCCGTCGGCGCGGTCGCGGCGGCGCTCAATGTGGTCGAGCCGTTCATGTCGAGCCTCGCCGGCATGGGCTCGGCGATCATGTGGGTCGCGGCCGAGAAGCGCGTGCGGGTACTCGATTTCGTTCCGCCCGTGCCGGAGAGCTTCCCGATCGAGCGCTTCACGCAGCGCTCCGACCTCGAACGCGGTGCGCTCGCCGTTGCGCCACCCGGCAATCTCGCCGGCTGGTGCGAGCTCAACCGCGCTTATGGCCGGCTCTCGCTGGAACAGATCTTCGCGCCAGCGATCGCGCTGGCGCAGGACGGCTTCCCGATCGCCGAGTTCGGCGTTATCGAGTTCAACGAGCAGGTGCCGCTGCTGCGCGAGCGACCGGAACTCTACGAGCATTGGGCGCCGAACTATCTGCGTGACGGCGGGACAAGCGTCGCGCTCGGGCAGATCCTGCGCCAGCCCGAGCTGGCGTCGACGCTGCGCGATATCGCTGCCAAGGGGCCGGAGCATCTCTACCGAGGCCAGCTGGGCGAGACGATCATCGCTCACCTCAAGGCGCAGGGCGGCACGTTGACCATGGCCGATCTCGCCAAGGTCTCGCCTCGCTGGCGCGAGCCGCTCGCCGCCGCCTATCGCGGCCGCAAAGTGCATGTGCCGCCGCCGGCCTGCGAAGGCTTCCAGTTCCTTTTGACCTTGCGCATCCTCGACGGCTTCGACCTCGGCAAGCTCGAGCGCAACGGGGTCGAGCATCTCGACCTCGTCTACCGGGCCATCCGCCTCGCCGCCGGCGTCCGGATCAACAACAACAATCCCAAGCCCGAGAAACTCGCAGAAATCCTGTCCGACAGCTTCGTCGAACGGTTGCGGGCGCGGGTGCGCGACGGCAAGCCGATCGACGGGCCGACCGAGCAATGGATGCCGCAGGCGCCTGATGGCGAGGACCCGGGCCACACGACATCCTTCTCGATCGCCGACCGCGAGGGCAACCTGATCTGCGTGACGCAGAGCATTGGTAGCCCGTTCGGCAGCGGCGTCGTGGTGCCGGGGACAGGGATCAGCCTCAACAATTTCCTCTACTGGGCTGACGTCCAGCCCGGCAGCCCGAACCGCTCTTTGCCCGGCTCGGAACTGCCGATGTGCATGTCGCCGACGCTCTCGACCAGGGACGACGCGCCGGTGCTCGCGCTCGGCACGCCCGGCAGCTACGGCATCATGCAGACGCAAGTGCAGGCCATGGTCCAGCATGTCGATTTCGGCCTGCCGCTGCAGGAGGCGATCGAGGCGCCCCGCGCCCGGCTCTGGGACGGCCGCGAGGTCGAGGTCGAGAACCGGGTGGCGCCGGCGACGATCGCGGCACTCGCCGAGCGCGGACACGGCATCTTCGCCAATGACGGTGGCTGGACGATGCGCGTCGGCGGCATGCAGGCGGTCTCACGCGATCCAGCCACAGGCCGGTTGACCGGTGCCTGCGATCCGCGCCGCGACGGCTATGTCGCGACGCCGTAGGGTCGCTGTTCCAACAGTTCAGCAGCTTCCACGCCGAACCGTTGGAACTCACTCACAGCACCGAACCGGGATTGAGCACGCCCTTGGGATCGAGCGCGGCCTTGACCGTCCGCATCAGCTCGAGCTCGACCGGGTCCTTCACCCCCGGCAGCAGCGAGCGCTTCAGGCGGCCGATGCCGTGCTCGGCCGAGATCGAGCCCTTCAGCTCGGTGACGATGGCGTGCACTGCCTCGTTCATCGCGTCCCAGCCGGCGAGATAGGCGGCCTTGTCGGCGCCGACCGGCTGGCTGACGTTGAAATGGATGTTGCCGTCGCCGAGATGGCCGAACGGCACCGGCCGGCAGCCCGGCACGATCTCTTCTACCTTGGCGATGGCGCGCTTCAGGAACTCCGGCGCCGCATGGAGCGGCACGGAGACGTCATGCTTGATCGAGCCGCCCTCATGGGTCTGCACCTCCGAGAGCATCTCGCGCAGCTTCCAGAGATCGGCACGCTGGCCGAGCGAGCCGGCGAGCACGGCATCGGTGACCAGCCCCTCTTCCAAGGCTTCGCCGAGGAAAGCCTCGACCGCGTCGGTGAGTCCGGTCTCGGCCTGGGCGCAGACCTCCATCAGCACATACCAGGGCGAAGGCTCCGAGAGTGGGTCGCGGGCGCCGCTGGCGTGGCGGACGACGAAGTCGAGGCCGATGCGCGGCATGATCTCGAAGGTGGTGAGCGTGCCGCCGGCGCTTGCCTTGGCCTTGTTGAGCAGCGAAAGCGCAGCTTCCGGATCGGGCACGGCGAGGAAGGCGGTGGCGCGCGCCGCCGGCAGCGGGAAGAGCTTCAACACGGCAGCGGTGATGATGCCGAGCGTGCCTTCCGAGCCGATGAAAAGGTTCTTGAGGTCGTAGCCGGTGTTGTCCTTGCGGAGCTGGCGTAGGCCGTTCCAGACGCGGCCATCGGCGAGGACGACCTCGAGCCCAAGGCAGAGTTCGCGGGCATTGCCATAGGCGATCACCGCCGTGCCGCCGGCATTGGACGAGAGATTGCCGCCGACCGTGCAGGAACCTTCCGAGGCGAGCGAAAGCGGGAAGAGCCGCCCGGCGGCCTCGGCCGCCTCCTGCGCCTTCTGCAGGATGACACCGGCCTCGACAGTCATGGTGTCGCCGGCAGCATCGACCGAGCGGATTTTGTCGAGCCGCTGCAGCGACAGGATGATCTCCCTGCCTTCGCCGACCGGGACCTGACCGCCGACCATGCCGGTATTGCCGCCTTGCGGCACGACCGTCGCGCCGGTCTCGCTCGCCCATTTCATCACGGCCGAAACCTCGGCGACGGAGCCCGGCCGCACCACAGCCTGCGCCTTGCCGTGGAAGAGGCCGCGCGGCTCCTTGAGATAGGGCACCATCGCGTCGGCGTCGGTAATGACGTTCTTTGCGCCGACGATGCCGGCCAGAGCTTCGATAACGGGCGCGCTCATCCTGCCTCCGGGGACATGATCACTTGCGGCCGGCAGCCTTGCGGAAGACGCCGACGAGTTCGATGTGGGCGGAATAGCGGAACTGGTCGACCGGCGTCACGCGCTCAAGCGCATAGCCGCCTGCGACCAAAAGCGCCGCGTCACGGGCGAAGCTGCCGACATCGCAGGAGACATAAGCCACGACAGGCACCTTGGAGGCCGCAAGCCGCTTGACCTGCGCCTCCGCGCCGGCGCGCGGCGGATCGAGCACGACGGCGTCAAACACGTTGAGTTCATGCTCCAGCAGCGGCCGGCGGAAGAGGTCGCGGGCCTCGGCCACGACCGGCTTCAGCCCCTGCGTATGGTTGGCGGCCCGGCTCAGCGCCTGGATCGCGGCCTTGTCGCTCTCGAAGGCCGAGACCTGCGCCTTCTCGGCGAGCCGGACGCTGAACGGGCCGCAGCCGGCGAAGAAGTCGGCGACACGCTTCGCCTTGGGGATCGCTTCGAGCACGAGGCGCGACAGGATTGCCTCGCCCTCCGAGGTCGCCTGCAGGAAGCCGCCGGGCGCCGGCGTCACCGCCGCCTTGCCCATCAGCTGGAAAGGCGCGCGCCGCTCGACGATGAGCTCGCCATGCATCGAGAGGCGGGCGAGATCGAGTCGCTCGGCTGCTTCGGTGAGCTGTCGGCGCAAGCTGTCCCCGGCCGGGCCGTGACCGCGAATATCGACGTCCAGACCGGCCTGCGATGCCGTGAGCTGGATATCGAGCGGCTTGTTAGAAGAGCGCAGGCGGTTGGCGAGATGCTGCGCCACGATAGGCGCCCGCTCCAGCCCCGGTGCCAGCACCGGGCAGGCCTCGACTTCGATCAGGTCATGGGTACCTGCCGCCATGAAGCCGATCCGCATGCCGTCATCCTCGCGGCGGGCATGGAAGGTGACGCGCCTGCGTCCGGCGCCATGGGCATCGACCACGGGAGCGACCTCGGTCTCCAGTCCGGCGCGCGAGAGCGCCGTCACCACCTGCTGGCGCTTCCATTCGGCATAGAGCCCCTCGCCCATATGCTGCGCCGCGCAGCCGCCGCAGCGGGTGAAGAGCGGGCAGATCGCGGCGATACGCGAAGCGGAGGGCGTCAGGATCTCCACGACCTGCGCCCGGTCGCCATCGCGCACGGCCCGCACGCTCTCGCCCGGCAATGCGAATGGCACGAAGACCTGCCCGTCAGCGGTTTCCGCAACGCCGTCGCCGCGCTGGCCGAGCCGCGCGATCGTGAGCGTTTCATTCATGGCGAGGGCGGACATGTGTTTCCGGATCGTGACGTGATTGCGGGTTTGGCCTATCAGGTGCCGAGCGACAGGGAAATGGCTGGAGTTGCCTGACATGACTATCCGCAACGGCGTCGTCGAAGCGATCGGCAACACCCCCCTGATCAAATTGAAGCGTGCCTCGCAGGAGACCGGCTGCGAGATCCTCGGCAAGGCCGAGTTCATGAATCCCGGCCAGTCGGTCAAGGACCGCGCCGCGCTCGCCATCATCCGCGATGCCGAGAAGAGCGGCGCGCTGCGGCCGGGCGGCGTCATCGTCGAGGGCACGGCCGGCAATACCGGCATCGGCCTGGCGCTGGTCGGCAATGCGCTGGGATATCGCTCAGTGATCGTCATTCCGGAGACGCAGAGCCAGGAAAAGAAGGACATGCTGCGGCTCGCCGGCGCGACCCTGGTCGAGGTGCCGGCCGTCGGCTACGTCAACCCGAACAATTATGTGAAGGTCTCCGGCCGCCTCGCCGAGGAACTGGCGCGAACCGAACCCAATGGCGCGATCTGGGCCAACCAGTTTGACAATACCGCCAACCGCCAGGGCCATATCGAGACCACCGGCCCGGAGATCTGGCAGCAGACCGACGGCAAGGTCGATGGTTTCGTCAGCGCCGTCGGCACCGGCGGCACGCTCGCCGGCGTCGCGATCGCGCTGAAGGGCTTCAACCCGAAGATCCGGATCGCCCTCGCCGACCCGATGGGTGCGGCGCTCTACGCCTATTACACCACCGGCGAGCTCAAAGCCGAAGGTTCCTCGATCACCGAGGGCATCGGCCAGGGCCGCATCACCAAAAACATCGAGGGCGCGCCGGTCGACGTCGCCTTCCAGATCCCGGACGAGGAAGCGATCCCGCTCTGCTTCCAGCTGCTGGAGGAAGAGGGCCTGTGCCTTGGCGGCTCCTCCGGCATCAACGTCGCCGGCGCGATCCGGCTGGCCAAGGAGATGGGCCCCGGCCACACCATCGTGACCATCCTCTGCGACTACGGCACGCGCTACCAGTCGAAGCTGTTCAACCCCGACTTCCTGCGCTCGAAGAATCTGCCGGTGCCCGGCTGGCTCGAACGCGATGGCGGGCTGAAGGACGTATTGACCAAAGTCATGGCGTAACGCCGTGCTGCTCGACCGGCGCACGCTTCAGGGCATCGCCGATCGTAGCATCACCGTTGTCCTGCGCCGCTGGCGCCGGCCGAGTGTCAAGAGCGGCGGCACCTTGCTGACCGCGATCGGCCAACTCGCCATCGACGCGGTCGAGTCGATCACGGAAGACCAGCTCGATGCAGCCGATGCGAGGGCCGCAGGCTTCGAAACGCGCGAAGCCGCGCTCGCTGCGTTGAGCGGTCGCGAAGGCGGCATCTGCCGCATCCGCGTTCGTCTCGCCGGCGCTGACCCGCGCGAAGCCCTGCGGGAAGCGGGCGAACTCTCCGAGGCGGAAACACAGGAATTGATCGAACGCCTCGATCGGCTCGATTCCCGCCGACCCTGGACACGAGTTACTCTCGAACTGATCGCAGCTCGTCCTCAACGACGCGCCGCCGAACTCGCCGAGCTGCTCGGCCGGGAGATGGCGGCGTTCAAGCAGGACGTACGCAAGCTCAAGGCGCTGGGGCTGACCGAAAGCCTCGATGTCGGCTATCGGCTCTCTCCACGTGGCCAGACTCTGCTGTTGCGCCTCGGGCCGGGAGCCTAACCTCATGCTCAACCCCGCATCGCCGCTCGCACGCCTGATTGAAACTCCCATCCGGCCGGGCCGCATCGTCTGGATCGGTCTCAGACCGGCACGACGCGCAGCGATGACCAGCGTCGAGACGGCCATCGCCGATATGGCTGAAGGCCTTGTCGGCGATCGCTATAATGGCCGTAGCGGCCTCAGGCAGGTCACGCTGATCCAGCAGGAGCATCTTGCCACCATCGCCAGCCATCTCGGGCTGGCAGAGGTCGCCCCGGAGCAGTTGCGGCGCAACATCGTCGTCGCAGGCATTAACTTGGCGGCGTTGAAGGACCATCGCTTCCGCCTCGGCAGCGCTGTCTTGGCATCGACCGGCGAATGCCATCCCTGCTCACGGATGGAAGAAGCTTTTGGACCGGGCGGCTACAACGCCGTGCGCGGCCATGGCGGCATCACGGCGCGGGTGATCGAAAGTGGAGCCATGGCGATCGGCGACAAGCTGGAGCGGCTCCCCGAAGCCGCCACGTGATTGCCGAGCGCAGCTTTCTCAGCCGCCTTTGCAATTCCTCAATCATGCCCGACTGACGCTTCTCGACAGAAGCGAATCGGAAGAAGGCGGCGACGATGAGCGACAGGGTGCGGGTAGCGATTCTCCTCGGGGGCAGGTCTTCCGAGCACGAGGTCTCGCTGATGTCCGCCGCCAATGTGGTCAAGGCGATCGACAAGGCGGCCTATGACGTCGTGCCGATCCTGATCACCAGGGACGGCGAGTGGCGCGAGCTCGAATTGCAGAACGGCGTCCTGCCCGATCCGATCCCGCAGGACGGTGCCGAACTCTGCCTGCTGCCGGGCGGCGGCGGGCGCCTGTTGCGGCTCGAGGGCGGAGCCGCCCCGCAACCGCTCCGGAAGATCGACGTGCTCTTCCCGGTGCTGCACGGCCTCGACGGCGAGGACGGCTCGGTCCAGGGGCTGGCGGCAGTCGCCGGCATCCCCCTCGCGGGCTGCGGCATCGCCGGCTCGGCCAATGCGCTCGACAAGGACCTGGCCAAGCGGCTGCTGCGCGAGGCCGGCCTCGGCGTCGCCCGCTCGCTCACCATCCGCCGGGGCGAGGCTCTCAGCTTCGAGCAGGCCAGCGCCGCGCTCGGCCTGCCGCTCTTCGTCAAGCCGGCGCGGCAGGGCTCCTCGGTCGGCGTCAGCAAGGCGACGAGCGCCGAGAGCTTCGCGGCGGCGCTCGCCGAAGCCTTCCGGCACGACAGCGTCGTGCTGGTCGAGGAGTTCATCGACGGCCGCGAGATCGAGCTCAGCGTGCTGGAGCAGGCCGATGGCGAGACCATCGTCTCGCTGCCCGGCGAGATCGTCGCCGCCGCGAGCCATGGCTTCTACACCTACGAGGCCAAATATCTCGACGAGGACGGCGCTCGCGTCGAAGTACCGGCCAATCTCCCCGAGGAGGTGATCGCGAACCTGCAGGAGCTGGCGAAGCGCGCCTTCTATGCGCTCGGCTGCGACGGCATGGCCCGCGTCGACTTTTTTCTGCGGCCGGACGGCAGTGCTTTGGTCAACGAGATCAATACGATCCCGGGCTTCACTGACATCAGCATGTTCCCGAAGGCGCTCGCCGCCAGCGGCATCGCCTATCCCGACTTGATCGACCGGGTGATCCGGCACGGAATGGCGCGCGGGGCTTGAGGGGGCCGGCGGCTGGCACTAGGCCCCTTCGCTACGCCGTGGGCTGCCCCGGCTCGGGTGAAAAACTCAGCCCGCGCGGTGTCGCGCGGTCGACCACCAGCCGCAGCAGATCGGGCCGCGAATAGTGTCCGGCGGCGTCGACGGCCGATTTGGCGGCCAGCACGGCTTCCATGCTGCCTTCCGCGAGCAGAATCGTCTCGCCTCGCGCCGGCCCGGCGATGACCTCGCCGCGCGGGTCGATGATGTAGCTCTCGCCGGTATGCTGATAGGTCGACAGTTCGCGATACCGCTCGGGCACGTGCTCGGTCAGCCTGATCCCGGCTGCTGCGATCACATAGCAGGCCGCTTGCGATGCGAAGGCCCGTGACAACAGGAGCTGCCGCGGCCAGATGCTGTCGGGATGGGCCGGCGCCGGATCGACCTCTCGCCCAGGCCAGGCTGCGACATGCACCTGTGTTCCCTGTGCGGCGAGCGCGTAGGTCGGCAGGATGATGTTGTGCTCCCAGCAGTTCAGGCCACTGATCCGGGCATAGGGCCGCTGATAGGCGCGCAGGCCGTGAGCATCGCCATCGCCCCAGACCGCCCGCTCGACATGCGTCGGCTTGAGCTTGCGATGCCGGCCGAGAATCGCGCCGTCCCGGCCAATGAACAGAAGCGTGCAATAGACGGTACCGAGCGTCGCGACATCGCGCTCGACGATGCCAATCACGACGTCGACCCTGCCCTTCTTCGCGGCGGCGCACAGCTTGTCCGTGGTCGGGCTCGGCACCTCGACGGCGCTGGCATGGTATTCCGCCATGGCCTGCCAGCTCAGCGGCTGGAACGTGGCGTCGACGAAGAACGGGTAGCCGGGAAGCCAGCTCTCGCCGAATGCAACGATCGTCGCACCGGCGGCTGCGGCCTCGCCGATCAGCCGGCATGCCTTGCGGGTGGCTCCGTCACGATCGAACAGCACGTGAGCGGCCTGGACCGCGGCGAGCGTGAAGCGTCCTTCGACCGGCATTGCCTTCATCCCGACAGCGGCATCTGCGCCATGGGCGGCATCATGGAAACATGCTTTGCATAAGGAAAGCTTGGAATTATTATGCAGGACATAAATGATTTTTATTCAGGCATCGCATGCCGCGAAACCTCGACATCGCGCTCCTGCGGACCTTCGACGCCATCGTCGATGCGGGCAGCATCAGCGGCGCAGCGCGCCTCCTGCACCTGACGCAGGCTGCGGCGAGTCTGCAGTTGAAGCGGCTCGAAAGCGTGTTCCGCTGCCAGTTGATCGAACGCGACCGCCGGCCGCTGCGCCTGACACCGCAGGGCGAAAGATTGCTGGCACAGGCGAGAAGGCTGCTGCGCAGCAATGACGACGTCTGGGCAGTGATGAACGCGCCGGAATTCGCAGGAGACGTCCGGTTCGGCATGCCTTCGGATCTTGTGCGCCCCTATGGCACGCCAGTTCTGCGTCGCTTCGGCCGAGCCCATCCACGCGTGCGGGTCTCGATCGTCTGCGACACGACCGGCCGCCTGCTCGACATGCTCGATCGCGGCGAGATCGATCTGACCATGGCCGTCCAGACCGACTGCGCTCAACATGGCGAGACCTTGCGGACCGATCCACTCGTTTGGGTGGGCTCGCGCGATGGCGATGCCTTCCGGCGCGATCCGTTGCCGATTGCGACGGGCGACGATACCTGCCCGCATCGTCCCGTGGCTCTCAAGGCGTTGGCCGAGGCCGGCCGCGACTGGCGTTTCATCTGCGAAGTCAGCAGCTTCGAGCCGATCTGCGCCACCGTCGAAGCCGACATGGCGGTCTCGCCCATGCTGGCCTCCACTGTGCCGGACAGCCTGCGCATTCTGGACGATGCCAGCGGCCTGCCGCGCCTCAGCGCTTTTTCGATCAATCTGTATTGCCGCAGATCGGCCATGTCCGAGGTTGCCGAGGAGCTGGCCCGTCATGTTCGTGCACAGCTTTCGGCATGATCGGCATTGGCGACACCCATGCCGCGCTTGAACGCCACTGGCACTTTGCCGGCGCGTATCCTACATTGTCGCGGCGGGGCTGCCTGGTGCGTGCGAGTCATGTATTCCCGGGCCCATACGACTCCCTAGGGAGCTGTCCCTGACCGGGTCCCTGGACCCGGACACACGGCGCCCACCTACTTTGTAGGTGTCCCGGGATCGAAATCTCCACGGCCGAGGTGGCTCCGCACCCCATGACCGATACCGTCTCCCTCGTCCCCTCTCCGCGCAAGGCGGCGCTGCGAGCCGAGGCGCTGGCCCGGCGCGACGCGCTCGAACTCGACGACCGCCTGATCTGGGACGAGGCCATCGTCACCAGCGTACTGGCGCTGCCGGTGTTCGAGCAGGGTCCGGTTTCGGCTTATTGGCCGATGCGCTCCGAGGCCGATCCGCGCCCGATTCTCGAAGCCCTGCATGAGCGCGGGCTGCCGCTCTGCCTGCCGGCCATCGCCGGGAAGCGCATGCATTTCCGGCGCTGGGCGCCGTGGGAGCCGATCGTGCCCGGCGGCTTCGGCACGCTGGTGCCGGCTCCCGAGCAGCCCGAGGTCAGGCCTGCGATCCTGATCGTCCCGCTCGCAGCCTTCGACCGGCGCGGCTACCGCATCGGCTACGGCAAGGGCTATTACGACCGCGCCATCACCGAGCTTGAGCCCGCCGCGACCATCGGCATCGCTTATGCGGCGCAGGAGATCGAGGCCGTGCCCGCCGAGCCGCATGATCGTCGCCTCGACTGGGTTGTGACGCAGGACGAGACGATCCGCTGCGGTTGATTTCGCTGCGGCGATCACGTCATTAGCAGGCGCGCCTTTCATTCAAGACGCAGCCGTCCCGCCATGTTGTCCTCAAGACCGCAAAGCCGTACCGCACGGCCTGAGAGAGACCCGGGGCGGCCGCGTCTTGCGCGAAAGCGCGATTGGTGGGCCGTGATCTGCCGGCCTGATTGTTGGATAGTGACATGCGTCTCCTCTTTCTCGGCGACATCGTCGGGCGCGCCGGCCGCCTCGCCGTCCAGGACCGTCTTCCCGCCCTGCGAGAGCGCTGGAAACTCGACTGCGTCGTGATCAATGGCGAGAATGCCGCAGGAGGCTTCGGCATCACCGAGGCGATCTGCGACGAGACCCTTGCCGCTGGCGCCGACGTGATCACGCTCGGCAACCATTCCTGGGACCAGCGCGAGGCGATGGTCTTCATCGAGCGCCAGCCGCGGCTGATCCGGCCAGCGAACTATCCGCCCGGCACGCCCGGCCGTGGCGCGACCGTGATCGAGGCCCGCAACGGCGCCCGCGTCCTCGTCGTCAACGTCATGGGCCGGCTGTTCATGGACGCGCTCGACGACCCCTTCGCGGCGCTGGAGCGCGAGCTCGCCGCCTGCCCGCTCGGGGACGCCGCCGACGCCGTCATCGTCGACGTCCACGCCGAGGCGACCAGCGAGAAGCTCGCCATGGCCTATTATCTCGACGGCCGCGCCAGCCTCGTCGTCGGCACCCACACCCATGTCCCGACCTCGGACACGCGCGTGCTGCCGGCCGGCACCGCCTACCAGACCGATGCCGGCATGTGCGGCGACTACGAGTCGATCCTCGGCATGCAGAAGGAGGAGGCGATCCGCCGCTTCCTGCAGAAGACGCCGGGTTCGCGGCTGGAGCCGGCACTCGGCGAGGGCACGCTCTCGGGCATCGCGGTCGAGACCGACGACCGCACCGGCCTCGCCAAGGCGGCCTGGCCAGTGCGCCTGGGCGCGACGCTGGCCGAGACCTGGCCGACAGCCTGGGACGAACAGGCCGGCTGATGTCGCAGCTCTTCTCGGCTTTCGTCGCCGTCTTCGTCGGCTACGCGGCTTCGGTCGCGGTCATTCTCGCCGCTGCGCAGGCGCTCGGCGCGACGCCGGGACAGACCGTCTCTTGGCTCGCCGGACTCGCCCTCGCCAAGGGGCTCGCCAGCCTGATCCTCTCCTGGCGGCACCGCATGCCGATCATCTGTGCCTGGTCGACGCCGGGCGCGGCGCTTATCGCGGCCGCTAGCGGCGTCGACATGGCCTCGGCCGTCGGCGCCTTTCTCGCGGCGGCGGCGCTGATGATGGCGACCGCCGCCTTCCGTCCGCTCGGCGCGCTGGTCGAGCGCATCCCGATGAGCCTCGCCGCGGCCATGCTCGCCGGTGTGATCTTTCGCTTCGTCGTCGCGGTCTTCGACGAGATGCGGCTCCAGCCGGCTCTGGTGCTGACGCTGCTCATCGTCTTCCTGCTGGCGCGATTGTGGAACCCGTTCCTCGGCGTCATCGCGGCGCTCGGCGCGGGGCTCGCGCTCGCCTTCGCCACCGGTACTGCGACACTGCCGGCCGGCCCGGTCGCGCTGACGCATATCGAGCTGATCGTCCCGCAGCTCGACCTCACCGCTATCATCGGCATCGGCATCCCGCTCTATCTCGTCACCATGGCGGCGCAGAATCTGCCGGGCTTCGCAGTCTTGCGCGCCTCCGGCTACCAGCCGCCGACGGCGTCCTGCCTGTTCGTCACCGGGCTGATGTCCTTCCTGACCGCCCCGACGGGGGCGCATATGGTCAACATGGCGGCGATCAGCGCCTCGATCTGCACCGGCGCCGACACCCATCCCGATCCCAAGGAGCGCTGGAAGGCCGGGATCTGGTATGGCTTCCTCTGGCTCGTCGTCGCCGCCACGGCCGGCCTGCTGCTGGCGGTGATCCTCGCCATGCCGAAGGCGCTGATCGTCGCGGTCGCCGGGCTCGGCCTCGTCGGCTCGCTGACCGGGGCGCTCGGCCAGGCGATGGGCAGCGACAAGGACCGCTTCGCGGCGGTCGTCACCTTCGCCGTCGCTGCCTCCAGCCTGTCGCTGTTCGGGGTCGGTTCCGCCTTCTGGAGTCTGGTCGCCGGGCTTCTGGTCTTGACATTGGACCACGCCGCGGGCCGTTTGCGCGGACGATCATGAATACATCTGTCCCCCGCACCCGCCTGATGCTCGTCACGCCGCCGGTCTCAGATCCCGGCGTGCTCTCCTTTCGCCTGATGCAGGCCTTTGCCGGTGGCGATGTCGCCGCCGTGCTGCTGCGCCTCGCGCCCGGCGACGAACGCAGCCTGACCGAACGGGTCAAGGCGCTGGCCCCACCGGTGCAGGCGCAGAACGTCGCTTTGGTGGTCGAGGCCTCGGCTCAAGTCGCCAGCCGCGGTGGCGCCGACGGCGTCCATCTCACCCAAGGTGCCGAAGCGATCGCCGACGCCCGCTCCAGCCTGAAGCAGGAGCGCATCATCGGAGCGGGCGGCTTGCGCTCGCGCCATGACGCCATGGATATGGGTGAGGCCGGCGTCGACTACGTCATGTTCGGCGAGCCAAGGCCGGACGGCTCGCTGCCGCCGCTGCCGGCGGTGATCGAGCGCGCCTCCTGGTGGGCCGAGATCTTCGAGACGCCCTGCATCGCCTATTGTCCAGACGCGGAGTCAGTTCCGGCTTTGATCGAGACCGGCGCTGAATTCGTCGCGCTCGGCGAATGGGTCTTCGCCGACGGCGTCGACATTCGCGCGGCCGTTGCCGCGGCCGATGCCGCGATCGCGGCGCAGCACGCGCGCAGGACGGCGCGATGAGGCTTGCGCTCGCCGCGCTCGCCCTGATGCTCGCCCTGCCCGCCGCCGCAGCGGAGCCGGATCTCGCTTATGGCGCCTATCAAGCCGGGCATTATCGCCGCGCCCAGTCGGACGCGCTGAAGCGGCTCGAGGCCGATCCCAAGGACGCCGCAGCGATGACGCTTCTCGGCGAGATTTACCGGCAGGGACTCGGCGTCCGCATCGATCCCAAGGCGGCCGCCGACTGGTACCGGCTCGCGGCCGACAGGGGCGATATCAACGCGGTCTTCGCGCTCGGCATGGCGCTGCTCGAAGGGCGCGGCGTGACGCGCGACCCGAAGGCGGGCGGCGCCCTGCTGGAGAAGGCCGCCGCCGCCGGTCACCCCGCCGCCAATTACAACCTCGCCCTCGCCTTGCTCGCGACCGGGCGGCCACAGGACGACCAGCGCGCTATCGCCGGCCTCAGGATCGCCGCCGCCGCCGATCTCGGCGACGCCCAGCATGCGCTCGCCGTGCTTTACAAATTGGGGCGCGGCGTGCCGCAGGACGACAGCCTGGCGGCCGAATGGATGGGCAAGGCCGCAGCCAGCGGGCTGATCGCCGGCGAGGTCGAGTACGCGATCATGCTGTTCAACGGCGATGGCGTCGCCAAGGATGAACGCGCCGCGGCCAGACTGTTCATCCGTGCCGCCAACAAGGGCAACGCCATCGCCCAGAACCGGCTGGCCAAGCTCTACCAGTTCGGCCGGGCCGTCCCGCCCGACCTGTCGGAGGCCGCCGCCTGGCATCTGGCCGCACGCGCCCAGGGGCTCGGCGACGCCACGCTCGACCAGGTCCTGGAGCGGCTGTCGCCCGAGCAGCGCAGCCGTGCCGCCCGCCTCGCCGCCGACCGGATCGAGGCTACGGCCTTGACGACGCCGAGCCAACCGAGCAAGTGACGGGCGAATTGCTGGCCAGACGGCCAGCGCCGCTCTTTGATAGTCTGCTCCGTTTTGTCGCGCGCTGCGCGCCCCCGAGGTTTTGACATGATCCGCTCCCCCCTGATGACCGTGATGACCGATGCCGTGATGAAGGCGTCGCGTTCGCTGAAGCGCGATTTCGGCGAGGTCGAGAACCTGCAGGTCCTGGCCAAGGGCCCAGGCGATTTCGTCTCCAAGGCCGACCACAAGGCCGAGGAGATCCTGCGCGCGGCGCTGGAGAAGGCGCGTCCCGGCTATGGCTTCGTCATGGAGGAGAGCGGCGTCGTCGTCGGCACCGACGAGAGCAACCGCTGGCATATCGACCCGCTCGACGGCACCCACAACTTCCTGCGCGGCATCCCGCACTGGAACATCTCGGTGGCGCTGGAGCGCGACAACCAGTTCATCGCCGGCGTGATCTACGACGCCGCCAAGGACGAGCTCTTCATCGCCGAGAAGGGCAAGGGCGCCTATGTCAATAATCGCCGCCTGCGCGTCTCCGGCCGGCGCGAATCGTCGGAGATGCTGATCGGCATGGGCGTGCCCCATATCGGCAAGGGCGGCCACCCGCTCTTCCTCAAGGAGCTCGGCGCGGTGATGAGCCGCTTCGCCAATGTCCGGCGCATGGGCTCAGCCGCCCTCGACATCGCCTATGTCGCCGCCGGCCGCATGGACGCCTACTGGGAACGTGGCCTCAACACCTGGGATTTTGGCGCCGGCGCGGTGATGGTGCGCGAGGCGGGCGGCACCTTCGGCACGCTCGACGGCAAGCAGCCGACCTCGGCCAAGGACGTGATCTGCGGCAATGAAGCCGGCGAGCCAGCGTTGCGCGCAGTCCTCAAGACCGTTCTTTGACGAAACCGAGGCCGTTTTCGGCTTGATCCCGGCGTGGCGGGAGGCGACAGTCGCCGCCGCGACGAAACCGGATCGGATGAGCAGGCATGGCCAATGACGAGGCGGCCCCCGAGGTCCCGCCGCTGGAGCTCCCAGCGACGGCACCCCACAGGCCGCAGACGTTCCGCTTCTCCCGCCCGCTGCGCTATTTTCTCCGCGCGCTGGTCTTCCTCGCGCTGATCGGCTTCCTGATCTTCATCCTGCAGGACGGGCTGCGCACCGCCTTCATGACCAATCCGGGCCTCAACGGCCTGATTGTCGGGGCGCTCGCGGTCGGCGTCCTGCTGTCTTTGCGCGAACTCTGGCGCGTCGACAGCGAGGCGCGCTCTGCCAACCGCATGGCCGCCGATCCGTCCGGGGCGACGATCCGGCGCAACCAGGTGATCAGCCCGCTGGCCCCCGTGCTGCCGGCGCTGGAGCAGCGCAGCCTCGCCCCCAGCCAGGCGGCGAGCCTGCTCGAATCGGTCGCGGTCCGGCTCGACGACGGCCGCGAGGTGCTGCGCTATCTCGCCGGCCTGCTCGTCTTCCTCGGCCTGCTCGGCACATTCTGGGGCTTGCTGGAAACCGTCTCCTCGGTCGGCAACGTCATCAAGAGCCTGCGCACCGGCGCGGAAGCCGGCGTGCTCTTCGACGAGCTCAAGGCCGGCCTCGCCGCCCCGCTCGCCGGCATGGGTCTGTCCTTCTCGTCCTCGCTGTTCGGCATCGCCGGCTCGCTGATCCTCGGCTTCCTCGACCTGCAGGTCGGCCAAGGCCAGCGCCGCTTCCGCAACGAGGTCGAAGGCTATCTCGGCACCGCCACCGCGCATTCCGCCACCATGCCGCTGGCGATGCCGGTCATTGGCCCCTCCCCCGCCTCCGGCGACGTCGTGGTCGAGCGCCTCGACAAGCTGCAGGCGGCGATGCAGGACGGTTCCAACAACCGCGCGGCGACGCAGGCGCTGGCCAATCTCGCCGAAGGCATCCAGGGCCTCGTCCAGCACATGCGCTCAGAGCAGCAGCTGATCCGCGACTGGGTCGAGGCTCAAGCCGCGCGCGAGAAGGACCTGAAGCGCCTGATCGAGCGCCTCGCCGACGAGCGGGTGAGCGAGTCATGAGCCTGCCATGGTGCTGCGGCATCGCTGGCAAGGCTGAGAAGGAAGGCTGAGCATGGCCCTGTCGCGCTCGCATCGCCGGGAAGAGGTCAATTTCTGGCCGGGCTTCGTCGACGCGCTCTCGACGATGCTGATCGGCATCGTCTTCCTGCTCTCGGTCTTCGTCCTCGGCCAGTTCTTCCTGTCGCAGGAGATTTCCGGCCGCGACACGGTGCTGGACCGGCTGAACCGCCAGCTTTCCGAACTCACAGACCTACTCGCCCTCGAACGCTCGAGTGGCAAGGAAGCGAAGGATTCGCTCGCCTTGCTGCAGTCATCGCTCGCCAGCGAGCAGGCCGAGCGCGCCCGCGTCCAAGGCCTGCTCGAGGGTGCCGCCCGCAGCAACGCTCCGACGCAGCTCGCCGATACGCAGAAGGCGCTCGACGCCGAGAAGCAGCTCTCGGCCAAGGCGCAAGCCACCGTCGAGCTGGTCAACCAGCAGATCGTCGCCATGCGCCGCCAGCTCGCGGCGCTGGAGGAAGCGATCGCCGCGTCCGAAGCCAAGGACAAGGAATCGCAGGCGCGCATCTCCGAGCTTGGCTCGCGCCTCAACGTCGCGCTGGCCCAGCGCGTCCAGGAACTGGCGCGCTACCGCTCCGACTTCTTCGGCCGGTTGCGGCAGGTGCTCGGCACGCGGCCGGACATCCGCGTCGTCGGCGACCGCTTCGTCTTCCAGTCGGAGGTGTTCTTCGACGCCGGCCAGGCCGTGCTGAAGCCGGAAGGCCGCGGCGAGCTCGACAAGCTCGGCGCCATCATCGTCGATCTCGGCCGTGAGATGCCGCCGGACCTGCCCTGGATCCTGCGCGTCGACGGCCACACCGACAACCGACCGATCCGCTCGCCGCAATTCCCGTCGAACTGGAGCCTCTCGACGGCGCGCGCCGTCGCCGTGGTCGAATACCTGGTCAGCAAGGGCATCCCGGCAGACCGCATCGCCGCGACCGGCTTCGGCGAATTCCAACCGCTCGACGTCGCCAACAATGACGACGCCTGGCGCCGCAACCGCAGGATCGAGTTCAAGATCACCGAGCGGTAACCGCCGCCGAAGCGGCCCCTCAATGCCGCTGGGCGATCTGGATCAGGTTGCCACAGGTGTCGTCGAACACGGCGGTCGTGACCGGGCCAAGATGAACCGGCGGCTGGGTGAAGGCGACGCCCAGACCTGCAAGGCGCTTGTGCTCGGCATGGACGTCCTCGACCCCGAAGGACGTCGCCGGAATGCCGTCTGCGACGAGCGCGCTCTTCCACGGCTTTGCGGCGGGATGCTCGTCCGGCTCCAGCAGGAGCTCGACGCCCTCGGGCTCACCGGGTGAGGTCAAGGTCAGCCAGCGGTGGTGCCCCATCGGGATGTCGTGCTTGAGCTCGAAGCCGAGCATGTCACGGTAGAAGCGCAGCGCCTTCTCCTGATCATCGACCAGCAGGCTCGTCACGACGATCTTGATCGGCATCGACCTTCTCCTTCTCAGCCGGTTCGGCCAGCGGCCGCATCCAGACGTCCCACATCTGGCGCAGCGGCGAGCGCTCGAGGAAATGGTGCTTGCTGCGCCAGCGCCATTCGGTGCGGAGCAGGCCCGCCTCCTCCAGCACCTGCAAATGCTTCGACAGGGCCTGTCGCGAGAGGCTCGCCCCGTGCCAGCTGATCAGGCGGACATGCAGTTCGAACAGCGTCTGGCCATCACGCTCGGCGAGCTCGTCCAGCATGCGTCGGCGTGTCGGATCGGCCAGCGCCCGGAAGAGGCGATCGAGGTCCATGGGGAGTTGCTAGCACGCGAGCCTTCGTCATGCAACAATACGATTGCATGATGAGGGCATCGGCGTCACTGGCGGCGGACCTTGCCTCCTGTCACATCCTCGGGGCGTTGCCGCTATCCTGACGCTGCATCGGAGATTTTGTAGCATGGCGAAACTCGTCTTCGGAATGAACCTGTCACTGGACGGTTATGTCGATCTCCAGGATTCCGCGCCCGATGCCGCGCTCTTCCGTCATTGGATCGAGCATGTGCGCGATTTGGCCGGCAGCGTGTATGGCCGCCGCATGTACGAGACCATGCGCTATTGGGACGAAGACCGGCCCGAATGGACAAAGGAGCAGCACGAATTCGCGGCGGTCTGGCGGCACCTGCCGAAATGGGTGGTCTCGCGCTCGTTGAAGTCGGCCGGGCCGAACGCCACGCTCGTTGCCGAAGACGTCGAAACCGTGGTCCGCGGGCTGAGGGCCCGGCTCACTGGGGAGATTACGGTTTCCGGGCCGGAACTGGCGCAGAGCTTCACCGACGCGGGTCTCATCGACGAGTATCGGCTCTATCTCCACCCGATCGTGCTGGGCCACGGCATGCCGTTCTTCGCCGGCCCACGTCCGCCGCTCCGCCTCGTCGCCGACGAGAGGATTGGCGAGAACGTGATCCGGCTGACCTACGTTCCCGCCTGATCGCGCAACTCCCTCGATAAGTCCGGGAGGCAGCGAAACCCTTACGCGCAAGCTCCGCGAAAAGCGGTAGCGTGCCATGCCACTTCGACAGGTGCGCAGCCGCGCGCCCGTGCTAGGCGGATAGCTGGTATGGTAGTATACCAACGCCGCAGCCGAGCCTGGCAGGAGCAGCATGATCGATATCCGCATCACCCCCGACAAGAACGAGCTCGGTAGGCAGGCTGCTGCTCTCGGCGCAGAGGCGATCCGCGCCGCGATCGCTCGCCATGGCGAGGCGACGATCATCGTCGCCACTGGCGCGAGCCAGTTCGAGATGCTGCAGAACCTCGTCACGGCCGAGGGCATCGACTGGTCGAAGGTCACCGCCTTCCATCTCGACGAATATGTCGGCCTGCCCGAGAGCCACCCGGCGAGCTTCCGCGGCTATCTGAAAGAGCGCTTCCTAGCCCCCCTAGCGGTCAAGCCGGCCTTCCATTTCGTCAATGGCGAGGGCGATCCTGCCGCCGAGACCAAGCGTCTCAACGCCTTGATCGCCGGGCGCCGCATCGACCTCTGCTTCGCCGGCTTCGGCGAGAACTGCCATCTCGCCTTCAACGATCCGCCGGCCGATTTCGACACCGAGGAGCCCTTCATCGTCGTCACGCTCGACGAGGCCTGCCGCAAGCAGCAATTCGGCGAAGGCTGGTTCGAGAGTTTTGCCGCGGTGCCGGAGCAGGCGATCTCGATGAGCATCCGCCAGATCCTGAAGAGCGAGCTGATCGTGCTATCGGTACCGGACGCCCGCAAGGCGCAGGCGGTGAAGGATGCGCTCGAAGGTGAGATCACGCCGCTGCACCCCGCCTCGATCCTGCAGCGCCATCCCAACACGGTGCTGTTCCTCGACCCGCCGGCCGCCTCGCTGCTGAAGAAGGCCTGAGGCTGAGATGCCGACCTCGCCCGGCCTGATCGATCTCCAGATCAATGGCTTCGCCGGCGTCGACTTCAACGGCCCCGCGATCACCCCGGCCGATCTCGACCGGGCGCTGGAGGCGATGCTCGCGACCGGCGTCACGCACTGCCTGCCGACGATCATCACCGCCCATCCGCATGAGCTGATCGAGCGCTTCCGCGCCCTCGACGCGGCCGTCGCCGGCAGCCGGCTCGGGCCGTTGATGTGCCCGGGCTATCATCTCGAGGGGCCGTTCCTGAACCCGGCGCCGGGCTATCATGGCTGCCATCCTCCGCAGGCGATGACGGCGGCGCGGCCGGAGTTGGTCTCCGAGGTCGAGCGTGGCCTGTCGCGACCGATCCTCATGGTGACGCTCGCTGCCGAGAGCGAGGGCGCCGTTGCGCTGACTAAAACCCTGGCTGAGGCCGGCAAGATCGTCGCCATCGGGCATTCGGCGGCCGATTTCGCTCAGGTTTCGGCCGCTGCCGACGCAGGGCTCACGCTCTCGACCCATCTCGGCAATGGCGTGCCGCAGACGCTGCACAAGCTCGCCAACCCGATCTTCGCTCAGCTCGCCGAGGACAGGCTGATGGCCGGCTTCATCGCCGACGGCATCCATATCCATCCCAAGGCACTCGCCGCGCTGATCCGAGCCAAGGGCTTCGAGCGCTCGATCCTGGTCACCGACGCTGTGGTCGCCGCCGCAGCGCCGGTCGGCCGTTATCATTTCGCCGGCATGGCGGTCGATCGCATGCCCGATGGTTCGGTTCGACAGGAGGAAGGGCTGCTCGCCGGCTCGGCGCTCTGCCTAGACGAGGCCATCAGGAATGTCGTGGCCTGGGGCATCGTGACGCCCGAGCAGGCGTTCGCCATGGCCTCCGACCATGCGCTCGCCGCGATCCGGCCAGCGCTGTCGGCGCATGGCATCACGCTTGCGAAGGGCGAGGTCGAGTGGTCGGATGAGCTTTTCGTCCGGCACGTCCGCCTCGCCGATCAGGAACGCCGCTACGACGCATGAGCGCCGCCACCGCGGCGCGATAACAAAGGGGAAGGCAATGACCAGGAAGCTTGAGGGTATCGACCGCCGCACCGTGCTCGGCGGCTTAGGCGCGCTCGCCGCCGGCGGGCCGGGACTCGCCGCCTCGCCGCCGCTGCCGACCAGTCCGGTCGTGATCAGCGTCATGGATGTCGGTGGTGCGCTCGCCTTGATGCAGAAAGCCTTCGAGGACTACCGCACCGCCAATCCCAAGCTGGTCTCGCGCATCGCCTTCGTGAAGGCCCCTGCCCCCGAGCTCGCCAGCAAGCTCAAGGCGCAGCAGGATGCCGGCAAGGTCGATCTCGACCTGATCCTGACCGGCAGCGACGGCCTCGCCGCCGGCCTCGACCAGAAGCTCTGGCAGAAGATCCTGCCCGACTTCGCCGACAAGTTCCCGAACATCGAGGCCAATTACGAGCCGGCCGCGCTCAATCTGCACAAGGCGCAGGGCGACGGCTTCGGCGTCGTCGTCAACTACTACCCGTCCGGCCCGCTGCTCGAATACATGCCCGACCGGGTCAAGAACGTCCCGACGACGGCCGAGGAGCTGCTCGCCTGGGCCAAGGCCAATCCGAACAAGTTCATGTATGCCCGCCCGACCAATTCCGGGCCCGGCCGCACCTTCATGATGGGCCTGCCCTATCTCCTCGGCGATAAGGACCCGCAGGACCCGGTCGGCGGCTGGGACAAGACCTGGGCCTATCTGCAGGAGCTCGGCCAGTACATCGAATACTACCCGGCCGGCACCGGCGCGACGATGAAGGAGTTCGGCGACGGCTCGCGCGACATCATCATCTCGACCACCGGCTGGGACATCAATCCGCGCGCGCTCGGCATTGTGCCGAAGGAAGCCAAGATCCAGACACTGAAGGGCTTCCACTGGGTCTCGGACGCCTTCTTCATGTGCGTGCCCAAGGGCATCCCGAACGATCGCCTCGCCGTCGTGCTCGACATCATGGCGCATGTGCTGACGCCGAAGATGCAGGCCTATTCCTATGACGAGGGCTATCTCTATCCCGGCCCGGCGGTGAAGAACGTGCCGCTCTCGCTGGCGCCGGAGGCTAGCCAGAAGGTTATCGCGGAGTTCGGCCGGCCGGAATATGCCGACCTGATCGCCAACAACCCGATCGAGCTGCCGCTGAAGCCCGACAAGATGGTCGTCGCCTTCAGGAAATGGGACGAACTGGTCGGCGTGAAGCGGGCGAAGTGAGCCTGCGCTTCCAGGAAGAGATGATCCGCTCAGTTTGTCCTGTGACCTGAGCGGATCATGCAATCACCTCAGGCGGTCTGCGCGCCGGCGTCGATCGCCTCTATGTCGCCGGCGCGGTCATATTGAGCCTGGTCGAGCATGCCTTGGCGCTTTGCGACGATGGTCGGCACCAGAGCCTGACCGGCAACGTTAACCGCGGTACGGCCCATGTCGAGGATCGGGTCGATCGCCAGCAGCAGGCCGACACCGGCGAGCGGCAGGCCCAGCGTCGACAAGGTCAGCGTCAGCATCACGGTCGCGCCGGTCAGGCCCGCAGTCGCGGCCGAGCCGATCACCGAGACGAAGGCGATCAGCACATATTCCTGGATGCCGAGCGGCACGCCGTAGAACTGCGCGACGAAAATCGCCGAGATCGCCGGATAGATCGCGGCGCAGCCGTCCATCTTGGTGGTCGCGCCTAGCGGAACGGCGAAAGCGGCATATTCGCGCGGCACGCCGAGGCTCTTCTCGGTCACCGCTTCAGTCACCGGCAAGGTGCCGACCGAGGAGCGCGAGACGAAGGCGAGCTGGATCGCCGGCCAGGCGCCCGCGAAGAAGCGCAGCGGCGAGAGCCCATGCAGGATGAGCAGCGCCGGGTAGACGACCAGCAGCACGATGGCGAGGCCGAGATAGATCGCGAAGGCGTACCAGGAGAGCTGCTGCAGGGTCTGCCAGCCATATTGCGCCACGGCGTTGCCGAGCAGCCCGATCGTGCCGATCGGCGTCAGGCGGATCACCCACCACAGGATCTTGCGGACGATCGCCAGCAGCGACTCGTTGAAGGCGAGGAAGCTGTTGGCGCGCTCGCCGACCTTCAGCGCCGCGACGCCGACGACGATCGAGATCACCAGCAGCTGCAGCACGTTGAAGCCGAGTCGCGTCGTCGCCGCGCCGCCGTCGACTCTTGTCGTGGCCTGCAGGCCAAGCATGTTGGCGGGAACGAGGCCCTTCAGGAAGTCGAGCCAGGAGCCGACCGAGCCGGGCGCCTTGGCGCTGGCGGCAATCGCGCCGGAATTGATGCCGGGCTGGATGATCAGGCCGAGCGCGATGCCGATCAGAACGGCGATGAAGGCGGTGAGCGCGAACCAGAGCAGCGTCTGCCAGACCAGCGCCGCAGCGTTGGAAAGCTGGCGCAGATTGCTGATCGAGGCGACGATCGCCGTGAAGATCAGCGGGGGAACAAGCGCCTGCAAGAGCTGCACGAAGATCGAGCCGGTCGTCTGGAGCGTGACAGTCAGCCAGTTCGGCTGGCCGGCCGCATCGGGACCGATATCGCGCGCGACCCAACCGAGCATGAGGCCGATCACCATGGCCGCCAGGACCTGGAAGCCGAAGTTCGCGTAAAATGGCTTGGCGCCGGCGGTCGCCGCGCCGGCTCGGGACGTCACTGTGGTCATGGCAAGAGCTCGTCAATCGCCGCGCTGCGGCTGAACATGTCTGCTGCTTATATAAGCGCCGCGCCAACTCGCTGGAAGCCAAGCACGTCTGTTTTGCCCCATTCCAACAGCAGGAATGTTCCCTATGGAAACGCTCTGAGGAGAATTATTTTCTCAAGGCTGGATTGGCATCCACGGATGCCTTGAGCTCAGCGCAGCGGCCAGACGAAGAGGATCAGCGGCACGGCGAGCAGGATCACCAGCAGCGACAATGGCGCACCGAGCCTGGCATAGTCGCCGAAGCGGTAGCCTCCCGGACCCATCACCAGCGTGTTGCACTGGTGACCGATCGGCGTGAGGAAGTCGCAGGCTGCGCCGATCGCCACCGCCATCAGGAAGGCGTCGGGATTATAGCCCAGCGTCTTGGCAAAACCGGCGCCGATCGGCGCCATCACCAGCACGGTCGCAGCATTGTTGAGGAAGGGCGTCACCGCCATCGCCGCGACGAGCATCAGCCCGACCGCGCCCCAGCCCGGCAGACCAGCGCCGACCTGTGCCAAAAGTCCGGCGAAGACGTCGGTCGCGCCGGTCACGCGCAGGCTGTCGCTGACCGGGATCAGCGCCGCCAGCATGATCAGGATCGGCGCCTCCACCGAGTCGTAGGCGTCGCGCAGCGTCAAAGCACGGGTCACCAGCAGGAGCACTGCGGCAGCGAAGAAGGCGATCGCCACCGGCAGCAGGCCGAGCGCGACGACGATGACCGTCGCGGCGACGATCGAACCGGTGACGAGGCGACGGCGTGTGCTGCCCAGAGCGAGGCTGCGCGCCGCCAGCGGCAGCAGGCCGAGCTCGCGCAGGCGCTCGGGCAGCAGGTCCTCGTCGCCCTGCAGCAGCACGACGTCGCCGGCGCGCAGCCGGATGTCGCGCAGGCGCTCGGTGAAGCGCTCGCCGGCGCGGCTGATGCCGAGCAGGTTGATGTGGAAGCGGGCGTGAAGGTCGATCTCGGCAGCGCTGATGCCTTCGAGCAGCGAACCCTGCGTGACGATCGCCTCGCCGGTGCGCGCCGGGTCGAGCGAGCCTTCCTTCTGCGTCGAGCGATGCTGACCGGTGAGCTCGAGTTCGCCCGCGGCGACAACGCGCTCCAATGCCTTGGGCTCGCCGCGCAGCAGCAGGATATCGCCTGCGCGCAGGCTGGCGTCGGGCAGCGGAGCCCTACGGCGCTCGCCATCGCGCAGGATCGCGACGACCTCGACCTCGCCATCGCCCGGCTTCCTGAGATCGGCGACCGTCTTGCCGACGAGCGCAGCCTTCTCGGGCAGGCGCGCCTCGGTGACGTAGTCCTTGATGTCGAGAGCCTGGTCGAGCGAGCGTGAACCCTGGCGATCCTTCGGCAACAGCCGATAGGCGACGCTCAGGAAGGCGCAGCCGATGACCGCAATGCCGATACCGACCGGGGTGAAGTCGAACATGGCGAAGGGCTCGCCGCCGAGCTCCTGGCGGACCCGCGCAACGATGACGTTGGGCGAGGTGCCGACCAGGGTGACGATACCGCCGAGCAGCGAGGCGAAGGCCATCGGCATCAGGAAGACCGAGGGCGATTTCCCGTCCTTGCGCGCAAGCTGGTAGGCGATCGGCAGCATCATCGCGAGCGCGCCGATGTTCTTGATGATCGCCGACATGGCGGCGACAACGAAGACGAGGACGGCGACCTGTGCCTGCGTCGAGCGCAACAGCGGGGAGATGCGGGCGAGCGCAGTCTCGACGAGCCCGGAGCGCGCAACCGCAGCGCTGACAATCAAGGCGCTGGCGACGATGATGACGATGTCGTCGGAGAAGCCCTTGAAGGCCTCCTTGGCTGGAACGACGCCGATGGCGACACCCGCGAGCAGCGCCAGTAGCGCGACCACATCGTAACGCAACTTGCCCCAGACGAAGGCCGCCATCATCGCGGCGACCAGGGAGCAAGACAGAATCTGCGGCAGCGTCATGCGGTCAGACTATCCGAAGGCGCGCCGCCCCGGCACGGTCAAAGCCACTTTTTCCAGCGGAAGAACATGTAGGGCAGCACGGCGAAGAGAATCATCAGGCCGACTGCCATCGGGTAGCCGAGCTGCCATTCCAACTCCGGCATCGTCTTGAAGTTCATCCCGTAGATCGAGGCGATCAGCGTCGGCGGCATCAGCGCCACCGAGACGACCGAGAACAGCTTGATGATCTTGTTCTGCTCGATGCTGACCAAGCCGAGGGTCGCATCGAGCATGAACTGCAGCTTGTTCGACAGGGAGGTGGCGTGCTCCTCGATCGCCTGGACGTCGCGCAGCGAGGAACGCCATTCCGGATTGAAGCCGCCGGCCGCCTTCTTGGTGCGCTTGAAGTTGGCGGATAGGTAGAGCAGCACGCGCTCGACCGAGACCATGCTCTCACGGACATTCGAGATGATGTGCTCGTACTGGCCGATCTTGCGCACGACCGCCTGATAGGCGCGGCCATGCTCGACATGGGCGCTGTCGCCATCGAAGATCTGGCGCGAGCGCAGGTCGATGCGATCACCGACGCCGCGCAGCACCTCGGCGGCGCGGTCGACGATCGCCTCGATCAAGCCTTCGATGACGCCGGCCGGTTCGAGCTCACAGCCACCGGGCTTGGTGACGCGGTTGAGGAAGATGTTGAAGGCGCCCGGCTCGTCATAGCGCACCG
The DNA here is from genome assembly GCA_035998995.1 of Allobosea sp. Classification (GTDB taxonomy): domain Bacteria; phylum Pseudomonadota; class Alphaproteobacteria; order Rhizobiales; family Beijerinckiaceae; genus Allobosea. The sequence continues at coordinate 29,837 of DASYHC010000066.1, forward strand.
TCACCAGCGCCTTTTCGGTCAGGATGAAGGTGATGTCCGCGAGCTTGGGAACATTGGTCTCGGACTGGCAGATGACCCGGGCCGTCATGTAATGCGCCCCGTCCTCGGCATAGATGATCTCGGATGGTTCGAGATCGTGCATCTCCTCCTTGGTCGGGATCGAGATGCCGAGATGCTGCTCGACCTTGGAATCCTCGGGTGCCGTCGGGTTGAGCAGGTCGATCCAGATCGAGCCGGGCGGAATCTCCTCTTCGACGGCGAGGGTCCGATGGGCGAGCTTGTCGCCGCTCGTCTGGCAGATGCCGTGGATCAGGAGCATGGCCGGTCATCCGGAATCGGGCGCGCGCGGCGCGGATTTGCACTGCACCAACTCCAAACGCCCGGCAGTGTCAAACCGATGACGCGCCGCGGGCAATACCTGCTGCCGGCGCAATATCCGCTTGCCCGATGCAGCTGTCCGGTCGCGGCGGCGTGGTTAGCAGAATATCAATCGCAGGGTGAGACACTGAGCAGATCAATCTCCTCTCCGGATTTGCCATGTTCAGCGCCGCGAAAAACCTCAGCATCAAGGCCATGCTCCTGACCGTCCTCGGTCTTGCCAGCGCGGCGATCATCACACTCTCGTCGCAAGCGCTCTGGCAGGCATGGACGCGCCACGACAGGGCCGTCGAGGTCTCCGCGCTCGCCGATCTGAACAAGGCCTATTTCACCGCGCTGCAGAACCTGCGCTACGAACGCGGCAATGGCGCGAGCGCGCTCGCGATGCCGATCGACAAGAACGGCGGGATGATCGAGGACGTGCTGACACGGCGCAAGCGCTTGGACGACGCCATCGCCACGGCGCAGGCGATCGTCCAGAGCAATGGCTATGAGGTCGCCACGGCCATCTCGAAGGAGATCGACAGCCATGTCGCTGCCCTCAAGCCGCTGCGGGCGAAAGTCGACGCCAACTGGAAGCAGCCGCTGGAAACGCGGGAGAAAGAACTGGTCGGCGCCAGCATGGCCCAGACCGGCAAGTTCCTGACCGCGCTCGAAAATGCGTCTGCCACGCTCGAGGAACGCATCCTCGCTCTCGACGCCAACTTCGCCAACCTCACCACCATCCGCTCGATGGCCTGGGCGGCGCGCTCGCTCAGCGGCTCATCGACGATCATCCTCAACAACGCCGTCGCCCAGGACCGGCCGCTCGACGCCAAGGAAAGCAATGCCGTCATCGTCAACGATGCACGCATGGAGTTCGCCTGGGGCGTGGTGAAGCAGCTCATCGGCCAGGCGACCACGCCGCAGGCGCTGAAGGACGCACTCGCGACCGCCGAGAACACCTATTTCGGCGGCAGCTTCAAGGCGACGCGGGCCGAGCTGGTCGCCAATGTCACCGGCGGGCGCAAGCCTTCGATCAATCCCGACCAGTGGCGCGACCAGATCGTCGCGGCGTCCGAGACCCTCGGCGCCGTGGCGAGCCGCGCCATCGACGTCGTGTCGGATGTCGCCGACGCCAAGGCCGACGCCGCGATGCGTTCGCTCATCGCCTACGGCCTCCTGCTCGTTGCCGCGCTGGCGCTCGCGCTTGTCGGGCTGTGGCTGGTGCAGCGCCGCGTGACGCGCCCGATCACCGCGCTGACCGCCTCGATGACGCAGCTGGCGCAAGGCGACTTCACCGCCGAGGTGATGGACAATGGCCGCAATGACGAGATCGGCGGGATGGCCGCCGCCGTCCGGGTCTTCAAGGAGAACGGGCTGCGCGTCCAGGCGCTGGAGGCGCAGGAGCGCGCCGCCGCCGCCGAGCGGGCAGCGCGGACGGAATCGATGATCGCCGTGGTCAACGATGTCGGGACGGTCGTCGCCGCCGCGGCAGCGGGTGATTTCAGTGCGCGTCTGCAATTGGAGAACGCCGACGCGCAGATGCAGCAGCTGGTCAACGGTATCAACCAGATCAACGCCGTGGTCGACGGCGCGACGACGGAATTCGCCGACATCCTGGCATCGGTCTCGCAGGGCGACCTGACCCGCCGGGTCGCGACCAGCTATCAGGGCCGCTTCGCCGAGCTGAAGCATTCGGTCAACGAGACGGTCGAGCGCCTTTCGGAGACGATCGGCGGCATCCAGGCGACGACCTCCCAGGTCTCGGCCTCCGCCCGCGAGATCAAGGCCGGCGCCGACGATCTCGCCAAGCGGACCGAGGAGCAGGCTGCCTCCCTGGAGGAGACCGCGGCGACGACCGAGGAGCTAGCCGCTTCGGTCAAGGCGAGCGCCGGCTCGTCGAAGTCTGCGGCCTCGGCCTCCGACGAAGCCATGACCGTCGCCCAGCAGGGCGGCATGATCGTGCAGGACGCCGTTGCGGCGATGGAGCGGATCGAGGCTGCCTCGCGCAAGATCACCGACATCACCTCGGTCATCGACGGCATCGCCTTCCAGACCAATCTGCTGGCGCTGAACGCCGCCGTGGAAGCCGCCCGCGCCGGCGATGCCGGCAAGGGCTTCGCCGTCGTGGCCTCGGAGGTCAGGACGCTGGCGCAGCGCTCGGGCGAGGCCTCGAAGGACATCACCACCCTGATCCAGTCCTCGACCAGCGAGATCGAGGAAGGCGTCAAGCTGGTCCGCTCGGCCGGCGCCGTCCTCGACCAGATCGTCTCGGCCTCCCGCCAGGTCGCCGCGACTGTCGTCGAAATCTCGGCTGCGGCCGGCGAGCAGGCCAACGGCATCGACGAGATGAGCCAGACCGTCGCCCATATGGACGAGATGACCCAGGCGAACGCCGCGCTGGCCGAAGAGAGCGCGGCCTCGGCGGCGTCGCTCGCCGACCAGATCCACAGCCTGGACCAGCTCGTCGCGGCCTTCAGGATCGCCGGCGGCGCGGCGCGCTCGACCAGTGAGCCGGAGCGCCTGCGCAACCTGGCCGCCGCGGCCATGTCGGAGCCTCGCTCGGCGCCGCGCGCCCCGGCGCGGAAGGCACAACCTGCCCCCGCAGCTCCGATGCCCGCCCGCAAGGTCGCGAACGGCGGAGCGCGCGAGCGCGAATGGGAGGAGTTCTGAGCCTTCTGGCTCAGACACCGCCCTTCACGCCCTCAGGCGGCTTGATCTCTTCGGGCACGAAGAAGTCCGGCATCAGCGGCACCGACGGATCGACCCGGTAGGGCGTGAAGTCGGTGACGCCCTCGCCCGCCATGAAATTGTCGTCGATCAGGAAATTGCCCGAGAAGCTGCGCGAGGGCTTGTTGAAGACCATATAGGCGGCGTCGGCCAGCATCTCCGGCGTCCGGCTCGCCTGCACCATCTTGTCGCCGCCGAGCAGGTTCTTCACCGCGGCGGTCGCGACCGTGGTGCGCGGCCAGAGCGCGTTGACGGCGATGCCCTTCGGCGCCAGCTCGCCGGCAAGGCCGAGCACGCACATGCTCATCCCGTATTTCGCCATGGTGTAGGCCAGATGCGGCGCGAACCAGCGCATCTTCATGTCGAGCGGCGGTGACAGCATCAAGATGTGGGGGTTCTCCGCCTTCTCCAGATGCGGAATCGCGTATTTCGAGACCATGAAGGTGCCGCGCGTGTTGATCTGGTGCATCAGATCGTAGCGCTTCATGTCGGTCATCTGGGTGTTGGTCAGCGAGATCGCGCTGGCATTGTTCACGACGATGTCGATGCCGCCGAAGGTCTCGGCCGTCTTGGCGATCGCCTCCGCGACGCTCTGCTCGTCGCGGACATCGACCATTAATGGCAGGCACTTGCCGCCGGCCGCCTCGATCTCGGCGGCGGCGGTATAGATCGTGCCTTCGAGCTTGGGATGCGGCTCGGCCGTCTTGGCGGCGATGGTGACATTGGCGCCGTCGCGCGCCGCCTTGATGGCGATGGCGAGGCCGATGCCGCGCGATCCGCCGGTGATGAAGAGCGTCTTGCCCTTGAGCGACATGCAGGTCTCCTCCCTCATTAATTCTGCAAAATGAACCGGCCCGGCTGCCTGCCGTCCGCATCGGTGAAGGCATAGGTGCGCGCCAAATCGGCGACGTGGAGCACCTGCCCGGCATGGCGGGCGACATCCAGATCGGCCGCCAATGCAGCGACTGCGCGTCCCGCATAGAGCGGCGTCTCGGTCGTCTCGTCGGCCATGCCGGCGTCGCGCACGCGCTCGGTCAGGACATGGCCAGGCGAGAGCCCGAGCGCAGTGACGCCATAAGGCTTCAGCTCCTGCGCCATCGCCAGCGTCAGCCGGTTCATCGCTGTCTTGGCGAGATCGTAGAAGATGTCGCCGAGATAGCCGCCGGCGGTGTCGAAGCTCACCGTGACGATCAGCCCCTGCCGCATCTGCACCATGGCCGGCGCGACGGCGCGGGCCAGCAATAGCTGGGCATAGACGCCGCTCTCGAAGCTCTGGCCGAGCCGTGCGACCGGGCGCCGCCAGAACGGCGCACCAAAGGCCGAGCCATCCGGATAGCGCTCGCCGTCATAGCCCTCATTGCCACCCCAGACCGCGTCGACGACGCAATCGAGCCGGCCGAAACGGCGCAGGGACCAGGCGACGAGCTGGTCGACCTCGCGCTCATTGGTGTGGTCGCAGCGATAGGGCTCGCCGCGCCCGCCGGCGGCCTCGACCTCGCGGGCAGTGTCCTCGAAGGTCTCCGAGCGCTGATCGGTGCGCGGACCGGCCTCGCTGGAGCGGCCGGTGACGATCACGCTCGCGCCGGCCTGGCCGAGCGCCCGGGCGATGCCGCGCCCGAGCCCGCGCGAGGCGCCGGCGACGAGGCAGACCTTGCCGGCGAGCGAGCGGGCCGGCTCGCTCACGCCGCGAAGACCGCAGCCGAATCCTCGACGGCGCCGGCGCCTTCCGTCACTGCGAGTTCAAGCGCGGTGGCTTCGCCGACATGGTGCTCGGCATAGAAGCGGGCGGTGGCGAGCGCGGCGGCGCCCTGGTCCTCGCCCTGCATGGCCAGGGCCTTCTTGGCCAGGCCGGTGCCACCCTGGGCAAGCGCGAACAGCTTGAGATAGGGCGTCGCTCCCGCTAGCGCGCTCGCCTGGTCGATGCCCATGGTCGCCAGCATCCATTCGGTGGCGCGTTCGAGCGAGTCGACGGCAGCGCCGAGCCGCGCCGCGCTATGGCCAAAGCCCGGCGTGTTGGCCTCGCGCACCTGCGCGACGACGCCGCGCATCTCGCCGATCAGCGCCTTGACCGCGTCGCCATTGGAGAGCGGCAGCTTGCGCAGCACGAGGTCGATCGCCTGGATGCCGTTGGTGCCCTCATAGATCGTGGCGATACGGGCATCGCGCAGATGCTGGGCGGCACCGGTCTCCTCGACATAGCCCATGCCGCCATGAATCTGGACGCCGGTCGAAGCGACCTCGACGCCGATATCGGTGGCATAGGCCTTGGCGACCGGAGTCAGCAGCGCCGCGCGCTCGGCCGCGGCCTTGCGCCGGGCCTCGTCGGGCTCGCGATGCGAACGGTCGAGCAAGGCGGCAAGCAGCAGCGAGAGCGTGCGCGCAGCCTGCGTCTTGGCGCGCATCTCCATCAGCATGCGGCGGATATCGGGATGGACGATGATCGGGCTCATCGGCGCGCCCTTCGGCGCATCGAGCGCGGTGCCCTGCTTGCGCTCCTGGGCGAAGGCGAGCGCCTGCTGATAGGCGCGCTCGGCGATGGCGACGCCCTGCACCGCGACATTGAGGCGGGCATTGTTCATCATCGTGAACATGCAGGCGAGGCCGCGATTCTCCTCGCCGATCAGCCAGCCGATCGCGCCGCCTTCGTCGCCATAGCTCATGGCGCAGGTCGGCGAGGCATGGATGCCGAGCTTGTGCTCGACGCCGGTGCACCGGACATCGTTGCGTTCGCCGAGCGAGCCGTCGGCGTTGACCATGTACTTCGGCACGAGGAAGAGCGAGATGCCGCGCGTACCGGGAGGGGCATCGGGCAAGCGGGCGAGGACGAGATGGACGATATTGTCCGTCATCTCGTGATCGCCATAGGTGATGAAGATCTTCTGGCCGCTGATGCGGTAGGTGCCGTCTCCGACGCGCTCAGCCTTGGAGCGCAGCGCGTTGAGGTCCGAGCCGGCCTGCGGCTCGGTCAGGTTCATCGTGCCCATCCACTCGCCGGAGACGAGCTTGGCGAGATAGGTCTCCTTGAGATAGTCGGAGCCATGGGCATGCAGCGCCTCGATCGCGCCGACAGTCAACAGCGGGCCGAGCGCGAAGGCGAAGGCAGCCGAATTCCACATCTCGGTGCAGGCGGACTGCACCAAAGTCGGCAGGGCCTGGCCGCCATAGGCCTCGGGGCCCGGCAGCGCGTTCCAACCGCCCTGTGCCCAGGCGTGATAGGCTTCCTTCCAGCCCGGCGGGGTGACGACCGTGCCGTCCTTGAGCTTGGAGCCAACCCGGTCGCCGACGACATTCAGGGGAGCGAGGACATCGCCGGCGAACTTCGCGGCTTCCTCCAGCACTGCCTCGGTGACGCCATCCGCGAGTTCCGGTGCGAGCCCCTCGGCGATCAGGGCGTCGAGCCCGGCGACATGGCGCATCGTCGCCAGGATATCCTCGACCGGAGCACGGTACGACATCGCTTACCTCCCTCGGCGCCCGCGAAACCATGTCGGGGCATTCGTCTCGTTACGTTGACGGCGATGCTAGCCGCGAACTATGCGCTTGCCCACGCGCCAAGCGGCGCGTTCTCGCACATGCCATCCCGGCATTGTTATAGTTTACATATGAACTTTCAAGAGCGACCGTGACAAGCCCTCGCCAGACCCAGCGCCTTTCCGCCGACGAGGCCGGCATCGCCGCCGCCGCGGAGTTGTTGCGCGCCGGCAGGCTGGTCGCGCTGCCGACCGAGACGGTCTACGGGCTCGCTGCCGATGCCAGCGACGACCGCGCCGTCGCCTCGATCTACGCCGCCAAGGAGCGCCCGAGCTTCAACCCGCTGATCTCGCATCTGCCGGATGTCGAGACAGCCCGCCGGCAGGGCCTGTTCGATGCGCCGGCGCTAGCGCTTGCCAAGGCCTTCTGGCCAGGGCCGCTGACACTGGTCGTGCCGGCTTCGAGCTCGTGCACAGTCTGCAGCCTCGCCCGCGCCGGGCTCGACAGCGTCGCGCTGCGGGTACCGTCGCATCCGGTGGCGCGCGCTGTCCTGCAGGCAGCGGGCCGGCCGATCGCCGCGCCCTCGGCAAATCGCTCAGGCCGGGTCAGCCCGACGCAAGCCGAACATGTCTTCGCCGATCTCGACAGGCGCATCGACGCCGTGCTCGATGCCGGGCCGACGGCGGTCGGCGTCGAATCCAGCATCGTCGCCTGCCTCGGCGGGGCGCCGCGCCTGCTGCGTCCGGGCGGCGTGCCGCGCGCGGCGCTGGAGGCTGCGATCGGGCAGGCCCTCGTCATCGTTGAGGAAGGCGGTACGGCCCCGCTCGCGCCCGGACTGCTCGCCTCGCACTACGCGCCGCGGGCCGCGGTCAGGCTGGATGCGGAGGCGCCGCGACCGGGCGAAGCCTGGCTCGGCTTCGGTCCGGAGCCGAGCCAGGCTTCGCCCGCACTCACCTTCAACCTCAGCCCCGCGGGCGACCTGACCGAGGCCGCCGCCAATCTCTTCGCCGCGATGCGCCATCTTGACGATCAACGCCCGGCGACGATCGCTGTCGCGCCGATCCCCATGCATGGCCTCGGCGAAGCGATCAACGACCGCTTGCGCCGCGCCGCCGCCCCGCGCTGAACCAGGCAGCCTGGCCAAGCATACGCTTGCAAATCCGCAAGATCTGGCAATGCTGCGCGCGGGTTTGCCGGAGAGTGGCCATTGTCGACGTCGAAGCTCGCCTGGGATGATTTCCGCCTGATCAAGGCGATCGCCGATGCTGGAGGGCTGACAGGCGCGGCAGCCGCCCTCAACGTCAATCATTCCACGGTGTTCCGCCGGCTCGGCCAGATCGAGGAGCAGCTCGGCCACGCCCTCTTCGAACGGCGGAAGACAGGCTATGTCGCGACCTCGGCCGGCGAGGAGATGACGACGCTGGCCTCGCGCATCGACGACGACGTCACCGCCTTCGGGCGCAGGCTGGCGGGGCGCGACCTCGCGCCGTCGGGCGACCTGCGCGTCACCACCACCGACACGCTCTATCTCCACGTGCTGCTGCCGATCTTCGCGGCGTTCCGGGCGGCGCATCCGCTGATCCGGCTCGACGTCGTGATGGCGAGCCAGACGCTCAACCTCTCGCGCCGCGATGCCGACGTCGCCATCCGCGCCAGCGATTCACCGGGCGAGACGCTGGTCGGCCGCCGCCTCGCCAATCTGAACTGGGCCGTCTATGCCCGCGCCGATGCGCCGACCACGGAGGCCGAGGCACACGAGCCGAAGTTGCTGTTCAAGCGCGACTGGGTCGCGCTCGGCGACCCGCTCGGTTACGTCAAGGCGGCCCGCTATGTTCGCGACCATGTCCCGGCAGACCGGATCGCGTTGCGCTCCTCGGCCGTGCTCGGACTGACGGAGGCCGTCGAGCAGGGCATCGGCATCGGCCCCCTGCCCTGCTTCATCGCCGACCAGCGGCCTGGGCTGGTCAGGCTACTGCCACCGGATCCGGATTTCTCCACCGGGCTGTGGATCCTGACCCATCCCGACATCAGGCATGCGCCGCGGGTGCGCGCCTTCATGGATTTCGTCGGCGGCGAGCTCGCCAAGCGCAAGGGCCAGCTCGAAGGGGCAGGCTGAGCCGTAGCCGCCCCGAAGTACGCGCACCGGCAATCATTCTCCTGCCATCGGCCTATCACGCTACCGCTCTTGCGTCGCTTTAAAAACCTGTATACCGGTACCTTGGTTAGAGAAAGCGCCATGCCACGCCTCGCCCGTGATCATCAACCCACGCCGCTTCCAGCCGCCGCGATCGACCGCACGATGCGAGCGCCGGAGCAGGTCTATCGAGTCCTGCGCTCGGCGATCGTGTCGCTCGCCATTCCGCCGGGGAGCGCCCTGTCGGAGGGCGAGGTCGGCGCCGCCTATGCGGTCAGCCGCACGCCGGTGCGCGAGGCCTTTGCCAGATTGGCCGAGGAGAAGCTGCTCGACGTCTTCCCCAATCTCGGCACCTTCGTCTCGCTGATCGAACCCCGGCTGATCGGCGAAGCCATCGTGATCCGCCGCTTGCTCGAAGGCGAAGCCGTCTCGCAGGCGGCTGCTAACCGCGATCCCGCGCTGATTGCAGATATGAGCGGCGCCCTCGCCGACCATGCCGAGGCGGTCGCAGCCGGCGACGCCACCGCAGCTTATCAGTGCGACGAGCGCTTCCACCGCGCCCTCTTCGCCCATCAGGGCCTCGAACAGATGTGGGCGAGTGTCGACCGAGCCCGTGCCCAGCTCGAACGCGTCCATCACCTGATGGTCGCCCAGCGCGGCGCGCTCGGCGACGCACTCGCCAAGCACCGCGCCATCCTCTCGGCCATCGAGCGGGGCGACGCCTACGCGGCGCATGCCGCGATGCACCTCCATATCGAGGCCAACGGCGTCTTCCTCGACCGGCTCGCCGGCCACGCTCACCCCTTCGTGCGCGCCGCATGACCGCCCCGGCCAAAAGCCGCTCGCTGGGCGTCACCGTCATGCCCGACTACGCTCAGTCCGAGGGTGTCGACGCCGTCCTGGAAAACATCGTCGAGCGCTTGGGCTGCAACGTGATCTGCACGATGCCGTCGGTGGCCGAGCGCTGCGCCGAGCGGCTCGGCGTCCGCGAGCCACCGGCCGATGCCGGGGCCGGCCTCGCCCGCACGCTCGACCGGCCGCTCTGGGGCGACACCGCCTTGTGGATGCGGACGGCGCCGAGCTTCGTTCCGAATCCGCGCTTCTATCGTGATACGCCCTACGCCCCGCCGGAGCCGGATGCGTTGACCCGGCGCGAGGGCCACGTCGTCTCAGACATGCTGGCCAAGGCCAAACGCGCCGGCCTCACCACCCAGCTCCAGGTGATGGCGGCGGCCCCGCCAGCCCTGCGCGTCCAACAGCGATCCGATGCCGGTTCGGACGAGCCGCTGACCGTGTTCGGCGCGCCGGTTCGCAACCGCGTCGACGCCAATGTCAGCCTCGCCAGCGAGGGCTTGCGTGCCTATATGCGGGGCCTCGTCGCCGACCTGCTGGCGAATTATCCGGATTGCGACGCGCTGCGCTTCGACTGGCCGGAATATCCGCCCTATGCGCTCGATAGCCTGCTGTTCGATTTCAGCCCGCCGGCGCTGAAGCGCGGGCAGGCGCTCGGCCATGATGTCGAGGCGATCCGGGCAAGAGCGCTCGAAGGGCTTCGCATCGCCGGAGAGGAAGCGGCTGGCGGGATCGTCGCGATCGACGCCCTGCTGCAGCCGGACGGCTGGGCGGCCGATCTGCTCGCCTTCCGCAGCGCCATCGTCACCGACTATATCGGCGCGTTGACCGCGATCGTGAAGGACGCCTCCTACGGCCGGGTCGGCGTGGTGATGCAGGCCTTCCCACCGCCGCTCAACCGGCTCTCGGGCCTCGACTTCGCACCCGCGGACGGCGTCGCCGACGAGATCGCGGTCAAGCACTACACCATGCACTGGCCGATGATCGAGCGCGGCTTTGTCGAGCGTCTGAGCGCCGTGACCGGCGTGGACACAGACACAACCTTCGCCGCGGTCCATCGCTGGCTCGACCTCAATGGCGGCGCGCATACGCTGGAAGCGCTGCGATATCCGGAGCCGCACGAGCCGCATCCGGCCGATGACGGCGCCCTGCGCCGAACAGTTGAGATCACCGCCAGCCAGATCAAGTGCTCGCGCCTCTCGGTGATCGCGCATGGCTACGGGCCGATCGGCGATGTCGAGCGCCGATTCCGGGCGGTTCTCGAAGCGCCCTGCCGGCACCTGCATATCAACCGCTACGGCTACCTCTCGGACGCGAAGATCGCGCGGCTCGGCGGGATCTGGCGGGAGGCAGCCTGACCATCGCCCGCCGGCCATGGGGACCGGCAATTAAGGGGGAGGACATCATGAAGCCGTTCAGAACAGCAATCGCCGCTGTCGCCCTTCTCGCATCCTGCGTCGCAGCCGCCGCGCAGACGCCCTATCCGAGCGCCCCGGTCAGGATCATCGTGCCCTTCGCCGCCGGCGGCGCCTCCGATCTCGTCGCGCGCACCGTCGCCGAGCGCCTGCAGGCATTGTGGGGACAGGGTGTGGTGATCGAGAACATCGGCGGCGGCGGCAGCAATATCGGCGTCGCCGCGCTCGCCCGCGCGAAGCCCGATGGCTACACGCTCGGCCTGATCAACGCCAGCAGCCACGGCATGAACAAATGGCTCTACAAGGAGAAGCTGGCCTATGACCCGCTGCGCGATTTCGCCCCGGTCAGCCAGCTTGCGATCACGCCGAACGTGCTCGTGGTCAATCCGGAGAAGGTGCCGGCCAAGACCGTGCCGGAGTTCATCGCGCTGCTGAAGCAGAAGCCGAACGCGCTGAACTTCGGCTCCTCCGGCATCGGCACCTCGCTGCATGTCGGCATGGAGCTGTTCCAGCAGACGACCGGGACCAAGCTGACCCATGTCCCCTATCGCGGCTCCGGCCCGATGATGGTCGACCTGCTCAGCGGCCAGCTCGACGTCGCGCTCGATGGCGCCGCCGTGGCCTGGCCCTATGTCGAGGCCGGCAAGCTCAGGGTGCTCGCGACCTCGATCCCGCAGCGCGCGAGCTTCATGCCCGATGTACCCGCAATCAGCGAGTTCCTGCCCGGCTTCGACGTCACCGCCTGGCATGGCCTCGCCGCGCCCGCCGGCACGCCGAAGGAGATCGTCGAGAAGGTCTCGCGCGATGTCCGTGGCATCCTCGAGACACCGGAGATCCGCGACCGCTTGGCGGCGCAGAAGATCATCGCGCTCGGCATGACGCCGGAGGCCTTCCGCGCCTTCATCGAGGCCGAGATCAAGAAATGGGAGCCGGTCGTCGAGAAGGCGCAGATCCGGATCGAGTGAGACCGGATCAGCCGATCTCGACGACGACGCGGCCGCGCACCTTGCCGTCGAGCAGAGCGCGGCCGGTCTCGACGACATCCTCCAGCGGGATCGTCGTGGTCATCGCCGCGAGCTTGTCGCGATCGAGATCGCGGGCGAGACGCTGCCAGGCTTCGAGCCGACGCGGCTTCGGGCACATCACCGAATCGATCCCGAGCAGCGCGACGCCACGCAGGATGAAGGGCGCGACCGAGGCCGGCAGGTCCATGCCCTGCGCCAGGCCGCAGGCGGCGACCGCGCCACCGTACTTGGTCATCGACAGGACATTGGCGAGCGTGTGCGAGCCGACGGCGTCGACGCCGGCGATCCAGCGCTCCTTGCCGAGCGGCCGGCCGGGGCCGGAGAGTTCGTTCCGGTCGATGATCTCGGCCGCGCCGAGGCCCTTGAGATAGTCCGCCTCCTCCGGCCGGCCGGTCGAGGCGATCACATGCCAGCCTGCCTTGGCGAGCAGCGCGGTCGCGACCGAACCGACACCGCCCGCGGCGCCGGTGACGACGACCGGGCCGTCGGCGGGCTTCACGCCGTGGCGCTCCAGCGCCAGCAGGCTGAGCATGGCGGTGTAGCCGGCGGTGCCGATCGCCATCGCATCGGCCGGCGTCATGCCCTCGGGCAACGGCACCAGCCAATCGCCCTTGACCCGGCTCTTCTGGGCGTAGGCGCCCAGATGCGTCTCGCCCGTGCCCCAGCCATTGAGGATGACGAGGTCGCCGGGCTTGAACTCGGGATGCTCGGAGGTCTCGACCCGGCCGGCGAAATCGATGCCGGGGATCATCGGCCAGCGCCGCACGACGGGCGCGCGGCCGGTGATGGCGAGGCCGTCCTTGTAGTTCAGCGTCGAATGGGTGACGCGGACGGTGACGTCGCCTCCCATCAGGTCCGCCTCGGCGAACTCGCCGAAGGCGACGCTGGTGCCGGCTTCGCCTTTGCTGGCGATCAGGGCCTTGAAGGTCGACATGAACTCACTCCCGGGAAGCTATCGAACTGCCCCCTAGAAGTGACCCGCCCGGCCACCGCCCGCAAGCGGCAAGCCGGTGCGGCGGCGCGCATTCCGTTCGACCGAAATCGGTCGAACGATTAGAGTTCGCGCCCACCCAAAAGTTGAGCATGTTCTCGTCGCAAAAGGTGGTTCCCACTTTTGCGGAACATGCTCTTGGTCAGGCCGGCTGCGGCACGGCGCGCGCCACCGGCTTTTCGACAATCGGCAGGTTGATCAGCGCCGAGGCGACGCCGAGCGCGACCGAGAGCCACCAGACGATGGTGTAGGAGCCGAACTGCTCATAGAGGATACCGCCGAGCAGCACGCCGAGGAAGCCTCCGACCTGATGCGAGAAGAAGGCGAAACCGTAGAGCATCGCCATGTATTTTGTGCCGAACATCAGCATGACCAGCGCCGAAGTCGGCGGTACCGTCGAGAGCCAGAACACGCCGATGACGATGCCGAAGACGATCGCAGTCATCGGGCTAGGCGGCAGCAGGATGAAGGCAGCGATGGCGACGGCGCGGCCGAGATAGATCCAGGCGAGCAGATGGCGCTTGGGCATGCGTGCGGTCAGCCAGCCCGAGCCGAGCGAGCCGACCGCATTGGCGAGGCCGATCGCGGCCAGCGTCCAGCCGCCGACCCAGGCCGGCAGGCCGGTGTCCTTGAGATAGGCCGGCATATGCACGGTGATGAAGGCGAGCTGGAAGCCGCAGGTGAAGAACCCCAGCACAAGCAGGACATAGGAGCGGTGCTTGAAGGCCTCGGCCAGCGCCTGCGCAATACTCTGGTTGGGGGTGGCAACAGCGCCGGGCGCAACGGCGGGCTGGCTCGTTCCGCGCGTCGCCAGCATCACCGAGAGCGGGATCACCGGCAGCAAGGTGAAGGCGAAGACGATCAGCGCCTGCTGCCAGCCGAGCGTCTCGATCAGGATGTTGCCGATCGGCGGGAACAGGAACTGGCCGAAAGAGCCGGCAGCAGTGCCGGCGCCGAAGGCGAGCGGCCGCCATTGCTCGGGCAGCAGCTTGCCGAAGGCGGCGAGGATCAGGTTGAAGGAACAGGCCGAGAGCCCGAAGCCGATCAGCACGCCGGCGCCGAGATGCAGCTGCAGCGGCGTCGAGGCATAGGCCATCATGACGAGGCCGGCGGCATAGAGCAGCGCGCCGGCGCAGAGCACCTTCACCATGCCGAAGCGATCGGCGATCGCACCGGCAAACGGGGCGCCCAGGCCCCAGAGCAGATTCTGGATCGCCAGCGCCAGGCTGAACGTGTCGCGGCCCCAGCCGAACTGGGAGATCATCGGGATCTGGAACAGGCCGGCGCTGGCGCGCGGGCCGAAGCTGATCAGCGCGATCAGGCAGCCGGCGGCGACGATGATCTCCGGCGCGTAGCCGCGCCTGGCGGTTGCGGTCATGACGGGCTCCGGAGCGAGAAACGTGTGTCTGCACGATAGGGCGTGCAAACAGAGCATGCCAACGCGATTTCGTTACATGGCGCATCACAGGATTGCATGGAGATTCGCGCTCTGGGCACTTCGAAGGAGTGAAAAATCCGGTTGGCTGCGGCGCACGGCCCACCCGCGTTCGCTGCCGCCGGGACCTGACCGTGCCAGCGCCATGATGCCGGAGCAGAACGAACCCGAAAAACCACAAGGAGCCGCCAATGCCCTCATCGAGCAACGATCGCCGCATCGACTATGTCGAGTTCGTCGTCGTCGACATCCCGCGCGCCCGCGCCTTCTACGAAAAGGCGTTTGGCTGGAAAATGACGGATTACGGCCCGGACTATTGCGCCTTCGCCGATGGCCGGCTTGAGGGCGGCTTCACCACAATCGGCACGGTGAGACCAGGCGGCCCGCTTGTGATCCTCTACGCCGACGATCTCACCGCGATGCAGAAGAGCATCGAGGCTGCCGGCGGCCGAATCGTCGAGCCGGCCTTCGATTTCCCCGGCGGCCGGCGCTTCCATTTCGCCGACCCGGACGGCTACGAGCTCGCGGTCTGGACAAAAGCCTGAGGCGAAAGAATTCGCCGGCAAACAGCGCGTTATTCTGCTATGGTCGCCCATGCAGTCTTGGAGGCGACCATGCGTGCCGTCATAGAGTTGCTAGCTGCCTACAGCTCCTGGCTGTCCCGGATGCTTCTGGTGACGCCTGAGTTCATCACAAAAGATCGACGGGGCAACATGCCGCCGCCCTCCGGCGGCATCGGAGCCTATTGATCGACACTGCCCGCCTTCGGGACGGGCAGCATCAGCGCCTGGGTTATTTGCCCCAGCGCAGCGCCAGCGGGTCGAGTTCGCGCGCGAGCTCGAGCAGGCCTTCGCGTGTTTGCGGATGCAGTGGCGTAAGCGGATGACGGACGGCGTCCGACTTGATCACGCCGCCGGCCTTCATGACCGCCTTGGCCGAGCGCAGGCCGCATTGCCGGTTCTCGTAATTGATGATCGGCAGCACGCGGGCATAGAGCGCCGCCGCCTGCTTGCGGTCGCCCGAGGCATGGGCGGCGAGGATCGGCTTGATCAGGTCCGGGATCATCGCCGAGGTCATCGTGCCGGTGGCGCCGGCGTCGAGATCGGCCATCAGCGTGATCGCCTCCTCGCCGTCGAATGGGCCGACGATGGCGTCACCACCCGCTTCGATCAGCGAGCGCAGCTTGCCCGCAGTGCCGGGAACCTCGATCTTGAAGTAGCGGACGAGCGGCACCTCCTTGTTGAGCCTGACCATGAAGGGCACGGTCATGGTCACGCCGGAGAGCGGCGCGTCTTGGAGAATGATTGGGATTCCTGCTGCATCCGCCACGATCTTGAAATGCTCGATCATGCCCTGCTCGTCGGCCTTGAGCAGCGCGCCGTGATAGGGCGGCATCATCATCAGCATCTTGGCGCCGGCATCGGCCGCGGCCTTGGCGCGCTGCGCCGCGATGCGGGTCGAGAAATGCGAGGTGGTGACGCAGATCGGCACGCGGCCGGCGACCTGCTCGATCGAGAGCCGCATGACCTCGTCGCGCTCGGCGTCGGTCAGAAGGAACTGCTCGGAGAAATTGGCGAGGATGCAGATGCCGTCGACACCCTGGTCGACCATCAGGTCCATGACCCGGCGGTTACCCTCGTGGTCGACGTCGCCATTCTCATGGAAGATCGTCGGCGCGATCGGAATGATGCCCTTATAGGGTTTGCTCATGGCAAGACCTCGGCTGTTTGCTGATGGGAAAGGGTTGCGCTCATTGCGGCTGCGGATCGCCGGCTTCCGTGAGCTCGCGCCGGTAGATCGCGAGATCCTCGGGCGAGAAGCAGCAGAAGACGATCTCGCCGAAATCGGGCTTGGTCTTCAGCGCGGCCGCCACCGTCTCCACGGCGATCCTCGCGGCTGCTGCGATCGGATAGCCGTAGACGCCGGTGCTGATGCTGGGAAAGGCGATGGTTCGTGCCCCCGCAGGGGCAGCAACCGCCAGGGAGCGGCGATAGCAGGACGCCAGCAGTTCCGCCTCGCTCTGGCCACCCCCCTGCCAGACCGGCCCGACCGTGTGGATGACAAAGCGCGCCGGCAGGCGATAGCCCTTTGTCAGCTTGGCGTCGCCGGTCTGGCAGCCGCCGAGCGTGCGGCATTCCTGCAGAAGTTCCGGCCCGGCCGCGCGATGGATCGCGCCGTCGACGCCGCCCCCGCCCAGCAGCGAGTTGTTGGCCGCGTTGACGATGGCGTCGACAGAAAGCGTGGTGATGTCGGCCTGGATGGCGCGCAGCCTTGCATCCGTCATCGGCGATCCGCCCTTGGCTCGGTTCTGGACGGGTCACCATAGCGTCGGCATCCGAGCTCCGGCAGTGCGTCTGGATCACGCCTTGGCCGCTCGGGCCGTCACCAGCTTGCGGATGCCGCGCCTCGTCGAGCCGATCAGCGGGAAGAGCAGCAACGCGAGTGCTATCGCCATCAGGCTCGCCACCAGCGGATTCGACCAGAAGATCGAGAGCGAGCCCTGGCTGAAGATCATCGACTGGCGGAAGGCGTCCTCGGCCTTGTCACCGATGACCATGGCGAGCACCAGCGGCGCGATCGGATAGTCGAGCTTCTTGAAGAGATAGCCGACGATGCCGAAGGCGAGCGCCAGCCAGATGTCGAACTGCTTGTTCCCGACGGTGTAGGCGCCGATGAAACAGACCACGACGATCACCGGGCCGATGATCGAGAACGGAATGCGCAGGATCGAGGCGAAGAGCGGTACCGTTGCCAGCACGACGATGACGGCGACGACGTTGCCGAGATACATCGAGGCGATCAGGCCCCAGACGAAATCGGGCCGCTCGACGAAAAGCATCGGGCCGGGGTTGAGCCCCCAGATCATCAGCCCGCCCATCATCACGGCTGCGGTCGCGGAGCCGGGAATGCCGAGCGCCAGCATCGGCAGCATCGCCGATGAACCGGCGGCATGGTCGGCCGTCTCCGGCGAGATCACGCCCTCCGGCTCGCCCTTGCCGAACTTCTCCGGATTGCGCGAGGAGCGCTTGGCCATGGCATAGCTCATGAAGGAGGCCGCGGTCGGGCCGCCCGGCGTGATGCCCATCCAGATGCCGATGATGCTGGAGCGGAGCAGCGCCAGCCAGTAGCGCGGCAGCTTCAGCGCCGTGGCGAGCACGTCGCGTGGGCTGACCTTGGCCTTGACCCCCTCGAAGCGCAGCCCTTCCTCCATCGTCTGCAGCAGTTCGCCGAGGCCGAACAGGCCGATCACGGCGATCAGGAAGCTGACACCGGCGAGCAGCACGTCGAACTCATAGGTCAGGCGGACATTGCCCGAGACCGAGTCCATGCCGATCGAGGCGAAGGCGAAGCCCATCGCCATCGAGACGATCGTCTTGAAGGGCGAAGCGCCGCCGAGGCCTACGAAGCTGGCGAAGGTCATGAAATAGACCGCGAAATACTCCGGCGAGGAGAATTTCAGCGCGAAGCGCGCGACCCAGCCCGAGAGCAGCGTGATCAGGATGACGCCGGCCATGGCGCCGATGCCGGCCGAGAGGAAGGCAAAGGAGAGCGCCTCCGTTGCCCTGCCCTGCTTGGCCATGGGGTGGCCGTCGAAGGTGGTGGCGACCGAGGACGGCTCGCCCGGGATGTTGAACAGGATCGAGGTGGTCGAGCCGCCGAAGAGCGCGCCCCAATAGAGCGAGGTCAGGAGGATGATCGCCGAGACCGGGTCCATGGTGAAGGTCAGCGGCAGCATCAGCGAGACGCCGTTCGGCGCGCCAAGGCCCGGCAAAACGCCGACCAGGATGCCGAGCAGCACGCCGGCCATCATCAGCATGATGTGGTGGGTCGTCAGCGCGACCTGGAAGCCGTGGAGAAGCGAGGCGAAGTTTTCCATGGAAACCGTCCGGCTCGCGAGATCAGAGACCGAGCATCGCTTCGACCGGCCCCTTGAGCAGGCCGACCTGGGCGAATTTCTCGAGACCAAGATAGAAGAAGGCGGCGGTGCCGAAGGCCGTCGCGAGCGAGGGCAGCCAGCCATAGCGGCCCTGGAAGCGCATCGCGAAGACGAGATAGAGCAGCATCGCGACATACATGCCGAGCGTGACGGTCAGGATGACGAAGGCGAGCATGGGCAGGAAGAAGGCGAGGACGCGCTTGCCCTGCTCCTTGTCGAGGAAGATGCCGGCCAGCGCCGCCGAGCCGCCCATGCGCCGGCCGACCGTGGTTGCGATCGTGCCTGCGCTGGCGAGCGCGATCAGCAGGCCACAATAGAACGGGAAGGCGCCGGGTTGCGGGCCGGAGGAATCCCAGCCGATGCCGAATTCGCGGGCGCCGTTGACGATGACGAGGCCGAAGGCGAGCGTCGCCAAAGCTGTCGCGATCTCGGCCTGGAAACGGCTGATCATCGGCGCTCCTCCCGAATGCGAAGTGTTCTGAACGATCACCCCGGACCGAGCAGCGCCCGCCCGGGATGATCCGATTTCGACCTGTTCAGGTCAGTTGACGACCCAGCCTTCGTTCTTGAAGACCTTGGCGTTGGCGGCCTCGTCCTTGGCGACGAATTCGGTCAACTCCTTGCCCTTCATGAAGCGAGCGGTCTGCGCGGTGCGGGCGATGAACTCGGCCCATTCCGGCGTCTTGCTGACCTTCTCCATCACGTCGGCATAGAAGGCGACGGCGTCGGCCGGAACCTCGGCCGGCAGCCAGACGGTGCGCGGCATCTGGAACGCCTCGAGCGGCAGGCCGGCTTCCTTGCAGGTCGGGATGTCGCCCCAGCCCTTGCCGTCATGGATCGGATCGCTCTTGGCGAGGCGGACCGGCGAGAAGACGCAGAGCGGCTTCACCTGCCCAGCCTTCCACTGGCCGATGTTCTCGTTCGGGTTGTTGGTATTGGAGTCGACATGGCCGCCGGCAAGCTGGGTCGCAGCCGCGCCGCCGCCCTGGAAGGGTACGTAGATCCACTTGGCGCCGGTCGCCTCCTGGATCATCGCGGTCAGCGTCTGGTCGGTGTCCTTGGACTGGCTGCCGGCCATCTTCAGGCTGCCGGGCTTGGCCTTGGCCGCCTCGACATAGGCCTTGGCGTCGTTGTAGGGCGCGTCGCCCTTGACCCAGATCAGGAACTCGTCGAGCGCCAGCGCCGACACCGGCGTCAGGTCGGAGAGTTTGTAGCCGAGCTTGGCGACGTAAGGCAGGAGATAGGCGTTGTTCGTGCCGAAGACGACCTTATGCGCGTCGCCCTTGGCGCCCTTGCCATAGATGTAGCCCTCGGCGCCGCTGCCGCCGCCCTTGTTGAGCACGACGACCGGCTGCTCGATCAGCTTGTGCTTGGTGATGATCGACTGGACGATGCGGGCGAAGTTATCGGTGCCGCCGCCGGGACCCGAGGTCACCACGAACTCGATCGGCTTGGTCGGCTGCCAGGCCGCGGCCGGAACCACCGTGGCGATGACGGAAGCGAGGGCGACACCCGCCGCAATACAGAAACGTTTCATGCTGCTTCTCCCTGGATGATCGTTGGAATTGGCGCGGCTCTTGTCGGCCGCTGCGCCGGGAAACCGTGTCAGGCGGCCTTGCGCGCCGCCTTGCCCTCGCTCGCCATCTTGATCGCGAGCGACAGCGCCGCACGGGTGGCGCCGAGATTGGCGATCCCTTTGCCGGCGATCTCGTAGGCCGTGCCATGGGCCGGCGTGCAGATCGGGAACGGGAAGCCGCCGATCAGGGTGACGCCGCGATCGAAGCCCATCAGCTTCATCGCGATCTGGCCCTGGTCGTGATACATGGTCAGAACCGCGTCGAAATCGCCGTTCTTGGCGCGCAGGAACACCGTGTCGGATGGGAACGGCCCCTCCACCACATAGCCCTTGGCCTTGGCCGCCTTCACCGCCGGCTCGATCGTCTCGATCTCGTCGCGGCCGAAATTGCCGCCGTCGCCGGCATGGGGGTTGATCCCAGCCACCGCGATGCGCGGCGGGTTGAAGCCGGCGGCGCGCAGGTTCCGGTCGGCAAGGTCCAGCGCCCGCAGGATGCGCTCCTGCGTGATGTTCTGCGCGACCTCGGAGAGCGGGATGTGGGAGGTGACGCGCGCGTTCCAGAGCTTCTCCAGCACGTTGAACTCGCTGGCCGGCCCCTCGAATTCGATCGCATCGCGCACGAAGCGGATTTCGTCGTCATAGCCGGGGTAGGCGAAGCGCATCGCCGCCTTGTTGAAGGGAGTGAAGAACACCGCATCGGCCTTGCCGGAGGCGGCCAAGCGCAGCGCGCGACGGAAATTGTCGGTTGCCGCCTTGCCGCCGGCGAGCGTCGCCGTGCCGCGCTGGAGATCGGCCGGATCGTGATTTTTCAGGTCGACGAAGACCGGCTTGCCGGCATCGGCCGGAATGCTATCGCCCTCCCCGATAACATGGAGATCGGGAGTCAGGCCGGCATCGTCAGCGCCGAGCTGGAACAGACGCAAATCGCCGAAGACGATGTAGCGGGCAGCCTTGCTCAGGTCAGACTCGGCCAGGATGCGGGCGGTGAGTTCAGGGCTGATGCCGGAGGGATCGCCCATCGCGACCGCGATCACCGGCAAGGAAGCCTGCGCCTTGATGTCCATCTCGTCCTCCCGAGGCCGGCCACAGCCGGTTGCTTGCCTTCGGCCTATCATGGCCACGCTCGCAAAAGCAAGTATGCTGTATGCAGCATAACATTCCTGCACTACTCTACCGCGAGTCCGGCCGCAGCCTCACCTGTCCACAGGCGAGGTCGCGTCCGGCCGGGAGGTCGCCTTCGCAGCCGGGCCGGTCGCGTTGACAGCGCGAAAGCGCCATGCCGTACAGAAAGACAAAGGAGAGCCGCGATGACGAACGAGGCCGGCATGTCGAACGAGGCGCAGGAACTCTATCCGCGCATCACACGGCGCACCCTGCACGAGGAGGTGCTGGAGCGACTGCGCGACATGATCATCGAGGGCCGGCTCACGCCCGGCCAGCGCATCAACGAAGGCGCCGTCGGCGCTCAGCTCGGCGTCTCCCGCACCCCCTTGCGCGAAGCGATCAAGACGCTGGCGAGCGAGGGGCTGGTCGAGATCCAGCCGGCCAAGGGCGCGATCGTCCGCAAGTTCTCGGCGCACGACCTGCTGCAGATCCTCGAAGTGCTGAAGACGCTGGAACAGCTCGGCGGGCGGATCGCCTGCGCGGAAGCGAGCGATGCGACCATCGCCCAGATCAAGGCGATGCATGACGAGATGATGGAACTCTACCGGGTCCGCAATCGGCTCGACTATTTCAAGCTCAACCAGGCGATCCACAGCGCCATCGTCGCCGCCTCCGGCAATGACGTCCTGGTCGAGATGCACGGCACCCTGCAGGCGAGGATCAAGCGCCTGCGTTTCATCGGCAATGAAGGGCCCGAGAAATGGGCCGGGGCCGTGGCCGAGCACGAGGAAATGACGGAGGCGCTGCTGAAGCGCGACGGCGATGCACTAGCCGCGATCATCGGCAGGCACATGGACTCGACGCTGGTGCGCGTGCGCGACGTGCTCTAGGGTAAGCTCTCTGAGCCCGAAATACTCCGTCCCACGGCGACCTGCCGCGCCTGGCGCAGGAGTGTCCAGCAAACAACCAGGCTGGACAATGCCCGCCCTGGTTGCTTAATATACATATGTACAATTAGAGCCGTTACAATTTAAGCCAATAACAGCACAGCAAACGACCTTGGTTTCCACAGACTTCGATGTCGAGGGAAGCGCTTATGTCTTGGCTGCACGCTCTGTTCGCCCAATCGCCTGAAATTGCGCTGTTCCTGTCGCTGGCCATCGGCTACTGGATCGGCAAATTCCAGTTCGGCAAGTTCCAGCTCGGCGGCGTCGCCGGCTCGCTCCTGGCGGCGGTGGTCATCAGCCAGGTCGGTGTCTCCATCGACAACGGCATCAAATCCGTCCTTTTCGCCCTGTTCATCTACGCGGTCGGCTTCGAGAGCGGCCCGCAATTCTTCCGCTCGCTCGGGCGCCAATCGCTGCGCGAGATCGCGATGGCGACGGTCCTGGCGGTCAGCGGCCTCATCACCGTCGTCGTGCTGGCGCGGATGTTCGGGCTCGACAAGGGGCTCGCGGCCGGGATCGCGGCCGGCGGCCTGACCCAGTCGGCGATCATCGGCACGGCCGGCGCCGCGATCGGCAAGCTCGGCCTCGCCGCCGACGAGACCCAGCGCCTGCAGGCCAATGTCGCGATCGGCTACGCGGTGACCTACATCTTCGGCTCGTTCGGCGCGATCATCGTCTGCGTCAACATCCTGCCCTGGTTCATGCGTCGCAGCATCCGCGACGACGCGATCAAGGCCGAGGCGGAAATGCTGGCCGGCGCGCGCAATCTCGGCGTCGGCGAATATGCGGCGACGCCCGATCTCGTCGGACGGATCTACCGCATCGACAGCGCCGCCGGCCGCACCGTCGGCGAGGTCGAGGCCGGTGCCGCGCTGCCGATCAGCATCGAGCGGGTCAAACGGGAAGGGGCCCTGATCGGCGCGGAGCCCTCGCTCAAATTGCAGGCGGGCGATATCGTGCTCGTTGTCGGCCGACGGGCCGGCGTCGTCGGCCTGTCGTCGAAGCTCGGACCCGAGCTCCAATCCTCGGAAGGGATGGACGTCATTGTCGTGACGCGCGAGGTGGCGGTCACCGCCCCCGCTTTCGTCAAGCGCACCGTCGCCGAGATCCGCGCCTCGACCGCCGCCGACATGCGCCACGGCGTCTATGTCGTCGAGGTGAAGCGCGCCGGGGTTCGGCTGTCCCTGAAGGACGACACGGTGATCGAGCCGGGCGATGTGGTCACGCTGTACGGCACCTCCGAGGATGTGCAGCGCGCCGCCCGCCAGGTCGGCAGCATCATCATCCCCAGCGACAAGACCGACTTCGTCTTCCACGGACTCGGCCTCGTCGTCGGCCTGCTGATCGGCCTCGTCGTCGTCAGGCTCGGCGACATCCCGCTGACCCTGGGCAGCGGGGGCGGCGCCCTGCTCTCCGGCCTCGCCTTCGGCTGGTATCGCAGCCGCAACATGGCGCTCGGCAACATGCCGACCGCGGCCTCGACGCTGCTGCGCGATCTCGGCCTCGCCGGCTTCGTCGCGGTGGTCGGCCTGCAATCCGGCCAGCAGGCGGTCACCACGATCGCCGACAAGGGCCTGTCGATCTTCCTGATCGGTGTCGTGGTGACGCTGCTGCCGCTGCTGATCACCATGGTCTTCGGCCGCTATGTCCTGCGCTATGACAACACCGCCGTCTTCGCCGGCGCGCTGTCGGGTTCGCGCAGCGCCAACCCGGCTTTCGGCGAAGTGCTCGACAAGGCCGGAAATTCGATCCCGACCACGCCCTTCGCCATCACCTATGCCCTCGCCAACGTCTTCCTGACCCTGCTCGGACCGCTCGTCGTCGCTTTCGCCTGATCGGAGTTTGCAATGGCCAACGACTACTCGAAATACGCCAAGCTCAGCCCGTTCGAGCTCAAGGACGAGCTGATCAAGCTGGCCTCCGGCAAGGCGAACCGGCTGATGCTCAATGCCGGCCGCGGCAATCCCAATTTCCTGGCCACCCTGCCCCGCCGCGCCTTCTTCCGGCTCGGCCTGTTCGCCGTGGCCGAGGCCGAGCTCTCCTATTCCTACATGGAGAACGGCGTCGGCGGCCTGCCGAAGATCGAGGGCATCGAAGGCCGGTTCGAGCGCTTCACGGCTGAGCATCGCGACCAGCCGGGCGTCGTCTTCCTCGGCCGGGCGCTGAGCTATGTCCGCGACCAGCTCGGCTTGCCACCCTCCGACTTCCTGCACGAGATGGTCGAGGGCATTCTCGGCAGCAATTATCCGGTGCCGCCGCGGATGCTCAGGATCAGCGAGGAGATCGTCAAGCAATACATCGTCAAGGAGATGATCGGCGGCTTCCTGCCGGCCGGCAGCATCGACCTCTTCGCCGTCGAAGGCGGTACGGCCGCGATGGCCTACATCTTCAACACGATGAAGCAGAACGGGCTGCTCAAGCGCGGCGACAAGGTCGCGATCGGCCTGCCGGTGTTCACGCCCTATATCGAGATCCCGGAGCTCGACGAGTACGGTCTGGTCGAGGTCGCGATCAACGCCGATCCCGCCAAGGGCTGGCAGTTCCCCGATGAGGAGCTCGACAAGCTCAAGGACCCGGCGGTCAAGATCTTCTTCTGCGTCAATCCGAGCAACCCGCCCTCTGTGAAGATGGACGACCGCAGCCTCGACCGCGTCGCCGCGATCGTCAGGGAGCATCGGCCGGACCTGTTCATCCTGACCGACGACGTCTACGGCACCTTCGCCGACGACTTCCGCTCGCTGTTCGCGACCTGCCCGCAGAACACGATGCTGGTCTACTCGTTCTCGAAGTATTTCGGGGCGACCGGCTGGCGCCTCGGCGTCATCGCCACGCACAAGCAGAACGTCTTCGACGGAGCTCTCGACGCCCTGCCCGAAAAGGCCAAGAAGGGCCTCGACCATCGCTATGGCTCGCTCCTGCCCGATGTGCGCTCGCTGCGCTTCATCGATCGCATCGTCGCCGACAGCCGGGCGGTGGCGCTCAACCACACAGCCGGCCTCTCGACTCCGCAGCAAGTCCAGATGGTGCTGTTCTCGCTGTTCGCGCTGATGGACGAGAGCGACAGCTACAAGGCCGAGCTGAAGAAGCTGATCCGGCGGCGTGAGGCGGCGCTCTATCGGGAGCTCGGCATCGAGCAGGAAACGGACCCGAACGCGGTCGACTACTATACCCTGCTCGACCTCGAGGAGATCGCCCGCAAGCTCTATGGCGACGACTTCGCCGCCTGGGTGCTGAAGCGCTCGGCGGCCGGCGATTTCCTGTTCCGCATCGCCGACGAGACCGGCATCGTGCTGCTGCCGGGACGCGGCTTCGGCACCAAGCAGCCGGCGGGCCGGGCCTCGCTCGCCAATCTCAACGAATACGAATACGCCAATATCGGCCGGGCCCTGCGCAGCATGGCCGACCAATTCTACGCCCAATACAAGAAGGGCAAGAAGTAGAGCGCTTCGTGGCGCTTCGCATAGGCCCCGCTCGATGACGAGGGAGAACGCCGATGATCCCACGGATCACCGCCGGCGCGCTCGGCGCGTTGGCTATTATCGCCTTGTCGGGAAGCTTGCCCGCCAGTCCCGTGGCCGCCTGCAACCGGATGGATGGCTGCATCCACGACGCCCAGCTCGAGAACTACAAGATGATGCATGATGGCGGCATGAGCGCAGCCATGCGCGATGGCTCGGCCAATATTGAAGAATTTCGATCAGGCACGACGGCCAATCAGCGGACATCACCTCGACCGGCCACGTCCGGTCGGCCGGGCCAGCGCCGCTGACCCACCCAGGGCGAAGAAACCCGCCCGCCCGTTCAATGCCCGCTGAAGACCAGCGTCTTGATCGGCAGCACCAGCGCCTGGATGCGCAGCAGCATGGCGTGCACGATCCCAGTCGCGTCGACCGCGTGCAGGGCGATCCGGCGCAATGTGCTGGTGTCCTTGGCCGCGATGATGTCGTGGTTGTTGCTGTAGGCGTTGGCGATGCAGCTCGACCCCGGCGTCACGCCATCGAGCCCGCCCGGATAGAGCGGCTCCATATAGGTGAGGATCGTGCCCGGCCGCACCACCTGCTGGGCATCGATCAACTGCTCACCACTGCGGACCTGACCCGCCGCGATGAAGTCCTGCACGCCGGTCACGACCATCGGGATGACGGTCCAGGGCTTCGAGATGCAGGTCACCTCGGCGACCATGCCGACCTTCATCACCTGCGCCTCGATCTGGCCGAAGCCGGCCTGAAGCCGCCCACGGCCGGCTTCCTCCGGGATGATCGCGCCGGCGGGGCGCATGAACGGGTTGACGATGTCGCCCGGCCGCAGCGTGAACTGCTCGACATGGCCGTTGAAGCCCGCCCGCACCACGGTCTTGGCCAGTTCGGCCTCGGCCTGCGCGAGTGCAGCCTCGGCGCTTGCGCGCTCGGCCGGAAGCAAGGTCGAGATCTTGGTCTGGGCGGCCGCCTGCGACGCCGTCGTGGCGGCAACGGCCGCCTCGCGCCCCGCGACGATGTTCTCGAGCCGCTCGATGTCGCGGGTCGCGACGATGTCGTCGTTGCGCCGCCTCAGCTCACGCTTGGTCAGGAGTTCGTCGATCGCCTGCTGCAGCGAACTCTTCGCCTCCTGGATCTTGCCGTCGAAGGTGAGGATATCGGCCCTGGCGACCACGAGCCCTGCGTCGACCTCGGCGAGCTTGCGCCTCGCCGTCTCGACCGCCGCCTGCTGGCTGGTGCTGTCGAGCGTGAAGATCGGAGCACCCTGGACCACCTTGCCGCTGACGCCGACATGGACCTGCGCGACCCGGCCGTTGATCTCGGGCACGATCGGCACGCTTCGGAAGAACACCGTGGCTGATGTCGTCGAGGGGTGGTTGTAGAAGATCACCGTGATCAGCCCGACCGTCAGCATCACGCAGGTGACGATGCCCCAGCGCAGTTCGAACCAGGCCGAGTAGAGCGTGATCTCCTTGCCCAGTCGCTTGCCCTGGCCATAGCGGCGATAGAGATAGTCCGGAACGAGGGTGAAGAGCGCACAGATGAGAAGTTCAAGCATCGCCGCCTCCTCAGTGCTGGCCGGCAGGCGCGGCGGCTACGACCGGCGGCGGCGCTGGTTTATCGTCCGGAGGGACGATCCCATGCTCCACATCGGAGGCCGCCTCCCCGCCGCGGCCAGGCGCGATGCCGGCGATCTTCTCGAGCGAACCGGCCATGCGGCCGAACAGTCCCGAGAAATCGGGGACGTCGATCAGAGCGAGCAGCAAGCCGATCACCCAGAAGAGATGCACATGCGTGAACAGGGCGAGCAGCCCGAGCACGGCGACGATCTCGAACTGGAGCTTGTGAGACTTGTGCGCGATGCGCTCGGGCAGAGTGTGCAGGCGCAGGAAGAGCAGGCCGACGCCGAGAACGGCCCCGATCAGAAGGACGGCCGCAGCCACCATCAGATAATCCGTCCCACCGGGATCGGTTATGAAGGCAGGCAAATGATGCGGTGCCGCCGGGTGAACCTGGTCAGCCAATATCATCCCCCCGGATCGATCGACGACGTAGCGCAAGTGACTGGCAAACAGGACGGGAGTCAACGACATTGCGGGATCGCATCTCGTCCGGTCCGTCGAGCTTGACTAATATCGGAAAACCCCGATATCTCTAAATCATGGATACGCTGATCGCCTTCAAGGCACTTGCCAATCCGGTGCGGCTGAAGATCTTGGCGGGGCTCAAGGAGCCCGCCAGGCATTTTCCGCCGCAGGATGAGGGCGATATCGAGCTCGATGGAGTCTGCGTCAGCAGTATCCAGGAAGGCATAGGCCTGTCGCAGTCCACCACGTCCGACTATCTCGGAATCCTGCACAAGGCCGGGCTGGTCACCATGAAACGGCGCGGTCAATGGACCTATTACAAGCGCGATGAAGACGGGATCAGGAAGCTGGCGGAGACGATGCGGACCGAGCTCTAACTCATTTACCTCGATAAATCTGGATATCGCGGTTTTTCGATTCAAAATCACCGCAAGGGTGAATCGTCATTGACCCCGATACCGGCCGCTGCCGCAGCTTCCGCCAGATTGGAGGAGAACACCATGTCCTGAGCCATAAGCTGCAAGCAAACTCCACTTATAAATCGGAATTTCGCGATTTCTCGAAGGATAAAATCATGGCTCAAACGATGAAGGCCGCTGTCCTGCCGCGCTTCGGCGGACCAGATGTTTTCGAGATGAAGGATGTGCCGCTGCCCCAGCCTGGCGCTCGGCAGGTCCGCGTGCGCATCCACGCCACGGCGCTGAACCCGCTCGACCTGCAGATGCGGCGCGGCGACTACGCCGCGTTGCTGCCCTTGCCCGCGATCATCGGCCATGACGTCTCGGGTGTCGTCGATGCGACAGGCGCCGATGTCGACGACTTCACAGCCGGCGACGAGGTTTGGTACACACCGAAAATCTTCGGCGGCCCAGGATCCTATGCCGAATATCAGGTCGTGGATGCCGAGATCATCGGCCGCAAGCCGGCCAATCTCAGCCATCGCGAAGCAGCAAGCCTCACACTCGTCGGCGGTACGGTCTGGGAGGCTTTCGTCACACGTGCCCAACTGGTCGTGGGCGAGACCGTCTTGATCCATGCCGGCGCGGGCGGCGTCGGTTCGGTTGCGATCCAGCTGGCGAAAG
The DNA here is from genome assembly GCA_035998995.1 of Allobosea sp. Taxonomy (GTDB): domain Bacteria; phylum Pseudomonadota; class Alphaproteobacteria; order Rhizobiales; family Beijerinckiaceae; genus Allobosea. The sequence goes on from DASYHC010000066.1 coordinate 58,459, forward strand.
CGATGGGAGCCAGGGTGCTTACCACGGCGCGGGCGCACCATCACGACTTCGTCACGGCGCTCGGCGCCGACGCTGCGATCGACCACACTCAGGAGGACTATGCCGATGCGGCCCTGCGTCTGACCAACGGGCGAGGCGTCGACGTGCTGTTCGATACGATCGGCGGCGATGCCCTGTCCCGCGCCCCGTTCGCCTTGGCCCCGCTTGGTCGCGTCGTCTCGATCGTCGATATCGCCCGGCCGCAGAACCTGCTCGAAGCCTGGAGCCGCAATGCGAGCTACCATTTTCTGTTCACCCGCCAGAACCGCGCCAAACTCGATGGAATTGGCGCTCTGGTCGAGCGCGGGCTCATCAAGGCGGTGATCGGGGCAACGTTGCCGCTCGACCGGATCACGCAAGCGCACGAACTTCTCGAGAACGGTTCGGCTCGCGGCCTTCGAGGCAAGGTCGTCATCGACATCACCGGCTGAGCCTTGCACACTATAGCTTGACAGCCCCGCCGCCCTCGCCTCCGCTTATCGCCGGACAAGCGGAGCGAGGAACGCCATCCATGCTGACGCTGCGCCAGATCGAGGTGATCCGGGCGATCATGATCACCGGCACGATTGCCGGTGCGGCCAAGCTGCTCAATGTCTCCGCCCCCGGCATCAGCCGGCTGATGAAGCACACCGAGCGGACTCTCAAGCTCAAGCTGTTCGAGCGCAAGCACGGCCGCTATGTGCCGACGCCCGAGGCCAAGGACATTTTCGAGCAGATCAACGGCGTCTACCGAAAGGTTGACGACCTGCATTCGATGCTGGCCCGGATCGAGCGCGGCGGTGATGTCGAGTTCAAGCTCGGCTCGGTGCCGAGCATCTGCCATGTGATGGTGCCGCGCGCGATCGAGCGCCTGAGGCGCAAGCATCCCGACCTGCGCATCGACATCAACATCCTGAAGATCGAGGAAGCGCTCGACTATCTCCTGCTCGGCAAGGGCGAGATCGTGGCGATGAGCTACAAGCTGGACCATCCCGGCCTGGATTTCATGCCATTGGCGATGGGCGAACTGCTTTGCATCGTGCCGCAAGGCCATCCGCTCGCCGGCTACAGCAGCATTTCGGCCCGCGAGATCGTCCAGCATCAATTGATCGGCATCGATCCGACCGATCCCTATGGCCGGATCATGAGCGAGATCTTCGAGCGCCAGAACCTGCGCTACGAGATGGCGATCAAGGCGCGCTTCGGCACTACGGTCTGCTCGCTGGTCCGGGCCGGGCTCGGCATCGCCATCATCGACCAGTTCACCGTCGCCCATGGCTCGATGCAGGGCATCGCCACGATCCCGATCGAGGAGCCGACCCATTTCCAGACCTATGTCGCGATGAAGAACGACAGGGCACTCTCGCTCTATGCCGAGACATTCGTGAAGCTGCTGCGCGAGGAAATGAACGCTGTGGTCGGACCAAGGCTGGCACGTTCGCCCTGAAAGATAACATCGAGTTAGGTATTCGCGATAAATTGGTTATCGCGTTAGCGGTTCAAATCGGTTTATGTCGGAGCGATTGAGGAAGCCTGCCGAGACGGGCGCCGAAGGGACCGGAATGTCGACCACCCTCACCGCCAGGAAGAGCAAGCGGGTGCTGCTCGGGCTGATCGGCTCGCCGATCGCGCATTCGGCGACGCCGGCGGCGCAGGAGGCAGCGGCGCGGGCGGCTGGCATCGAGGCGCATTACCATCTGATCGAGGTCGCGGGCGCGGGCAGAGACGATCTCGCCGCCATGCTCGACGGCATCCGCCGGCTTGGCTTCTCCGGCATCAACGTCACCTTCCCCTACAAGGAAGCGGTCGTGCCGCTGCTCGATGGGCTCTCCGAGCAGGCGGCTGCGATGGGCGCGGTCAACACGATCGTCGTCGACGATGGCAGGCTGATCGGCCACAACACCGATGCCTCGGGTTTCGCCACCGCTTATCGCCGCTTGGGCCGGCAGGATGGCGACCAGCCGGTCGCGATCATTGGCGCGGGCGGCGTCGGCAAGGCGATCGCCTTCGCACTGGCCGGCTGCGGCGTGCGCCGTCTGACGCTCTACGATGTTGAGCGCGGCAGAGCAGAGACCCTGGCCAGGTTCCTCGGCGAGCGGGCGAGCATCACGATCGCGGCCAGCGCCGAAGAGGCGGCCGAGGGCGCCGCCGGCATCGTCAACGGCACGCCGATCGGCATGTTGCCGGACCGTGGCATTCCGATCGAGGCCGGCGCCATACGAGCCTCGCAATGGGTGGCGGACGCCGTCTACCACCCACTCTGGACACCGCTGCTGAAAGCGGCGCAAAAGACCGGCGCAACGGTGATGACCGGGCGTGAGCTCGCGATCCACCAAGGCGTCGACGCCTTCCGGCTGTTCACCGGGCTGGAGGCATCGGAAGCAGTCATCGGCGCCGCCTTCGACGCGGTGATCGCAGCCCGCGAGGGCGCTGAACGGGCGGCTTGAACAAGACGACCCGGACAGCACCGGGCGGGGATCAAGAAACGTACGCCAAGAAGCGTAAGGGTAAGTGGAGGAAACGAACATGAAGAAGCACTGGATCATCGCTGCCGCGCTCGGCATGGCCGCGAGCCTGCCGGCCCTGGCGCAGGACAAGGTCAAGCTGGTCGACGTCGTCGAGCTCTCGGGCGCGGGCGCGACCGCCGGCACCAACTGGAAGAACGGCATCGACCTCGCCGTCGCCGACATCAACGCCAAGGGCGGCATCCTCGGCAAGCAGATCGAGATCGTCCACTACGACACCCAGACCAATCCGGGTAACACCCGCGCCGCCGTGCAGCGCGCCATCGACGAGGGCACCTATGCCGTGCTCGGCCCCGTCTTCTCCGGCCCGATCGGCGCGTCCATGCAGATCGCCCAGCGCGCCGAGATTGCGCAACTCGTCGGCGGCGAGGCGGCAGGCCTGACCAAGCAGGGCAACCAGTACCTGTTCCGGACCTCGCTCAGCCAGAGCGCGGCGATGCCGAAGATCGCCAAGTATCTGAAGGACACGGTCAAGGCCGGCTCGGTCGCCGTGGTCTGGGTCAACAACGACTTCGGCAAGGGCGGTCGCGACGCGATCATCCCCGAACTGGAGAAGGTCGGCATCAAGCTCGCCGTCGACGTCTCGACCGAGCAGGGCCAGGCTGACTTCGCCGCCGACGCGATCAAGGTCAAGAACTCCAATGCCGACGCGATCTTCGTCTATCTGAACGAGGAGGAGAGCGCCCGCTTCCTGCGCGCCGCCAAGCAGCAGGGCATCGCCAAGCCGATGGTCGGCGAGACCACCCTGCTCGGCGCCAAGGTGATCGAGCTCGCGGGCGATGCCGCCAACGGCGTCAAGGGCCATGTCGGCCTCTCGATCGACGCGCCGATCCCGGCTTTCCAGGAGTTCGGCAAGAAGTTCCAGGCCAAGTACAATTACGCCTCCGACCATAACGGCCTGAAGGGCTACATGGCCGTCTATATGGTGAAGTGGGCGACCGAGAAGCAGAAGAAGTTCGACAAGAAGGGCGTCGCCGACACGCTGCGCGGCGCGACGATCAAGACCTCGGACGAGCCGGGCATCCTGATCGAGACCACTGTCGAGAAGAACGGCGACCTCGACCGCGAGAGCTTCCTCGCCGAGGTCAAGGACGGCAAGCAGGTGATCACGGCGACCCTGCCGAAGATCAACCCGTAAGGCCGGCGAGCCGCGACCCTTGCCTTCTCTCCTTGCGGGAGAAGGTGGCTCGGCGAAGCCGAGACGGATGAGGGGTCGCGCAACGCTCGCAACTTTCATCGCGTCGGATATGGCGTTCGCCGGATAGACCTGAGCGACCCCTCATCCGGCCCTTCAGGCCACCGTCTCCCGCAAGGGGAGAAGGGAAGAACCTGCTTTCGACGCGCCAAACGAGCGAGACACCGCCATGGCCGAATTCCTCGCCTATCTCATCGCCGGCATCGCGACGGGCGCGATCTACGCCCTCGCCGCAATCGGCTTCACTTTGGTCTGGCAGACCTCGCAGACGATCAACTTCGCCCAGGGCGAGTTCGTCATGCTGCCGGCGGTGCTGGTGCTGCTCGCGATCAAGCTCTTCGGCGCGCCGATCTGGTTGGGAGCGCTGATCGGCATCGCCGCCTTCATCCTGATCTTCGGCGTCGGCTTCAAGCTCGCAGTGGTCGATCCGATGATCCGGCACGGCGTCCTGCCGCTCGCCATCGCCACCATGGCGCTGTCGATCATCATGAAGGAAGGCGCCAAGGACGGCTTCTCGGCCGAGGCGCAGAAATTCCCCTCCTTCGTTCCGACCGAGACGATCTCGGTGTTCGGCGCGGCGATCTCGCTGCAGCATGTCGCGATCATCGCGGTCGCCTTCGCCGTCATCGGCCTGCTGCAATGGTTCGTCGGCGGGACGAAGCTCGGGCGCCAGATGCAGGCGACCGCGCAGAACCCGACGGTGGCGCGCATCCTCGGCATACCCGTCGAGCGCATGGTGCTGCTGACCTTCGTGATCAATGCGGCGCTCGCCGTCGTCGCCTCGGTGCTGATCTCGCCGATCTACCTGGCGAAGTTCTCGAATGGCGAGGTGATCGGCCTGTTCGCCTTCATCGCGGCGATCGTCGGCGGCTTCAACCAGGTCCGTGGCGCCCTGGTCGGCGGGCTGATCGTCGGCATCGTCGACAGCATGGCGGCCGCCTACATCTCGACCTCCTACCGGCTGGCCGTGCCGCTCGTGCTCCTGGTCATCGTCATCCTCGTCAAGCCGGAAGGCCTGATGGGCCGCAAAGAGGAGCGCCGCGTATGACCGCGCCCGCCACCCATGGCGCCGCCACCCCTGCGACGCGCCGCCTGCCCCTTCCCGGCTTCGTCGACGGCACGCTGCTGACGCTGGTCGCCGCCGCGGTGATCCTCTGGTTCGTGCCGTCGGGCATGGGCCGCTACGGCACCTATGTGCTCTCGCTCTGGCTGGTGATGAGCGTCGCCGTGATGGGCCTCAACCTGACGCTCGGCTATGCCGGCCTGAAGTCGCTGGCGCAGGCCGCCTTCATGGGCATCGGCGCCTATGCGACAGCGCTCCTGACCAGCAAGGTCGGCCTGAACTGGTACGCCTCCTTCGCGATCTCGGGCCTGCTGACCTTCGCGGTCGGGCTGGTGCTCGGCTTCCCGGCGCTGCGGGTCAAGGCGCATTACCTCGCCTTCGTGACGCTGGCTTTCTCGACGCTGATCTGGCTCGTCCTGCGCAATGAGCAATGGCTGACCGGCGGCGTCTTCGGTCTCTCCAACATCCCGCGTCCGAGCTTCTTCGGGCTCAAGCTCGACGGGGCGCTCGCCTTCCACCGCTTCGTCGTCGTCGTCACCTTCCTGCTCGCGGTCGTGCTCTGGTGGATGATCCGCTCGCCCTGGGGCCGGGCCTTCACCGCCCTGCGCGAGAACCCGATCCGGGCCGCCAGCCTTGGCATCGACACCCGCATGTATACGCTGCTCGCCTTCGCGATCGGCTCGGCCTATGCCGGCTTCGCCGGGGCGCTCTACGCGCCGCTGGTCGAGTTCATCGACCCCTCGCCCTTCTCGCTGTCGCAGAGCTTCTTCCTGCTGCTGATGGTGGTCGCCGGCGGCGCCGGCTATTTGCTCGGGCCGTTCATCGGGGCGCTGCTCGGCGTCGTGCTGCCGGAATGGCTGCGCTTTGCCGGCTCGCTCTACCTGATCATCTTCGCGGCCATCGTCATGCTGCTGCTGATCGCCTGCCCGCAGGGCATGAGCGGGCTGCTTGAGCGCGGCTGGGCGAAGCTCACCGGCAAGAAGGAGGGCGCGCGATGAACCAGGTCCTCGAAGTCTCGAACCTGCACAAGGCCTTCGGCGGCATCAAGGCGGTGAACGGCGTCTCCTTCAAGGTCAACGAAGGCGAGATCCTCGGCATCATCGGCCCCAATGGCTGCGGCAAGTCGACCCTGTTCAACTGCATCCTCGGCCAGCTCGAGCCGACCGAGGGCGCGGTCAAGCTCGACGGGCGCGACGTTACCAATATGCGCCCTTCCGAGCTCAACCGGCTCGGCGTCAGCCGCACCTTCCAGCTGCTGCAGGTCTTCCCCGAGCTCTCGGTGCGCGAGAACCTCATCCTCGCCGGGCAGGAGCACGAAGGCACGATGATGTCGCGCTTCTTCGGGCCGCGCGATGCCGGCCTTTCGGCCAAGGCCGAGCAGATGATCGGCTTCTTCAAGCTCGGCCATCTCGCCGAGGCCAAGGCGGGCGGGCTCTCCTATGGCCAGCAGAAGCTGCTCGATGCCGCCATGGCGTTCATGGCGGGCCCTCGCCTCGTCCTGCTCGACGAGCCGGCCGGCGGCGTCAACCTCACCATGCTCGGCGATCTCAAGGAGCGCCTGCGCGCCATCAATGCCGAGCAGGGCGCGACCTTCGTGGTGATCGAGCACAACATGGATTTCGTGATGTCGCTGTGCTCGCGCGTCATCGTGCTGGCCGAAGGCAAGGTGCTTGCCGAAGGTACGCCGGCAGAGGTTCGCGCCAATCCGGCGGTGATCGAAGCGTATCTGGGGCACTAGCCGTCATGCTCGGGCTTGACCCGAGCATCTCCTGAAAGAGATTCTCGAGTCTGCGCTGCGCTCCGCCCGAGAATGACGCGAATGGGAATGGAGACGAGAATGACCACCCCCATCCTCGAACTCGACGGCGTGGTCGGCGGCTACGGCGCCATGACCATCCTCAACGGCACGACCTTCAAGGTGCCGCGCGCCGCGATCACGACCGTGATCGGCCCGAACGGCGCCGGCAAGTCGACCGTGTTCAAGGCGATCTTCGGCCTGCTCAAGGTGCGCGAGGGCTATATCCGGCTGGAAGGCCAGGAGATCACCAACTGGAACCAGCGCAAGCTGCTCGAAGCAGGCATCTGCTATGTGCCGCAGGGCCGCAACATCTTCCCCGAGCTCTCGGTGCGCCACAATATCGAGCTCGGCGCGGTCGCGGCCGGCAGCCAGATCACCGACATGCCCCGGCGGATCGAGGCGGCGCTAGACCGCTTCCCGTCGCTGCGGGCGAAGGCGGACGTCCAGGCCTCGACCCTCTCCGGCGGCCAGCAGAAGCAGCTCGAGATCGTGCGCGGGCTGCTGCTCGACCCCAAGCTCGTGCTGATCGACGAGCCCTCGATCGGGCTCTCGCCGATGCTGGTGCAGGAGACCTTCGACATCCTGAAGGAGCTGCGCGCCAAGGGCGTCACCATCCTGATGATCGAGCAGAACGCCCGCTCGGCCTTGGAAATCTCCGACGAAGGCCTGGTGCTGGAGCTCGGCCAGACCCGCATGCAGGGCCCGGCAGCCACCATTCTCGCCGATCCCCGTGTCGCCCAGCTCTTCCTCGGCGGCGCCATGACGGAAGCAGCGTGATCGACCTCCCCGTCATTGCGAGGAGCGTAGCGACGAAGCAATCCAGGCGACGTAGAGTGCTGCCGCCCCTGGATTGCTTCGCTGCGCTCGCAATGACGGACAACGCGATCTGACTACGGAGCCCCCATGAACCCGACCTCGATCGCCACCGTCTCGCTCTCCGGCGACCTCGCCGACAAGCTCCGCGCCATCGCCGCCGCCGGCTTCGACGGGGTCGAGGTCTTCGAGAACGACTTCCTAACCTTCGACGGCAATCCGCGCGATGTCGGCAAGATGATCGCCGATCTCGGCCTCGCCATCGTCGCCTTCCAGCCCTTCCGCGATTTCGAGGGCATGCCGGAGCCGCTGCGCAGACGCACCTTCGAGCGGGCGCGGCGCAAGTTCGAACTGATGAACGAGCTCGGCGCCAAGCTGATGCTGATCTGCTCGAACGTCTCGCCGCAATCGCTCGGGGGTATCGACCGCGCCGCCCACGACCTCAACGAGCTCGGCGACCTCGCGGCGAAACACGACGTGCGCGTCGGCTTCGAGGCGCTGGCCTGGGGCCGCCATGTCAACGACTATCGCGACGCCTGGGAGATCGTGCGCCGGGCGAACCATCAGCGCATCGGCCTCATCCTCGATTCCTTTCACACGCTGGCGCGGCGCTCGCCGGTGGAGCCGATCGCTTCGATCCCCGGCGACCGGATCGAATTGGTACAGCTCGCCGACGCGCCGCAGCTCGACATGGACGTGCTGAGCTGGAGCCGGCATTTCCGCAACTTCCCCGGCCAGGGCGACCTGCCTGTCGCCGACTTTCTCCGGGCGGTCGAGGCGACCGGCTATGCAGGCCCGCTCTCGCTGGAGATCTTCAACGACCAGTTCCGTGCCGGCTCGGCCAAGCGCGTCGCAGTCGATGGCCTGCGCTCGCTGATCCAGCTCGCCGACCAGACGGCGCGGCTGAACGATCCGGCCAAGGCGGAGATGCCGGACCGGGCGCCATTGCTCGGTGTAGAGTTCATCGAGTTCGCGCTCGACGAGGAACCGGCGCAGGCGCTGAGCAGCCTGTTCAGCGCGCTCGGCTTCCGCAAGAGCGGCGAGCATCGCAGCAAGTCGGTGACGCGCTGGAGCCAGGGCGGCATCAACCTGATCGTCAACACCGAGAAGGACGGCTTTGCCCAGTCGCATGCGATCATGCATGGCCCCGGCGTCTGCGCGCTGGCGCTGCGCGTCGCCGATGTCGCGGCGACGATGGTCCGCGCCCGCGCGCTGAAGGACACGACCTTCGAGCAGTCGGTCGGCACCGGCGAGATGGAAATCCCGGCCATCCGCGGCGTCGGCGGCAGCCTGATCTATTTCACCGAGCCGCGGCCAGACGGCGCCCAGAGCTGGCATGACGACTTCATCGCCAGCGGTGAAGGCGAGAACGCCCCTGCCCTGCTCACCGATGTCGATCACATCTCGCAGTCGATGGACTATGACGAGATGCTGTCCTGGCTGCTGTTCTACACCTCACTGTTCGCGCTCGACCGCATCCCGCAGCTCGCCATCGCCGATCCGGCCGGACTCGTGCAGAGCCGGCCGCTGGTCAGTGCCGACGGCTCAGTCCGTATGATCCTCAACGGTTCGCAGGCGACGCGAACCCTGTCCTCGCGCTTCGTCTCCGAGCATTTCGGCTCGGGCGTGCAGCACATCGCCTTCACCTCGCCTGATATCTTCGCGGCGGTGGCGGCGATGCGCGCCGCTGGACTCGATTTCCTCGATATCCCCGAGAACTATTACGACGATCTCGAAGCCCGCTACGGGCTGGACCCGGCCTTCCTCGACCGGTTGCGCGAGCACCACATCCTCTACGACCGCGACGGCGAGGCCGAGTTCCTGCAGGTCTACACCCACGTCTTCGCCCAGCGCTTCTTCTTCGAGATCGTCGAGCGGCGCGGCGGCTATGCCGGCTTTGGCGCGGTCAACGCGCCTGTCAGGCTGGCGGCGCAGGCGCGCGAAGCACGACCCGTGACGGTGCCGCGCCCACTGCACGAGGACTAGATCATCCCTGATACGAGGCCGGATTTCGAAACCGCCGCGTCGCAAACGATTGTGGCCATGGGTGCCCGGGGCCGCGCCCAGGCACCCATGGCCGCCGCACAGACTAAGCCTGGGGGAGGACCGGCTCAGCCGCGCAGCATCTGCATCGGCGCTGGATAGTATCGGAAACCATCGCCGGCTTTGGCAAGGTTGCCGAAGCCCGGCCAGGCGAAATGATAGGACATCACCGGCGTCTTCTGCTCGGCCAGCATGGTGAGCAGCTTCACCCGCGACTGCACCGACATCTTCGGGTCCCAGTCATAAGCGAACTCGACACGCGGATTCTCGGTCAGCAGCACAGGGTGGTGGGTCAGGTCGCCGAGGAAGGTGAAAGACTTTCCGCCGGAGGAGACATTGAAGATGGTGTGGCCGGGGCTGTGGCCCGGCGCCGAGATCGCGGTCACGCCGGGCAGGAACTCCTGCCCATCCTTGAAGAAGACGATACGGTCGCGCACCGGCCGCAAATTGGCGCGGGCATGCTCGCCGAAGGCCTTGAACGGCGTGCCGAGCCTGGCATCCTCGAGCCAGTAATCATGGTCGACCTGGCTGATATAGATCTGCGCATTCGGGAAATTGGGCTTGCCCTCGGCCGAGCAGATACCGCCGGTATGGTCGATATGGGCGTGACTGCAGACGATGGCGTCGATCGATGCCGGGTCGATGCCGGCTTCCTGCATGCTTTTCAGCAGCCGTCCTGTCGTCGGGCCGAAGGCCTTGGAGAAGCCCATGCCGGTGTCGAACATCACCAGCCGGTCGCCGAAATTGACGATCGGGATGTTCTGCTCGAGCACGACATTGTCCTTGGCCAGGAAGTTCGTCTCGAGCAGACCGTAGACCTGCTCCTTCGGCAGGCCGAGGAAGCTGGAGCCGGGATCGCCGAGCGGCAGCGGTCCGTCTGAAACGACCGTGACCTCGGCCTGGCCGAGCGCAAAGCGGTAGTAATAAGGCACCTGGCTGTTCGCGAGCGGGGCCTTGGCGAAAGCGCCGCCGGGCAGGGCCGCGCCGGCAGCCAGCGCTGCCGCACCCGACAGGAAACTACGGCGATCGAGGGACGGGGTGAGCAGCTTCGACATGGCGTTCCTCCGGGACAAAAGGGAGCGGCGTCGGGCGCCGTCTTCTTCGCGCGGGAAGCCTGGCGGTCTGTCAGGCCTTGCCGGTGGGGAAAGATGCACGTCTGCGGAGTGGACGGCCAATAAGGCTTCGCTCTAGTCTGCATAAGCGAAAGCTGCCGCCTCGCATGGCGGCGGCGAAACGGGATCATTGGGGATCGGGACGACGATGGATCTGCGCCAGTTGCGCTATTTCACGGCCATCGTCGAACAGGGCTCGTTCTCCAAGGCAGCGCTCAAGCTCCGGGTGGCGCAGCCGGCGCTCAGCCAGCACCTGCGCCATATGGAAGACGAGCTCGGCGTCGCCCTGCTGCATCGCGGCACGCGCGGCGTCCAGCCGACCGAGGCGGGCGAGCGCCTGCTCGCCAAGGCACGCACCATCCTCGCCGAATTCGCCGAACTGCGCGACAGCGTCCGCGGCGAGCAGGCGGCGCCGGCCGGCGAGGTCCGCATCGGCCTGCCCGGCACGGTCAGCGAGCAATTCAGCGTGCCATTGATCGAGGCGACGCAGGAGCGTTTTCCGGACGTCCGCATCCGCGTCGCCGAGGCGATGAGCGGCTTCGTGCTCGACTGGCTGCGCAAGGGCGAGGTCGATCTTGCGGTGATCTATTCGACCTCGGATCCGAAGGGGCTCGGCATCCACCATATCCTGACCGAGGAGCTCTGCCTGTTCGGTATCCCGGCTCTGACGGCGCTGAAGACCGCGCCAGGTGTGGCGGTGACGCTGAGCGAGGCGGCGGGGCTCGACCTGATCCTGCCCGGGCCGGGCCATGGCCTGCGCGACCAGATCGACGAGGCGGCGGCCGGAATCAACGCCACCGTCCACGCCGCTGTCGAGATCGAATCCTATACGCAGATCAAGCGCCTGGCCGAGCGCGGCCTCGGCTACAGCATCCTGCCGCGCATGGCTGTCAGGGCGCAGGAAAAGGCCGGCATCTTCCAGACCTGGCCGCTGGAGGAGCCCTCGCTCTACCGCAAGGTCTATCTCGCCTACTCGACCGAGCGGCCGATGACGGCCGCGGCCCGTGCCATCGGCCAGCTCTCCTGGGAGATCCTGCGCGGCCTCGTCGCCGACGAGCGCTGGACCGCGACGCTCGGCGACGAGACCGATCCGCCCGCCTTATACGGCTGATCGGGATTTCGTCTTTGACAGGCCTTCGCACGAGTTCGAAGGTCGGCGAAATACCTTGCCGTCATTGCGAGCGCAGCGAAGCAATCCAAGAGCGACAGAGCTCTACGTTCCCCTGGATTGCTTCGTCGCTGCGCTCCTCGCAATGACGGCAAGGCCAAGCACCAACGAGCCGACGAGGATACGCCTTGAAGACCCGCGCCGCCGTTCTGCATGCCAGCCCCGTCACTGCGCCCTATGCGCAGTCGAAGCCGCTCCGCATCGAGGAGGTCGAGCTCGCCCCGCCGGCGATGGGCGAGGTGCTGGTCAGGGTCCGCGCCGCGGGCCTCTGCCATTCCGATCTCTCGGTGATCGACGGCAACCGGCCGCGCCCGGTGCCGATGGTGCTCGGCCATGAGGCCGCCGGCGAGGTCGAGGAGGTCGGTCCCGGCGTCACCGACCTCAAGAAGGGCGACCGCGTCATCATGGTCTTCGTGCCCTCCTGCGGCCATTGCGCGCCGTGCAGCGAGGGGCGCCCTGCCTTGTGCGAGCCAGGCAACGCCGCCAACGGCGTCGGCGAGCTAATGGCCGGTGGGCGCCGGCTCTCGCAGAACGGCAAGCCGGTGAACCACCATGTCGGCGTCTCCGCCTTCGCCGAGCACACGGTGATGTCGCGCCATTCCCTGGTGAAGATCGAGGCCGATATCCCGCACGAGATCGCGGCCCTGTTCGGCTGCGCCGTGCTGACCGGCGTCGGCGCTGCGGTGAATACCGCAAAGATCCGCGCCGGCGAGACGGCCGCCGTGGTCGGGCTCGGCGGCGTCGGCCTCTCGGCTTTGCTCGGCGCCGTCGCCTGCGGCGCTTCGCGCGTCATCGCCGTCGATCTCTCCGACGAGAAGCTCAGGATCGCCCGCGAGCTCGGCGCGACCGACACCTTCAATGCCGGAGCGCCCGATGTGGTCGAGGCGATCCGCGCGGCGACCAAGGGCGGCGTCGACCACGGGCTCGAAATGGCCGGCTCGGTCAAGGCGCTGGAACTCGCCTACCAGATCACCAGGCGCGGCGGCACGACGACGACCGCCGGCCTCGCCAACCCTGCCCACACCATGTCCCTGGCGCCGGTCAGGCTCGTCGGCGAGGAGCGGACGCTCAAGGGCTCCTATGTCGGCTCCTGCATCCCAGTGCGTGACATTCCCCGCTTCATCGACCTCTACCAGCGCGGCCGGCTGCCAGTCGACAAGCTCTGGACCAGCTCGAGCCCGCTCGAGGGGATCAATGAGGGCTTCGACGCACTGAACGAAGGCCGGACGATCCGGCACGTCATCCAGATGTAGGGATCAGGCGCTCGCTGTTGCATTGCGCGGAGCGAGCGCAGCCGCAAGAGCCGCCACCAGCATCAGCGCGACTGCGAGCCCGGCCAGCGCCGGAAATCCGGCGCTGGCATAGAGCGGCCCGAAGCCCGTCGTGCCAGCGAAGAGAGCGAGATAGGTCACGCCGCTGTTGAGACCCATGATCGCACCGCGGCGGCCGGGATCGAGCGCCGCGAGCCGGAGGATCAGCACGTTCAGCGCCGCATGGTTGGCCATGCCCCAGAAAAACACCACAACGAGCAAAGCTGGGTAAGAAGCCGAAGCGGCCGTCATCAGCAGATAGACGCAAGCGACCACGGCGAAGAAGACCGGCAACAGGCGAGCCGGACCGAGCCGATCAATCCAGCGGTCGAGGAAGGTTGTCGCGCCGAAGCCGAGGCCGTAGCAGAGCGCCAGCAGGCCGCCGGCACTGACCGGCAGGCCGAGCCCGCGATGCAGATGATCGCCGACATAGGCGTAGACGCCGTAGAACGAGGCCATGAAGGCGGCGCAGGCGAGCAGCAGCGGCGCGATGCCGGGCACCCGTAGCGCAGAGAGCGGCGACGGCGCGGCAAGTCCCGTCGCGGTGCCGCCGGTGGTAAGCTTCGTGGTCCCGGCCATAGCGGCGAGCCCGGCGACGACGACGACGGCATAGACCATGCGCCAGCCCAGGAGGTCGGCGATCACCGCCGAGAGCGAGACGCCGGCGACCATGCTGAGCGTCCAGCCGAACAGGACGACGCCGAGCGTGTCGCTCTCGCGGCCGGGAGGCGCCGCCAGCGCGGCGAGCGTGTAGATCGCCGGCAATGCGAGGCCGGCAGCGAGCCCGGCCAGCAATTGCGCGCCGACGAAGGCCGAAAGGGCCGGTGCTGCCCCGCTGGCGGCAAGCGCGGCGAGGAAAGCCAACAGCGCATAGCGCAGCACCCGGCCGGCGCCGAAACGGTCGATCAGCCCGGCAAGGAGCAGGGCGCTCGCCGCCGTGCCGATGCCGAAGGCGGCCGAGGCCGTCATCACCGCCGGCACGCCGACGGCGAAGCTCTCCGCGACGCGCGGCGCGATCGGCCCCAGCGCCAGCGAGTTGGCGCCGACCAGCCCGATACACAGGCAGAGCGCATAGGCCGCCGCGGGGATACGGGGCGCATCCGAGATGGTTTGATTTTCATTCGTCATTTTGACAGAATGACCGAATGAAATTCAGGTTCAATCGAGGAATCTTGAATGCTCGAAAAAACAGATGGCGTTCGGCGTGGCCGCGGGTCAGAGCGCGAACTCGATGCGATGGACCGAAAGCTGTTAGGCGTTCTGGTCGAGGATGCAACGATCAGCTACGCCGATCTCGGCGAGCGCGTCGGTCTGTCGCCGCCGGCGGCGCATGAGCGAGTGAAGCGCTTGCGGCGATCAGGCGCGATCAAACGGGTCGCGGCGCTGATTGAACCGGAAGCGACCGGCAAGACCCTGCTCGCTTTCGTCCATGTCGACACCACCGGTTGGGGCAAGACCACGACACTCTTGGCGATCGAGGCGCATCCCGAGGTCGAGGAGATCCATTCGGTCGCGGGCGACACCTGCATGATGCTCAAGGTCCGCACCGAAAGCACCCATGCGCTCGAAGGCCTGCTGGCGAAGATCTACGACGTGCCCGGCGTCACCGCGACGCGCAGCTATGTCGTGCTCTCGACCTATCTGGAGCGGCCGGTCCAGCCGGGCATCACCGGCGAATGGCCGGCACGGGTGAAGGCCCCTCGGCTGCAGGCCGGAGCCGGTACGAGCTGAACCTCAGCTGTATGTAGTTAAGATGCCAGCCGGCTTCGCCGCGACCGGGACCTTGAGGTGGTGCAGCCGTAGCGGCTGGTGCAGGACGTAGCCGCCCTTCTCATGCTCAGAAAGCGCCTCGAAGCGGTCGAGCAGCTTGCCGCGCGCCGCCTGCGCCCGCGCCTCGCGCGACGGATCGATCGTCACGGCGCGCGCCAGGAAGGCCTCGGCATCGGGGAAAGCCTCGATCCGGTCGTACTCGACCCGCCTGATCTCGCTGACGATGCCGCGGCGCCTCGCCCTGACGATCGCATCCTGCGCCGCCTGCCGGACCTCGGTCTCGTCCTCGATCAACCGCAGCGTGTCGAAGAACGAGCCTTCCGACAGCGATTCGACGACGATGACGCTGCCGCCCTTACCGACGACGCGAGCAGCTTCCTCCAGCGCCAGCAACATGTCGGGCGCCGGGACGTGG
Source organism: Allobosea sp. (assembly GCA_035998995.1). Lineage (GTDB taxonomy): Bacteria > Pseudomonadota > Alphaproteobacteria > Rhizobiales > Beijerinckiaceae > Allobosea. The sequence goes on from DASYHC010000066.1 coordinate 73,689, forward strand.
TGCAGGCTGTTGAGGAAGATCGCGGCATGCATGCTGGTGTCGCCCCAGGGCAGGAGCTGGGCGCAGCCCTGCTTCAGCACGGCCTTCGGCACGAGCGCCTGCGCGACCTCGAGCATCACCTCGTCCGGATCGAGCCCGGCGACGCTGGCGCCCCGTTCCACCAGCGCCTGCAGCAGGTTGCCCCGGCCGCAGCCGATATCGAGGATGCGCCGGCCCTGCAGAGGCGCAAGCAATTTCTCCAGGATATCGACGGTATCGCCAGCCGGCCGCATGCCCATGGGCCAATCAATGCTTGCGCCCGCAATGAGGCGCAAGACCTGTTCTTCAGCGATCCAAAGCTACCCAATTCGGATGAGCAACCTGGCCGCGCTCTACGCGTTCGACGTCACCCGTGCTTGTGCACGATCGTCTTGGCGACCGCGAACTCCTCCAGCGCCATGAAGCCCTTCTCGCGGCCGTGACCGCTCTTGCCGGTGCCGCCGAAGGGCAGTTCGATGCCGCCGCCGGCGCCATAGCCGTTGATGAAGACCTGCCCGGCGCGGACGCGCTTGGCGACGCGCTGCTGACGCCCGCCATGATTGGTCCAGACGCCGGCGACGAGGCCGTACGGCGTCGAGTTGGCGAGCTTCACCGCATCCTCCTCGTCGTCGAAGGAGAAGGCCGCGAGGACTGGCCCGAAGACCTCCTCTTGCTCCAGCCGGTTGCCGCGCGGCACCTGGCCGAACAGGGTCGGCGTCACATAGAAGCCGCCATTGGGCACACCTTGGGCGATCGCGCCTTCAGCCAGCACTGGGATGCCCTGCTCGCGGGCCTGATCGACGAAGCTCTGCACCCGGCTGCGCTGCTTGGCGTTGATCACGGGGCCGCAATCGAGGTCCATCTCGGGCGTGCCGGCGCGCAGCTTGGAGAACTGCCTGGCGACGGCGCCGACGAAGGCGTCATAGACGGTCTTCTGCACCAGCACGCGGCTGCCGGCCGAGCAGGTCTGCCCGGTGTTCTGGACGATCGCCTTGCAGACGATCGGCACGGCCGTATCGAAATCTGCATCGTCGAAGACGATCTGGGGCGACTTGCCGCCGAGCTCCAGCGTGCAGGTGATGAAGTTGTCGGCGCAGGCCTTCTGGATGATCTGGCCGACCTGGGGCGAGCCGGTGAAGGAGATGAAGCCGACGCCGGGATTGCGGCAGAGCGCCTCGCCCGCCTCATGGCCGCGGCCGGTGACGATGTTGATCGCGCCATCGGGGAAGCCGACCTCGCTGGCGAGCTCGGCGAGACGCAGCGCCGTCTGGCACGCGTCCTCGGCCGGCTTCAGCACTACGGCATTGCCCATGGCGAGCGAAGCGGTGAGCGAGCGGCCGAACATCTGCGCCGGATAGTTCCAGGGCAGGATATGGCCGGTGACGCCATAGGGCTCGTGCACGACGCTGACATTGTAGCCGTTGAGGAACGGGATGATGTGGCCATGGACCTTGTCGGCCGCACCGCCATAGAACTCGAAATAGCGGACGGTCGCCTCGATATCGGCGCGCGCCTGCGCCATCGGCTTGCCGGTGTCCTGCGCCTCGATCTTCGCCAGCTCGTCGAAATGATCCTGGACCTTGAGGGCGAGCTTGGAGATCAGCCGGCCGCGCTCGGCCGCGGTCAGTCTGCCCCAGGCGCCTTCATAAGCGGCGCGGGCGGCCCGCACGGCGTCGTCGATATCCTCGGCAGTGCCGCAGGCGATGCGGGTGAATTCCTCGCCGGTCGCCGGGGCGAGCACAGCCATGGTCTCGCCGGTGCGGCCGGCGACGTGCCGGCCGTTGATGAAGTGCTGGGTCATGATGGTCTCCGTCTACGGCGATGCCGTCTCGTATCGTCTCAATGCAGCCCGGCCGCCGCCAGTGAGCTTTCGGCCAACTGCGTTTCGCTGACCTCACCGCGCTCGATCGCATAAGCCTTGGCCGCGAAGTTGCGAAGCAGACTGGGGTTGGATTCGGTGATCAGCAAGGCGATCTCGGGATGGCTGTCGCGCAGAGCGCGCAGGGCAGCGGCATAACGATTGGCCAGCACCGGGGCGAGGCCCTGGAAGGGCTCGTCGAGCAGGATGACGCGGCTGCCGACCATCAGCGCCCGGGCGAGCGCCGCCATCTTGCCCTGGCCGCCGGAAAGGCCGGCGGCCGGACGCTGGCGCAGATCGGCGAGCTCGGGCAACACCGCGTAGATGCGCTCTAGCCGTCTTGCGATCTCGGCCTCGCCGAGCTTCATCACCTCGGCCGGCAGGCGGATGTTCTCCTCGATGGTAAAGGTCGAGAACAGTCGGCGATCCTCCGGCGCATAGCCGATGCCGAGGCGCGGTCGCTCATGCGCCTTCACGCTGTCGAGCGGCTTGCCGTCGAAGCTGATCGCGCCGCTGGTCACCGTCATGAAGCCCATGATGGCGCGCAGCAGGCTGGTCTTGCCGGCGCCGTTGCGGCCGATGAGCGCGACGGTCGCGCCCTCCTCCAGCGACAGCGAGGCGCGGCGCAGCACCTGCAGGCCTTCGATCTCGGCCGAGAGCTCCCTGATCTCCAGCATCTCAGACCCTGCCGTGTTCGAGAGGAACCGCACCGTCATTCCGGGGCGGCCCGCAGGGCCGAGCCCGGAACCCATGAACACCGAGCCATGAGGACGAGTGCGGCGATGGCAACGCAAATCCCGCAACGCCGGTTGTCATGGATTCCGGGCTCTTCGCTGCGCGAAGCCCCGGAAAGACGGAGGTGGCTCGATCACAGCTCCGCATGGTCAGATTCCCACCCCGATCACGGTCTCGCGCACCTCCGGATGGCTGAGTATCTCCTCCGGCGTGCCCTGATGGGCGATGCGCCCGCCGGTCCAGACCGCGACGCGGTTGGCGTAGCGGGCGACCACGTCCATGTCGTGCTCGACGAAGACCGCCGTGGTGGCGCGGGCGTCGAGCACGCGGGTCAGCGTGTCCATCACCTGGAATTTTTCAGTCGAGGATACCCCGCTGGTCGGCTCGTCCATGAAGATCAGCTTAGGCTCGAGCGCGAGCGCCACAGCGATGTCGATCAGCTTGCGCATGCCCTCCGGCAGTTCGCGGACAACGCGGTTGCCGATCTCCTTGAGGCCGACCAGGTCGAGCAACGCCCACATCTCCTCGGCTTTCGGATGGCGCTGCATCGGCAGGAAAGGCGACCACGAGCCCTCGCGGGCAGAGAGCGCCAGCAGCAGGTTCTCGATCACCGTGTTGTCGAGGAAGAGCTGCGGGATCTGGAAGGAGCGGCCGATGCCGAGGCGGGTGATCGCCTGCGGCGAGAGGCGCGTCACATCCTGCCCGTTGAAGACGACGCGGCCGGATTGCGGCTTGAGATAGCCGGTGCAGAGATTGATGAAGGTGGTCTTGCCAGCCCCGTTCGGGCCGATGATGGCGATGCGCTCGTTCGCCGCGACCTTGAGCGAGGCGCCGTTCGCCGCCTGCACGCCGCCGAAGCGTAAGTGGAGGTCGTCCGCCTCGAGGATGACCCCGCTCATCGCCCGCCCTCCTCGCGCTGCGGCTTGCCAGCCTTGCCCGCGACGATGCCGTAGAGCCCGGCCGGTGCGAAGAAGATGATGACCAGCAGCATGACGCCGAGGACGGCATGCCAGGTCTCGGGCGCATAGACCGCCGCATAGCCGCGGATGATCTGGAACATCAGCGCGCCGAGGAAGGGACCGGCGACGCCGCCGATGCCCCCTAAGATCGCGATGAAGACGAACTCGCCCGAGCGCACCCAATAGGCCAGCTCCGGCGTCACATGGCCGGAGACGAGCGCGATGATCGCGCCGCCCAGCCCCGCCAGCAGGCCGGAGAGCAGATAGGCACCGTAGAGCACTTTCCTCGGGGAGACGCCGAGATATTCGAGCCGGGTCTCGTTCGACTTGATCGCCTCCAGCGCCTTTCCGCCGGGCGAGAGCAGGTAGCGGGCGACGAAAAGCGCGGCGACGATGCAGAGCACCAGCGTGACATAGAAGGTCGCGAGCTCGAACTGCTCGCGTCCGAACTCGATGCCCGCGAAGGTCGGCCGCGGCACGCGCTTGCCGTCGGCGCCGCCGGTGATCGGAAAAAGCTTCTCCAGCAGCGAGAAGAACACCATGGAGATGGCGAGGTTGAGCATGCCGAAGAAGATCGCCCGATAACGCACGACGAAGAGGCCGACGATGGCTGCCAACAAACCCGATGCCGCCATGCCGACCGGGATCAGGATCAACGCCTCGTGTCCGACCTTGGCTGCCGCAAGGAAGGCGACGGCATAGGCGCTGAACGAGAAAAACAGGCCGTGGCCAAAGGAGACCTGGCCGGCGCGCAGCAGCACCATGATGCCGAGCGCCGCGAGCCCTTCGCACAGGGCGACGGTCAGGATCACCGTCGACCAGGGCGAGAACAGCGGGAAGATCGCGAGCGCCGCGATCAGCGCGAGGCCGAAGACGAGCTGGCGCGCCATCACACCTTCCTCGTCTGCACGGTCGAGAACAGGCCCTGCGGACGAACCAGCAGCACGAGCATCATGATGAGGTAGGGGATCAGCACGTCGAATTCCGGCGCGAAATAGACGGCGGCCGAACGCCCGAGGCCGATCAGCAGCGCTGCAACCGCCGCGCCCTCGATCCGGCCGAGCCCCGCCGTCGCCGCCACCGCGAAGGAGAGGACGAGCGTGCCGGCGCCGATGCCGGGGGTGAGCGAGGTCGTGGCCGAGGCGAGCGCGCCGCCGAGCGCCGCCAGCGATGCCCCGATGATGAAGGTGATCAGGTAGACCCGCGCCGCATCGATGCCCATCGCGGTCGCGGCCTCGCGATCCTGCGTCACCGCGACGATGGCGCGGCCGAAGCTGGTGCGGCGCAGGAAGAAGCGCAGGCCGATGAGGACGGCAGCTGCGACCAGCGGCATCAGGACGAGTTGGTAGGTGGTGTAGAAGATGCCGAAGACCTCGACCGTGCCGAGCCAGTTCATCGGGGCGTTGGCGAAATAGGGCTGCACGCCGAAGACGACCTTCTGCGCATCCTCCAGGATCATGAAGACGGCGAAGGTGACGATCAGCTGCAGCACCTCCTCCTTGCCGTAGACGCGGCGCAGCAGCGCGATCTCGACGAGGCCGCCGACCAGGATGCCGACCAGCGCGGCCGCGATCAGCAAGGTCGGGAAGGCGAGCCAGGTCGGCAGGCCGGCCGCGCCGATGGCGAGCACGCCGGCAGCCGCGACATAGGCGCCGATCGCATAGAACGAGCCATGGGCGACGTTGACTATGCCGAGCACGCCAAAAATCAGCGACAGCCCGACCGCGACCAGGAAAATCAGCGAGCCATAGGCCAGGCCGTCTAGCGCGGCGAGGAGAAGCATTTCAGGAGGCATGCGGTCCGTTCTTCTGGTTTTGACCGAGCCGCCTCGCCGTCATTGCGAGGAGGCGAAGCCAACGAAGCAATCCAGCGCGGCAGCGCGCGACGCTGGATTGCTTCGCTACGCTCGCAATGACGGCAAGCCCGGGCCGATCACTCACTTCGCGTAGTCGAAGGTCTCGATCGACTTGTCGGTGACGAGCTCCGGCTTCACCTTGGCGAACCAGTCGAGCGACTTCTCGCCGAGCGGCGTGGTCACCAGCTTGCCGGGATAAAGCGCCATCTTGTCGTAGACCGCGAAGGGGAATTCCGGCACGCGCTTGGTGGTGCCGAGCAGCTGGTCCTCCAGCCCCTGGTGGTCCTGGCGGATAGTGATCGTGCCGGTCAGTGACTTGAACTCCAGCCCCTCGAAGGCGGCGATAACCTCTTCCTTGCTCGGCCATTTGCCGCCGGCGCCCGCCTTCTCATAGGCCTTGGTCAACCCGGTCAGGGCCTGCTGCATGTGGAAGGTCGGATAGATCGGATAGACGCCGGTCTTGTCCTTGTACTTCTTCACGAAGGCCTGCATCTCCGGCGTGTCCTTGTGCTTGGGATGGCGCCAGTAATGGTCGCCGCGCGAGCCGACGATCACGCCCTCCGGCAGGACCGCGCCGAGCCGCTCCAGCGAGCTTTCCGCCAGCGGCAGCACGAAGGTCGACTGCTTCAGGAGGCCGCGCGCTGCCGCCTGCTGGACGAAGGTGTCGAGATCGCCGCCCCAGGAGGTCGAGATCACGACGTCGGGCCGCAACGCCGAGAGCCTAGTGATCTCTGTCGAGAAATCCGGCGCGCCGAATTTCGGGAAGAGCTCGGCGACCACCTTCACATCGGGCTTCAGCGCCTTGAGGCCGGCCTGCAGCAGGGCCCAGGATTCACGGCCCCAGGCATAGTCCTGATTGACCACGGCGACCGATTTGAAGTCGGGTTTGACCTTCATCAGGTAGAGCAAAGTCGCCATCATCTCGGCGCCGGCATGAGCCTGCGTGCGGATGGAATACTTCCACTTGCCGTCCTCGAAGATGGTCTGCGTGCCGCAATCCCACATCACGTTGACGACCTTGAGGTCCTCCGCCACCGGGGCAAGCGCGTTGCAGGAGCCGGACGAGATCGCGCCCAGCATCACCTGCGCGCCCTGCTCCTGCACGACGCGGCGATATTCGGAGAGCAGCTGGTTGGTGCCGGCACCCTCATCGACATAGACCGGCTTCAGCGGCACGCCGAGCACGCCGCCCTTGGCGTTGATCTCCTCGATCAGCAGGTCCGCCGCGTTGCGGCCAGGCACGCCAAAGACCGAGGCCGGCCCTGACAGGAAGGTGGCTATGCCGACCACCAGCTCCTTCGGCTTGTCCTGCGCCAGAGCCGAGCCTGCGAGCAGCGTGCCGGCCAATGCGGCGAGCGCCAGTTTCATCGTCTTCATGAGCGTCCTCCCTGAACCTCGCATGACATCGGGCGCTCTTGAGCGGCGCCTCGTCCGGCGAAAAGGGGCGCATAGAGGCCGCAGTCGGACAAGAAGGATAAAGCGATGAAGGCCATAGGGTTTTTCTATGGAGCCAGGCGCTATGGCGGCCATCGCGAAACGCTATTTGACTTCGCGGGGCCGAATGCTCCCTCTCGCCACATCCTCAGCCCTCATCCTGAGGAGCGCTCCTTAAGGAGCGCGTCTCGAAGGATGCTCCAGTTGGTCCCAGAGCCTCCTGAAGCATCCTTCGAGACGCGAGCTTTGCTCACTCCTCAGGATGAGGGCTTGTGGGAGAGAAGACGGGGCTTGGTGGACGAAGCAGACCAAAGATGACGAATGCTCTCGATGGAATCCTGGTGGTGGCGCTGGAGCAGGCCGTGGCCGCTCCCATGGCGAGCTGCCGGCTCGCCGACGCCGGCGCGCGCGTCATCAAGCTGGAGCGGGAGGAAGGCGACTTCTCGCGCGGCTATGACGATTATGCCGGAGGGCTGTCCTCTTATTTCGTCTGGATCAATCGCGGCAAGGAATCCTGCCGGGTCGACCTCAAGGACAAGACGGACCTCGCTCTTGTCGAGGCCATGCTCGCCGAGGCCGACGTCTTCATCCAGAACTTCGCCCCCGGCGCCACCGACCGGCTCGGCATCGGCAGCGAGGCGCTGCGTCAGCGTCACCCCCGGCTGATCACCTGCGACATCTCCGGCTATGCGCCGGGCACGCCGCATTACACCAAGAAGGCCTATGACCTCCTGATCCAGGCGGAGGCCGGCCTTGCCGCTGTGACCGGCAGCCCCGATTCCGGCCCGACGCGTATCGGCATCTCGATCGCCGATATCGCCACCGGCAACGCTGCCTATGCCGCGATCCTTGAGGCGCTGATCCGGCGCGGGCGCACCGGCGAGGGCTCACGCATCCAGCTCTCGCTGTTCGACACCATCGCCGACCTGATGAACGTGCCCTATCTGACGCGGCGCTATGGCGGGATCGAGCCGCCGCGCCTCGGCCTCGCCCACCCTTCCATCGCACCCTATGGCGTTTTCCGCCTTGCCGACGCCGAGGTGCTGATCTCGATCCAGAGCGAGCGCGAATGGCAGATCCTGGCCCGCGACGTGCTGGGCAATGGCAGCCTCCTGGAAGACCCACGCTTCGCCAATAATGTGCTGCGCGTGCGCAACCGCCCTGCTCTCGATGCAGCGATCCAGGCGACCCTGATCACCCGTTCTTATGCCGAGACAGCGGCCGGGCTCGATGCCGCGCGCATCGCCTATGGCACGGTCTCGACCATGGCCGATCTGATCGACCACCCGGCTGCGACCGCCCTGCCGGTCCCGACCCCGAACGGCCCGATCGAGGTGCTGGCGCCGCCGGTGCTGGTCGACGGCAAGCGCGTGCCGATGCGCGCGCCGCCAGGCCTTGGCGAGCACGACGAAGCACTGCGCCGCGAGTTCACGGCAAAGGCAGCGCAATCAGCCTGAGATGAGCATGACGACCGAACCTGATCACACCGACATCCGCGAGGCGGTCGCGAAACTCTGCGCAGATTATCCGGGCGAGTACTGGCGCAAACTCGACCGCGAGATGACCTATCCCAGCGAGTTCGTGACGGCGCTGACCGAGAGCGGTTTCCTCTCGGCGCTGATCCCGGAGGAGTACGGCGGCGCAGGGCTCACGCTCTCGGCCGCGGCGGCGATCATGGAGGAAATCCAGCGCCAGGGCTGCAATGGCGGCGCCTGCCATGCGCAGATGTATGTGATGGGCACGGTGCTGCGCCACGGCAACACCGAGCAGAAGCAGCGTTATCTCCCCAAGATCGCCTCGGGCGAACTGCGCCTCCAGGCCTTCGGCGTCACCGAGCCGACCAGCGGCACCGACACCACCGCGCTACGCACCACCGCCCGGCGCGAGGGCGACAACTACATCGTCAATGGCCAGAAGATCTGGACCAGCCGAGCGGCGCAGTCCGACCTGATGCTGCTGCTCGCCCGGACCACGCCGCGCGATCAGGTCGCCAAACGCACCGACGGGCTTTCGGTCTTCATCCTCGACATGCGCGAGGCCTTGAAGGACGGCCTGACCATCCGGCCGATCCGGACGATGATGAACCACGCGACCACCGAGGTCTTCTTCGACAATGTGAAGGTTCCCACTGCGAACCTCGTCGGCGAGGAGGGCAAGGGCTTCCGCTACATCCTATCGGGCATGAACGCCGAGCGTATCCTGATCGCGGCCGAATGCGTCGGCGACGCCAAATGGTTCATCGACAAGGCCTCGAATTACGCCAAAGAGCGCCACGTCTTCGGCCGGCCTATCGGCCAGAACCAGGGCATCCAGTTCCCGATCGCCAGGGCCTACGCCAATATGCGCGCCGCCGAATTGATGGTGCGCGAGGCTATCCGGCTCTACGAGGCCGGCGCCAATCCGGGCGCGGAAGCCAACATGGCGAAGATGCTGGCGGCGGATGCGTCGTTCGAGGCGGCTAACGCCTGCATCCAGACCCATGGCGGCTTCGGCTTCGCCGAGGAATACGACATCGAGCGCAAGTTCAGGGAGACGCGGCTCTACCAGGTCGCGCCAATCTCCACGAACCTGATCCTTTCCTACATCGCCGAACACGTGCTCGGCATGCCGAGAAGCTACTGAGCCCGATGAACATCGACCATCTGAAATCCTGGATCGGCAAGACTGAGCAGGCCTCCGACCTGATCACGCCGCGGCTGGTCGCCAGCTATGAAGCGACGTTCGCGCCGCATCTCGCGCCATACCCGCAAGGCGAAGCGCCGCTCGCTCTGCACTGGTGCCTCGCCCCACCGATCTCGCCGATGGCCGCGCTTGGCTCGGACGGACATGCCGCCAAGGGCGAGTTCCTGCCCCCGGTCGCGCTGCCGCGGCGGATGTGGGCCGGCGGGCGGATCGAGACGATCGCGCCCTTGCGAACCGGCGACGAGGTCACCCGCCATTCGACCATCGGCGACGTCACCTGGAAAGACGGTCGCAGCGGCCCGCTCTGCTTCGTCGCGGTCGATCATGAGCTGGTCACGGCCCGCGGCGTCGCGCTGCGCGAACGGCACAACATCGTCTATCGCGAGGCGGCCAAGCCGGGATCAGAGCCGGCCGCCCCCGCACCAGCCGAGCCCCGCCCGGCCGATCTGAGCTGGACAATCGAGGCCGATCCGGTGCTGCTGTTCCGCTATTCGGCGCTCACCTTCAACGGCCACCGCATCCACTACGACCAGCCCTATGTCACCGGCGTCGAGGGCTATGCCGGGCTTGTCGTGCACGGGCCGATCCAGGCGACGCTGATCATGAACATCATCGCCACCCTCTCCGGCGGCGAGCCGATCCGGCTCGACTATCGCGGGCTCGCGCCACTGATCGCCGGCGAGACCTTCCAGGTGAAGGCGAAGCGGCTGGACGACGGCGCCATCGCTGCCTGGACCGAAGGTGCCGATGGGCGGGTGCGGATGGAGGGGGTGAGCCGATAGCGCCAACCGTCATTGCGAGGCGCGCAGCGACGAAGCAATCCAGGGGCGGCAGAGCTCTAAGACCCTCTGGATTGCTTCGCTGCGCTCGCAATGACGAAAGTCCCCCGTGTCACGGTCCTGCCATGGTGCTAGCGTCTGTCGCAGCACCTTGCTTCAGGAGCCGATGATGGACCGCGCCCGCCGTTTCAGCCGCCGTGACACGCTCAAGGCCGGGGCCGCCATCGCCACGGCCGGAGCGCTTTCCAGCCCCTTGGCTGCGCAGGCGCCGGCCAGGCTCAAGCTCCGGCTGCTGGAGACCAGCGACCTCCACGTCAATGTCGTGCCCTATGACTATTTCCGCGACGCGCCCGACGACACGGTCGGCCTCGCCAAGACGGCGAACCTGATCAAGGCCGCCCAGGCCGAGGCGAAGAACAGCCTGCTCTTCGACAATGGCGACTTCCTGCAGGGCTCCTCGCTCGGCGATTTCGTCGCCTACAAGAAGGGGCTGAAGGCCGGCGAGACCCATCCGATGATCGCCGCGATGAACGCCCTGCCCTATCAGTGCGGCACGCTCGGCAATCACGAGTTCAATTACGGCCTGGAGTTTCTCGAGCACGGCCTCGCCCGGGCCGAATTCCCGATCGTCTGCGCCAATGTCGACCGGGTCGGCGGCGGCACGCTGATCGAGCCCTGGCGCATCTTCGAGCAGAGCTTCGAGGACGAGGCCGGCACGAAGCATGTCCTCAACATCGCGGTGATCGGCTTCGTGCCGCCGCAGATCATGCAGTGGGACAAGGGCAATCTCGACCGCAAGGTGACCGCGACGGATATCGTCGACGCCGCGCAGAAATACCTGCCGGAGATCGCGCAGGCGCACCCCGACCTCACCATCGCGCTCTGCCATTCCGGCATCGCCGGCGGCGAGCGCAAGGGCGGCGAGGAGAATGCGGCGCTGCACCTCGCCAAGCTCGACGGCATCGACGTGGTGCTGACCGGCCACCAGCACCTCGTCTTCCCCGGCGGCAAGGCCTTCGACGGCATTCCCGGCGTCGACAACAAAAAGGGCTCGCTGCATGGCAAGCCGGCCTGCCAGCCCGGCTTCTGGGGCTCGCATGTCGGCATCGTCGACCTCGAACTGGAGAAGCGCGACGGGCGCTGGCGCGTCGCCGAGTTCAAGGTCGATCCCAAGCCGATCTATGAGCGCACGCCCGACCGCAAGATCGTGCCGAAGGCCGAGGTCGAGGCCGCCGTGCTGGCGACGGTAAAGGCCGACCATGAGGCGACGCTGAGCTATATGCGCGAGCCGGTCGGCACCACGAGCGCGCCGATCAACAGCTATTTCGCCCTCGTCGCCGACGACCCGTCGGTGCAGATCGTGGCCGAGGCGCAGATCGCCTACGCCAAGCCCTTGCTGGCGCAGACGCCGCACAAGGATCTGCCCATCCTCTCGGCCGCAGCCCCGTTCAAGTCAGGCGGACGCGCCGGGCCGGCCTTCTTCACCGACATCCCGGCCGGACCGATCGCGATCAAGAACGTCGCCGACATCTATCTCTACCCGAACACCGTGCAGATCGTGAAAGTCACCGGCGCGCAATTGCGCGAATGGCTGGAGCGCTCGGCCGGCATCTTCAACCGGATCGACGTCGCCAAGACCGAGGAGCAGCCGCTGATCAATCCCGGCTTCCCGGCTTTCAACTTCGACGTGATCGACGGCGTCAGCTACCAGATCGATGTGACCCAAGCCTCGCGCTATGACGGCGACGGCAAGCTGTTTGCCCCCGACGCGCACCGGATCGTCGACCTCGCCTATCAGGGCAAGCCGATCGACGGATCAGCCGAGTTCATCATCGTCACCAACAATTACCGCGCCTCAGGCGGCGGCAATTTCCCGGGCACCAAGACGACGGTGGTGCTGGAGGCACCCGACCTCAACCGCGACGTGATCGTGCGCTACATCATCGAGAAGAAGACGATCAACCCCACCGCCGACGACAACTGGTCGCTGAAGCCGCTGCCGGCGACCGTCAACGCCACCTTCCCGACCGCCCCGGCAGCCGTGAGCAAGAAGCCGGAGGCACTGAAGGCGCAGCCGGTCGGCGATGCGGGCGAGGGGTTCGTGAAGTACAGGTTGGGGAGTTGAGCGCCGCCCGACTCCCTCAGAACCGCATCTCGACCCTGCCCTTGAGGGCGTGGTCGCGCGAGCGTTCGCTAAAGGCGGCGGAGTAGGTCAAGCCGAGGGCGGTGGCCTGCGAAATGCGCCAGTCGAGCCCGGCTTCCGCCACCAGCGCCTCGCGATCGATCGGGGC
>DASYHC010000001.1:0-4787 GCA_035998995.1 Allobosea sp.
CGATCGGGGCCTGGCTGCGCTTCAAGCCGCTCAAGGTCGGCTCGTTCGAGCTGGTCTATCCGCGCCTGCCGATCGTCGCCCGGCAATATCTCGCCGCGCCGCTGGAGCTGATGGGCGCCGCCGGCATCATCTATTTCGCCCTGCCGGAGCAGGGCAATCCCGGCTTCTTCATCGTGCTCGGCGCCTTCCTGATCTCGTTCTCGGCCGGCCTGCTCAGTCAGGTTCCGGGCGGTGTCGGCGTGATGGAGGCGGTCTTCCTGGCGGTGATGCCGGGTGTGCCAGCCCCGGCCGTCTTCGCGGCATTGCTGGTCTGGCGGATGTTCTACCTGATCATCCCGCTGGTGATCTCGCTGCCGATCGTACTCGCCTTCGAACGCGCCCAGTTGCGCAAGGCCCTGGCGCACGAGACGCAGCTGAAGGCGCAGGAACAGGCGGCGGCCAAGGCCGCGGCCCTGCACATCGACAAGCCGGAGTGACGGTTCAGCGCTTGAGCGCGATCGCCGCCGCCCCGAACATCAGCAGGCTGCCGATCGCCTCCGCCGGCCCGAACGGCTCGCCGAGCGCGAAGACGCCTGCCCCGACCGCCACCGCCGGGCTGATGAAGGCATAGAGCCCGGCCCGGAAGGCGCCCCAGTCGCGCACCAGCCTGAGATAGATGGTGAAGCCGATCAGCGAGCCGCCGACGACCAACACGGCCAAAGCCGGCAGCACCGGCCACGACACCAGCGCGCCGAAATGGGCCGATGTGACATTCTCCAGCAGCGCCGACATCAGGCAGAGCCCGAAGCCGCCGATCAGCGTCTGCCAGCCGGCCAGCGTCAATGTCGGGATACGGCCCATCACCGGTCGCGACCAGACCGCGCCGAAGCAGTAGAGCAGCGTGCCGGCCGCGACAGCAGCGAGGCCCCAGAGCTCGAGCGGACCGCCCTTCGCCGCGGCGAGCCCACCCAGCGCCCTGGTCGAGAACAGGAAGCCGAGTCCGACAGCCCCAAGGCCGATCGCCGCGAGCTTGCGCCCGCCGATCGCATGCCCTTCGATCAGGTAGCTCGCGATGACGGTGAAGATCGGGATGGTCGCGAAATTGACGATCGCCGCGAGCCCGGTCGGCGCCTGCGCCGTGCCCCAGAACAGCAGGGTATAGTTGCCGGTGTTCAGCAGCAGCGCGGTCATGATCACGCGCGGCCAGGCCTCCCTCGGCACCCGCAAGACATCCTTGCCGGCCCAGGCCAGCATCAGTGCCCCGGCGATGACGAAGCGCGAGGCGGCGAGGAAGACGGGCGGGACATGCTGTGCGCCGACCTTGATCGGCAGCCAGGTCAGGCCCCAGACGAGGCACATCAGCGCGAAGAGGGCGGCATTGCGGGACATGGGCTGCGCTTAGCGATGATGGCGGGGAAGGACCAATGCCGGCTCGGCATGCGGCCATGGCGTCGATGGGAAGGCAGCTACCCCCTCCTCTGGCCAACGCCCGTGCCACGCTCTATTATAAGAGAATAGAGGGTATGATGATGGACGATCTCGGGTCAAGATTGGCGGAACGGCTGCGCGGCGAGCGCGAGGGGCGCGGCTGGAGCCTGAACGATCTCGCCGAGCGCTCCGGCGTCTCGCGCGCCATGATCAGCCGGATCGAGCGCGGTGAGGCGAGCCCGACCGCGGTGCTGCTCGGCCGGCTCTCCGGTGCCTTCGGCCTGACCCTGTCGAACCTGCTGGCGCGGATCGAGAATGCCGGCGAGCGCGTCCGCCGCGCCAAGGACCAGCCGCTCTGGCGCGATCCCGAGACCGGCTTCGTCCGCCGCGCCATCTCGCCAGCCGGCAACGGCGACCTCGAACTGGTCGCCGGCGAATTGCCGCCCGGTGCGGCGATCGCCTATCCCGCCAGCTCCTATGCCTTCATCCGCCAGCAGATCTGGATGCAGTCGGGTGTGCTCGACTTCGACGAGGGTGGCATCGTCACAAGGCTCGGGCCCGGCGACTGCATGGAACTCGGTCCGCCCGCCGATTGCCGCTTCAGCAATTCCGGAACCGAGCCGGCGCGCTACCTCGTGGTGGTGAGCCGGCGCTGAGATTCAGACCGTCATCGCGAGGAGCATAAGCGACGAAGCAATCCAGGAGCGGCAGAGCTCTAGGTCCCCCTGGATTGCTTCGCTGCGCTCGCAATGACGGGGAAGTTTGCTCGGCACGTCAGACGCTCCCCACCGTCCTGAGCTTCGCGCGCGGGTGTATCTCGCTCTGCGAGAGCACCGGCGTTTCGCGGCGGAAGCGCTCGATGATCTGGCGCACGAAGGGCCGCGCCATGCCTGAGGTGACCAAGGCCGGCATCTCGCCGAGCCGGGCCGCCTCCTCGAACTTGTCGCGCACCTGATGGACGAAGTCCTGCAGCCGCGAGGGCTGCATGGCCAGGTGCCGGTCCTCGCCCTGGCCGACGATCGATTCGGCGAAGACGCTTTCCCAGGCCGGCGACAGCGTGATGATCGGCAATTGCCCATGCTGATTGGAGAACTGCGCGCAAATCTGGCGGGCGAGCCGGACGCGGACATGCTCGGCGATGTCGCGTGGATTCCTGATGCTGCCGGCGACCTCGGCGATGCCCTCGACGATGGTGGCGAGATCGCGGATCGAGATGCGCTCGGAGAGCAGCAATTGCAGCACGCGCTGGATGCCGGTGGTCGAGATCTGCTGCGGCACGATCTCCTTGATGAGGTCGGCATGGTCCTTCGGCAATTCGCGCAGCAGCTTCTGGACCTCGCCATGCGAGAGCAGCTCCGGCATGTGCGACTTCAGCACTTCGGTGAGGTGGGTCGAGATCACCGTAGCGGCATCGACGACGGTGTAGCCGCAGAGTTGCGCCTCGTCCTGCAGCGCCCCGTCGATCCAGGTCGCCGGCAGACCGAAGGTCGGCTCCAGCACATTGTGGCCGGGCAGCGTCACGCTGCCGCCCATCGGGTCCATCGCCATGTACTGGCCGGGATAGACCATGCCGTGGCCGGCATCGATCTCCTTGATCTTGATGAAGTAGTGATTGGCCTCGAGCTGGACGTTGTCGACGATGCGCACCGCCGGCATGACGAAGCCGAGCTCGGCCGCGAGTTGGCGCCGCAGTGCCCGAACCTGGTCGGTCAGCCGGTCGGCGCCACCCGGCGCGTTGACCAGCGGCAGCAGGCCGTAGCCGATCTCGATCTTGAGCTCGTCGAGCTTGAGCAGGTCGTTGAGCGTCTCTTCCTTCGGCGCGCCGTCGGCCGCCGTCGGCGAAGCGCCCTGCGGACCGTGCGCCGCCGCCTCCGCCTCGCGCGCCTTGGCGAGCTTGCCGAAATGGTGCGCCAGCCAGCCCGAACCGCCTGCGAGCACGAGGAAGGGCAGCATCGGGATGCCCGGCAGGACCGCGATCAGCAGCATCACCGCCGCCGACATGCCGAGCGCCTTGGGGTAGCCGGAGAGCTGCTTGCCGAGCGCCTTGTCGGCGGCGCCGCGCACGCCCGACTTCGAGACGAGCAGGCCGGCCGCGGTCGAGACGATCAGCGCCGGGATCTGGCTGACCAGGCCGTCGCCGACCGTCAGCAGGGTATAGCTGTGCGCCGCGGCGCCGAAGCTCATGCCCTGCTGCGCGACGCCGATGATGATGCCGCCGATCACGTTGATGAAGGTGATCAGGAGGCCCGCGATCGCGTCGCCGCGTACGAACTTGGAGGCACCGTCCATCGAGCCAAAGAAATTCGCCTCGTCCTCAAGCGCCTTGCGCCTGACCTTGGCGACCTCCTGATCGATCAGCCCGGCCGAAAGATCGGCGTCGATCGCCATCTGCTTGCCCGGCAGGGCGTCGAGGGCGAAGCGCGCCGCGACCTCGGCGATGCGGCCCGAGCCCTTGGTGATGACGACGAAGTTGACGATGATCAGGATGGTGAAGACGATCACCCCGATCACGAAATTGCCGCTCATCACGAAATTGCCGAAGGCCTCGATGACGTGGCCGGCGGCAGCGGTACCCTCATGGCCATGGGCGAGGATCAGGCGCGTCGAGGCGAGATTCAGCGCGAGGCGCAACATCGTCACGATCAGCAGCACGGTCGGGAACGCCGAGAACTCCAGCGGCTCCTCGATGAACAGCGCCGTCATCAGGACGAGCACCGACAGGATGATCGAGAGCGCCAGCAGCATGTCGAGCAGCATCGCCGGCAGCGGGAAGATCAGCACCACGAGGATGCCCATCACGCCGATGGCGAGGAACAGGTCCGGCCGGTTGAGCAGCGTGCTCATCTGGCCGCGCGTCGGCATCGTCATGCCGCCGCTGCTGCCCGCCGTCACATCGCTCATCGACCGAAAACTCCCACGCGTCGTCCGTCGCCGGACGGCTGCCGTACCCGGCAATTCTTGCCGAGCGCATGGTTAACGAGTGGTTAGGAAGGCGGAAAAAATCCCGTCTGGAACCTTTCCCTGAACGGACTGTTATCGAATGGCCGCCTTGCGGCCGCATTCGGCCGACCAACTGCTCACGGGTCGACGTTAGCGGCCGCCTGGCCGAAGCCTTTGGAGGAAATCTTGGATAGACGCTCTTTCATGCTGAGCCTTTTCGGCGGTCTCGCCGCAGCCAGCCTCGGTGGCATGGGCATCGCGCAGGCCGCGACCACAGCGCCCGCCACCGCTCCACTGCCGAGTTCTGAAGACCTCGCCCCGGAGCTCAAGGCTGGCCTCGACCAGACCGATGCCGATTTCAGCCAGACCGTGGTTCGCAGAACGACCGTCGTCCGCCCGGCCTATCGCCGACCCGTTGTCGTGCGCCGCACCACCGTCGT
>DASYHC010000030.1:0-10964 GCA_035998995.1 Allobosea sp.
AGATCGGCGCGGCGAGATAATGGCACTGCGCCTGCCAGAGCCGGGCGAACTGACTGGCGATCTCGAAGGTGTTGAGTTCGATGCCATAGGTCAGTCCGCCCATCATCGAGGTGACGTCGAGCTCGCGGAACTGCCCGGGCCTGATATGCCGGATCGTTTCGCGCAGCGTGCTGCCCCAGCCGACGCCGAAGACGCCGGACTGGCGCTCCTCGATGATCCGCGAGACGAAATCACCGGCGGCCCGGCCGATCTGGGCCGACACCTGCGCGGAGTCGTCGGGCGTCGGCACCACTACGGCCTCGCGGAGGCCGAAAGCGTCGACCAGCGCACGTTCCAGCCGGACGCAGCTTTCGAGGCGCGAGTTGATGGTGATGTTTACGAGGCCACTGCCGCGCGCTTCCACCAGCAGCCGGTTGACCCGGAGCCGTGTCATCTTCAGCCGGTCGGCGATCTCCGCCTGGGTCAGCCCCTCCATGTAATACAGCCAGGCGGCTCTCACCTGTGTCTGGGCATCTTCCGGCATTGCGGATCCTTTTGTCGGGTGTGGACGGTTATATCGCGCCCGTCACACCCTACAACCGAGGGCTGCGCGCATGGCGTTTCCGCCTTGACCGAAACCAATGTAAATAGCAAAATACATTTGTTAAGATAGCCCTTGGCAGAGTTGGAGCGCCATCCCGAAATGTCCCATGCCGTGTTCCTGCACGCCGCCGGCGACGCGCGCGTCGCGCCCTTCAATCTCCGCGAGGGAGCGCCGGGCGAGACGCTGATCGACGTCGCCGCCGTCGGGCTCTGCGGCAGCGACCTGCACTATTACAAGGATGGCGGCATCGGTTCGGCGGTGATCGCTGCGCCGTTCGTGCCGGGACATGAGTTCAGCGGCTGGCTGACCGAGGATTTGCCCGCGCTCGGCCTGGCTCGCGGCTCGCTCGTCGCGGTCGACCCCAACCAGGCCTGTGGCCATTGCGAGCATTGCCGCGAGGGCCACCCAAATCTCTGCCCCGAGGTCGTCTTCATCGGTGCGCCGCCCAATGACGGTGCGATGACGGAGCGGATCTGGGTGCCGACGTCCCAGATCGTCCCCGTGCCGCAGCATTTCACGCCGAGTGATGCGGTCATGCTGGAGCCGCTCGGCGTCGCCATCCATGCGGTCGATCTGGCGAAACCGCGCCTGCTCGAGCGCGTCGCGTTGCTCGGCTGCGGGCCGATCGGCCTCTTGATCCTGCAGGTGCTGCGGACGGTCGGTGTCGGCGAAATCCTGGCCTGCGATCCGCAGCCGCACCGGCGAGCCCTTGCGCTGAAACTGGGCGCCAGCAAGGCCGGGGAGAGCGTTGCCGACATCGCCAAATGGACCGATGGAGAGGGGCTGCCCCTGGTGATCGAGGCGACCAATGCGCCGGAAGGCTTCCGCGACGCCATACGTGCTGCGCGGATCGGCGGCCGCGTCGTGCTGGTTGGGATCCCCGATGGCGACAGCTATGTCGTCCCGGCGGCAGAGACGCGCCGGCGTGGGCTGACGATCAAATTCTCGCGCCGCATGGGCCATGTCTATCCGCGCGCCATCGAGTTGGTGGCGCTGGGCAAGGTCGATGTCGAGGCGGTCGTCAGCCATCGCTTCAGGCTGGACGAAGGGCCGGAAGCCTTCCGTCGCCATGCCGCCAATGAAGCAGGTATGGTCAAGAGCCTGATCTATCCTGGCGATCCCGCGCCGCGCCGGCGCTGACTGCTTCCTCGCGCGACTGGCACCCGCCATGAGCTATATCGGCATCGACCTCGGTACCTCCTCGGTCAAGGCCGTCCTGGTCGATGACCGACAGCGCGTGCTCGCCAGTGCCACGGACGATCTGTCCTTGCAGCGGCCGCAGCCGCTCTGGTCGGAGCAGAACCCGGCAGAGTGGATCAGCGCTACTCTATCGGCCTTGCGCCGGTTGCGGGATGCCGACCTCCCTGCCTTTCGTGCCTGTCGCGGCATCGGCCTGTCCGGGCAGATGCATGGCGCTGTCCTTCTCGACGAGTCGGACAGGCCGCTGCGCCCCTGCATTCTCTGGAATGACGGCCGCTCGGCCGCTGAATGCGCCGAGCTGGAAGCTGCGGAGCCGGCCTTGCGCGCAATCACCGGCAACATCGCCATGCCGGGCTTCACCGCGCCGAAGCTCGCCTGGGTCCGCCGTCACGAGCCGGATATCTTCCGGAGAACCCGAAAGGTCCTGCTGCCGAAGGCCTATCTCAGGCTCGTCCTGACCGGCGAGACAACCGAGGAGATGTCGGATGCGTCCGGCACGCTCTGGCTCGATGTCGGCGCCCGTGACTGGTCCGACCGGATGCTGGCGGCGACGGGGCTTGAT
Organism: Allobosea sp.; assembly: GCA_035998995.1. Lineage (GTDB taxonomy): Bacteria > Pseudomonadota > Alphaproteobacteria > Rhizobiales > Beijerinckiaceae > Allobosea. The sequence goes on from DASYHC010000030.1 coordinate 2,346, forward strand.
CGCAGCCATATGCCGGTGCTCGTCGAAGGCTCGCAGCCCGCCGGTCGGATGCGTGCCGAATTCAGCCGCGAGCTCGGTTTCGATGCCCCGCCACTTTTCGCCGGTGGTGCCGGCGACAATGCCGCCGGCGCCATCGGGCTGGGCGCGATCGAAGCGGGCGATTGCTTCCTCTCGCTGGGGACCTCAGGCGTACTCTGGCGCACGACGGAGAGGTTCGAGCCGCGGACCGAGAGTGCCGTGCATGCCTTTTGCCATGCCTTGCCGGATCGCTGGCATCAGATGTCGGTGCACCTCTCGGCAGCATCGAGCCTGCGCTGGTGGGCGGGAATCGCCGGCTGCGACGAGGCGGCGTTGCTGGCGCCGCTCGGAGGTCGCGCCAGCCGGCCGTCCTCGGCGCTGTTCACGCCCTATCTCTCGGGCGAGCGCACGCCTCATAACGACCCGCGTATGCTGGGCAGCTTCGCCCGCCTGGGACACGAGACTGATCGGGACGCGATGACCCAAGCCGTGCTGGAAGGAGTCGCTTTCGCCTTTCGCGATGGCAAGCTCGCGCTCGAAGGTGGAGGTGCTGCGATCGAGCAGGCGCTGGTCATCGGCGGCGGCTCGCGGTCCGATCTGTGGCTGTCGATCCTCGCCAATGTGCTCGCCATTCCGCTTACGCGTCATGCGAATCGAGACAACGGCGCTGCTTTCGGTGCAGCGCGACTGGCGCGGCTCGCCTGCACGGGCGAATCCATTCGCGACATCTGTCTGAAGCCGTCGGGCGAGATGGTAAGCTTCGATCCCGACCCCGATCTCGTTTCCGCCTATGACCGGCAGGATCTGGCTTGGCAGCAGGCCGCTCGCGACAGCCGGGGACTGCGCTGAACGGCTGAAGAATTTGACATCGAATCGAGCAGATGTTCATGTTAAGAGCATCTGATCGATTTTCTGTTGACGTTATGACCCGCCGACCACCGCCGTTCGACCTGATCATCCTCGATTGCGACGGCGTGCTCGTCGACAGCGAAACGATCAGTTGCCGGATCCTGGCCGAGCTTCTCTCGCCGCTCGATCCCGATTACGATCTGCCTCGTGTGATGCGGCGCTATCTCGGGCGGCCGGCGAGCGCGGTGATCGAGGACTATGAGCGCATGACGGGTGAGCCTGCTCCCGACAGCTTCAGGCGGGATTGGCGCGCCCGGCTGTTCTCTGCCTTTGCAAGGGATCTGCAGCCGATCGCCGGCGTGCGCGAGGCGGTCGAGGCCTTCGACGCCGACTATTGCGTCGCTTCGTCCAGTGATGAGGAGCGTATCGAGCTTTGCCTGCGCCAGACCGGTCTCTGGGACCTGTTCGAGGGGCGGATCTTCAGCACGACCCGGGTGCAGCGAGGCAAGCCCGCGCCCGACCTGTTCCTGCTGGCGGCGTCCGAGCGCGGCGTCGCGCCGGAGCGTTGCCTCGTCGTCGAGGACAGCATCAGCGGAGTGATGGCTGCCAAGGCTGCGGGCATGACCGCGTTCGGGCTTGCTGCGGGCAGCCACTTCACGGTGCTCGATCAGCGCGAGGCCCTGAAGGACGCGGGCGCCGACCGATTGCTTGGCTCCTGGCGGGAGCTTTCGATCCAGGATGCGGATTGAACGCATGGCTGATGGAGACAATGCCCGCCTCGACGACGCCGCCCGTGCCGGCTGGCTCTACTATATCGCCGGCCGGACCCAGGAAGACATCGCCCAGATCCTGAACATCTCGCGGCCGGCGGCGCAGCGGCTGGTTTCGCTCTGCCGGACCGAAGGCCTGATCAGTTTCCGGATGAACCATCCGATTGCCGATTGCATGGACCTTGCGGCGCGGCTGCGCGACCGCTTCGAGCTGCAGCATTGCGATATCGCACCGGCCGACGGCTCAGCCGAAACAGCTGCTTCCGGCGTCGCCTCCCTGGGTGGGCTGTTGATCGAGCGCTGGCTGCGCTCGCGCAAGTCGCTGGTGATGGCGCTCGGCACCGGACGCTCGATGCGCGCCAGCATCGAGCGTGTCTCGCCGATGACCTGCCCGCTGCACCGGCTGGTTTCGCTCGTCGGCACGATTTCGCCGGACGGGTCGGCGAGCCGGTTCGACACGCTGGTCAAGCTGGCTGAGATCACCAAGGCGCAGCATTTCCCGATGCCGCTGCCGCTCTATGTCTCCAGCCCGGAAGAGCGGGCGCAATTGATCGAGATCGAGTCGGTCCGGCGCATTCGCGCCATCGCCAGCGAGGCCGATCTCTGGCTGATGGGGATCAGCCAGATCGGCGACGACGCCGTGCTCTATCGCGATGGCTTCATGACCCGTAGCGAATTGCTCGAGCTGGTCCGCTGCGGGGCCGTCGGCGAGGTGACGGGCTGGGCCTTCGACGCCGAAGGCCGGGTGCTCGAGCAGGGGTTGAACCTGCGCGTCACCAGCGTGCCGCCCGAGCCGGGTAGCGGGCGCCTGCGCATCTGCATCGCCCACGGCGCCGCGAAGGTGGCGCCCCTGCGGGCAGCCCTCGCCGGGGGCATCGTCAATGGCGTGATCACCGACGAAGATACCGCGCGCGCGCTCCTGGCCGACTGAGCGCGGCAACTCTCTCCATCGCGGTCGAAAATGGTGGCGGCGCGGCCTGCTCGCGCCGTCATCGCCTTGTCATGGGCTGTTGACATAAGAAGGCGATGTGCGAGCATATGCTTCAACTAAGAGCATATGCTCACATAACTCACGAGGGAGGCTTACATGCGACCTATCCATGCGGCGCTGGCGGGCGCCTTGCTGCTGTCCGGCCTGTCGACGGCTCGGGCGGCCACCGAGATCGAGTTTTGGCACGCGATGAGCGGCGCCCTCGGCGAGCGCGTCGACGAGATCGTCAAGAAATTCAACGACTCGCAGAAGGACTACGTCGTCAAGGCGATCGCCAAGGGCACCTATGACGAGGTGCTGAACGGCACGATCGCGGCCTATCGCGCCAAGCGCCAGCCGGAGATCGTCCAGTCGAACGAGCGTTCCTTCCTGACCATGGTCAATTCGGGCGCGATCATCCCGACGGCCGACCTGATGGCGGAACAGAACTACAAGATCGACTGGTCGAACTTCATCAAGCCGGTGGTCGGCTACTACGCGATGAACGGCAAGCTCCAGGCGATGCCGTTCAACTCCTCGACGCCGATCCTGTTCTACAATCGCGACCATTTCAAAGCCGCTGGCTTCGACAAGCCCGGCGCGACCTGGCAGGAGCTCGAGCCGCAGCTCGACGCGATCAAGGCCAAGGGCGTGTCGAAATGCGCGATGGTGCTGCCCGGCGACTATGAGTGGAGCTTCCTCGAGAACTACAGTGCGGTGAACGACCTGCCGTATGCGACCAAGCGCAACGGTATGGATGGGCTCGACACCTCCTTCGTCTTCAACAAGGGCAAGCTCGTCGGCCAGGTCGAGCGCATGAAGCGCCTGGTCAGCTCGGGCGTTATGCAGATCGCCGGGCAAGGTGTCGTCCCGGTCCAGCTCTTCACCTCGGGCGAGTGCTCGACCATCATCGCTTCGACTGCCGCCCATGCGGCCGTGGTCGCCGCCGCCAAGTTCGACTGGAGCGCGACCGAGCTGCCTTATGAGCAGGGCGTGACGCCGAAGAACAGCGTCATCGGCGGCGCGGCGCTCTGGACCCTGAAAGGCCACACGCCGGAGAAGTACAAGGCGGTCGCGGCCTTCTACAATTTCCTCGCGCAGACCGACACGCAGGTCTGGTGGCACCAGGTCACGGGCTACGTCCCGGTGACCGTTGCCGCCTATGAGGCCGCCAAGGCGCAGGGCTATTACGACAAGAGCCCGACGCGGGCGATCGCGGTCGTCCAGCTGATGCGCGGCACGCCCAGCGACAATTCGCTCGGCTTCCGGATCGGCAACAGCAACCAGATCAATGTCGCGATCATGGAGGAAGTCTCGGCCGCCTTCCTCGGCCGCAAGCCGGTGCAGCAGGCGCTCGACGACGCGGCGAACCGCGGCAACGAGGCGCTGCGCCGCTACGAGCAGCTCAATGCTGGCAAGAAATAGCGCCAGCCTGACGTTGCCGGCCGGTGGGGGCGCACGGCGTCTCCGCTGGCCGCTCCGGCGGCAATCGGCCTCATCGATGATGGGCAGCCAGGCGGAAAGCGGACTGAAGCGCGCGCATTTCAGCGGCAGCTGGCTGCCGTTCTGGCTGCTGGCGCCGCAGCTCTTCATCCTGATGCTGTTCTTCTTCATCCCCTCGGTGCGGGCGCTGCTCCAGGCCTTCCAGCTCACCGACCCGTTCGGCGCGACGACGCAATGGGTCGGCTTCCAGAATTTCGAGCGGCTGTTCCGCAGTGGCGTCTACTGGTCGTCCGCGCAGGTGACGATGCTCTTCACCATCGCGCAGAACGTCCTGACCCTGTCGGTTGCGCTCGTGCTCGCCTTCGCGACCAATCATATCGTGCGCGGCCGCGGCGCCTATCGCACCATCCTGCTGCTGCCGTATGCGATCGCGCCGGCGATCGCCGGCATCATGCTGGCCTTCCTGTTCAACCCGCGCGTCGGCCCCGTCGCGCACATGCTGCAGGGGCTCGGCTTCGACTGGGACCCGAACCGCCATTCGGGCCATGCGCTGGCGCTGATCGTCATGGCCGCGTCGTGGAAGCATATCTGCTACAACTACATCTTCCTTGCCGCGGCGCTGCTGTCGGTGCCGCAATCGATCCTGGAATCGGCCTATCTCGACGGCGCCGGGCCGATCCAGCGCTTCCTGCGCATCTCGCTGCCGATGATCTCGCCCACCCTGTTCTTCCTGGTGGTGATCAACTTCGTCTACGGCCTGTTCGAGACCTTCGCGATCGTCGATGCGACGACCCGCGGTGGACCTGCGGGCTCGACCTCGATCCTGGTCTACAAGGTCTATCAGGACGGCTTCGTCACGCTCGATCTCGGCTCGTCGGCGGCGCAGTCGGTCGTCCTGATGACGTTGGCCCTCGCGCTGACCTTCGCGCAGTTCCGCTTCATCGAGCGGCGCGTGAACTACAGCGTCTAGGGAGCGGCGATGAACGAACGTACCCCCGTTCTCGATCTCGTCTGCCACGCCATCCTCGTCCTGGGCGCGGCGATCGTCTGCCTGCCGGTCTACTTCGTCTTCGTCATCGGCTCGCAGTCGCAGCAGGAGATCATGCAGGTCCCGCTGTCCTGGCTGCCGGGCGATCAGTTCCTCGCGAACGTGCAGACCGTGCTGAACAACGCGAAGTTCGGCCGGCTCCTGCTCAATTCCTTCGTCGTCGCCTGCGGCATCACGTTCGGCAAGCTCGCGGTCTCGCTGATCGCCGCGTTCGCCGTGACCTATTTCCGCTTTCCGTTCCGGCTGACCGCCTTCTGGCTGATCTTCATGTCGCTGATGCTGCCGATCGAGGTCCGCATCGTGCCGACCTATGAATCGGCGGCCAATGTCGCGCTGCCGCTCAACATCCTCGGCGGCTGGCTCAGCTGGCAGGTGCTGGTCGATCTCGACTGGAATCTGGTCAACACCTATTCCGGTCTCATCCTGCCGCTGATCGCCTCGGCCACGGCGACCTTCCTGTTCCGGCAGTTCTTCCTGACCGTGCCGGACGAGCTCTGCGAAGCAGCGCGCATCGACGGCGCCAGCCCCTGGCAGTTCTTCCGGCTGATCCTGCTGCCGCTGTCGCGCTCCAACATCGTGGCGCTGGCGATCATCCTCTTCCTGATGGGCTGGAACCAGTATCTCTGGCCGTTGTTGCTCACCACCGATCCCGACATGGCGACCGCCGTGATCGGGCTGAAGAAACTGATGCCGCAGAGCGACTCGCTGCCGACCTGGCATGTGCTGATGAACGCGGCCCTCCTCACCATGCTGCCGCCGACCATCGTGATCCTGCTGCTTCAGCGCTGGTTCGTGAAGGGGCTGGTCGACAGCGGCAAATAGACAAGACCACTCGGACGACGGGACTTAGACCATGCGGATCATCGGGCATCGCGGCGCGCGCAACCTCTGGGCCGAGAACAGCATCTCGGGCTTCAGGAACACCCGCGACCTCAAGGTCGATGCGGTCGAACTCGACGTGCATCTGTCCAGCGATGGCGAGATCATGGTGATCCACGACCCGCTGCTTGACCGCACCACTGATCACAAGGGGCCGATCGACAGGCTCGACCGCGAGGCACTGCGCAAGGTCAGGCTACGCGACACGCTCGGCGAGACGATCCCGACCTTGTCGAGCGTCCTCGACGTCTTCGCCCCGAGCGGGATCGAGCTCGAGATCGAGATGAAGATGAACGCCTTCGGCAGCCCCTATCCCGGCCTGCTCGACAAAGTGATCGTACTGGTCGAGGCACGCGGACTGTCCTCGCGCGTCGTGCTGACCTGCTTCGTGCCGGAGGTGATCGAAGAGATCAAAGCGAAGGCGCCCCAGATGCGCCGTCTCGCCTCGGTCGACCGGCGCTCCTGCGAAGCCTATGGCGGCGTAGAGCGGACATTTAAGCGCTTTGTCGATCTCGGCTGCATCATCGCCGTCGAGCAATCGCTGTTGCGCCTGTCGCTCGACCAGGCGCTCGGGATCGTCGGGCGCGAGCGCCTCGGCGTCTGGGTGCCGAATACGGTCGGCGACATCGACTTCTGGCTCGGCCAGCCCGTCTCGCAGATCACCAGCGACCGGCCGGATCTCGTGATCCAGCTGGCCGCCGCCCGGGCGAAGTGACGCCAATGGCGGTCAGGCTCTCGCGGACGACGCTGACCGCCATCGCCGGTCCCGTCGCGGTCCCCGGCTATCGGCCCGGCGAGCTCTCGCCCGGCATCGTCCATATCGGCGTCGGCAATTTCCACCGCGCGCATCAGGCTGTTTATCTCGACGAGCTCTTCGAGCGCGGCCTCGATCGCGACTGGGCGCTGATCGGCGCCGGGGTGCGCGAGAGCGATGCCGCGATGCGGTCCGACCTTGCGGCACAGGATTTCCTCACCACCGTCGTGGCGCAGGAGGCTTCGTCCTCGCAGGCGCGGATCATCGCGCCGATGCTCGATTTCATCGTGCCGGGCGATACAGAAGCTGTTCTGAAGCGGCTCGCCGATCCACGCACCCGCATCGTCTCGCTGACCGTCACCGAGGGCGGTTACTATGTCGATCCGGCGACAGAGGCTTTCGCTGCGGAGCACCCCGACATCGTCGCCGATGCGAGCGATCGGCTGCGCCGTCCGAAGACGGCCTTCGGCCTTATCGCCGCCGCGCTGTTGCAGCGTCGCGCCGCCGGCATCGCACCCTTCACGGTGATGTCCTGCGACAACCTGCCGGGCAACGGCCATGTCGCGCAGGCTACGGTTTCGGGGCTCGTCGAGCTGGTCGATCGCTCCGACGCGGCCTGGATCGGGGAGAGCGTCGCGTTCCCGAACGGCATGGTCGACCGGATCACGCCGGCGACTACGCAGCGCGAGTGCGACAGGTTGCGTGACGAGTTCGGCGTCGAGGATCGCCGTCCGGTCTTTTGCGAGGATTTCCGGCAATGGGTGCTGGAAGACCGCTTTCCGGCCGGGAGGCCGCAGTTGGAGCAGGTCGGCGTCCAGTTCGTCGGTGATGTCGCGCCGTTCGAGCTGATGAAGCTCCGCATCCTCAATGGCGGCCATGCCGCGATCGCCTATCCGGCCGGCCTGCTCGACATCCACTTCGTCCACGAGGCGCTGGCGGATGAGCAGATCGCGCGCTTCCTGTCGGTGCTGCTCGACGCCGAGGTCATCCCGATGGTGCCGCCGGTGCCGGACACCGATCTGCACCATTACAAGCGCACGATCGAGCGGCGCTTCGCCAATCCAAAGATCGGCGACATGATCCGGCGTCTCTGCCTGGACGGGTCCAATCGTCAGCCGAAATTCATCCTGCCGACGATCCGCGACGCCCTGAAGGCCGGGCGTGCCATCGATGGGCTCGCGCTCGTCTGCGCCCTGTGGTGCCGCTACTGCTATGGCGAGACCGAGAGCGGGCAGAAGATCGCGCCGAACGACCCGATCTGGCCGCGGCTACAGATGCAGGCTCGGCAGGCCAGGCTCGCACCGGAGGCCTGGCTTGCGATGCAGGATATCTATGGCGACCTGGGCGATGACCGGCGCTTCCGAGAGGCGTTCAGCCGGGCATTGGAGAGAATCTGGGCGCACGGAACGCGCTCGAGTATCGACAGCTATCTCGCCTCGTTCAGTTCGTGACAAGTACGATTCATCGACCAACTCGGAGCTTGGGCTCAGGGGCTTGGCCGATAGCCGACTTTCCCGAGGTCAGCGCAGGGTATGCGTCCTGGTAGACGTCCGGTGCGCTAGAAGGCATCGACCACCGCCGCATCGCACACACGACGCGAGCCCAACAGCCCAGTCTTTGTCAAGCTCACGAAAGAACCGATGGAAGGGTGTCGGGAAGCGCGTGTTCGGCACCAAACCACTTCAGTTGCAGGTTCCGGAGCCTGTCGTCCGACTTCATGATGGCGAGCTCCCTGTTGACGTCGTCGAGGAGGACAAGATCGTCCTTGCGGGCCGCCATGCCGAAATGGGCTTCGATCCCCTCGATTCCGGCGACGATCCGGTAACAACCCGGTTGCTCGAGCACGAATGCCTGGAGTGCAGGCAGCGCGGCGGCGACACCATCAATT
>DASYHC010000089.1:0-48984 GCA_035998995.1 Allobosea sp.
CGCCGGTGACGCCGGGCACCAGCCTCGTCACGCTCGGCGGTGCGCTCGCCAACGACGTCCACGGCAAGAACCATCACCGCGCCGGCACCTTCGGGCGGCATGTGCGCAGCTTCGAGCTTGCCCGGTCCGATGGATCGCTTCTGACCTGCACGCCGACGCAGAATGCCGATCTCTTCGCCGCCACGATCGGCGGGATGGGGTTGACCGGGCTGATCACCCGCGTCGAGCTGCAATTGATGCCGGTCGCTTCCGCCGAGATGCTGCAGGAGGCGATCCATTTCGACGGGCTCGACCGCTTCTTCGCCATGGCCGCCGCCTCCGATGCCACGCATGACTACACCGTGGCCTGGATCGATTCACTGGCCGATGGCCGGCATTTCGGGCGCGGCGTGTTCTTCCGCGCCGACCACGCCCCGGCTTCCGAGGCGCCACCGGCGAAAGCCGCGCCGACCTTGCCGTTCCCGCTCAAGCCGCCATTCCCGCTGATCAACCGGCTGAGCCTGCGCGCCTTCAACGCGCTCTATCGCGCCGCGCAGCCGCAGACGCCCGAACCCAGACGCATCGCCTATCGCCCGTTCTTCTATCCGCTCGACCGGGTCCGCGACTGGAACCGCGCCTATGGGCCAAGGGGACTACGCCAGTTCCAGTGCGCCGTGCCGATGGCGAGCGCGCGCGAAGCAGTCGAGGCGATGCTGCGGCTGACGCTGAGGGCAGGGGAGAGCTCATTCCTCACCGTGCTCAAGCTCTTCGGCGATGTGCCCTCGCCGGGGATGATGTCGTTTCCGATTCCCGGCGCAACGCTGACGCTGGATTTCCCGCATCGCGGCGAGCGCACCCTGAAACTCCTGGATGCGCTCGATCGCATCGCGATCGAGGCCGGCGGCCGGGTCAACCCCTACAAGGATGCGCGCATGTCGCCTTCGACCTTCGAGGCCTCGTTCCCGCATTGGCGCGACTTCGCGCGCCATGTCGACCCAGCCTTCTCATCGAGCTTCTGGCGGCGGGTGACCGCCGCCTGAGCAGGCTTACGAGGCCGCGAGCGCAGGCTCCGATTGCTCGACCGCCGTCACCGTCAGCACATGCTTCTTGCCGTCGCGGGCGGTCCAGGCGATCGACTGGCCGGCGGCAAGGCCGATCAGCGCCGCGCCGATCGGGGTCAGTACCGAGATGCGGCCCTGCTCGATATCGGCTTCGCCGGGATAGACGAGCTGGACGCGGCGATGCTGCGCGCTGTCGGAATCGAAGGTGACGAAGGAGCCCATGCGCACGACATCGGCCGGCAGCTTGCCGGGCGCGACGACCTTGGCGCGGTCCATCTCGGCGAGCAGCTCTTCGGCAACCTCGGGCACGCGCTCGAGTGCCGTGGTGGCGAGGCCGGTCAGGCGCTCATGGTCGATCTCGCCGACAATGATCTTGGGCTTGCGATGGGTCTTCTGATTCAACTGGGTCATGGTCTTCATATCCTGCGATGACGCGCGCGACGGCGGCGCCAGAACGCGAATGGCAAATCGTCAGTGCTTCTGGGAAGAGACGCCTTGGAAGCCGTGCTGTTCCACTCGGGACCAGCATCGACGGCGCCCCTGGACTCGGGGCGCGCTCGGGCCGAGTCCGGGGCTAGGATTCCGCGATCGGGGCGACCCGGAACACGAGGCGATACTTCGTCGTCATAGTCATAGAGTTGGTGGCTTGGGCCTTGCTGTCAAGGCTGACGAGCGAGGCAGGCCAAAGCAAAAGGGCCGGCGCGAGCCGGCCCTTCGACAAGCGGGGTAGTTGACCCGGCTCAGCCCTTGGCGACGGCGACCTTGCGCAGATAGTCGGTGACGATGCGGGTGATGCCGCGCGAGAGCAGGTCGTCGAGCGCGGTGATGAACTCATCGCACTGCTCGCGGGTGACGATCAGCGGCGGCTCGAGCCGGATGACGTTGCGGTTGTACTCGGTGAAGGCGACGAGCACGTCGTAATCCTTCAGCAGCAGCGCGCCGATGAAGCCGCAGAGCGAGCCCTTGAGCTTGTCGTCGAGCAGCGCGACCATGTGCTTGACGCCGAAGGGCATGGTCTCGCTGATGTCCTGGAACTCGACGCCGATCATCAGGCCACGGCCGCGGATCTCCTTGAGCAGGGTCGGGTGTTTGGCGCGCAATTCGTTGAGGCGCCCGATCAGGTAATCGCCCTGGCGCTTGGCATTGCCCATCAGGTCCTCGTCATAGAGGACGTTGAGGGCTTCGATCGCCGAGACGCAGGCTTCGCCCATGCCGCCGAAGGTAGCCTGGGCATGGATCAGCGCCGTCTTCGGCTTGCCATAGGCCTTCATGTAGAGGTCGCGCCGGGCGATCATCGCGCCCATCGCCGCCTTGGAGCCCCCGAGCGCCTTGGCGAGCGCGGTCACGTCGGGGACGACGCCGTCGCGCTCGAAGGCGAAGAACTGGCCGGTGCGGCCGAGCCCGCACTGGACCTCGTCGGCGACCCAGAGCACGCCGTGCTTGTCGCAGAGCGCGCGCAATTGCCGCCAGAAGCCGTCGGGCGCCTCGACGATGCCGCCGCCGCCCTGGATCGTTTCCATCACGACGATGCCGATGCTGGGATCGCTCTCGAGCGCCCGGCGTACCGCTTCGATATCGCCGAAGGGCACTTTCACCCGGTTCTCGACCAGCTTGAACCCGGACTGGTAGAGGCTGGAATCGGTGACCGAGAGCACGCCCTTGGTCTTGCCGTGGAAGGAGTTGGCGGCGTGCAGGATCTTCGACTTGGCCGGCCCCTGTGCCTGCTCGGCGACCTTCAGCGCCGCCTCCATCGCCTCCGAGCCGGTCGAGCCGAGGAAGACCATGTCGAGATCGCCGGGCGCGATGGTGGCGAGGTTCTTCGCCAACGCCGAAGCGTATTGCGACATGAACGCCATGCAGATCTCATGGCGGTTCTCGTCCTGGAATCTCTTCCGGGCCGCGACGATGCGCGGATGGTTGTGGCCGAAGGCGACCGAGCAGAAGCCACCGAAGAAATCGAGGATCTTGCGGCCGTCGCGGGTGATGTAGTGCATGCCCTCGGCGCGGTCGACGATGATCCGGTCGAAGCCGAGCAGCTTGAGGAAATGCACCTGGCCCGGATTGATATGGGCGGTGAAGAGCTCCTTCACCTGCTGGGCATCGAGCTGCTTGGCGGCTTCGACACTGAGCAATTGCGGGCGCGAAGGCTGCTGAGCCGCCTCGTCCATCCTGTAGGCGGGCATGCTCATGCGGCTTTCCTCCTCGGTTCGTGCGTTTTCTGCGTGTCCTTGGCCTTGCGGTATTCGGTATAGGCCGCCAGCAGCATGTCCTCGTCGCGGTGTCGCGGCGTCCAGCCGAGCTCGCGCTTGGCCTTGGAGGTGTCGAGGATGCAGATCTCGTCGGCGATCTTGTACTGCTCCGGGTCCATGATCGGCAGGTTGATCGCATCGAGCGTGTCGAGCGTCAGCTTGACCAGCGAAGCCGGCGTCGGCAGCAGGATCGACTTCGAGCCGGCATGCTTGATCAGATCGCCGAGCAGCTTCTTCACCGGCGGCGGATCGTCCGAACCGAGATTATAGGCGCTGTTCGGGAAATCGGCCTTCCAGGCGGCGATGCAGGCGCTGGCGCAGTCGAAGACCGAGATGAACTGATAGGGGTTGTTCCCCGAGCCGATCATCGGAACCGGCAGGTTGAGATCGATCAAACGGAAGAGCTTGACCAGGATGCCGAGGCGGCCGGGGCCGATGATCAGCCGCGGCCGGAAGATCGGGATGCGGAAGCCCTTGTCGCGATAACCCTGGCAGAGCGTCTCGGTCGCGAGCTTGCTCTCGCCATATTCGCCGAGCGGCTTGGCCGGATGGTCCTCGTCCTGCGGCACGGTGACCGAATGGCCGTAGATCATGTCGGTGGTGAAGTGGACGAGCCGGGTCGCGCCGTTCGTCTCCATCCAGCTCAGGATGTTCTGCGTGCCGTGATAGTTCACCGGCCAGAAGAAGTCGTGGCGCTCCTTCCGGGTGACGATCGGCGACAACATCTTAGCCGAGAGATTGTAGACGAGATCGTCCGGCGTCAGCGCGATCGCCGCGACGCTTGCCGGATCGGTGACGTCGACGCGCTGGAACGGCACCTTGCCATAGTGCGGGTGGGCGCTCTTCTGGATGTCGCAGACGAGAACATTCTCGCCCATGGCCGCGAGATCCGCCGCCAGATGCGAGCCGACGAAGCCGTCGCCGCCGATGATGACGTGCTTCATGGCTCAGCGTCGCTCGTCGGCGCGGCGCACCGGCACCGGGATCGGCTTCAGCTGCGGCTGGGCCGGAGCGAAGAGGGCGCCGAGGCGGAGAATGAAGCGGGCGAACAGGTCCATGACGTCCCTCAGCTCTGTGCGATAAAGATGGTGCCCAGGACGATGAAGCCGATACCGGCGATGCGCGCCGGGCTCAGATCCTCCTGGAAGACGAAATAGGCGTAAACCGCGACCACGACGTAGGCGAGGCTCAGAAACGGGTAGGCGTAGCTGATCTGCACTTTCGATAGCACGATCAGATGCGAGGCCATGCTGACCACGAAGGTGCATAATCCGGCGAAGACGAACGGGTTGAAGACGACGCGGAAGACGGTGGGAATCAGCCCGTCATTGCCGACATCGAGGTGCCCCACGCCGCTCATGCCGCGCTTCAGCATCAACTGCGCCGCTGCATTGGTCAGCACCGTGAACAGGATCAACGGCAGGTAGGCGTTCATCGGCGCTGGCGTTCCGGGTTGCACATGCAGCCTTGGATCGCCCGGAAACTACTTCAAATGCCTTACGCTACAGAAGGTTATCGGCCTGTAACGTTAAAAGTGTACTGCGTCGAACGACGAAACTCGCGGGTGCTCCGAACGCTGGAGCAGGAGCGCCGGTGCAGAGATGACGAAAGCAGTGATTGAACCATTTCGGCGGCTCGCCTATGGCTAATGAATCGTTAACCGGGGCGTCATCCGACCATGGCCAGCCTGTTCCGGCTCGTGCCCGATGCACGCGCCGAACTCATGCAGCTCAATTCCTGGGCAAGGCCGCATCAGGCCGGCTTCGCAGCGGCGCAGCGCGCGGCGCGTTTTGGCGCTGCCGGGCCCGAGGCCTCCGCCTTCATGGCGGCGCGGCGTGAGGCGACGCTGGCGCGGTTCGGCCAGGGCGCTGGGGCCTGGAACGGCTGGGCCGGCGAGATGCTGCGGCTGAGCGGTCGGATCGGTGCCGACGGTCCACTGCTCGCGCTCTGGCGTCTCTTCGCCGATGTCGCGCTGGTCGATGAGATCTTCGAGGGCGACTTCAACGTCGGCGGCATCATCTTTCCGGCGGCCGCCCGTTTCGCCGGCAGCGCCTTCTGCGGCGATGCCTGGTTCTCGGAAGCGCATTTCCACGGGCCGGCCAGCTTCCGCGATGCGAGCTTCCGGGCCGATGCCTTCTTCGACAAGGCGCATTTCGCGGGGGATGCCGATTTCGGCGCAGCGACCCTGCACGGTACCGCCGAGTTCCGCGACATGCGCTGCGAAGGCGTCGCCTGCTTCGTCGAGGCGGAATTCACCGGCGACGCCTGGTTTCGCGGCTCGCGCTTCGACGGCGTGACGCAGTTCCGCGGTGTGCGCCATGCCGGCGAGGCCGGATTCGGCGATTGCAATTTCGCCGGCGCCGCCGATTTCGGCGAAGCCGAATTCGCTGGCAATGCCGGCTTCGAGGAGGCCCGCTTCGGGCAGATGGCGAGCTTCGCCGGCGCGCGTTTCGACCGCGGCGCCTGGTTCAGCAACGCCGCCTTCGATGGCCGCTCGAATTTCGAGCGCGCCCGCTTCCGCGGCCGCCGTCATTTCGAAGGCATCTCGCTGGCCGCGCAGGTTTCTCCGGTCGCGCAGCAGATCGCAGCGCTGGAGCAGTTCCGGCTCGGCCAACGCTGAGCTGACGCCCGCAGCTTCTCACCTCCCGGCCGCTCTGGCCCATGCCTTGCTAGCAGTCTCGTCGACCGCTGCCTTCGGCGGCTGCGACTGGCGAGGACGAGATGAGGCGCGAAGAGCTCACCGAGAAGATTCTCGACATCAAGCGCGAGAAGGGCTGGAGCTGGAAACAGATCACCAACGAGATCGGCGGCATGTCGGAGGTGCTGGTGATCGGCGCCCTGCTCGGCCAGATGAAGCTGGTGAAGCCGCTCGCCGAGAAAGCCGCGACCCTGTTCGGCCTGTCGGAAGCCGAGAAGCGCATGCTCAATGAGGTGCCCTATCGCGGCACCGGCACGCCGATGCCGCCGACCGATCCCCTGATCTATCGCTTCTACGAGATGGTGATGGTCAACGGCCCCGCCTGGAAGGCGCTGATCGAGGAGGAGTTCGGTGACGGCATCATGTCGGCGATCGACTTCAACATCGCCTTCGAGCGCGAGCCGAACCCCAAAGGCGACCGGGTCAGGATCACCATGTCCGGCAAGTTCCTGCCGTATAAATATTACGGCAACGAGCAGGGCATTCCCGACTATGGCTTCAAGGAGGATTGACCCGGTTCAGGGCAGCTTGCCTCAGGGCACCTGGCCGGGTTCGAGCGTGCCGTCCTTCTGCAGGGTGCGCTGCAGCCCCGGCCGGTCCATCATCCGGCCCATATAGGCCTCGAACACCGGCAGGCGCGGCAGCACGCCGACGACATTCATGCCGAAATGGATGCCGGCGCCGAGCTGTGTGTCGGCGGCGGTGAAGCGTTCGCCGGCGGCATAGGGGTGCTCGCCGAGCTTCTTCGCGAGATTGGCGACGGTGTCGGCATGCGAGCCGAACGAGAAGCCGCGCGCCTCGTACTGATATTTGTGGACCGACGTCGCGATGATCGGGTCGAGCACGGCGTCGGTATAGACCAGCGAGGTGAGGAAGGCCGGGCGGTCCTTGTCGCCGATCACCGGCGCCAGTCCGGCCTCGGGGAACTGCTCGGTGAGATAGAGGCAGATCGCGGCGCGTTCGGTGACGGTGGTGCCGTCATGAGCGACCGCAGGTACCTTCTTGTGCGGCTGGATGGCGCGATAGCTCTCGGGCGGACCGTCCTGCGCGCGGATGTCGACCAGCGTCATCTCATAGGGCTGGCCGAGCTCCTCGAGCAGCCAGAGGATCGAGAAGGAGCGCGACTGCGGCGCGTGGTAGAAGGTCAGCATGATCGTGTCCCTTTCGGCGTTTCCCTGGGCGATGGCAAGGCTGATAGGGGTGACGGGTGTCAGCAGTTGTCAGGATGACCCGACTGCCCGAGACCTCCGCATCGATACGCGCGCCGGGTCGAAAGGCTCCATCTGGCTCCAGCAGCTTGCGCTATTTCTTGCGCGCTATGGTGAAAGGGCGGCTGTCCTTGCCTTTGGTCGCATGGCGTTCCGTGCCCAGGACCTCGAAGCCCGAGGCCGCGATGAGGTCGCTCAGTTCCTGTGCATTGAAGACGCCGGCATGGGGCGCTTTTCCGATCATCTGCATGAGCGGCAAAGCGAGCTTGATCAGCGGGTTCATGTCGCCGAGGCAGGGAGTCTTGGAGATGAACAGGCCGCCTGGCACGAGCAGGGCATGGATGCTGCGCAGCGTGCCGGGGAGATCGCGGACCATGTGGAGATAATTAAAGCCGAGAACCGCATCGAACCGCATGGCTTCCGAGGCGAGCGCCTCTGCCGTCGCTGCCCGGAAGGTGAGACCGGCGATCCGGTTCGCCGCGAGCTTCTCCTGGGCGATGGCGATCATGCCGGCGGAGAGGTCCGCGGCGAGATAGCTTTTGACCTTGCCGGCGAGCCGCAGCGCCGTCGTACCGGTGCCACAGCCAAGTTCGAGCACGCTGTCATCAGGCTTCAGCAGGGCGCTCGTCCGCTCCACTGTGCGCTCATATCCCGCCTGGTCTGAGATTCGTGATTTCGCGTAGCTTTTTGAAGACCGGTCCCAGAAGCGGGCATCGCTCGCGGTGCTCATGCGTCGTCTCCCATTGCGATGCGGGCTTAGCACAGGTCCTGCGACAGTTCGTTGCCTACAGCGCGTGCGGAGGCGCAATCCGAAGTCATCGCTGCAATACATAATCTGTTATAACGTAACAATATATGCTGCGACGCAGTAATCATAGTGTCATCTGACGCTCCTAACGCTCCGCGACCGAGCTTTCCCACGGGGCGGAGACGATCATGCAGAAGCGAACCTGGCTGATGGCGGCGGCGATGCTCGCCAGCGTGGCGCCGGCGACGGCGCAAACCATCTATCCGCTGACCCGCGCCGAGATCCTCGAAGGCTCGCGCTTCGACTTCAAGGTCGAGTTCCCGAACGCGCCGACCTCGGCCGACGTCAAGGTCACGATCAACGGCAAGCCCGTCGCCGAAGCGTTCGGCCGCGAGGTCCAGTTCGTCCAGAACGAAGAAGGCCAGAAGCATTCGGCGCTGTGGCTGCGCGGCGCCCAGCTGCCGGCCGGCCAGTATGTCGTCGAGGCGACGCAGGGCAATGAGAAGGCCAGCGTCAACTGGACCGTCTACCCGACGGCCGAGCGCAAGGCCAAGAACGTCATCCTCTTCGTCGGCGACGGCCTCTCGGTCGGGCATCGCACTGCCGCCCGCATCCTGTCCAAGGGTTGGCAGGAAGGTCTCTATGGCGGCGAGCTCGCCATCGACGACATGCCCAACATGGCGCTGATCTCGACCTCGGGCACCGACTCGGTCGTCACCGACAGCGCCAACTCCGCCAGCGCCTACACCACCGGTCACAAGTCCTGCGTCAACGCGCTCGGCATCTACTGCGCCAAGAACGCGCTGACCCTCGACCACCCCAAGGTCGAGACCATCTCCGAGGTGATCAAGCGCAAGCGTGCCGGCATGGCGATCGGCATCGTCACCAATGCCGAGATCGAGGATGCGACCCCGGCTGCGATGGTCGCCCATACCCGCCGCCGCTCCGACTACAACGACATCGTCAAGATGTTCTTCGACGTGCAGCCCGACGTGATCATGGGCGGCGGCTCACCGAACTTCCTGCCGAAGTCGACCCCGGGCACCAAGCGCACCGACGATCTCGACTTCATCGCCAAGTTCAAGGACGCCGGCTACGCGCTCGCCACCACCAAGACCGAGATGAACGCTGCGGTCGCCGGCGGCGCCAAGAAGATGCTCGGCCTCTACAACACCTCGAACATCGACGGCGCCTTCGATCTGCGCCTCGCCAAGAAGGGCTCGATCTCGAAATTCCCGGATCAGCCTGACGTGGTCGAGCAGACCAAGGCGGCGCTCGAGATGCTGAAGGGCGCGCAGGACGGCTTCTTCCTGATGGTGGAATCGGCCCGCATCGACAAGTACAGCCACTCGCTCGACTGGGAGCGCGCGGTGTTCGACACGATCATGCTCGACAACGCCGTCAAGGTTGCCAAGGATTTCGCCGGCGACCGCAATGACACGCTGATCATCGTCGTGCCTGACCACGCCCACCCGATCTCGGTCATCGGCACCTATGACGATGATCGCCCGGGCCAGTTGCTGCGCGACAAGCTCGGCACCTATGCCGACTCGGTGCCGCCGAACTACGGGCCGCGCGATGCCGACGGCTACCCGACCAAGGTCGACACCTCGCGCCGCCTCGCCGTTTCCTTCGGCAGCTATCCCGATACTTGCGATACCGGCAGGCCGTTCATGGATGGCGAGCGCGTCCCGGCCGTGAAGGGTCCGGACGGCAAGACCAACGTCGCCAATGAGAAGGACTGCACCGGGCCGCTCGCCACCCGCAAGCAGGGCAACCTGCCCTTCGACGCCAACTCGGGTGTCCATGCGGCCGACGACGTGCTGCTCACCGCCATGGGCCCGGGCGCCGAGCGCTTCCGCGGCCACAAGCCGAACACCTTCGTCTTCCGCGTCATGGCGGAAGCGCTGGCCCTCGGCGGCAAGTGATAAGCGACGCATCAGACCGGCGCCCGTCAGGGCGCCGTGCACTCTCCCGCCGCGGGCTCCTCACCGGGCTCGCGGCGTTGCCCGTTTCGCTGCGCGTAGTTGCGGCCGAGGCAGAGATTTTGACCTTCGACGGTCTCTACAAATCCTTCGGCGTGCTCGGCTTCCAGTTCTCCGACCGGGCGACCTCGCTGCGCGGCAAGCCGGTTCGGATGATCGGCTACATGGCGCCGCCGCTGAAGCCGGAGAGCCATTTCTTCGTGCTGACGCGCGAGCCGCTGGCGATCTGCCCGTTCTGCCAGTCGGATGCCGACTGGCCGGTCGACATCGTCGTCGTGTTCATGCGTGCGGCGACGCCGATGGTCAGCGCCGGCCAGAAGGTCGCTGTCAGCGGCCGGCTCGAGATCGGCTCCTCGACCGATGCCGAGACCGGCTTCGTCAGTCAGGTCAGGCTGGTCGAGGCCGGCTTCCACAGTGTCTGAGCGGCAGCTTGAACACTCACAGCCCTCATCCTGAGGAGCCGCGTAGCGGCGTCTCGAAGGATGCTCCAGATGGTCCCGGAGCCTCTTCGACCACCCTTCGAGACGCCATGCCTGACGGCATGGCTCCTCAGGATGAGGGCTTTGGGAATGCTCGAGTAGGAGGCTCGACAAGAGCCAAGTCGCTGCATTTCTCCAATGTCCAGGTCGACCATCGCGACGGCGATGGGCAGCCCTTCCGGGTGCTCGACATTCCCGATTTCGTCGTCCCTCCCGGCGCAATGATCGGCCTGCGCGGTCCGTCCGGTTCGGGCAAGACCTCGCTGCTGCATCTCGCTGCCGGCTTCTTCCTGCCCGATGCCGGAAGCATCAGCTGGGGCGATGTCGTGATCTCCGCGCTGCCGGGTGCGGCACGCGATCGCTGGCGGCGCGAGACGGTCGGCTTCGTCTTCCAGGATTTCCATCTCGTGCCCGAGCTCGACGTGCTCGCCAACATCACCCTGCCGGCAACCTTTTCGGGCTGGCGGCAGACGAGCGACCAGGTCGCGCGCGCCACTTTCCTCGCTGAGCGCATGGGGTTGACCGATCTGCGCCGGCGCGCCGCCGTGCTCTCGCGCGGCGAGCAACAGCGCGTCGCGATCGCACGGGCTTTGTTCAACGCACCGGCGCTGATCCTCGCCGACGAGCCGACCGCGAGCCTCGACCCCGCACATGCGGCCGAGGTCGGCTCCCTTCTGGTCGAGGTCGCCAAAGAGAGCGGCGCGACGCTGCTCTGCGCCTCGCATGACCAAGCCTTGCTGGCGCGGATGCAGCAGGTCGCAGCGATCGCTGATGGCCCGCTGCAGCTGAAGGCAGCGGCATGAACCCGCTGCCGATGGTGATCGCCGACCTGCGGGCGCTGCGCTGGACGGCGGCCGCGATCGTCGCGCTGGTCGCGCTGGCGGTGGCGATCGGAGTTTCCATCGGCGCGCAGGAGCGGGCGCTGCGCCAGGCTTCGGCGCGGGCGGCCGATGATTTCGACCTGCTGATCGGCGCGCCCGGCAGCCAGACGCAGCTCCTGATGTCGGCGATCTACCTGCAGCCCGAGGCGCTGCCGCTGATTGACGGGCGCTTGATCAACGAGCTCGCCCGCGATCCGCGCGTTGCCGCCGTCGCGCCGCTTGCATTCGGCGACATCGCTCGCGGCCATCCGGTGATCGGCACGACGCTCGGCTTCGCTGGCCGCTGGGGCCGGGTACAGCCGAGCGAGGGCCGCCTGTTCGCACGCGAGGGCGAGGCGGTTCTCGGCGCCGACGTCAGCTACCGGCTCGGTGACAAGATCGAGCCGTCGCATGCCGTTGCCGGCCACTGGCCGAAGCGCGGCGTCGCCGATGACGAGGAGGCGAGCCGTCGCCATGAGGGCCATGCCTATGTCGCGGTCGGACGCCTGCCGCGATTGAGCTCGCCCTTCGATCGCGCCATCCTGGTGCCGGTCGAGAGCGTCTGGGAGGTGCACGGGCTCGGCAACGGCCATGCCGGTGAGGGCGCCGCGCTCGGCCCGCCCTTCGACGGCCAGCGCATTCCCGGCGTGCCGGCATTGGTAGTGAAGCCGAAGGCGGTCGCCGACGCCTATGCGCTCAGGGCGCGCTATCGTCAGGGCGGAACCATGGCCTTCTTCCCGGCCGAGGTGCTGGTCGGGCTCTACCGCACACTCGGCGATGTCGGGCAGGTGCTGAGCGTGGCGTCGCTGCTCAATGCCGTGCTGATCCTGGCGGCGATCTTCCTGCTGCTCGTCGCGGTGACCGGCTTGAGGCGTCGGCGCTATGCCGTGCTGCGCGCGCTCGGGGCGCCGCGCGCCTATGTGTTGCTGGTGGTCTGGCTCGGCATGGCCGGGCTGGTCGCGGTCGGCTGCGCGCTCGGCCTTGGGCTCGGCGCTGCCGCGGCGCTGGCGGTCTCCGGCCTGTTCGAGGCGCAGACTGGTCTGCGGCTCTCCTTCGCGCTGGGCTCGGCGGAGTTCGCCCAAGTTGGGCTCATCCTGCTGCTCGGCTCGCTGGCGGCGCTGATTCCGGCGGCTCTGTCCTATCGCCGTTCGATCACTGCCGGCCTGCGCGGTTGAGCCGGGGTTGACCCTGCTTTGCCTCTTCCGGTTAAATCCCGGCGGGGGGCGTTGCAGGGATCATCATGCTGCGCGCCATTGTTCTGACTGCCGTCACTCTCGCTTTCGCTACGCCTGCGTCGGCCTATTCCAATCCGATCAGCCGCGGGCTCGCGGATTTCCTCAACATCTTCAGTGAACAGCCGGTGCCACGCCAGGTCGTGCCCTGGAACGGTGGGCAAGCGCCCGGCACTGTCGTGGTCTCGACCAGCCAGAGGCGGCTCTACTACGTGCTCGGGCGAGGGCAGGCGATCCGTTATGGCGTCGGCGTCGGCCGCCAGGGCTTCAGCTGGTCGGGCACCAAGATCGTCTCGCGCAAGCGCGAATGGCCGGATTGGCGCCCGCCGGCAGCGATGCTGAAGCGCCGGCCCGACCTGCCGCGCTACATGGAAGGCGGGATGGAGAATCCGCTCGGGGCGCGGGCGATCTATCTGGGGTCGAGCCTCTACCGCATCCATGGTTCGAACGAGCCCGACACGATTGGCGCTGCGGTTTCGTCGGGCTGCATCCGGATGACCAATCGCGACGTGATGGACCTTTATGATCGCGTCAGGACCGGCACGAAGGTGGTCGTGCAGCGCTAGCCGTCGCTGTGGCCGCGCCTGATGCGCCGGACCATCAGCCAGACGCCGAGGATCGCGACCGGCACGAACAGCGCGGTCGCGATGCCGACATCGACAGGCAGATAGCCGGCATCCTTGGCGCCCTTGGCGAGATAGCCGAACAGGCTGACGACATAGTAGCCGATCGCCGCGACCGAGAGCCCCTCGACCGTCTGCTGCAGGCGCAATTGCAAGCGTGTGCGGTCGTTCATCGCTGCGAGCAGGTCGCGGTTCTGCTGCTCGAGCGCGACGTCGACGCGGGTGCGCAACAAGTTGGCGGCGCGGGCGAGCCGGCGCGACAGATCGAGCTGGCGCTGCTGCAGCATCTGGCAGGTGCGCATCGCCGGCGCCATCCGCCGTGACAGGAAGGCGGCGATGGTCGGCCAGCCGCCATAGGGTTCTTCGCCGATCGCCTCCAGGCGTTGGCCGACGATGCTGTCATAGGCACGGCTGGCGCCGAAGCGATAGTTCGACGAAGCGGCTTCCGACTCCATCGTCGCGGAGATCGCGGTCATCTCGTCGAGCAGGGCGTTGTCGGCGGCGAGCCCGTCGGTCTGCATCATCGTGCCGGCGATGCGCACCAGCACCTCTTCGGTGCGGCGCACGGAGGGCGCGAGCCGGTGCGCTTCCGGCAGGCCGAGCAGCGCCAGCACGCGATAGGTCTCGACCTCCAGCAATCGCTGCGCCAGCGCACCGGCCTTGGCCGGGTTGAGCTGGCGATCGAGGACGAGGATGCGGACGAAGCCGTCGGCTCCGGCGCGAAAATCGGTGGCGGCGATGGCGACCTCGCCATCGACCAGCGAGGCGGCGAGGCTCGCCGGATCGAACAGGCTCTCAAGCTCCGGCGCCGCCCTTTCCGGCAGCAGATGCAGGTCGATCGCCACCAGATGCGGCCCCGGCTGCGGCAAAGCGAGCATGCCATGCGGGAGCACCGTGGTCGCCGGCAGGAAAGGCAGTGTGCCGGGTGAGGGCAGTTCCCAGGTGTAGGTCGTGAACTCGCTATGCTGCTCCCAGCGCAGACTGGCTTCGCCCAGTCGGGTGCGATGATGTTTGGCGCCCTCGGCCGGACCGGGCACGCCGCGCTCGGCGCAGAAGCGGGCGAGGGCCTCGCGATCGGCGGCGGCCTGCGCCTGGTCGGTCATGAAGGCGAAGTGCAGCAGGCGCTGTGGCGTCGCCAGCGGCGCGAAGGGGCGGGCATGGATTTCGCCGAGGATGGCCCCGCGTGAGGGATGCGCGACCAGCGGCGGCGCGCCGTTTTCGGTGGTCCGGTCCATGCTGCCTAGCCCCTTTTGCGCGCGCCGTTCGGCTTTCGCGCGACTGGAAGCTTGCCGGAAAGCTTGGCGCGTCGCGAGTCCGGCAAGGTGTCGCAAGGGCCGCGTTCTGGTGACATGATCCGGTGCTGCCGCTGCCTAGGCTCACGCCATGCCACTGCCCAACCGCATCCGTCCCGATGGCTCGCTCTTCGCCGATCCGGCGCGGGGTCTCCTGTTCGGCAATCGCGGTGGCAAGTTCCACGATCCGGCAACGCAAGCGCTGCCGGCGCGCCTGTTTGCAACCAAGCAGTGGATCTGCTGCGTGCTCTCGTTCAAGGGCCGGCAGCGTGATGTCTGGGGCCGCTACTACACCGAGCTGTTCTTCTGCGACGAGGTGACGGCGCTCGCCGCCGGACACCGGCCTTGCGTCGAATGCCGGCGTGCCGACGCGCACGCCTACCGGGCTGCGCTGGTGGCGGGACTTGGCCTCGCCGAGATGCCGCTCTTTCCCGCGATCGACGAGCGGCTTGATGGAGAGCGGCGCGACGGCCGCAGGAAGCGCCTGCACCGGCTGGCGGCCGAGAGCCTGCCGGATGGAGCGATGATCGCAAAGCCCGCGGGCGAATTTCTCGCGCTGCGCGGAGCTAAGGCCCTGCTCTGGTCGCCCTCTGGCTATGTCGCGCGCCGGCCGCGGCCTGTCGGTCCGGTTTCCGTCGTCACGCCACCGTCGTCTCTGGCGGCGCTTGTGAACGGCTATCAACCTCTCTGGCATCCGAGCGCCGCCGAACCGGGCTGAATCGCAGGTCATCCGCCTTGTCATCCCGGCGGGCTGTGGCACACCCTCGCGCCCGGCGGATCGCGGCGCGCGCAGGGGTGCGGGCTGGCTGATCCCGGGGGAAAGCTCATGTTGCGAAAGACCGTCCTCGCGCTCGCCTTTGCGCTCGCCGGTTTCGGTGGCTTGCCGGCTATGGCCGGCGCGCTCCAGATCACCGAGGCCGATCCAGTCGCGGTCGTCACGGTGCCGGACGCCTGGACGACCGCGAAGATCAAGCGCGGCGTCGAGATCAGGACGCCGGACGAGGAGATCTATCTCTGGTTCGAGCTGGTCGCGCCCAATGAACTCGACGCGGTGCAGAAGGAGCACGACAGCTATTTCGCGAAGGAGGGCGTCACCGTCACCGGCGCGTCCGAGACGCTGAAGCAGGAGGTCAACGGCAAGGCCTGGTCGTTCACCGAGCTCAAGGCCAAGAGCAAGGACGGCGATGATTCGATCATCCGCTACATCGCGATCAATCCGAACGTGGCCAGCGGCAAGATCATCATGATGACCTATTGGGCCTCGCTCGACGGCCATAAGGAGCATGACGCGGCGATGAAGGCGCTCGTCGACAGCATCGCCTATAAATGAGATCGGCGCCGGCGGCGGAACCGCAGCCCGGTCCACGACGTTGTCCCGTCATCTTCATCCGATGGCAATCAAGGGGTTAGCGTCGATGCGTTCGATCATTTTGTGGCTGGTGGGCGTTCCGATCCCGATCATCATCCTGCTCTGGTTCTTCATGCGCTGACATGCGCTGACAAGAACTGGTAGAAGGACTTGCTATGGCCGGGCTCGCCCGGCCATTCTTGTTCCGCGGGATGTCGTGCCGGCAGGGCGAAACGGCACCATCCCCCCTTCACCCATTTGCCGTGCTGCGAGTATAGCGTTCGCCCATGCAACCGATCATCCAGATATCCGGCCTGTCGAAGACCTATGCTTCGGGCTTCCAGGCGCTGAAAGCCGTCGACCTCGATATCAGGCGCGGCGAGATCTTCGCCCTGCTCGGACCGAACGGTGCCGGCAAGACGACGCTGATCAGCATCGTCTGCGGCATCGTCAATCCGAGCACGGGTACGGTCCTTGCCGACGGCCACGACATCATCCGCGACTACCGCGCCGCGCGCAGCCGCATCGGCCTCGTGCCGCAGGAGCTGACCACCGACGCCTTCGAGACGGTCTGGGCGACGGTGTCGTTCAGCCGCGGCCTGTTCGGCAAGCCGAAGAACCCGGCTGTCGTCGAGCAGGTGCTGCGCGACCTCTCGCTCTGGGACAAGCGCGACAGCAAGATCATGACGCTTTCGGGCGGCATGAAGCGGCGCGTCCTGATCGCCAAGGCGCTGGCGCACGAGCCGCAAATACTCTTCCTGGATGAGCCGACCGCCGGCGTCGACGTCGAGCTCCGCCAGGACATGTGGAAGCTGGTCCGGCGCCTGCGCGATGACGGCGTCACCATCATCCTGACCACGCACTATATCGAAGAAGCCGAGGAGATGGCCGACCGGGTCGGCGTGATCAGCAAGGGCGAGATCATCCTGGTCGAGGAGAAGGCCGAGCTGATGCGCAAGCTCGGCCAGAAGCAGCTCACCTTGCATCTTCAGACGCGGCTGGAGGCGGTCCCTGAAGCCCTGTCCCGCTACGGCCTGGCGCTTCAGGCCGAGGGTGAGGAGCTTGTCTACACCTATGACACCAAGGCCGAACGCACCGGCATCACCGCGCTGATGAAGGATCTCGGTGACGCCGGCATCCGCTTCAGCGACCTGCGCACCAGCCAGTCCTCGCTAGAGGACATCTTCGTCGGCCTGCTGAGGGCGAACGCATGAACCTGCACGCAATCAAGGCGATCTACCGTTTCGAGATGGCCCGCACCTGGCGCACGCCGCTGCAGAGCATCCTCTCGCCAGTGATCTCGACCTCGCTCTATTTCGTCGTCTTCGGCGCGGCGATCGGTTCGCATATGGGGGCTATCGACGGGGTGCCCTATGGCGCTTTCATCGTTCCCGGCCTGGTCATGCTCTCGCTCCTGACGCAGAGCATCGCCAACGCCTCCTTCGCGATCTATTTCCCGAAATTCGTCGGCACGATCTTCGAACTGCTCTCGGCGCCGGTCGCCTGGTGGGAGGCGGTCTTCGCCTATGTCGCGGCGGCCGCGACCAAATCCGTGATCCTCGGATTGATCATCCTCGCCACCGCCTTCCTGTTCGTGCCGCTGAAGATCGCGCATCCGGTCTGGATGCTGCTCTTCCTGATCCTCACGGCCGCGACCTTCAGCTTGTTCGGCTTCATCATCGGCGTCTGGGCGGATGGCTTCGAGAAGCTGCAGGCGATCCCGCTCTTGATCATCACGCCGCTGACTTTCCTCGGCGGCTCGTTCTACTCGATCGACATGCTGCCGCCGTTCTGGCGGGCGGTGACGCTGGTCAATCCGGTCGTCTACCTGATCAGCGGCTTCCGCTGGAGCTTCAACGGCACCGCCGATGTCGGCATCGAGGTCAGCCTCGCCATGACGCTGGCCTTCCTCGCCGCCTGCATCGCGGTGATCGCCTGGATCTTCAAGACAGGCTACCGGCTGAAGAACTGAGCGGCCTGCCTAGACCATCGCGTCTCCCGTCGGAGGCGCGATGATCCATCTCATTGTCGGTCGGATGCTCCAGCAATGCGCGTCAGCTTGCGCTGCGCGTCGCCGTCCAGTTGCCGCCGCCTTCGTGCGAGCCGATGATCTGGTTGTTCTCGACCTTGCCGGTGTAGCGGCGGCCGGCGACGGTGAAGGTGATCTCACTGCCGTTCATCTTCGCCGCGCTGATCGCGACCGGCTTGCCGCCGCTCGTCAGCGTACCGCTCAGCATCTGGTACTTCTGGCTCAGCCGCAATTCGCCGTCGGGAAGGCGCCAGGTGCCGGCGACCTTGGCCGGGACGATCCATTTATGAGCGCGGCAGAAGGAGGCGCAGTTCTCCGCCAGCGAGATGGTCTCGTCGGACTCCCAGTCGTCCATTGTGAAGGTGTTCGAGACGACGCGCGTGCCCGGCTTCATGTTCAGGATGGTGGGGCGGAGCTTGACGTTGAGCTCGGGCAGCAGGAACAGCGTCAGCACGGTGGCATCCGAGAAGTCGATCTCGAAGATGTCGCCATGCCGGAAGGTCGCGCGCTCGGTCACGCCTTCCTTCTGGGCATTGCGCTGCGAGAGCGCGACCAGGTCGGGATTGTATTCGATGCCGAGTGCGCGGATGCCGCGCTTGGCGGCGGTGATCACGGTACGCCCGTCGCCGGAGCCGAGGTCGATGACGTAATCCGCCGGGGTTGCCCCGACCATGTTCAGCATCGTGTCGACCAGGTTCTGCTGCGTCGGCACCCACACGACATCCTTGCCGGCCTGACCGGATTTCGGCTCGTAGGCTTCGGTCGTTGGTGCAGTGGCGGGCGGGCTCGTGGTCTGCGCCAGGGCGAGGCCGAGGGACAGCAGCGATATGGCGCATACGGCGGTGAGGGAGCGGAGCGGCTTCATCGTCGTTTCCTTTCGCGGTTTGATCAATCTGCCGCCGGCGCCGGGCGAAGCGGGCCGGGGCGACTATCGGGCAGGGCCGGATCGGGCGACCGGCGCTGGAAGAACAGGATCGGCACGCCGATGGCGACGACCGCGACGCCGACGAGGGCCCCCTTGCCGGTATAGGCGAGGCTCGCATGCAGCATGTAGGCGCAGGTCAGGCAGAACAGGATCGGCGTCAGCGGGTAGAGCGGCACACGGAAGGGCAGCACCCGGTCGGGCTCGCGCCAGCGCAGGACGAACAGCGCGATACCGACGAGCAGAAGGAAGGCCCAGAACACCGGCGCGGTATAGTCGACCATGGCTTGGAAGCCGTCGCGGGTGGCCGAGCCGAGCAGGACGAGCAGCAACGCCACGATCGCCTGCAGGATCAGGCCGTTGGCCGGCGTGCGGCCACGCTCGTCCCATTCCGCGACGCGCGGCAGCAGCGTCAGGTCGCGCGCCATGGCGTAGTAGACCCGTGCGCCGGTGAAGATCGTCGCATTCAGCGTCGAGAACGCCGCTGCGATGATGGCGACGCTGACGAGCAGCGCGCCCTCTTCACCCGCAACCCGCCGCATCATGTCGGCGGCGACGGCGTTCGAGCTGCGCAGCCCTTCCAGGCCCAGGATCTGAAGCAGGGCAAAATTGGCGAGAACGTAGAGCGCCGTGATCACCGCAGTTCCGATGACCAGGACCTTGGCGATCTTGCGCGGGGCATCGCGCAGTTCGCCGGTGAGGTAGGCCGCCTCGTTCCAGCCGCCATAGGTCAGCAGCACGAAGATCATCGCCATGCCGAGCGCGGCCGTTTGTGGCGAGGCCCCGGTGGCTGGCTGCGTGGGGACGGTCGGCTCGGTGCCGGCGAACAGCCCGAACATGATGATGGCGGCGATGGCGCTGACCTCCAGCAGCGTCACGGCGATCTGCGTCGTCTTGCTCTGCAGCGTGCCGACGACGTTGAGGCCGGTCAGCAGCACGATCGCGAGGCCGGCATAGATCGCGGTGCCGTGCGGGCCGAGCGGCTGCAGCTGCGCGGCGTAGTCGCCGAGCACGAAGGCGACCGCCGCGATCGCGCCGGTCTGGATCACCGAGCCGCGCGCCCAGCCGAACAGCATGGCGACCGGCCGCCCATAGGCCCGCGACAGGAAATGATACTCGCCGCCGGCATGAGGGTGGGCGGCGGCGAGTTCTGCATAGCAGAGCGCGCCGATCAGCGTGACGAAGCCGCCGAGGATCCATAGCGCGATGAAAGCGAAGCTGCTGTCGACATTGCTCGCGACGAGCGAGGGGGTCTTGAAGATCCCGATCCCGACGACGATGCCGACCATGATGGTGATGGCATCGAGGACAGACAGGATCGGCTGCGGTTCGGATCGATTCTCGTGCGACATTGGTCCTCCGAAGATCGTCTCCGGAATGTTGCGACGAGGAGTGTGACGAGAACCAGTGGGTGGCGCGTCGCCGCGCGTCGGATTCGGATAGAGTTTGCTCGCGATACTTCACGGTCGCGCGATCTGCCTATTTATTGGGCAGATAGTGATGCATCCCGGGTGACGCGCTCCGGCAGGGTACAACCGGCCGGCCCGGTGGGCTGGGGTCAGGCGGCCTTGATCTGGCTGAAGAAGGTCGCGACGGCGCCGCGCAGCGCCTCCGCCTCGCGCGCCAGGTTCTCGGCGGTGCGCAGCGTGTCAGCGGCGGCGCCGGTCGCCTCACCGGAGGCGGCGGCGAGGCTGTCGAGCGCCATGGCGGCGGTTGCGGCGCCATCGGCCGTCGCCTGGGCGTTGCGGGCGATCTCCCGGGTCGTGCTCTTCTGCTGTTCGGTCGCGGCAGCGATGGCGTTGGTGTGCTGCGAGACTTCGGTGATCTTCGCGGCGATGGCCCCGATCGCGTCGACGGCGCCGGTAGCCTCGCCGCGAAAAATCTCGATTTGATTGGCGATGCCGTTCGTCGCTTCGGCGGTGCGGCTCGCCAGGGTCTTCACCTCGGCGGCAACGACCGCGAAGCCGCGCCCGGCCTCGCCGGCGCGCGCGGCCTCGATCGTCGCGTTGAGCGCCAGCAGATTGGTTTGCTCGGCGATGTCGCGGATCAGGTCGATAACGCTGACGATGCGTTCGGAGGCACGCGCCAGACCTTCGACGCGCTGGCTGGCGCCCTGTGCACTGTTGGCGGCACTGTTGACCATCGTACTCGCCCGCGTCACGCGCTCGGCGATTTCGGCGATCGAACTGGACAGTTCTTCGGCAGCGGCCGCGACGTGCTGGACTTTGCCGGACGCATCCTGCGAGGCGTTCTGTGCTCCGTCGATCTGCACGGTGCGGGCGCTGGCGATCTCGCTCACCGCCCGCGCTGCGCCTTCGAGCGTATGGGCGCCGGTCTCGACGGTCTCCAGCGCGTCGGCGAGCCTCGCGTCGAAGGCGGTGACGATTTCGGCGATGCGCTGCTGGCGCGCGGCGCGGCCGGCTTCGGCTTGCACCGCTGCGGATTCGAGCGTCTCGCGGGCGCGGGCATGATCGCGGAAGACCTCGACCGAGCGCGCCATGTCGCCGATTTCATCCTGGCGACGCGCCAACGGAATGTGCGTGACCGGCTCCGCAGCTGCCAGGCTGTGCATGGTGGTCGCGAGCCCGCGCAGCGGGCGGGAGACGCGGCGGTGCACAACGAGGAGCGCGAGGCCAAGGCCGATCAGGATCGAGAGAAGCCCCACGCCGATCTGCAGGCTGGCGCTGTCGCGCTGCATGGCCTCGAGCCTGCCGTCGAGCGCGTTGCTGCGCCCGTCATAGCTGCCGGCGATGCGCTTCAATGTCTCGTTGAGCGCCTTGCGATTGTCGCGGTTGGCGTCGTCATTGCCGGCCGCACGTGCCGCCGCCGTGGCACCCTGGCGCCCGAGTTGGACGATCTCGCGCCGGAAGCGGATGAACTCCTTGATGCGTGCGTCGAGGGTTTCGAAGGCAGCCCGCTCCTGGTCCTCGACCAGCGGCCGCCATTCAGCCATCAGCAAGTCGATCTCGGCGAGATTCTGCAGCAGCGGCGGCGCGAAGCGCTCCGCTTCCGCGGCATCCTCGCTCATATAGATGCCGCGCGATTCCATCACGACCGCGTTCACCAGCCCGTTGATCCGTTCGGCCAGCGCGGAGCGGTGCGTGATCGACTGCATTTCATCAGTCACCCTCGCGTATTGGCCGAGGCTATGGATGCTGAGTCCGATCGCAAGCGCGGCGGCTATGACCAGAAGCGATATCGCGGCGAGAATCTGGCTCGATATGGTGCGCAGGATGGCCATTAGTCGCGAGCCGGTGCCGCGGCTTTGTCCTGGTGCGCGGCAAGGGAAACCGGCACCGATCTAAGCCAATTTTAGTTAAATTTACGTTGGAGCGGCGGGTATCTGCGGCGCCGGGCTCACTGAAGTCCGGCCTCAGGCGCCGGAGAGGATCTGGTAGCCGAGCGGACGCGCCGGCGCGCCGCCATTGCAGGTCGCGGCGGGGCAGGCGGATAGGCCGATCGCGAGGTCCATTTCGGCGCGCAGCACGATCGCTGCGCCGGCGCGGCTTCTCGGCGGTGCGAACAGCAGGCGCCCATCGGCCGCGACGTCGACGTTCATGAACAGGTTGAGCGGCGTCGGCAGCGGTTCCGGCTTGATGCCGAGTTCGCGCAGCCCGGCGCAGAGATTGTCGTGGCAGTTCGGGTGATGGCCGGTGACCTTGTACTGGATGCGGTACATTTCGAGGCTGCAGGCGGCGTAGAGGAAGTCATGCTTGCCGACCTCGTCGGCCAGGATCGTCAGCATCGGATTGCTGCGGTCCGACCAGAGCACGTCGCCGGCCGAGACGTAGATCTTGCCGCCATAGTCGAAGGTGCGGCCGTTCGAGAGGCGCTCGCTGCCGTCACGGGATAAGGCGACGAGATCGCCGGTCTGCCCGCCTTCGATATCGGTGATGCGCAGCAGCTCGCCGCGATCGAGCCGAAGCCCGACGCCGCCTGCGGCCGGCACGATCTGCGGCTCGCTCATCGCGGGCGCTCCGTCCGGCGCGACCGCAAGGGCGATTGACTTGCGCTCCGCCATCCTGTCTTCACACCGGCCATGACCGAACTCCCGACCCTTGAAAATTCGGCGGCCGAGGCCGCGGCGCCCCATGCGCGCCGGCGCACCTTCGCCATCATCTCGCACCCGGACGCGGGCAAAACCACGCTGACCGAGAAGCTGCTCTATTTCGGCGGCGCGATCCAGCTCGCCGGCGAGGTGCGCGCCAAGGCCGGGCGGCGCCAGACCTCCTCGGACTGGATGAAGATCGAGCGCCAGCGCGGCATCTCGGTCGTCACCTCGGTGATGACCTTCGAATATGACGGGCGCGTCTTCAACCTGCTCGACACGCCCGGCCACGAGGACTTCTCGGAAGATACCTATCGCACGCTGACGGCGGTCGATAGCGCCGTGATGGTGATCGACGCGGCCAAGGGCATCGAGGCGCGGACCAAGAAGCTGTTCGAGGTCTGCCGCCTCAGGGACATCCCGATCGTCACCTTCATCAACAAGGTCGACCGCGAGACACGCGACCCCTTCGACCTGCTGAACGAGATCGAAACGACGCTGGCGCTCGACGTCGCGCCGATGACCTGGCCGGTCGGGCGTGGCCGCGAATTCGTCGGCACCCTCGACCTCGCCTCCAATACGCTGCGCCGCAACCAGAAGGGCGATGAGAGCGACGCCGGCCAGAAGGTCAATGGCGAGGACGACAAGCTCTTCGACGAGCTCCTGCCCCATGGCGCCGCCGACACCTTCCGCGAGGAGGTCTTCCTGGCGCGCGAGGGCTGCAAGCCCTTCGATCTCGAAGCGTTCCGCGAGGGCCATCTCACGCCGGTCTATTTCGGCGCGGCGCTGCGCGACTATGGCGTGCGCGACCTGATCGACGCGCTTGGGCGCCTGGCGCCAAGCCCGAGGGCGCAGCAGGCCGACAAGCGGACGATCGAAGCGGGTGAGCCAAAGATGACCGGCTTCGTCTTCAAGATCCAGGCGAACATGGACCCGAACCACCGTGACCGCATTGCCTTCATGCGGGTGTGCTCGGGCAAGCTCTCACGAGGCATGAAGGCCAGGCTGGTGCGCACCGGCAAGCCGCTGCCGCTGAATGCGCCGCAATTCTTCTTCGCCCGCGACCGCTCGATCGCCGAGGAGGCCTTTGCCGGCGACATCGTCGGCCTGCCGAACCATGGCACGCTGCGTATCGGCGACACGCTGACCGAGGGCGAGGACATCGTCTTCCGCGGCGTGCCGAGCTTCGCTCCGGAAATCCTGCGCCGCGTCAAGCTCAAGGACGCGATGAAGGCCAAGAAGCTGCGCGAAGCCTTGCAGCAGATGGCGGAGGAGGGCGTGGTCCAGCTCTTCCTGCCGCATGACGGCGCGCCCGCCATCGTCGGCGTCGTCGGCGCGCTGCAGCTCGATGTGCTCAAGGAACGGATGGAGGCGGAATATTCGCTTCCCGTCGATTTCGAGCCCTGCCAGTTCGCGATCGCGCGCTGGATCTCGAGCGAGGACAAGGCGGCGCTGCAGAAGTTCACGGCCGCCAAGCCGTCGTCCATGGCTGATGATCTCGACGGCGACCCGGTCTTCATGGCGTCGTCGCAGTTCACCCTGAAATACGACGCCGAGCGCGCGCCGGAGATCAGCTTCTCCGACGTGAAGGACTATCAGAAGGTGTCGGGGGGCTGAGGCTCCGGGCGGCAGCGCTGTTGCGTGCTGCCGCCAACTGTCCCGATCGATGATAAGCGTGGCGCCATCCGGCGGAGACCAGTCAGGCCCATGCGACGAGACGGTGAGGTTCCCAGGCGCTCGTGGCGTCGGCGCGAGCTCAGGCTGCTCGCGGTCGTGGCGACGTTGCTCGCGCTCGTCGCAGTTCCGCTCGCCGCCATCCTCTATCCGACGCTGAAGCCGTACCCGAAGGCGGACTTCCCTGCGGCCACGTCGCAGCGCGACAGGAACCTGCAGGACCTTGCGCATCTGAGGCGTCTCCCGGACGTCGAGCGCAGCTTTACGGCGCAAAGCCGAGCGGCGTTCGAGCAGGCTGTCGCCGCGATTGAAGCGCGCGCCGGTGAGCTCGACCGAGCCGGCCTGGCGATGGCGGCAGCGAAGGCCGTAGCCCTTGCCGACAACGGCCATACCAACGTCCTCGGCCTCGCCAGCGACAACGGTTTCAACGCCGTGCCGATCCGTCTCGGCTGGTTCGCCGATGGGCTGTTCGTAATCGCTGCCGACGAGGAGCGACGTGATCTCCTCGGCGGTCAGGTCCTCGGTGTGAACGGGCGCGCGACCGCCGCGCTGGTCGAGGCGCTGCGCCCCTATGTCGGCGGGCCCGCCAACCTCGCCCGGGAGTTTGCGCCGAACCTCCTGATCTCGCCGGAGCTGCTCCATGCGGCCGGTCTCGCTGCAGTGGCGAATGGCAGCAGCTTCGAGATCCGTTTCACCGACGGGCGCGTAGCTTTTGCCGAACTCGCTGCCAAAGCGGCTGCGCGCGCCCCGGCGACCCGCTTTTCATGGCCGAAGGGCAATCTGACTCCGAGCCAGCTGACCGGGTGGCGGCATGTACTCGACGGTGTCGCGTTACCGGCCTATCTGACGCGGCTCGACGCCAATTACTGGCACAGTTATCCCGCGTCCGGCCTGCTTTATGTGCAGATCAACCGGGTCGCCGACCAGGGTCCGGTCGGCGTGGCCAAGTACCTCTCCGGCCTGCTCGACGAGGCAACGCGCAAGCCCGTCCGCAATGCCGTAGTCGACCTGCGCTTCAACTCGGGCGGCGACTACACGCTGACCGCCGATTTCGCGCGGAAATTGCCGGAGCTCCTCTCTCCGGACGGCAAGCTCTTCGTGCTGACCAGCGCCAACACCTTCTCGGCCGCGATCAGCACCGCCGCACGGTTGAAACATTTCGCCGGGCCGCGTGCCGTCATCGTCGGCGAGGCGATGGGCGATCGCTCGCAATTCTGGGGCGAGGGCGGGATGACCGTGCTACCGCATTCGAAGCTCGCGGTCCGCTACACCACCGCTTTCCATGACTGGGAGCAGGGCTGCAGCCTGTCGCAGGTCACGAGCTGCTTCCTGCTGAACTATCTCTATGGTGTGCCGGCCGGCGACCTTCGGCCGGCGATCACCGTCGTGCCGAGCTTCGCCGACTATGCCGTCGGCAAGGACCCTCTGATGGCGGAGGTCATGCGGCAGCTGGCTTCGGGCCAGGGGCGCTGAGGTTTCGTACCCGCCTCAGCCCTGCCAGCGGTTCAGCGCATCGCCGATCGTCTGGTTGCCGGCGCCGCCCTTTTCGAAGGTGATGATGCCACGCCGGCCGGAGTTGAAGCGCACCGGCAGGTCGATCCAGTTGCGGTTGCGCAGCAAATCGAGATTGCGCTCGGCCTCGACCGGGACGTTCGACAGGGCCGCGACGAACAGGTTCTCGCCCAGCGCCGAGGCGATCGCAGAGAGCGGCGCGCCGCGCTCGCCCTCTTCGAGCTTGAACTGCGGCACGCCGACCTCGCGGATCGCATCGTTCGCGGCTTCACCCGAGGTGGTGAAGCGCATGCCGATGAGGTGCGAGGCCGGGAAGGCCGGATCGGTGTTGCGCCGGATGGTGAAGTCGAGCGAGAGCCCGGCATCGGCGATCTCGATGGTGCCGCGCACGATCGTCTCGACCGGCCGGCCGGGGCCGGCGCTGTCGCTGTCGAGCCGCCAGAGGACACGGCCCTGCACGGTGCGTGGCTGCTGCGGTGTCTCCGGCACCTCGATATAGAGGATGGCGCGCTGGGCGACGGTGATGTCGCCGCCGGGCTGGGCGCCGGCCTGCTGGTTCGGGCGCTGGCCCGAGGGCTGGCTCGGCGTCGGGGTCTGCTCGCCGCCGGCGCGCTCGCTGATCTTGCCGGCCTGGTCCTGCTGGGCCGGCGGCGCCTGCGTCTCGACGCGCGGGGGGCGTACCTGCTGGTCCTGCGGAGCGATCTTGTTGACGTAGAAGGCTGCGCCCGCGATCACCGCGACGGCGAGTGCGACGCCGCCACCGACGATCGCGGTGCGGACATGGCCAGGGTCGACGCTGCGCTTGCGCGGCGGGGCGACGCGTGGGCGGATCGGCTGGGGCTCGTCGCGAGCGGCCGGCTCGTCGAAGCGCGGCATCTCCTGCTGCGAGACGGCAGGGCGCGGCTTCGGCTCGGGGCGCGCGGGAGGCGTCGCCGGTGCGGGCGACGGCTCGTCGATGGGCAGAGGCGGCAGGCTTGGCTCGATCGCCTCGGCGAGCGCGATCTCGGCCTCGATGCGCGACACCGCCTCGTCGAGCGAGAGCCGCTCGCGGGTGATGTCGGCTTCCGAGAGCGGCGGATCGAGGCTGCGCAATTGCGCGAGCAACGCCGTGCGCGCGCGGTCATAGACGGAGCGGCGCGCTTCCGGCGACTTGTCGGTCAGTCCGGCGATCGCACGCGCCAGAATGGGGTGGAAATCGGCCATTGGCCTCACATGTCCGCGTTGGCCCGGCCCGTCAACCCTCGAAGGGGTTCTGGACCAGGATCGTATCGTCGCGCTCCGGGCTGGTCGACAGCACCGAGACTGAAGCGCCGATCAATTCCTCGATGCGGCGCACATATTTGATCGCCTGCGCCGGCAGTTCCGCCCAGGAGCGGGCGCCCGCGGTCGAGCCTTCCCAGCCTTCGATCACCTCGTAGATCGGCTCGACCCGGGCCTGGTCGCGCTGGCCAGCCGGCAGGTGCTCGATGATCTCGCCATCGAGCTTGTAGCCGGTGCAGACCTTGATCTCCTTGAAGCCGTCGAGGATGTCGAGCTTGGTCAGCGCGATGCCGTCGATGCCGGAGGTCTTGACCGTCTGGCGCACCAGGCAGGCGTCGAACCAGCCGCAGCGGCGCTTCCTGCCGGTGACGACGCCGAACTCCTTGCCCTTCTGGCCGATCAATTCGCCGATCTCGTCGAAGAGCTCGGTCGGGAAGGGGCCTTCGCCGACGCGGGTGGTATAGGCCTTGGCGATGCCCAGCACATAGCCGACGGCGGAGGGGCCGAGGCCGGAGCCGGTCGCGGCCTGGCCGGCGACGATGTTGGACGAGGTCACGAACGGGTAGGTGCCGTGGTCGACGTCGAGCAGGGCGCCCTGCGCGCCCTCGAACAGGATGCGCTTGCCGGCACGGCGCTGCGCATCGAGCAGGGCCCAGACGGTGTCGGCATAGGGCAGGACCTGCGGAGCGATCTCGGTCAGCTGCTTCAGCAGTTCGACGCCGTCGATTTCGGCGATGCCGAGGCCGCGGCGCAGCGCGTTGTGATGGGCGAGCAGGCGCTCGATCTTGGCCTTAAGGACGGTCTCGTCCTTGAGGTCGATGACGCGGATGGCACGCCGGCCGGCCTTGTCCTCATAGGCCGGGCCGATGCCGCGCTTGGTCGTGCCGATCTTCAGCGCCGAATTCGAGGTCTCGCGGAAATGGTCGAGCTCCCGGTGCAGCGGCAGGATCAGCGTCGCATTGTCGGCGATGCGCAGGTTCTCGGGGCTGATCGCGACGCCCTGCGCGCGCAGCCGGGCGATCTCCTCGACGAGATGCCAGGGATCGACGACGACGCCGTTGCCGATCACCGAGAGCTTGCCCGGGCGCACGATGCCCGAGGGCAGCAGCGAGAGCTTGTAGACGGTGCCGTCGATGACGAGGGTGTGCCCGGCATTGTGGCCGCCCTGGAAGCGCACCACGACATCGGCCTGGCTCGACAGCCAGTCGACGATCTTGCCCTTGCCCTCGTCGCCCCACTGGGCGCCGACCACGACCACGTTCGCCATGGGGATGATTCCCTCTCGCTGACTTACAGGGCCGACGCGGATTCCCATCGCTCGATCGGAAACACGCCGACGCAAGCGCCCGCACGAACAAAAACCCCGGCGCAAGGCCGGGGTTTCGGGTGAGGTCCTTGCAAGCCCTCTTCGTCCAAGAGAATGGCGAGGTCAAGGCTGACGGCGGCAAAGCCGGGGAAAGAATTTTTGCGCGTGCTGTCGATTCCGCTGCTTCCGGTTCGACGCATTGGCAGAAGGGGCGGTGCAGCACTGCCTTCGAAAACCGCAGGAGAAGCAGCATGCGCAAGCTCGTCGTTACCCAGTACATCTCGCTCGACGGTGTCATCGAGGATCCGGTTGGCATGGAGAGTTCCGGCCTCGGCGACTGGACCGGGCCGTTCTCGCGCGGGCCGGAAGGCGAGCGGCTGAAGCAAGAGGAGCTCGACGCCGCTGGTTCCCTGCTACTCGGCCGCCGGACCTATGACGCCTTCGCCGCCGTCTGGCCGCATGTGACCGACAGCTCCTTCGCCGACCGGATCAACACGCTGCCGAAGCATGTCGCCTCGACAACGCTGACGCAGGCCGGGTGGCAGGCGACATCGATCCTCGCGGGTGATGTGCTCGCTGCCATCGCGGCGCTGAAACAAGGGAGCGGCGGCGACATCCTGGTCTATGGCAGCCTGAAGCTCGTCCACGGCCTGCAACGCGCCGGGCTGGTCGATGCCTACAACCTGATGGTCTATCCGGTCGCCCTCGGCGCCGGCGGGCGGCTCTTCGCCGACGGCGCGCGCAGCAATCTCGCGCTCACCGGGGCGCAGACGCTGGGCGACGGCATCCAGTGGCTGCGCTACGAGGTTCGGCGCTGAAGGGCAGGTCAGCCTTGCGGCGATCGCGGTTGCGGCCGTCGCAAGGGAGGGCTAACCCGGCCTTTTCGAGACCGGGGACAAACGCCGATGCTGCCCATCGCCATTTCGACGCTCACCGTCTGCGGGATCGAGGAACTGCCGGCGCAGAGCACGCGCAGGGTCAGCCATGTGCTGTCGCTGCTCGATCCCGGTCTGCCAGAGCTTGAATCCTTCGTCGCCTATGAGGCGCATGAGCGCACGACGCTGCGCTTCCACGACATCATCACGCCGCAGGAAGGCCGCGTGCATCCGACCGAGGCGCACGTCGCCGAGATCCTCGATTTCGGTGCGAAGCTGCGCGAATCGGCGCTGAAGCGGCAGGAAGGGCACCTGCTCGTCCATTGCCATATGGGCATTTCGCGCTCGACCGCGGCGATGCTGTCTCTGATGGCTCAGGTGGAACCCGAGGAAGGCGAGGATGCCCTGTTCGCCCGTTTGCGCACGATCCGGCCTCAAGCCTGGCCGAACTCGGTGATGATCGGCTTTGCCGATGCGCAGCTGAAGCGCGGCGGAAAGCTCACCGACGCGCTGCGTCGGCACTATGCCCACCAGCTCGAGGCGCAGCCGCGCTATCGCCAGTGGATGGCCGATCTCGGTCGCGGCGCCGAAGTCGCGATGGCGGGTTGAACGCTCTCAGCTCCGGCCACTCTCTCAAGACGCCTTCGACCTGCCGCCAGTCTCCTGGAGCATGGCTGTTTTGCCGTGTTAGCAGAATGAGTTGGCGGCGATCGGACGTATGAGAAGAGGGGACGGCGACGGGCAATGGCATGAGCCATGCCTGCAAAAGAGCGCCGCGGCTGGGGAACAGACACAATGACGAAGCTCGACGACTGGCTCGGCGCGCATCACGCCGAGTTCACGGCGATCCGCCGCGACATCCACGCCCATCCCGAGCTCGGCCTGGAAGAATACCGCACGGCCCGGCTCGTCGCCGACAGGCTGCGCGAATGGGGCGTCGAGGTCACCGAGACGATCGGCAAGACCGGCGTCGTCGGCGTCATCCACGGCAATGGGCCCGGCCAGCGCGCCATCGGCCTGCGCGCCGACATGGATTGCCTGGCGCTGGAGGAGCTGACCGGGCTGCCGCATGCCTCGAAATTCCCCGGGCGGATGCATGCCTGCGGCCATGACGGCCACACCACCATGCTCCTCGCGGCGGCCCGCTATCTCGCGGAGAACCGGGATTTCGGCGGCACGGTCAACCTGATCTTCCAGCCCGCCGAGGAAGGCCGCGGCGGTGCCAACGCCATGCTCGCGGATGGGCTGTTCGAGCGCTTTCCCTGCGACGCCATCTACGGCCTGCACAATACGCCGGGCCTGCCCGCATCGCATTTCGGCACGGCGGTCGGCCCCTTCCTGGCGGCGGCCGATTCCTGGCGCGTGACCTTCCGCGGCGTCGGCGGCCATGGCGGCTCGCAGCCGCACCGCTCGACCGACATCACCTATGCGCAGGCGCATTTCGTGCTCGGGCTGCAGGGCATCATTGGCCGCAATGTCGCGCCGCTCGACACGGCCGTGATCAGCGTCGGCTTCATCCATGGCGGCGATGAGAACGCCTCGAACGTCATCCCGTCCGAACTCGTCATCGGCGGCACGGCGCGGACCTATTCGCAGGAGGTGCGGGCTCTGGTCGAGCGGCGCATCGCCGAGCTCGCCGCGGCGACGGCGCAGGCCTGGGGCTGTGAGGCCGAGGCTCACTATCATCGCGGCACCAGTCCGCTGGTCAACGCAGCCGCGCAGGTCGGAGTCGCGGTCGCAGCGGCTTCGAGCGCGGTTGGGGCCGAGCATGTCAACGGCCAGATGCTGCGCGGGACCGGTGGCGAGGATTTCGCCGAGATGATGCTGGTCTGCCCCGGCGCCTTCATGCGCATCGGTAATGGCGTCGAGGCCGACGGCTCCTTCGCCGGCCTGCACACCCCGCTCTACGATTTCAACGACGAGATCATCCCGGCCGGCGTGCGCTACTGGGTCGGCCTGGTCGAGCAGGAACTCGGCCAGGGCTGGCAGGCGATCGCGGCGGAGTAACGGGCGGGACGGACGACGCCCGATCCGTCATTGCGAGGAGCGCAGCGACGAAGCAATCCAGGTCGGCAGGGCTCTACGTCCCCCCTGGATTGCTTCGCTGCGCTCGCAATGACGGAAATTACCGCCGCGGCTGGTCGAAGATCACCTCGCGGTCGCCGGGATATTTGATCCGGTAGGCGAGGCGGATCTCCTTCTGCGCACCGGGCGCGAGCTCGAAGCTCCAGGCCGAGACGCCACGCTTGTCGCCGACCTGCTTCTCGGTCGGCGGCGTGCTCTGCGACAACAGCTCGACCGTGATCGCGCTGTTCTCCGAGAACGGCACGCGCTCGGTCACCGTCAGCTTCACCGGCTGGGCGTGCAGGCTCTTGATCACCGTCTTGAACTCGCGTTGGTCGGTGCGGGTCGAGCCGAGCCAGCCGGAATCGTTCTCGCGCCGGCGCACCGGCACGCGCGACACCTTGAGGCGATCGTCGGCGCCGAAGCCGAGCTCGACCTTGTCGCCGGGCGCGACCTGCCCAAGCCGGCCCTTGCCGATATAGGCGCCGTCGCGGTGGAGATAGACCTCGCCAGCGAGCAGCGGCGCCTCGTCCTCATGGCTGAAGCTGGCCTCGAGATAGGCTTTTTCTTCCAGCTCGGGCGTGGCGCGGGCAGATAGCTCCGGCTTGACCTTGCCCTGTGTGAGGACCACCGCCTTGCTGGAGCCGTCCTGAGGGATCGTGACCCGGCCTGGCACCTTGAAGCTAGCCTGATAGGCGCCGGCGCTGACGCTCGCGGTCTGGACCTCGGCCTGTTTCGGCTCGGCCGCACCGAGAGCTTGGTCGGGCGAGGCCGGCGCCGGCGCAATCGCCAGGGCAGGCGGCCTCGCGACGCGTTCGGAATCCTGCCTCTGCAGGCGCGCCCGCTCCTCATAGACAACCGGTGGCTCATAGAACGCGATGCGCAATGGGTTGAGCTCCGGCGCCCGTGTCCCTTGCGCCGAGCGCGTCGTCGAGAGCTCGACGGCGACCTCGCTCCAGTCCTCGCCGGTGCGCTGGCGCAGTTCGGCACGGCGGGTGAAGGCGATCTCGGCGGCGCCATTGGTGTTGCCCGTGGTCAGGCGCGCCTCGTAGACCGGCAGCCAGCTCGCGCCGGCGACGCGGTAGCTGACCGCGATATCGGCCGCGACCGGCGCCTTGGCCTCGACGGCAATGGCGACGTCGCGCTTGGGCTGGCTGGCGCGCGGCGCGACCGGCCGTGCCCGCTCCAGCGCGGCGATCTCGGCGTCGAGATCGGAGATGCGGTTGCGCAGTCCGAGCAGTTCGCCCTGGACCTTGACCAGCGCGGTGCCGATCGCGTCGAACACCGCCGGCCAGTCGCTCACCGGCAGGACCTTGCCGTCCGGACCGAGCTTGTCGGGGCCGACCTTGCCGAAATTCTCGATGGTGGCGCGCTTGGCCTCGATCGCGCTGACCTCGCCGGTGAGCTTGGCCTTCTCGCCCTGCAGCGCCCGGATCTTGCCTTCAAGCACCTGATCGAGGGCGGGACGGGCTTCGCCCGGAACCTGGCGCACATCGACCGCGCCGATCGAGAAGGCGCCGGTCCCTTGCGCCTCGACCCGGATCGAGGCGGGGTCGATGGAGGCGGGCAGGCCGCGCAGCACGATCTGCGAGACGCCCTCCAGCAGCGAGGCCTTGCCGAGGCGGGTCACCACCGCGCCGTCGGGGTAGATGGTGACGCGGTCGATCTTCGAGGCAAGTTCGATCTCGGCGGCGCCGGCGAGGCTCGGCACGAACATCAAGGCTGCGGCCAGTCCGGTCTTCATCATGGTATCCCCCGACAAATCAAGCGGCCGCGATTTGTCCGGTGGATTTCGGCGCGGCGAGGGCAGAAATGGGCCGGAACGCGGGACAGCGCCGCGAGGGCGCCATCACCGCCTGGCGACGATGGCAGGCCCTTGCCGGCGCCAGCGCGGTTTTCGCTACGTCAGGGTGTCGGCAGCGGCGGGATCATTTGCTCATGGCCGTCGGAATTCGCCTGGCGGGCCCGGTCGTGCAGATAGGCTACGACCTGCGCCATGGTGTTGGCGTTGTCGAGCGCCTTGGCCGTTGTGTCCACTCCCTCGATGTCACGCAGCCCGATCGTGTGGAAGTATTCGTGGGTGACGACGTCGCGCTGCAGATCGGCGTTTGCATCGAACCATGAGGTGCACAGATCGGTGTCGGGCGGCCGCCGATTGCGGTTGGTCCAGGCGTAGGCGGGCTTCGGATTGCTGCACTTGCCACCGGCGCGCGCCGCGTTGAGCGATTTCGGCAAGGCGAGGTTCTGCTCGATCAGGCTGACGGCGCTCGCCAGCGCGCTGCGGAAGGCCGGGTCCATCGGGTTCGGGGGCACCAGCAGCTTGCGCGAGATCACCGCCATGTCGCGGCGATAGTTCCGGCGCAGTTCGTTGAAGGCGTCCTCGCTGCCGCTCGAATCCTCGAAATACTTGATCTGCCGCTGCAGCAGCTTCAGCCGATTCAGCGCGAAGCGGAGCGAAGAGCGGCTCGCATCCCAGGCCGCATCGACCTTGGTCGCGTCGGTCGGCCCGGAGGGCGGGGTCGGCGAGGGTGGGGTAAAGCCGGTCTTCTCGATCCGATACTTGCCGCGATAATAGGACGCTTCGTACCAGGTATGGTCGTTGCCGCTCGTCAGCGGCCTTTGCCAGCTCTCGCGGGTGGTCGAGCCCTTCCACCACATGTTGACCAGCTTGGAGGTCGCGGCCCAGTTGCCGACGCCGCTCTCCATGCTGCCAAGATCGCGCCATGTGACGCCGCCATCGCGGCGGAAATCATACTCCCAGACCCAACTCTTGACCCGGACGGTCCAGGTTCCGATCAGCAAATCGAGATCGCCGGCCATCTGCCATCCCCATTCGCGCGCAAGTCGAGGACGCCCGTTCAGGCTACCTAGCCTCGCGAAAGGCAAAGAACGCATCGTCGAAAGACTGGAACATAGACCGTCGCGACGAGAGGACGCGAACACGATTCAGCGTGTGGCGCATCTTTCGGCAGTCTAGCTACTGAGGTCGGCGTGCTTGTCGCTAGGGCAATATGATGAGGGCGCGACCCTCAGCTCCTTAGCCCCGGCGCCTCCTGCCCGGTGCTGGCGACGTATTCGGTGTAGCCGCCGCCATAGAGGTGGACGCCCTCGGGCGTCAGCTCGAGCACGCGATTGGAGAGCGCCGCCAGGAAATGGCGGTCGTGGCTGACGAACAGCATGGTGCCCTCGTATTGGGCGAGCGCCGTGATCAGCATCTCCTTGGTGGCGATGTCCAAGTGGTTGGTCGGCTCGTCGAGCACCAGGAAGTTCGGCGGGTCGTAG
This sequence comes from Allobosea sp., assembly GCA_035998995.1. GTDB lineage: Bacteria > Pseudomonadota > Alphaproteobacteria > Rhizobiales > Beijerinckiaceae > Allobosea. Next base: position 34,735 of record DASYHC010000089.1, read on the forward strand.
AGCATCTTGGCCATGACGAGGCGGGCCTTCTCGCCGCCGGAAAGGAAGCGGCAGCGCTTCTCGACATCGTCGCCGGAGAAGCCGAAGCAGCCGGCGAGCGCGCGCAGCGAGCCTTGCCCGGCCTGCGGGAACGAGCCCTCGAGCGACTGGAAGATGGTCTCGTCACCGTCGAGCAGTTCCATGGCGTGCTGGGCGAAATAGCCCATCTTGACGCTGGCGCCGATCGCGACCGAGCCGCTGTTCGGCTGCGAGGTGCCGGCGATCAGTTTCAGCAGCGTCGACTTGCCGGCGCCGTTGACGCCCATCACGCACCAGCGCTCCTTGCGCCGGACCTGGAAGTCGAGCCCGTCATAGATGGTCTTGGCGCCATAGCGGACATGCACGCCCTTCAGCATCGCGACGTCGTCGCCTGAGCGCGGCGCCGGCTGGAACTCGAACTGCACGGTCTGGCGGCGCTTGGGCGGCTCGACGCGCTCGATCTTGTCGAGCTTCTTGACGCGGCTCTGCACCTGCGCCGCATGCGAGGCGCGGGCCTTGAAGCGCTCGATGAAAGCGACCTCCTTGGCCAGCATCGCCTGCTGGCGCTCGAACTGCGCCTGCTGCTGCTTCTCCGCCAGCGCGCGCTGCTGCTGATAGAACTCGTAGTCGCCGGAATAGCTGGTCAGCGTGCCGCCATCGATCTCGACGATCTTGCCGACGATGCGGTTCATGAACTCGCGATCGTGTGAGGTCATCAGCAAGGCGCCGTCATAGCCCTTGAGGAAGCTCTCCAGCCAGATCAGGCTCTCGATGTCGAGATGGTTGCTCGGCTCGTCGAGCAGCATGGCGTCGGGCCGCATCAAGAGGATGCGGGCGAGCGCGACGCGCATCTTCCAGCCGCCGGAGAGGGCGCCGACATCGCCTTCCATCATTTCTTGGCTGAAGCCGAGGCCATCCAGCACCTCGCGGGCGCGGCCGTCGAGCGCATAGCCGTCGAGCTCCTCGAAACGGCCCTGCACCTCGCCATAACGGGTGATGAGCTCCTCCATCTCGTCGGCGCGATCGGGATCGCCGAGCGCTGCCTCGAGCTCCTTCAGCTCGGCGGCGATAGCGCTCACGGGACCGGCGCCGTCCATGACCTCGGAGACGGCGCTGCGACCCTTCATGTCGCCGACATCCTGGCTGAAATAGCCGATGGTGGTGCCGCGATCGACGCTGACCTGGCCCTCATCGGGCAGGTCCTCGCCGGTGATCAGCCGGAAGAGTGTGGTCTTGCCGGCGCCGTTGGGGCCGACGAGGCCGACCTTCTCGCCCTTCTGCAGCGCCGCCGAGGCCTCGATGAAGATGATCTGCTGGCCGTTCTGCTTGCCGATGCTTTCGAGGCGAATCATGATGTCCGGAGTGCTGAGAGACTGGGAGTTGCCGCGCATTTACAGGGCGAGCGGCGCATGGGGAACCCCGTGACGGCGGCTTAGCCTTTTGCGCTGCGCGTGACCATGGCGGTGATCGTCTCGAACAGCTCCCGCTTTGCCTCGTCGGCGGTGATCTCGCTTGTCGCGGCGGCGTGTGACAGCCCTTCGGCGGCGCCGAGCATGGCGCGCAGGCCGGCAGTTGGAATCACCTTGCCCCCGGCAAAGGGGGCGAGCAGTCCTCGGCATTTTTCCAGGAAGATCAGGTCGCAGTCGCGCTTGACCGCGGCGAGCTCGGGCGAGCCGGCCAAGGCCGCGACAACGCCGGGAATCTCGCGTCCCTGGGTCAGGACGCAGTCGACATAGGATGAGGCGATCGCCCCGGCCTTGCCAGCGAGCGTGGCCTCGCTGCTTTCGAGCGCCGCGTCCATCACCGCGTATTCCCGCCCATCAAAGTCTCGATAGAGCGCGATCAGCAGGCCGTTGCGGGTGACGAAGTGGCTGTAGACCACCGGCTTGGCGACGCCGGCCCGCTCGGCGAGGCGGCCGAGCGTCAGGGCGTCGGTGCCCTCCTCGCCGACGATCCGCCAGGCGGTCTCGATGAGCTGGCGCTGGCGATCCTCGCGCGTCAGGCGTTGACGGCGCGGTCGTTCGATATCGAGGCTTGACATATCTTATGTACCAAAAGTAACTTACTAAAAGTATATAGTGATCTCTCGCCTGCCGCAATCGCCATAGGAGACATCCCATGCATGCCCTCGTCGTCCTCGCTCATCCCGATGCCAACTCGCTCAGCCATGCTGTCGCCCAGGCGCTGGCCGATGGCGTCTCCGGCGCCGGCCACAGCGTCGAGATCGCCGATCTCGCCAAGGAAGGTTTCGATCCGCGCTTCTCGCCGAACGACCTTGCCGTCCATCGCCGCGAGATCGCCCAGCCTGCCGATATCGCCTTCGAGCAGGCGCGGGTCGATCGGGCCGATGCGCTGGTGCTGGTCTATCCGATCTATTGGTGGTCGATGCCGGCGCTGATGAAGGGCTGGATCGACCGCGTCTTCGCCAATGGCTGGGCCTATGAGGAACTCGAGGACATGAAGACGATCAAGAAGCTCCAACACCTGCCGGTCCACCTCGTCGCCCTCGCCGGCGCCGACATGCGCACCTTCGCCCGCCACGGCTATTACGGTGCGATGAAGACGCAGATCGACCATGGCATCTTCGGCTATTGCGGCGCGCCGGTCGTGACCTCGGAATTCCTGGTGCCGGTCCCCGACATGTCCGAACATCTAGACACGGCGCGGGCGCTCGGGGGCAAGGTTTTCGGCACCCGTGCCGCGCTTTCCGAGCGGGCGGCCTGAATCCGGCCGACCTTGACGAACCCCGATCGCCGTCGCTTTTGTGGCGGCGATGACCTCGCATTCACTTCGCTTTCACTTACGTGACCACACCCGTCAGGCCCATGAGCAACTCGACCGGACCATCGGCCGGCTCGACAGCGCCGACGCCTACAAAAGTTTCCTGCGCGCATCCCATGCGCATCGCCAGCCGGTCGAGCGCTATCTCGCAAGCGCCGAGTGGCCCGCCACGTTCGGCGAGTGGCGGCCCACGGAACTCGGCCCGCTGATCGCGGCCGATCTCGCCGATATCGGAGCCAAGCCGCCGGAATCGCGCCCCTTCGACCTGTCAAAAGACATAGCCTCGCTCGTCGGCGTCATCTACGTCCTCGAAGGCTCGGCCCTCGGGGCAAAGCTGATCAGGCGTATGGCAAGCGCCCTCGGCTACGACGAAAACCATGGCGCGCGCCATCTGGTGCGGCAGGAGCGATTGGGATCCTGGCGGGATCTGCTCGCGATCATGGAGCGTTTGGAGAGCATCGACCTGGCGGTGGCTGTACGCGCCGCCGAAACCACCTTCGAGCAGGCGGCCACCGCCATGCGGGAGAACGGATTCGGCCGATGAGCACAGTCGACCTGACCAATTGCGACCGGGAGCCCATCCACATTCCCGGCAGCGTCCAGCCCCATGGCTGCATGCTGGTCTGCGACGAGGAGGCGGTGGTCATCCGCCGCCATTCCGTCAACGCCGCGGAGTTCCTCGGTCTGCCGGAGGGCAGTCTGGTCGGGCGGCGCCTCGAAGACGTGATGGGCGGGAAACCGGTGCATGAGCTGCGCAACGCGCTCGCCCGCTCCGGGACGCCGGCGCGAGCCGGCTTGATGCCGAAGATGCTCTTCGCCGCCTCCGAGCAGGCCTTCGATGTCAGCGTCCACCGCTATAAGGGCAACGCCATCATCGAGTTCGAGCGCTCTGCGCCGGACGGGACGAGCTCACCGCTCGAGTTCGCCCGCACGCTGGTCGGGCGGCTGTCCAGCGCATCGAACCCACGCGACCTGATCTCTAGCGCGGTGCGGCTGCTGCGGGCTGTGCTGCAATATGACCGGGTGATGATCTATCGCTTTGCCGCCGACGGCTCCGGCCAGGTGGTCAGCGAGGCCAAGCGCGCCGATCTCGAAAGCTTCATGGGGCAGCATTTCCCGGCTTCCGATATCCCCAAGCAGGCGCGCCAGCTCTATCTGCTCAACCCGATCCGGCTGGTCTCCAATTCGAGCGGCGAGCGCTTTGCGATCGAGCCGGTGCTCGACGAGAGCGGCGAGCCGCTCGATCTCTCCTATGCGCATCTGCGCAGCGTCTCGCCGATCCATTGCGAATATCTGCGCAATATGGGCGTCGCCGCCTCTATGTCGGTGTCGATCATCGTCGATGGCGAGCTCTGGGGGCTAATCGCCTGTCATCACTACACGCCGCGCTCGATGTCGATGAACCAGCGCATCGCGGCTGAGATATTCGGCGAGTTCTTCGCGCTGCAGCTCAGCGCGCTCACGCAGAAGCAGGCGCTGGAAGCGATCGACCGGGCGCGTGCCTTCCTCGGCAACCTCCTGGCCTCGGCCTCGCACAGCACCGATGTCGCCGGCTTCCTCCGTGCCAATATCGAGGAGTTCCGGCAGCTATTGTCCTGCGACGGGCTCGGCCTGCTGATGGAAGGGCAATGGTCGGCGACGGGTTCGGTGCCGCCGGCCGAGTTCGTGCCGGAGCTTGCCGGCCATGTCGGCATGATCTCGCCCGGCGCGGTCTGGAGCAGCGATTGCCTGAGCGCATCATTGCCGAATGCGGGTGTCTTCAGCGCCGAGGTCTCCGGCGTCATCGCCGTGCCGCTCTCGCAATTGCCGCGCGACTATCTCTTCTTCTTCCGCCGCGAATTCGTGCAGACGATCGAATGGGGCGGCGATCCCAACAAGACCTACACCTCCGGCCCGCTCGGCGACCGGCTGACGCCGCGCCAGAGCTTCGCTGTCTGGAAGCAGACGGTGGAGAAGCGCTCGCGCCCGTGGACCCAGATCGAGCGCGATTTGGCGGAGTCGGCCCGCAGTGCGTTGGTCGAAGTCGTTCTGCGCCAGGGAGAACTGCTGGCCGAGGAGCGCAAGAAGGCCGATCTGCGCCAGAAGATTCTCAACCAGGAGCTCAATCACCGGGTCAAGAACATCCTCTCGGTGATCAAGTCGATCATCTCCTATCCGCTTGGCGACGAGGTCGAGATCGCCGCCTATATCGAGACGATCAAGGGCCGGATCGAGGCGCTGTCGCTGGCGCACGACCAGGTCATGCGCAGCGCCGGCGGCGGCGCCTTGCGGGCGCTGATCGAGGCCGAGCTCGGTCCGTACAAGACGGCACCCGGGCGCCTTTCGATCGCAGGACCCGAGGTCGCGTTGGACGCGCGCGCCTTCTCGGTGATGGCGCTGGTGATCCACGAGCTCGCCACCAACGCTGCGAAATACGGCGCGCTGTCGCGCGAGAGCGGGCAGCTCTCATTGGCCTGGGAGCGGGACGAGGACGGCAGTTGCCGCTTGCTCTGGCGAGAAAGCGGTGGCCCGCCGGTGAATGCGCCGACCCGCGAGGGCTTCGGCAGCGTGCTGGTCTCACGCAGCATTCCGTTCGATCTCGGTGGCAGCAGCGAAGTCTCCTATCTGCCCGAAGGCGTCGAGGCGCGCCTCGTCATTCCCGCGGGGTTCGTGACCTGGCTTGCGACCCCTGCGGCCGACGAGGCTGAGCCGGATAGCGGCCGTGGTGAGCTTGCAGGAGAGGATGGCGAGCCGCTGGCCGGCAAGACCGTGCTTCTGGTCGAGGATCAGTTCCTGATCGCGATGGAGGTCGAGGAGATGCTGCGGTCGCTCGGGGCAGGGGAAGTGATTTCCTGCGCCAGCGTTCGCGAGGCGCTGGCCGCGATCGGGCGGCGCCGACCGGAATGCGCCGTGCTCGATGTGAGCCTCGGCGCCGAAAACTCGGATGCGGTGGCGCAGCGCCTGCGCGAACTCGCCGTGCCCTATATCTTCGCGACGGGCTACGATGCGGTGCCGTCTCTTGAGAGCGGTGTGCCGGCCCTGCGCAAGCCCTATACGCGGGCGGCGCTTGCAAGCGCGCTCGCCGCCCTGAGCCGCAGCTGAACGAATATCAGGCGCGCCCGCGCACGCTCGCCTGCGGCTTCACCCGCATCTCCAGGAAGTTGCGCAGCTCGGTCACGCGCTTGACCGGATCGAGCACCTCCTCGTCCAGCCCGTGCGCCCAGGCGAGGTCGCGGCGGGTGGGATCGGCATCGAGCGCGTCGAGATCGGCGAGCCAGGACGCGGTATCGGTCTCGTCCTTGCGGAAGCCGCGCTCGATCAGGACTTTGCTGTGTCGCCGCAGGATCGTGGCGATCAGACGCAGCGAGAATTCCGGGTGGTACTGCACGCCCCAGAAGCTGCCGCCGTCCTGTCGGAATTCGGCGGCCTGGATCGGGCTCATCGCGTTCGAAGCGAGGATGGTCGCGTCGGCAGGCGGGGCGACGATGCTGTCGAAATGGATCGCCGGCGCGTCGAAGGCGGCGGGCCGGCCTGCGAGCAGCGGATGCCGGCCGCCGGCCTCGTTGACGGCGATGCGGCGGGCGAAGCCGATCTCCAGGCCGTTCGGGTTGAGCGCGACGGTCCCGCCGGCGGCGACGGCGCCGATCTGGATGCCCCAGCACGAGCCGAAGCAGGGCGTGCCGCTCTTGTAGATCGCCCGCATCAATTCGATCTGCCGCGTCACCGCCGGCTCCGGGCTGTGGATGTGGAGCGAGGAGCCGGTCAGGGCGATGCCGTCATAGGAGGCAAGGCCGGCGCCGTCGGGCAGGTTGGCGCCCTCGTCTGCAGGCAGGCAGATATCGGTGATCAGAGACGGCTCGATCCGGCGGAGCTCCGCGGCGTAGGCCTCCGAAGGCGTCGCGCCGGCGTCGCGAATGTATTCTTCGCGCCCTTCGCGCTTGTAACCGTCGACAACGAGGACGCGAAGCGGCTTGTGGCTGAACACGTTCATGACTTCCTGGGCACGTTTGCGTGCGGCGACGGGCTGTGTTGCGCCTCCTCTCATAGGACAAGCGCTGCGTGCAAGGCTATGCAAGCGCTCCGTAGACATGAGGATCATGCGTCTTGCAGCCGGCCGCCTCCCTCTCGCAGCGTGTCTGGGCAAATGCCCATGTGCTGCTGACGCTGACCACGCTGATGTGGGCCGGCAATGCGGTGGCCAGCCGGCTCGCCGTCGGCCAGATCGCGCCGATGACGTTGACCTCGCTGCGCTGGGTCTTCGTCTGCGCCATCATGCCTTATCTGTTTCGCCATGGTCTGCGCGAGCATTGGCCCGTGCTCAAGGCAAACTGGCTCAAGGTGGTGTTGCTCGGCACCTTCGGCTTCACCGCCTTCAACACGCTGATGTACATCGCGGCCTATTCGACCACCGCGATCAATATCGGCATTCTGCAGGGTTCAATTCCGGTGTTCGTTCTGCTCGGCGCCTTCCTGGCCTTCCGCATGCCGATCGGCGGGTTGCAGGCGCTCGGCGTCGCGGTCACCATCATCGGTGTCCTGGTCACGGCGAGCCGCGGCGACTGGCACGTCCTCTCGCAGCTCAGCTTCGTGCCGGGCGACCTCTGGATGATGATCGCCTGCATATTCTATGCGGGCTATACCGTCGGTATCCGCACGCGCCCGCCAATGCCCGGGCTCATCTTCTTCACCGCGATGGCGATCGTCGCCTGCCTGGTCTCGTTGCCGCTGCTCGGGGTCGAGATCGCGACCGGCAAGGCCTTCTGGCCGACGCTGAAAGGCTGGCTGATCCTGGCCTTTGTGGTGATCGGCCCGTCGATCCTGTCGCAGCTCTTGTTCATGCGCGCGATCGAGCTGATCGGGCCGGGGCGCGCCGGCGTCTTCGTCAATCTCGTGCCGGTCTTCGCGCCGCTGCTCGCCGTGGCGATCCTCGGTGAGCAGCTCGCGCTCTATCACGGGCTGGCGCTGGCACTGGTGCTCGGCGGCATCTGGATCGCCGAGCACAAATCCTGAATCGTCTCGCCGGCAGGCCCGGCTATTTTTTGGCGCGCTTGGCCTTCGTCGCCTTGACCGGCTGGTTCTTCGCCGCTTCGGCGGCGGCTTCGGCGTCCGCCGCCTCTTTGGCAAGGCGCAGCGCCCGCAGCCTTGCGGTCTTCTCGGCGACGGCCTGCTGCTCGGCCCGCACGGCCTCCAGGGCGCTTTCGGCTTCCTGTCGCCGCTGCTCGGTCTTGGCGAAGTTCCGCTCGGCGCGGAGCTTGGCCTGCTCGGCCGTGAGCCCTTTAGTCGCCATGGCTGCGCCTCCTCTGGTCGGGATCAGGACGCGGCGAGCGCCGGGCGCGGTGGCCGGGCCGGACGGGGCTTCGGCTTGGGCGCAGGGAGCAGGCCTTCGCGCTGCGCCTGCTTGCGGGCGAGCTTGCGGGCGCGGCGGATGGCGTCGGCCTTCTCGCGCACGCGCCTCTCCGATGGCTTCTCATAAGCCGAGCGCCGCTTCATCTCGCGAAACACGCCTTCGCGCTGCATCTTCTTCTTCAGGACGCGCAGTGCCTGCTCGACATTGTTGTCGCGGACGAGAACCTGCATTCGGACTTCCTTCTGGTCAAACGTCGCCTTGGAAACAAAAAAGGGCCGGGGTGATCCCGACCCTTCTTGAGCTATCCGATTGGGAGGGAGGCTGGCGCCGGTACATCCGCGGCCACCTGCCCCTGATCTCTCACACTGGACAGCCTGTCAGCTCACTCGGCGCGCAGATTGTCGGCCGACATCTTGCCAGAACGCTTGTCCTGGACGAGCTCGTACGAGATCTTCTGGCCGTCGCGGAGATCGCGCATGCCAGCGCGCTCGACAGCGCTGATGTGGACGAACACGTCCTGGCCACCATCATCCGGCTGAATGAAGCCGAAACCCTTGGTCCCGTTGAACCATTTCACTGTGCCACTGGCCATAGTCATATTCCTTCTTGCGAGCGGTGGTTCACACGCAGCGACCGCCGCGCATGTTTTCGATTTGAGCAGGAAGGTCGTCAGCGGTGCGCACAAGCGGCGCGGGGCCAATTCGTTCGGCCTAGATCGAGCCATACAAATGGGGGTTTGTCCCCCATTTGTCAACGCAACTTTGCCGTGTGCACTGGCCGCGAGGTTCGATATGTGCCGCCGGCCCGGCCGATTCGGCGATGTTACCGCTGGCTCTCCACCGCCAGCCTTGCCACCGCAGCATGGGCCGCCTCACGCTCCTTTTCGCCGACCTGCGCGCCGGCGAGATAGACCGCGATGGCGAAGCGGCGGCCATCCGGTAAGGTGACGATGCCGATGTCGTTGGTGGCGTGGTTGAGCCCGTCGGCGCTGGGGCCCAGGCCGGTCTTGTGGGCGAAGCGCGCCCCGGCCGGCAGGCCGGCCTTGATCCGGTTCGGCCCGGTCTTGGCCTCCAGCATCATCTTGTCGAGCAAAGCGGCGTTTGCGGGCTCGCGCAGCCAGTTGCCCTTGGCGAGGCCTTCGAGAAAGGCGATCGAGGCTTCTGGAGACGCGGCGTCGCGCTTGTCGGTCAGCGTCGCCGCGAGGCGCTTCTTGCGCTCGGCGGCGGGGATCGCCTTGATCGCGGCGTAGAATTTGGCGGTGTCGATCGTCTCGTTCCAGCCATAGCCGGGCAGGCCCAGGATCTCCGGCTGGAAGACGCGCTCATAGCGGTCGACCGAGATGCCGGTGACGCCGCCATCCTTCAAAAGTGCCGTCAGCGCCTGCGGGCCGCCGATTAGGCGCAGCAGCAGGTCGGCGGCGGTGTTGTCGCTTTGACCGGTCGAGAGGGTCAAAAGCTCGCGCAGCGGGTACTCGTTGCGCTCGCCCTTGAACGCCTTGGCGAGCGGGCTGTGATAGAGCGAGAGATCGTTGCGGGTGACAGTGATCTTCTGGTCGAGCTTGAGCTTGCCCGCCTCGACCGTCTGCAGCACGCCGATCGCGAGCGGCAGCTTGAACACGCTCTGCAGCGGGAAGGGCTCGGTGCCGCGATAGGACCAGCTCTTGCGGTCCTTGAGGTCGATCAGGCCGACGCCGATGCGGCCCTTCGTGCTCTGCTCGATGGTCTTGATGCCGGCGTCGAGCCTGGCCTTGTCCCAATCGGCGAAGGCAGGTGAGGCGGCAAGGCCGGCGAGAGTGAAGGCGAGGGCGCAGGCAAGGCGGGTCGGCATGAAAAATCCCCTGTGGCGGCGCCACAGGGGAGGGAGATTGCGGCGCGGATAGGGCTTTGCTGCGCCGTCATTGCGAGGAGCGAAGCGACGAAGCAATCCAAGGGGACGTAGAGCTCTCGGCTCCTGGATTGCTTCGCTGCGCTCGCAATGACGAACGCCTTCAGAACCTCAGCCTTCTCGCCCGCTTGACCATCGGGATCTCGTGGATCTTCGCCAGCAACTCGTCCGAGACCGGCTCGTCGACGGCGACATAGCAGATCGCGTCGCCGCCCGGCTTGTCGCGGCCGAGATTGAAGGTCGCGACATTGACGCCGGCTTCGCCGAGCAGCGAGCCGAAGGCGCCGATGAAGCCCGGCTTGTCGGCATTGCGGACATAGAGCATGTGCGGCGCGAACTCGGCGTCGACCTGGATGTCGCGGATCTCGATGATGCGCGGCTTGCCGTCATGGAAGACCGTGCCCGAGGCATGGCGCGGCATGTCCTCGGCCTCGACCACGATGCGGATGACGCTTTCGAGATTGCCGGCGACCTCGCGGGTCAGCTCCTCGACGACGATGCCCTTCTCCTTGGCGACCATGGCCGAGTTGACCATGTTGATCTCGGGCAGGAACGGGCGCAGCACGCCGGTGATCGCCGCCGCCGAGATCGCCTTCAGGTTCAGCGCGGCGACCGCGCCTTCGTATTCGATGCGGATGCCCTTCACCGGCGCCTCGGTCAGCTGGCCGAGGAAGGAGCCGAGTTTTTCCGCCAGATCGACGAAGGGCTTGATCCGCGGCGCTTCCTCGGCCGAGATCGACGGGAAATTCACCGCATTGGTGATCGCGCCTTTGAGCAGGTAGTCGCTCATCTGCTCGGCGACTTGCAGGGCGACGTTCTCCTGCGCCTCATTGGTCGAGGCGCCGAGATGCGGCGTGCAGACGACGTTGTCGAGGCCGAACAGCGGGTTCTGCTCGGCCGGCTCGACCGAGAACACGTCGAAGGCGGCGCCGGCGACATGGCCGGACTTGATCAGCTCGGCCAGCGCGGCCTCGTCGACCAGCCCACCGCGGGCGCAGTTGATGATGCGCACGCCCTTCTTGGTCTTGGCGAGGTTCTCAGCCGAGAGGATGTTCTTGGTCATCGCCGTCATCGGCACATGCAGGGTGATGAAGTCGGCGCGCTTCAGGAGGTCGTCGAGCTCGACCTTCTCGACGCCCAGCTGCAGCGCCCGCTCCGGCGAGAGATAGGGGTCGAAGGCGATGACGCGCATCCTGAGGCCGATGGCGCGCTCGGCGACGATCGAGCCGATATTGCCGCAGCCGATCAGGCCGAGCGTCTTGGCCGTGATCTCGACGCCCATGAAGCGGTTCTTCTCCCATTTCCCAGCTTGGGTTGAGAGATCTGCAGACGGGATCTGGCGGGCGAGCGCGAACATCATCGCGATGGCGTGCTCGGCGGTGGTGATCGAATTGCCAAAGGGCGTGTTCATCACGATCACGCCGCGGGCGGTCGCGGCGGGGATCTCGACATTGTCGACGCCGATGCCGGCGCGGCCGATCACCTTCAGCTTCGTCGCGGCCTCGAGCAGCTTGGCGGTCGCCTTGGTCGCCGAGCGGATGGCGAGGCCGTCATAGTCGCCGATCACGGCGGCGAGCTTGTCCTTGTCCTTGCCGAGATTGGGATCGAAGGTCACGTCGATGCCGCGATCCCGAAAGATCTGGACGGCGGCGGGGGAGAGGGCGTCGGAGATGAGAACTTTTGGTGCGGACATGGGGATGGCTCCGGCGGCGCCGCGCTGCACGAGGAGCGTTTCGGCGCTGAGAAGGGGGAGGGTACCTCGCCTGTCATTCCGGGGCGGCGAAGCCGAACCCGGAACCCATGACGGGGTGCAACGCTGCGGTTCTGGTTGAAGCGGTGGAGAGGGCTCGCCCGGTCGTGGGTTCCGGGTTCGCGGGCGAGAGCCCGCGCCCCGGAATGACAGGGCAAAGCGCCTCAGGCCGCCTTCTTCAGCCCCGCCTTCGCTTCCGCGAACGCGTACGCGATCCACGGCAGCAGCGCCTTGAGATCGCGCGACTGCACGGTCGCGCCGCACCAGATGCGCAGGCCGGGAGGGGCGTCGCGGTAATGGCCGAGATCGTAGCCGGCGCCGGCCTTCTCGATGATCGAGACGACCTGCTTGGCAAACGCCGCCTGCGCATCCGCCGGCAGCGCCGTCACCGCCGGGTCGGTGAACTTGAGGCAGACCGAGGTGTTCGAGCGCGTCTTCGGCTTGACCGCGAGGAAGTCGATCCAGTCGTTCTCGCGCACGAACTTGGCGATGACGCGGGCATTGCCGTCGGCGCGCTTCACCAGCCCCTCTAACCCGCCGACCTTCTTGGCCCAGGCCAGCGCATCGAGATAATCCTCGACCGCGAGCATGGACGGCGTGTTGATCGTCTCGCCGGCAAAAATGCCCTCGGAGAGCTTTCCACCGCTCGTCATGCGGAAGATCTTCGGCAGCGGCCAGGCCGGCTTGTAGGTCAGGAGCCGCTCGACCGCGCGGGGCGAGAGCACGATCATGCCATGCGCGGCCTCGCCGCCGAGCACCTTCTGCCAGGAGAAGGTGACGACATCGAGCTTTGGCCAGTCGAGGCGCTGGGCGAAGGCGGCCGAGGTGGCGTCGCAGATCGTCAGCCCCTCGCGGTCATCGGCGATCCAGCTGGCATCGGCGACGCGCACGCCCGAGGTGGTGCCGTTCCAGGTGAAGACGACGTCGCGGTTCTTCGTGTCGACTTGTCTCAGGTTCGGCAATTCGCCATAGGGGGCGGTGAAGGTGCGCACATCCGCCAGCTTGAGCTGCTTGGCGACATCGGTGACCCAGCCCTCGCCAAAACTCTCCCAGGCGACCATGTCGACGCCGCGGGCGCCGAGCAGCGACCACATCGCCATCTCGACGGCGCCGGTGTCGGAGGCCGGCACGATGCCGATGCGGTAATCGGCCGGAATCTCAAGCACCTCGCGCGTCAGATCGATCGCGAGTTTGAGCTTGTCCTTGCCGATCTTGGCGCGGTGCGAGCGGCCGAGCGCCGCGTCGGAGAGGGCTTTGAGGTTCCAGCCGGGGCGCTTGGCGCAGGGGCCGGACGAGAAATGCGGCACGCGCGGGCGCGCGGCCGGAATCGTATTCGCCATCGATGTCTCCATCCTTGCAGATGGGCGCGCCTCGGTGGGGAGGCGTGTCCCGTCGATGGGGGTAGGATGGGCAGGGTGGGGGAGTCAAGGTGTTCTCGTTCCGCAAGTTCTCTCTCTCACGCCGCAGTGATCATTTTAATATAATCGCCGCCATGTCCTGCAATCTCTACTGCTGTAACTCCTTCTTTGAATGCTCTCTGGAAATCCTTTCCTGCCGCTAAGGCATCATAGAATCCGCGTGAAAACGCTATTGCCGCATCATCCGGAATTGTCTCATCCATTCCGATCGTTATATTTGATATAGAGTGAGTTATTTTTTTTGCTGACTCACATGCGTTAAGTACAACGCATTTTATGCTCTTATATTGTGAAATCATGTTTTTTACGGCATCAATTGAAACTTCGATCGGTCTATTATCCAATGTTTCAAAGATGAGTGCATTTTCATCGGCATGACCTGAGAAATGTATGACGTCATATTCATTGTGGAGTAATTCTCGACGAAAATCATCTGGAGTTGCTGCATGAAGATCTGATATAGAAATTTTGTTTCCGTGCGGGCCGAGCTTAAGAGATTCTTTTACCGCTCTCTGCTCGACGTGCAGTTTGAGCGGTCTCTCTGGCGTATTGGGATTGCAAGATACAAAAAGGACGCGGACAGAGTCGAAAATTTCTCCAATGTCGCTAGTTAACCCACCTGAGTCTTTAATCTCGGTCCTATGTTTCTCATCTAATTCCTTCCAAAGTGTACGAAGTTTGCTTATCAGGTCCGCAATATCTAGATTTTCACGCGGAGTCCCAGCCTCTTTCATTAAATCGCCGAGCCTTATCGCTTCACCGCGGAGCTTTGAAGCGATATCCGGTGAGCTTGCTTCAAATGCGGCGGCGATTTTCATGCAGATCTGCACTAAGCCATGATTTGTGTCTCCTCTGTCAAATGGGAGTTTGTCGACAAGTCCAGCGAACCCTCCCATGCTCTCAAGGGCGCTTTGTGCTGCTTCTGATCCCGCACGTTCGAACGAATTAAGATCATCAATGAAGAGGTTTTCTTCAGTGGTAATATTTATTTCTTTAGCCATTCGGCCAACGGTTGCTAGCGGTATAGCGGGGCACGAGCATATCTTTGAGCCGCATTGCGTGCAGAGGCCGGG
>DASYHC010000095.1:0-114221 GCA_035998995.1 Allobosea sp.
ATGGCTGCCGCGGCGGGTGCTCCGTTGCCGACCCCCGGCAGGTGCGCTACAGGGCGTCAGGACAGGATTGAATTCGGGACTTTCTTCATGGCCGATCACGGACACGCCGCCGACATTCCGGAGATGGATTATCCGGAGCACGAGCGCACCTACACCGGCTTCATCCACTTCGCCGAAGTCGGCACGGTCGCCTGCCTCGCCATCGTCGCGGCGCTCGCCGTTGGCGGCACCAAGCACGCCTGGGGTACCGCCATCATCGGCACGCTGCTGACCTTGGTGGGCACTGGCGTCGGCATCGCCGCCCCGTCGATCGGCTGGCGCGCCACGTTCGTTCCCTTCGCCCTGATGCTGCTGGCGCTCCTGCTCTACTGAGCTTGGACGGCCCGGTACTGACGACATCGTCAAGGCACTGACCCATTCGGGCTGCAGCCTGCGTCATCGAAACGTTGTAAAGGGCCGGCTCGATGCCGGCCCTTTCGTTATGGGCGAGGCCTGAAGGTAGCGGGCGATGCGCAGGATCCTGAAGCTTCTCGCAGTCGGCGCGCTCTGCGGCTATGTCGCCGTGCTGGCGCTGCTCTACGTCAAGCAGCGTGACCTGCTCTATCCGCGCAATCCGGCGCGCGCCGAGATCGCCAGCGCCAATCTGCCGGGCGTCGAGGAAGTCATGCTGACCGCCGCGGATGGCGAGAAGCTGATTGCCTGGGTGGTGCCGCCGCGCGAGGGCAAGCCGGTGCTGCTGTTCTTCCACGGCAATGCCGGCAATTTCGCAGGGTCCGGCAGGCAGTCCCTGTTCCGGCAATTGACCGAGGACGGAACCGGCCTGTTTGCGGTGAACTACCGCGGCTATGGCGGCTCGACCGGTTTACCGACCGAGGAGGGGTTGGCACGGGATGCAAGCGCTGCCTATGCCGCTGCGAGCGCACGGTTTGGCGCGGAGCGGCTGGTCGGCTATGGCGAGTCGCTCGGTACCGGCGTGGTGGCAAAGCTGGCGACCGAGGCTCCGCTCAAGGCGGTGATCCTCCAGGCGCCCTATATGTCCACCGTCTCGGTGGCGCAGCTACGCTATCCTTATGTGCCGGTCGGTGGGCTGATGAAGGATCAGTTCCGCTCTGATCTGGTGATCGGCAAGGTCAAGGCGCCGCTGCTCGTCCTGCATGGCCAGCGCGACAGCGTCATCCCGTTCAGCCAGGGCGAGGCGCTGTTCGCCCTGGCCAATCCGCCGAAGCGTTTCATCAGCTTTCCCCAGGGGGATCACAATGATCTGCGCTTCCATGGCTCGGTCGCAGAGGTCCGGCGCTTCCTCGCCGATCTCGGTACGAGCCGACTGGCCGGCAGCGAGACGATGACCGCGGCGCGGCAATAGGGGCGGCGCTTCAGAGGCGGAACATGCCGCCACCGCCACCGAGGCGGGCGGAACCGGCGCGAGCGATCTGGTTGTTGCCGTCGAGGCCGAGAGCGCGCTGATAGGCTTCGCTCGCCTCGGTCTTCTTGCCCTGCTTCTCGAAGGCCAGGCCGCGGCCGGCCCAGGCGGCGGCGTTGCGGTTGTCGACGTTCAGCGCGGCGGTGAAGTCCTCGAGCGCCGAGTCGTATTTGCCGAGCGCGTTCAGGCTCTCGCCACGGGCGATATAGGGCGGCGCGGTATAGGGGTTGCGGTCGATCACCGAGTCGAAATCGGTGACGGCCTGCTGGTGCTGGCCTTCCTTCTGGTAGACCAGCCCGCGGGCGTGGAAGGCTTCCGCCGATTCCGGGTTGAGGCGGATCGCGGTGTTGAGGTCGGCCAGCGCCTGCTGGCTGTTGCCCTGCAGACGTAGCAGGTTGGCGCGGGCGACGAAGGCGGGCGCGTAGTTCGGATTGGCCGTGGTGGCGCGGTTGAAGTCCTGGAGCGCCGCGTCGTTGCGGCCGCTCTGGCGCAGCGCCAGGCCGCGATTGGTGTAGGCCGGCGCGAAGTTGGAATCGATCTGTACCGCCTTGCTGAAATCCGAGATGGCGTCCGAATAGCGGCCGACGCGGGCATAGGCGGCGCCGCGCGTGTTGTAGGCCTGCGGATCGTTCGGATTGCGGCTGATCACCTCGCTGAGCGAGCCGATATTGACGCTGGCGGCCTCGGCGTTCTCGGTCTGGAGTTCGGCGACGCCGGCGCCGGAGCTCATGCTCACCGTGTCGCAGCCTGCGAGCGCGAGCGCGAGGCCCGTCGCGATCAGCCAGTTCCTGCCCGTGAACATGCTCTTATCCATCGCCTTAAAACTCTCGCTTTCCATGCGCTACGCCCGCTCCGGTGCGCCGCCCATCCTCCAAAACGCCCAAGCCCTGCCAAGGTTTGGTTAACGACCCTACAAAAACAGCAGCGCCCGGAGAAGCTCCAGGCGCGCACAGATATCAGAACAGTAGCGGGCGGCGGCCGCCGCCCCTTGTGGAGGTCAGACAGCCGGCCGGGCGGGCCGCTCGGGGCGCTTCGGCTTGACCGGGGCCGGCAGCAGGCCTTCGCGCTGCAGCTTCTTGCGGATCAGCTTGCGGGCACGGCGGACGGCCTCGGCCTTCTCGCGCGCCTTCTTCTCGGACGGCTTCTCGTAATGGCCGCGGAGCTTCATCTCACGGAAGATGCCCTCGCGCTGCATCTTCTTCTTCAGCGCCCGCAGCGCCTGGTCGACATTGTTGTCGCGAACGAGAACCTGCACGTCTCTTAGTCCGTCGTTGTCGGTGGTCCGGAATCGGGGCGGCGACCTCCCGTCCGGAAGATCGCCGCGAAGTTGGTGCGGATACCAGAATTCCGGTGGCCTGTCCACGCTGCGGCGCGGCAAAACACGTGAAAATGCGCGGTTTTCGTGGTGTTCGCGCCGTGCCGGTCAGCTGGCCTCGGGGAGGACGCGGGTGACGTGGCCCATCTTCCGGCCCGGCCTCGCCTCGCGCTTTCCGTAGAGGTGCAGATGCGTGCCCGGCTCGGCCAGGATGGCGCGCCAGTCGTTCGCCTGGTCGCCGATCAGGTTCTGCATGGTGACGCGGCCACGCCGCGTCGTCGCGCCCAGCGGAAAGCCGCAGACGGCGCGGACATGCTGGTGGAACTGCGAGGTCTGGGCGCCTTCGCTGGTCCAGTGCCCGGAATTGTGCACGCGCGGGGCGATCTCGTTGACGACGACCTGCTCGCCGCTCTTGCCCTCGACCAGGAAGAACTCGACCGCGAAGACGCCGACATAGCCGAGCGCCTCGCCGATCCGGCGGGCAGCCTCGATGGCGGCGTCGGCCGCTCCGGCGTCGATGCGGGCCGGCACCTGCGTGAGCGCCAGGATGTGGTCGCGATGCTCGTTCTCGCAGACGTCGAAGGCGGCGAAGGAGCCGTCGACGGCGCGGGCGGCTACGACCGAGACCTCGCGCGCGAAGGTGACGAAGCCTTCGAGGATCGCCGGGAAATGGCCGATCTCGTCCCAGGCCTGGGCGAGATCGACGCCGCCGGCGATCTTGACCTGGCCCTTGCCGTCATAGCCGAAGCGGCGCGTCTTCAGCACGGCCGGCCGGCCGAGCCTGGTGACGGCCTTTTCCAGATCGGCGAGCGAGTCGACCGGCTCGAACGGCGCCACCGCGAGGCCGAGATCGGCGACGAAACGCTTCTCGATGAGGCGGTCCTGCGTCACCGCGAGCGCGCGCGCGCCGGGATGCAGCGGGGTGCGGGCGGCGAGGAAGGCCGCGGTCGCGGCCGGGACGTTCTCGAACTCATAGGTCACGACATCGACCGCGTCGGCGAAGCTGGCGAGCGCCGCCTCGTCCTCATAGGCGCCGATCGTGTGGCGGGCGGCGACCTCGTAGGCCGGGCTGTCGGGCTCGGGCGCGAAGATGTGGGCGCGCACGCCGAGATCAGCCGCGGCGAGCGCCAGCATGCGGGCGAGCTGGCCGCCGCCGAGGATGCCGAGGACGGCGCCGGGACCGAGGCCGCGCGGATCGGGTTGGCTCATGCCTCATCCTTCGGGCGTTCGGCGACGGCGCCGCTCAGCCGGGCGCGCCAGGCGTCGAGGCGTTCGGCGAGAGCGTCATCGGACAGGGCGAGCACGGCGGCTGCGAGCAAAGCGGCGTTGATCGCGCCGGCCTTGCCAATGGCGAGCGTGCCGACCGGGATGCCGCCCGGCATCTGCACGATGGAGAGCAGGCTGTCCTGGCCGGAGAGCGCCTTGGATTCGACGGGAACGCCGAAGACGGGGAGGGGGGTGAGCGAAGCGGTCATGCCCGGCAGATGCGCCGCCCCGCCGGCGCCGGCGATGATGACCTTGAAGCCTGCCGCCTTGGCGCCCTTGGCGAAGTCGACCATCCGGTCGGGCGTGCGATGGGCCGAGACGATGCGTGCGTCGAAGGCGATACCGAGCTCGCCGAGCGTGTCGGCCGCGTGGCGCATCGTCGCCCAGTCGGACTGGCTGCCCATGATGATGGCGACGGGTGGGGTCGGCTCGGGCATGAAATCAGCGCTTCCCGGCAGGAGGGAGGAAGCGCGCGATCTAGACCGGCCGCAGCGTCACAGGCAAGCGCGGAATCGGGATTCCTGCGGAATTTCCGTGCTTAAGCGATGATGTCCGGCGTGAGCTGGTCTTCGAGATAGGAGATGCGGTCGCGCAGATAGAGCTTGCGCTTCTTCAGGCGCTGGATCTGGACCTGGTTGACCGGGCCGAGGCGTTCGAGCGCGTCGATGGCGCTATCGAGGTCGCGATGCTCCTCGCGCAACCGCGCGAGTTCGGCCTGCAGGACCTCGATCTCCTCCTGGCTCAGTTCGAATCCCATGAAGCCGTCTCATCATCGCCGCGATCGCGGTCGACTATGCGCAGGCGCGGGCGGCCCGGCAAGGGTGTCGCCGGCGCGATGCGAGCCGGCTCGTTCGCATTCATGCGCCTCGGGAAAGGTCCCGGAAGGGATCACAGAAACTCATGGTGCAGTGCACGTCTGCCCCGCAGACGTGAAGCCGGCTCTGTGTCAGACTTGACCTGCTAGAATGCTCATCAGGAGGATCCAGATGTCGCTGCAGACACATCTCGCCGAGCTCGAACGCAAGCATCGCCAGCTCGAGGAAGCAATCGCCCAGGCGGTCGCCAGCCCCTCGTCGAACGATCTTGGCGTAGCCGAGCTCAAGCGGAAGAAGCTGCTGCTGAAGGATGAGATCGAGCGCGTGCGGTTGACCATGCCGTCACCGACATTGCACTGAGATGACTGAGCGGGCCGCGGCGGTCCGCGACGAATTCGCGCATTCGCGCAGCCGGCCCCGAAAGGGGCCGGCCTTTTTTGAGTACAGGCACGACGCGATGCCGGCCAGACCGGCGTGGAAGCGCTCGCTCGATCGTGCAACAATCCATGGCGCCACGAGGGGATGTGCCGTTGGCCCGTGTCGATCGACGCAACACCGCCCGCTATTGGAACGCGTCCGGCGTCGATGGACTCAGCTGCCTTCACGCTGACTTCACCACGCATGACTACGCGCCGCATCAGCACGACGCCTTCGTCGTTGCCGTGACGGAAAACGGCGGCGCCGAATTCAAGAGCCGCGGCCGCAGCGATGAGGCTCGCGAGAGCGTGCTGCTCGTCTTCAATCCCGCTGAGCCGCATTCCGGCCGCATGGGCTGGAGCAAAAACTGGCGCTACCGGTCGCTCTATCTGACACAGCCCGCCATCGACGCGGTGACGGCCGACCTCGGAATCGCTCGGCCGGCCTATTTCGTGCGCAATGTCCTTGGGGATGCCGATCTGATCGCAGCCTTCGCCCGGCTGCATCGTTCACTCGACGACGGTCACGATCCGCTTGAGGAGCGCGAGCTCCTCGTCGCCAGTTTCGGCCAGCTCTTCGCGCGTCATGGCGACGGCGCCCGCGCGATTCCGACCGCGCCGCGCGACGAGGCGGCGGTTGCCGCCGTGACCAGGCGGATGGCCATCCAGCATGCGCAAAGCGGGTTGAGCCTGAACGAGATGGGGCTTTGGGTCGACATGACGCCGTTCCAGCTCATCAGCCTGTTCAAGCGCACGCTCGGGCTGACGCCGCACGCCTATCTGACCCAGCTCCGGCTGAAGGCGGCGATCCGGCAATTGAAGGCCGGCGCGCCCATCGCCGACGCAGCCTTGGCCAGCGGCTTCTACGACCAGAGTGCGCTGACCCGGCACTTCAAGCGCTCCTTCGGGATCACGCCGCTGCAGTACCAACGAGCCGGCTCTGCCAGCCCGGGCCGCTGATATCTCAATTTCCGCCAATACCGCGCCGGACCCGATCGCCAGACTCTCCATGAAAAAGGAGTCTTCGCGTGACGCGCTATTTCTGCCTGGACGAGCCGGAGCTGTTCGCCCTCGAAACCGCCGTGACCGCTGCCGAGCCGGGGCGGGTCTTGCTCGATCGTTCGCCGTTCTATCCGGGCGGCGGCGGCCAGCTGCCCGACAGAGGCACATTGCACTGGTCAGGCGGTGAGGTCGCGATCGCCGGCTTCGAAACACAAGCCAACGGCATCTGGCATCTGCTCGCCGAGCCGGCGACGCTTTCGGGCGCCGTCGCAGCACAGGTCGACCGGCCGTTCCGCCAGCTCATGCGCGAGCTCCATACCGACCTGCACATCGTCAACGCCCTGGTCTACCAGGGCTTCGACGGCGCGCTGGTGACCGGCGTCCAGATGAACGAGGACGGTACCGCCCGGATCGATTTCGACTTGGCCGAGGCCGACAATGAGCGCCTGCGCGGCCTCGAAGGCGCGATCAACGACGTGATCAGGCAGGACCTGCCGGTCCGCGAAACCTATGTCGGCGAGGACGAGGCTTTCGACGAGCCCGGCCTGATCCGCTCGCGCTCGGTCACGCCGCCGCCGACGGCCGATGGCAAGATCAGGGTCGTCGAGATCGCCGGGCTCGATCGCCAGGCCTGCGGCGGCACGCATCTGGCGTCGACGGGAGCGTCACGACCGCTGCGCATCCTGAAGATCGACAACAAGGGCCGGCACAACCGGCGCCTGCGCATCGGCCTCGACGGCGTCTGAGGCCGAGATGTCCGCTCTGCTGAAGGGGCTCTGGGCGCGTCCGCTCCTGCTGCTCTGGCTGCCGCCGCTATTCTGGGCGGGAAACCTCGTCCTCGGCCGCGCGCTGGGCGCAAGCTTCCCGCCGGTCTCCCTTGCCGTAGGGCGCTGGCTCGTGGCGCTGGCCTGCCTTGCTCCCTTCGTCGGCCAGCAGGTGTGGCGGGAGCGCGCGCTGCTGCGGCAGCACCTCGCCCTGATCATCGCCTGTGGCGCCTTCGGCATCGCTGGCTACAATGCGCTCGGCTACCTGGCGCTGCGGACCACCCCTGCCGCCAGCGTCGCCTTTCTGAACTCGACCCTGCCGCTGATGGTGCCGCTCGCAGCCTTCGCGCTCGGGGTTGAGCGCGTCTCCCGGCGCACGCTCGCCGGCATCGCGCTGTCCTTCGCCGGCGTCGTCTGGATCGTCGCGCGCGGTGACCTGGAACAGCTCGGGGGATTGCGGGCCGATGGCGGCGAGCTGCTCGTGCTGATCGCCGTCGCGAACTATGCGGTCTATTCCGTCCTGCTGCGGCGCAAGCCGGCAGCGGTGAACCCGCTCGTCTTCCTGGCTGCCACGATGGCGGCAGGCTTGCTGGTGCTCCTCCCGTTCTGGATTTACGAGCTGGCGCAGGGCGCGCGCATTCCGACCGATGCGGGCTCGATTGCGGCGGTTCTCTATATCGGCGTCTTCGCCTCGCTGATTGCCTTCATTCTCTGGGGGCATTGCGTGGCGACACTCGGGCCGAGCGTCACCGGCGTGTCGTTCCATCTGGTGGCGCTATTCACGGCGCTGCTTGCCGTCGCGGTGTTGGGCGAGCCGGTCCGCGGCTTCCACCTCGTCGGCATGGCGCTGATTCTTGCCGGATTTTTCCTGGCGACCGGTAGAGGACTGGGTGCCTGGTCCAGGCTGGTGCCGCAGCTTGGCCGGTCCAGGTCCTGAAGGCGACATGGATACAGTCGAGATCCTGCGCAGGCTCGTGGCGTTCGACACCACCTCGCACCGCTCCAATCTCGATCTGGTCAACTGGGCGGCCGGCTATCTGGAGCGTGCAGGCGCGCGGGTGCGCCTGACCAGCGACGCTTCCGGCGAAAAGGCCAATATCCTGGCGACGATCGGGCCGGATGAGCCTGGAGGCATCGTCCTCTCCGGGCATACCGACGTCGTCCCTGTCGATGACCAGGATTGGGCTAGCGATCCGTTCTCGCTCGCCAATCGGGACGGGCGGCTGCATGGCCGCGGCGCCGTCGACATGAAGGGGTTCGTCGCGGCCTGCCTTGCAGCCGTGCCAAGCTGGCGCGCCTGTGAGCTGCGGCGGCCGATCCAGCTTGCTCTGTCCTATGACGAGGAGGTCGGCTGCCTCGGCGTTCCCTTGCTGATCGCCGACATGCTGGCGCATTGCCCGCGTCCCGCACTCGCCATCATCGGCGAGCCGACGCAGATGCGCATCGGACTCAGCCATCGCGGCTTCTATGGCTATCGCAGCGTCTTCCACGGCCGCGCCGCCCATTCGAGCGATCCGCGCCTCGGGGCCAGCGCGATCGAGCCGGCGGCGGCATTCGTCGGAGCTCTTTCAGGCCTAGGAAGGCAGGACGGTCAGACGGCAATAACTGTCAATGTCGGCAGGATCGCGGGCGGCAGCGCCATCAACATCGTTCCCGAACGCTGCGAGGTCGTCTGGGAGTTCCGGCCGCCCGACGAGGCTGCCGCCGGCGCCGTACTTGCCGAGATCGAGCGCTTCGCGGCCGGGCTGCCTCCCGGCGTCAGTGTCGAGACGACACCGCTGGCGTCCGTGCTGCCGCTCGATTGTGCGGCCGACAGCCCGGCAGTCGCGGCGGTGCGCGGATTTGGTGGCGTGTGGCCGCCGATCGCGATGCCGTTCGGGACCGAGGCCGGCTTCTTTCAGCAGGCTGGCATCCCGGCTCTGGTCTGCGGCCCCGGCTCGATTGCGCAGGCGCATCAGCCGGACGAATGGATCGCGCGCGCCGAGCTGGAGGCAGCGGATCGATTTCTCGCGCGCATCGGCGGGTGGGCGGCAGGCGAGCGTTGAGACTGGCTTTCCGGGTGTGGCTTGTGCTTTTTTGTCTCTATTGTTCCCTAAAAAGAATCATATAAGAATAATTGGGATCAATAGGGATGTTTCGATGAATGTATTCCATACCGTCGAGCAGGTCGCGGAGCGCCTCGGACTGCATCCAAAGACCGTGCTCCGCTTCATTCGTGAAGGCCGGCTTCGCGCGACCCGGGTCGGCAAGTCCTATCGCATCGTCGCCTCCGATCTGGACGCCTTTGCCGGCGTGGATACGTCTGCCGCGAAGCGCTCCGTTCGCGTGACGTCGATCCTGGAGGTGGGCGATCTCGATCTCGACCGGGCGCAGACAATCGCGACCTTCCTGAGCGCGGCGATCATGAGCACGCAGGCAAGGCCGAATCCGATCCAGCTGACGACCGCGTTCGACGACGCGGCCAGACTTTTGAAGGTCGTCATCATCGGCACGCCGGCCGATACCGCCCAGCTGCTCCAGCTCACCCAGATCCAGCTGGAAAATCTGCGATGACGACGCAAGCCTTCCGCTCGGCCGAGGGAGCCGAGACCGTGCGGCGTCTCTATCGCAAGGTGCTGGACGGCTGGCCGGTGCCGGCCTGCGAATTGCGCCTGCCCACGCACCAAGGCGAGACCTTCGTGCTGGCGTTCGGCCGGGAGGATGGGCCGCCCGTCGTCCTTCTCCACGGCGCGCAGGCCAATGCCGCGGCCTGGATCCTCGATGCGATGCCCTGGGCCGAGCATTTCAGGCTCTATGCCATCGACATGATCGGGGAGGCAGGCTTCAGCGCACCTGTTCGCCCGCCGCTGGCTTCGGACGCGCACGCGCTCTGGCTCGACGACGTCATGTCCGGGCTCGGCCTGTCGCGGGCGGCCGTGGTCGGCACCTCGCTCGGCGGCTGGCTGGCACTGGACTATGCCAACCGCCGGCCGGATTTCGTCGAGCGCCTCGCTCTGATCTGCCCGGCCGGGATCGGCCGGCAGAAGAACTTCCTGCTGCGGGCGGCGCCCCTGCTCCTCCTCGGCTCATGGGGAAAGCGCCGAATGCGCGAGCTCGTCCTCGGACCCGCGGTGAGCGAGCCGCCTGAGGACCTGAAGCCCGTCATCACCCTGATGGAAGCGATCGGGCGCTCGATTCGGCTTCGCCTCGGGATGATACCCCGCTTGAGCGACGCCGAGTTGGCAAGGCTGAAGATGCCCATTCTGGCGATCATGGGCGGGCGGGATGTACTGATCGATTCGGACGAGACCCGCCACCGGCTGCAGGCGTTCGCGCCGCATGCCGAGATCGACTTCCTGGCCGAGGCGCTGCACTTCATTCCGGGGCAGTCGGAGCCAGTCTTGCGTTTCCTCGCTGATAGGCAGGCTCGCCATGGATAGCGCGATGCTGGAGATTGCGGGGCGCCGTGTCCTGATCTGCGCCTCGGCCGGAATTGTGCTGGCCAAGCCGGGCGACGCCAACGACTTCCTGGCGGAGGCCTGGGCGCAGGAGGCCGACATGCTCGCCATTCCGTCCGAGCGCCTCGGCGAGGATTTCTTCGACCTGCGGACCGGCCTTGCCGGCGAGGTCGGCCAGAAGTTCGCGAACTACCGGATGCCGCTCGTGATCATCGGCGACCTCACGCAATGGACGGCGAGAAGCCGCGCCTTTCGCGACTATGTTCGCGAAGCCAATGCGGGAAGCAGCCTCTGGTTCGTTGCCGATCAGGCCGAGTTGATCGAGAGGGTTTCGGCTGGTCGAGGGTGATCCCGACGACCAGCGGAACAATGGCGCGCGGTGCTACAGCGCCCGCGCCATTTCCCTCAGCTTGAACTTCTGGATCTTGCCGGTCGAGGTCTTGGGCACCTCGACGAAGACCACCGTCCGCGGGCATTTGAACGAAGCAAGCAGGGTTTTGCACCAGGCGATGATCTCGCCTTCCGTCGTGCTCTGCCCCGGCTTGAGCTCGACGAAGGCACAGGGCGTCTCGCCCCATTTCTCGTCGGGACGGGCGACGACGGCGGCGGCCTGCACGGCCGGGTGCTTGTAGAGCGCATCCTCGACCTCGATCGAGGAGATGTTCTCGCCGCCGGAGATGATGATGTCCTTCGAGCGGTCCTTGAGCTGGATGTAGCCGTCGGGATGCATCACGCCGAGATCGCCGGAATGGAACCAGCCGCCCGCGAAGGCGGCCGCCGTCGATTTCGGGTTCTTGAGATAGCCCTTCATCACGACATTGCCGCGGAACATCACCTCGCCGAGGGTTTGCCCGTCGTGGGGTACGCGCTGCATCGTCTCGGGGTCGAGCACGTCGAGCCCTTCCAGCGCAGGATAGCGCACGCCCTGGCGCGCCTTGAGAGCCGCCTGCTCGCCGCCGGACAAGGCGTCCCAGGCGCCGTTCCACTCGTTGACGACGGCGGGGCCATAGACCTCGGTCAAGCCGTAGAGATGGACGACGTTGAAGCCGGCCTGCGCCATGCCGGCGAGCACGGCCTCCGGCGGGGGCGCGGCGGCGGTGAAGAAGTTGACCTTCTGGGGGAAGCTGCGGCGCTCGGCATCGGGCGCGTTGAGCAGCGTCGACATGACGATCGGCGCGCCGCACATATGGCTGACGCCGTGATCGGCGAGGGCGTCGTACATGGCCTTGGCCCGAACCTGACGCAGGCAGACATGGGTGCCGGCGAGCAGCGAGATCGTCCAGGGGAAGCACCAGCCATTGCAGTGGAACATCGGCAGGGTCCAGAGATAGACCGGGTGCCGGTTCATCCCGCCGGTGAGGACGTTCGAAGTGGCCAAGAGGTTGGCGCCGCGATGGTGGTAGACAACGCCCTTGGGATCGCCCGTTGTGCCCGAGGTGTAGTTGAGCGCGATGGCGTCCCATTCGTCGGATGGCATGACCCAGTCGAAATCCGGATCGCCCTGCGCGAGGAAATCCTCGTACTCGATACTGCCCAGGCGCTCGCCCGGGTCGTCATAGACCGGGTCGTCATAGTCGATGACCAGCGGCTTCACCTTACAGAGCGCCAAAGCCTCCTTGACCGTCCCAGAGAATTCGCGGTCGGCGATCAGCACCTTGGCCTCGCCATGGTCGAGCGAGAAGGCGATGATCGCGGCGTCGAGGCGGGTGTTGAGCGTGTTCAGCACCGCCCCGCACATCGGTACGCCGTAATGGCATTCGAGCATGGCCGGGGTATTGGGCAGCATCGCCGCGACCGTGTCGTTCTTGCCGATGCCGTGCTGCTTCAGCGCCGAGGCGAGCCGGCGGGTGCGGGCGTAGAGCTCGGCGTAAGGCCGCTGCAGCGGGCCGTGGATGACCGCGACATGGTCCGGGAAGACGCTCGCGGCGCGTTCCAGGAAGGGCAGCGGCGAGAGCGGCTGGAAGTTCGCCGGGTTGCGGTCGAGGTCGGTGTCGTAGGGAGAGAGCGGCATGGCGTTCGGCGTTCCCGGCTGTCGTTATCGACAAGCCTAGAAGCGCGCCCCGCCCGCGGCAATCAGCCGAAGAGCGGACGCAGGCCGTCGAAGACCAGTTTCAGGCCGACCGCGATCAGCAGCCAGTAGATGATGGTGTAGAAGCGCTCGGCCGGGACGCGCCGGACCAGCCAGACGCCGGCGATGGTCGAGAGGATCGCGACCGGGGCAAGCGCGGCCGAGGCCATCAGGTTCTGAGAGCTGAACTGGCCGAGGATGAAATAGGGCAGCACCTTGATCCAGTTCATCAGCGCGAAGAACAGCGCGCCGGTGCCGACGAAGACCGCCGGCGGCAGGCGTTGCGGCATGGTGTAGATCTGGAAGGGCGGGCCGCCGGCATGGGCGATCATGCTGGTGAAGCCGCAGATCGCACCCCAGAGCGTGCCAGCCGCATAGTTCGCCTTGGTGACGGGCTGAGCCCTCTTCTTGCCGGCGAGGAGGCGGCGCAGGGCGAAGCCGATCGAGATCACCCCGACCGCGAGTCCGACGACGGCGTCGGAGACCTTTGCCGCCAGCAGATAGCCGGCGAGCACACCGAGCAGCATGCCGGGGATCAGGGTCGCTAGGTTCCGTCGGTCGAAGTCGCGGCGATAGGACCAGACCGAGACGACGTCCTGGATGATAAGGATCGGCAGCATGATCGCCGCGGCCTGCACCGGCGAGACGATCAGCGCCATCAGCGGCAGCGAGAGCAGGCTCAGGCCGGCGAAGCCGCCCTTGGACAGCCCCATCAGGATGACGGCAGGCACCATGACGGCGAAGAAGGTGAGGTCGAAGGTCATCGTTCCGCGCGGCTGCCGGCTGGGCCGGCTGTGCAGCACAGCCCATGCGGTTGCGCTGAAAGTCTGACAGAGGAGCGCTTGCACGCAAGCGGCGGACATGGGCACGATCCCGCGCCAAATCCGGCCCGCAGACGGCCAGCCCGGAGTTCAGCTCTAGGCGCAATACCCGGCGAAGAGGAATGCTTTTCATGACTGCCAGCCATGCAAGCCGCTATGCGCAGACCTATGCCGCCTGGCAGCGCGACCCTGAAGCCTATTGGGCCGAGATCGCCAAGGGCATCGAGTGGATCAAGCCGCCGCAGCAGATCTTCGATGCGGAGGCGGGCATCTATGGCCGCTGGTTCCCGGATGCGAGCTGCAACACCTGCTTCAACGCGCTCGATCGGCATGTACGGGACGGGCGCGCCGCGCAGACGGCGCTGATCTACGACAGCCCGGTCACCGGCACCAAGGCGAGCTACACCTACGCGCAGATGCTCGACGAGGTTTCGACGCTCGCGGCGGTGCTGCAGGACCAGGGCGTCGGCAAGGGCGACCGCGTCATCCTCTATATGCCGATGATCCCGGAGGCGGCCTTCGCCATGCTGGCCTGCGCCCGCATCGGCGCCGTGCATTCCGTGGTGTTCGGTGGCTTCGCAGCCAAGGAGCTGGCGACCCGCATCGACGACGCCACGCCCAAGCTGATCATGACCGCGACCTGCGGCGTCGAGCCGACCCGCGTGGTCGAGTACAAGCCGCTGCTCGACGCGGCGATCGATCTCGCGACGCACAAGCCCGATGCCTGCATCGTGCTGCAGCGGCCGCAGGTCGATGCCTCCATGCATGTCAGCCGCGACAAGAACTGGCGCACGCTCGTCGCCGCCGCGCGCGCCAATGGCCGCAAGGCCGAGTGCGTCGAGGTCGCCGCGACCGACCCGCTCTATGTGCTCTACACCTCCGGCACGACGGGGCGGCCCAAGGGCGTGGTGCGCGACAATGGCGGGCACATGGTCATGCTGCTCGCGACCATGACGCAGCTCTACGACGTCAGGCCGGGCGAGGTGATGTTCACCGCCTCCGATGTCGGCTGGGTCGTCGGCCACAGCTATATCGTCTACGGGCCGCTGATCCAGGGCGCGACCTCGGTCCTCTATGAGGGCAAGCCGGTCGGCACGCCTGATCCCGGCGCCTTCTGGCGGGTGATCGCCGAGCACAAGGCGGTGGCGATGTTCACCGCGCCGACCGCGTTCCGGGCGATCCGCAAGGAGGACCCGCAGGCGACATTCCTCAAGAATTACGATCTCTCGCAGTTCCGCACCCTCTTCCTCGCCGGCGAGCGGGCCGATCCCGACACGCTGAAATGGGCCGAGGAGGTGCTGAAGGTACCGGTGGTCGACCATTGGTGGCAGACCGAGACCGGCGCCTGCATGGTCGGCAATCCGGTGGGCCTCGGCCTCTTGCCGATCAAGCACGGCTCGCCGAGCGTGCCGCTGCCCGGCTATGACATTCAGTGCCTCGACGAGGGCGGTAGGCCGGTTCCGGCCGGGACGATGGGTGCGATCGTCGCCAAGCTGCCGCTGCCGCCCGGCGCTCTGCCGACGCTGTGGCATGACGACGTCCGCTTCCGCAGCGCCTATCTCGAGACCTATCCCGGCTTCTACAACACCTCGGATGCCGGTTTCATCGACGCGGACGGCTATGTCTTCATCATGGGCCGCACCGACGACATCATCAATGTCGCCGGCCACCGGCTCTCGACCGGCGGGATGGAGGAGGTGCTGGCCTCGCATCCGGCGGTGGCCGAATGCGCCGTCGTCGGCATCCGGGACGCGCTCAAGGGCGAGCAGCCCTGCGGCTTCGTGGTGATGAAGGCCGGGGTGACGCAGTCGCCGGCCGAGGTCGAGAAGGAGCTGGTCGGGCTGGTACGCGACAAGATCGGTCCCGTCGCCGCCTTCAAGCTGGCGATCACCGTTTCGCGCCTGCCGAAGACGCGCTCCGGCAAGATCCTGCGCGCAACGATGAAGAAGATCGCCGATGGCGAGGAGTACGCCATGCCGGCGACGATCGAGGACCCGGCCGTGCTGGGCGAGATCGGAACCGCGCTGAAGGGCAGGGGACTGGGGTAGTTCAGAACCCCAGCGCGCCACCGTTCCAGCGTAGCAGCCGCGCCGGCAGCTCCAGCCGCATCAGGTCTTCGCCGACGATCAGCGGCCCGGCATAGCCGCCAGCCCGGACCTCGGCGAAGAGCGCCGCAGCGTCGGCTCCGGGTGGGACGAGATGGGTCAGCGCCAGCGCCTTGACGCCGGCACGGGTGGCGAAACCGGCCACCACTGCAGGCGTCATGTGATAGCTCTGGACCGAGGCCACCGTTTCGGCCGAGCGCACGCCCGCGGTGACCGGCATCTGGCTGTCGATGAAGACCTCGCAGACCAGGAGATCGCAACCCTCAGCGGCCTGTTCGAGCGAGGGCGTCAGGCGGGTGTCACCGGAGAAGACGATGCGGTTGCCATTGGCCGACAGCGACAGACCAAAAGCCGGCTCGACCGGCTTGTGATCGACCAGGAAGGCTTCGACGTTCAGACCGTCTAGGCCAGCAACAGAGCCCTGCTGCAACTCCTCGAAGACGACGTCGAGACCGGTCGCATCGGGGCGTTTCTCGAAGGCGATGCGCAAGACGCGCTCGCGGGCGAAGGCCTCGTACTGGCCGCGCATATTGGCGAGCGCCGGCCCCGGCGCGATCACCCGCCACGGCCGGTTGCGGCCCTGGTGCCAGGACGAGACGATCAGCTGGTAGAAATCGACCAGATGGTCGGAATGCTCATGAGTGACGATGAGCGCGTCGATCTGCGCGCCGGCATGGCCGGCAGCGACGAGGCGCTGGCTGACGCCGGAGCCGCAATCGATGAGGAGCTTGCTGCCGCCCGCCTCGACGAGATGGGCCGGGCCGGCGCGGCGCAGGCTGACCGGCGGAGCGCCGGTGCCAAGGAAGGTGAAGGCGAGATCGGTCATCACAATCGCTCGCCTCCAGCTTCCATAGGCTCGTCGGGCTCAGTAGCCGCCGTCGTCGTCCTCGTCGGCCGGGCGCTTGAGCTGCTTCAGCTTGGCGAACACGGAATCGACGTCGATCTTCTCCTCGTCCTGCCGCTTCGGCCGGCTCATGTCGGCGAAGGGCTGCGAGGCCGGCGCCGGCTCCGGCGCTGTCGTCTCTTCGGCCGGGAGCAGGGTCGAACCGGTGTTCTGCAGGACCATGGCCGGACGCTCCTTGGCGGCGCGGGCCACCTCGAAGTCGAGGTCGATCTGCGAGGTCAGGCCGAGGCTGACCGGGTCGATCGGCTGCAGTTGCTGGGTGTTCCAGTGCGTGCGGTCACGGATCTGGGCGATCGTCGTCTTGGTCGTGCCGATCAGGCGGATGATCTGCGCGTCCTTGAGCTCGGGATGGTTGCGCAGCAGCCAGAGGATCGCGTTCGGGCGGTCCTGGCGCTTGGAGACCGGGGTGTAGCGCGGACCCTTGGTGCGCTTGATCTCCGGCACCTTGACCTTGCGCTCGGCAAGCTTGAGCTGGTGCGCCGGGTTCTTGGCGGCGCGCTCGAGCTCCTCGCGGGTGAGCTGGCCGGAGGTGATCGGGTCGAGGCCCTTGATGCCGGCCGCGACTTCGCCGTCGGCGATGCCGCGCACTTCGAGCGGATGCAGTTTGCAGAACTCGGCGATCTGCTCGAAGGTCAGCGAGGTGTTCTCGACCAGCCAGACCGCAGTGGCCTTGGGCATCAGCGGCGTTTGTGACACGGGCCGTCTCCTGGAATGTCGCGGGCAATAGCTCTCAGGCGCCGACCGGCCGCCCCGGCCGGTCATCCAAATCATCGACGATGAGCAGGATGGGCCGCCTTATAGGCAAAGCCGGGATCGCTGTCCATGGAAAGCAGAGGCGGCGGGTCACACCGTCAGCACGATCTTGCCGATATGGGCGTTGCTCTCCATCAGCGCGTGCGCCTGCGCGACCTGCGCCAACGGGAAGCGGGCGTGGATCACCGGCTTGCAGCGCCCCTCGGTCAGCAGCGGCCAGACCTTCTCTTCCAGTTCTCGGGCGATCGCGGCCTTCTCCGCAATCGTACGTGGGCGCAGGGTCGAGCCGGTATGGGTCAGGCGCTTCAGCATCAAGCGGCTGAAATTGACCTCGGCCTTCGGCCCGTTGAGGAAGGCGATCTGGACGATGCGGCCGCTCTCGGCGGCGGCCTCGTAATTGCGGTTGATGTAGTCGCCGCCGACCATGTCGAGGATCAGATTGACGCCGCGACCGCCGGTCGCCGCCTTCGCCGCGGCGACGAAATCCTCCGTGCGGTAGTTGATGGCGTGGTCGGCGCCGAGCTCGCGGCAGGCGGCGCATTTTTCGTCCGACCCCGCGGTCGCCAGCACGGTCGCGCCAAAAGCCTTGGCGAGCTGGATCGCGGTGGTGCCGATGCCGGAGGTGCCGCCATGCACCATGAAGCTCTCGCCCTTCTTCAGGCCACCGCGCTGGAAGACATTGGTCCAGACGGTGAAATAGGTCTCGGGGATCGCGCCTGCCTCCTCCAGCGACAGCCCGGATGGAATCGGCAGGGCGTTGTCCTCGTGCACGACGGCGTACTCGGCATAGCCGCCGCCGGCGACGAGGGCGCAGACCTGGTCGCCAACATCGTAGCGCGAGACGCCTTCGCCCAGGGCAACGATCCGGCCTGCGATCTCGAGCCCGGGAATGTCGGAGGCGCCGGGGGGCGGAGCATAGCCGCCCATGCGCTGCAGCACGTCGGGCCGGTTGACGCCGGCGACCGCGACATGGACCAGGAGCTGGCCCGGACCAGGCTGCGGAACCGGGCGTTGCTGCGGCTTCAAAACATCCGGACCTCCGGGGGCGTCGAAGCCGATGGCGGTCATCATCGCGGGCAGGGCAGTCATGCGCAGTCTCCTCGCCTGTGGTGCTGGCGTTCGCCTCCGATTAAGCTCCCGCGCTCCGAGGATGCAAGGCGAGGCTATGATGGCTGGATTTCTCGATGATGATCGCCCCGCGCCGAAGCGGGCCCATGAGCTCGGGCAGGACCTGTCGCAACTCGCGGTCGCCGAACTCGACGAGCGAATCACACTTCTGGAAGCGGAGATCGAGCGGCTGAAGGAAGCACGCGAGAAGAAGTCGGCCTCGCGCTCCGCTGCCGACGCCTTCTTCAAGAAGGCCTGAGGCGAAACCGCGGCGGTCAAGACTGACAACAGATAGAGTGGCATTTCCGCTGGCGGGTGAGTCCTTCCCGCCACGCGACAAGATGCACCAGCCGATGAACGGACATTCATCTTCGCAGCGCGAGCCGAAGTGCCTATCCTGAGGACGTGGACAGAAGGCGGCCGAATGCCGCCCGCCCGCGCCGACGCAATGTCTCGGCCGGGGCCGCTTCCGACAACGACAGCAGGTGGAAACGAGCGGAGAGACGGCTGGATGCCGTCCCCGATCGCGCGCCAGCCTTTCGACAGGAGACAAGACGATGCGCTTCGTCGCAATCGCCATGGCCTTGCTCGCAGCGGTGCCGGCTCTCGCCGTTGAGGACACAGCCAGGATCGGGCTGCGCGAGGATGGCGGAAAGCCGCTCGCCGCCTTCCAGCTCCGTTGGCCGCAGACCGTCGTGATCATGCAGGCGCCGGTCACGGTGCTCGGTGGCCACAGCATCGAGATCCGCCGCGAGATCGCACCCAGTATCAGCCTGGGCGGCACCTATCGCTACTCGCTCGGTGAGCGCTTCGTCAGCGAGCGCTTCGGCCTGAAGCTGACGGTGACGCGCTGATCGATCGCGCTTGCGTCAGGATCGTTCGAATTTGTCGCATTTTCGGGCGGCGTTAACGGCCGCTTAACGATTCCAAAGTATGAATCGCATCATCCAGTTTGTCTGGATGTCGAGTGGCTCCTGCCCACTCTGTTTGACGCCTCCCTGTTGACCTTCGAGCCGCCTTCGGGGCGGCTCTTTTTTTGGTCTGGCGCCCGGATAATCGGGCGGGCAAGGGCGTCGCCGGGCCGGACCATCGCACCGTTAACCTTAATGACACCTTACCACGGCGCCGACATGGTCATGGCGTTATCCTTGCGACGTCCCGGCCAGTTCGGCGTCGAGTCTCTCGATCGCACGCCGCTGTACCGATTGGAGACATGGGATGACCGATTTGACGATGCTGAGGCCTGTGGCCGAAGACGGCGCGATCTCGTTTGCACGCGGCTTCGTCAAGTCGGACGCGTTCATGCAGCTGTTCCGCGAGGGGATGGGTCTGGTCGAGGCGACGGCATCCTATCTCGACGGCGACGGGCGGGCCGAATCGGCGGCGCTGCCGCGCGAGGTCTCGCTGACCTATGCGACCGAGAGCATGCGCCTGACGACGCGGCTGATGCAGATCGCCTCCTGGCTGCTGGTGCAGCGCGCCGTCGCCGAGGGTGAGATGAGCGCCGATCAGGCCCGCAACGAGCACAACAAGGTGCGCATCGCCGAGCCGATGCTGCAGCCGAGCAGCGCCGAGGCGGCGCGCCTGCCGCAGCGGCTGCGCGACCTGATCGGCCATTCGATCCGCTTGCAGGAGCGCATCCGCAATCTCGACGAGCAGATGTCGGGCACTGTCCGTCCCGTCGCCGCGAACCCGGTGCGCGGCCAGCTCGAGAGCCTGCAGGCCCGGCTCGGCCTGCTGGGCTGACTCACCTTTCGTCAGGTTCGCGCTTGCGGCACGGCTGCCCGGGGTAAGCCGTGAGCGATGTCCGTGGGCTCCGGGTGCAGCCCTCCCGGCCCGCCCTGGAAAGACACTCCAGCCCGCCGCATTCGTGAACGAAGTGTAAACCATATCGCGGCCACCATGGCCCTCGTGCGATTCCGAACGTGTCGGAAAGCGCGGGAGATGCCGACGAGATGGGTTTGCTGACCGCCTGGACCAATTCGGGCCTGAAGGCGCGCGTGCTCGTGCTCGTCCTGGCGACTTTGGTCGCGATCGCCGTGCCGGCCTCGGGCATCTTCCTTTGGATGGTCAACGGCACGGTGGTGAAGCTCGGCACGCTCTTCGCCGAGAAGCAGATCCTGTTCGATCGCTATCGCGGGCTGGAAGCGCTGATGCGCGAGGTTTCGCTGGCAGAGACGGTGGCGCGCGCGCCGGTGATCGTCGAATGGGCGCAGGACGAGACCGATCCGGAGAAGGCCAGGCGCGGCCTCGCCGAGCTCGAGCACTACCGGCTCTCCTTCACCGACCGCAGCTATTTCGCCGTCATCGACAAGAGCGGCCACTACTATTTCAACAACAAGGACAATGCTTACGAGCACAACCGGCTGCGCTACACCGTCTCGCCGGACGCTCCCCAGGACATCTGGTATTTCAAGACCCGCGCGCTCGGCAAAGGCTGCCATCTCAACGTCAATCGCGACGAGGTGCTCTCCGTCACCAAGGTCTGGATCAACTGCATCATTCAGAAGGACGGCAAGGTCCTCGGCCTGATCGGCACCGGCGTCGACTTGACCCAGTTCATCAAGGAGGTCGTCGAGTTCCCGCAGACCGGCGTGCAGAGCATGTTCGTCGACCTGCAGGGCGCAGTGCAGGCGCATCGCGATCCGCGCGTCGTCGACTTCCACAGCCTGACCAAGGACGCCGCGACCAAGAAGACGATCTTCCGCCTGCTCGACGAGGAAGGCGACCGCAAGGCGCTCGCCGGGATGATGCAGCGCGTCGCCAAGGGCGAGGCGCTGGTCCTGTCGCGCTTCATGCAGATGGACGGGCATGAGGTGCTGGTCGGCGTCGGCTTCCTCGACAGGCTCGGCTGGTTCAACGTCACGGTGATGGATGTCGACGCCATCATCGACCGCAAGCTGTTCGCCCCGATCGCCGGCTTGATGGTGGCGATCCTGGTCGCCGTCGCCGGACTTCTGACGTTCCTGTTCAAGCGCAAGGTGCTCGACCGGCTGGCGCGGGTCGAGCAGGGCGTCACCAGGGTCCGAGCCGGCGATTTCACCGCCGTCGCCAGCGAAGACGGCAATGACGAGATCGCCCGGCTGTCGCGCGCATTCAACGAGATGGCCCAGGCCGTCGGCGACAATACCGAGCGGCTCGAGGCGATGGTGCGCGAGCGCACGCAGAAGCTCGAAGAGCTGGCACTGCACGATCCGCTGACCTCGGTGCTGAACCGCCGCGGCTTCGAGGAAGCCTTCGCGCGCGAGCAGAACCGGGCGCAGCGCAGTGGCACGGCTTGCGGGTTGATCATCGTCGATCTCGACCGCTTCAAGCTGGTCAATGACGACTATGGCCACCGCGCCGGCGACGAGGTGCTGATCGCCTGCGTGCGCCAGATGCTCTCGGCTTTACGCAAATACGATGCCTGCGCCCGCTGGGGTGGCGACGAGTTCATCCTGCTGATCAGCGACTGCACGGCGGAGTCGCTCGCGACGATCGCGAACAAGATCGCGGAGCTGCTGCGCGAGGCGCCGGTCATGCTCAGCGACGGCCGGGCAGTGCCGATGACGGCGAGCCTCGGCGCGGCCATGGCGCTGCCGGACGACAACCTGACCGACGCCGCGGCCCGTGCCGATGCGGGGCTGTACCGGGTCAAGCACAGCGGCCGCGACGGCGTCGCGATCGATGAGCCGGGCGCGATGTTGCGGCAGGTTGGGTAGGCGTCATTCTCGGGCGAAGCGAAGCGCAGACCCGAGAAACTCGGGATGAGTAGGCGCTTTCACAGCCTCTTCCGGCTTGAGATGCTCGGGGCGAGCCCGAGCATGACGCGGTTACTCAGAAGGTCAACTGCACCTTCATCGCCTTCGACTTGTCGGCGGCGAGATCGAAGGCTTCCACCGCGCGCTCGACCGGGATCGAGGCGGTGAGCAGCGGCGAAAGGTCGATGCGGCCCGACGTGATCAATTCGACCGCCCAGTCGAACTCCTCATGGAAGCGGAAGGACCCGCGCAGGTCGAATTCCTTGGCGACGACGACGTTCATCGGAATGGTGAAATTGCCGCCGACGCCGATCTGGACGATGACCGCGCCGGGCCGCAGCGCATCGAAGGCGCCGGTGAGCGCATGCTGGTTGCCCGAGCATTCGAACATCACGTCGAAGGCGCCCTTCTCAGCACCGTATTCGGCCTTGAGTCGCTCCGGCTCGGCCATGATGTTGATCGCGGTGGTCGCACCCATCTCGAGGGCGGTCGGCAGCGGGCCGTCGACCACGTCGGTGACGACGATTTCGGAGGCGCCAGCGGCGCGCGCGGCGACTACGGTCAGCACGCCGATCGGCCCGGAGCCGGTGACGAGGACACGCTTGCCCAGCAGCGCGCCGGCCCGCTTGACCGCGTGCAGGCAGACCGCGAGCGGCTCGGCGAAGGCTGCCTGCGCCGCGCCGACATGTGCCGGCAGCTTCACCGCCTGGCGCTCCTCGATCACTAGGATCTCGCGGAAGCCGCCCTGGACATGGGGGAAGCGCATGGCGCTGCCATAAAACAGCATGTCCAGGCAGTGCTGCTGCTGGCCCGCCTGGCAATAGCGGCAATGGCCACAGGCGCGGCTCGGATTGACCGCGACGAGATCACCCGGCTTGACGCGAGAGACCTCGCTGCCGACCGCCTCGACCACGCCGGCGATCTCATGGCCGAGGATCAGCGGCTCGCGCACCCGGATCGTGCCGAAGCCGCCATGGAGGTAGTAATGCAGGTCGGAGCCGCAGATGCCGCCAGCCTTGATCGCCACCTTGACGCCGAGCGGGCCGAGCTCCGGCACGGCCGCGTCTTCGACCCGCAAATCCTTCTCGGCATGGATCACGACGGCGCGCATGGCGGAACTCCTGAAAGGGCGGCAGCCATGCGGCTACGGCATTGTCTAATCGTTTTAAAGCGCTTACCCAACCCTTGAGACGCTAACAAGCAGTAAGGTCAGCCACGGACCGGGAGGATAGGATGTCGCTCAATCTGTTCAAGCTCGACGGGCGCATCGCGCTGGTCACCGGCTCCGGCCAGGGCATCGGCCTCGCCATCGCCGAAGGACTTGCCGCCGCGGGCGCCCATGTCGTGCTCAACGGACGCGATGCCGCGAAGCTCGAGAAGGCGCGCAGCGCTATCGCTGCGGCCGGCCACAAGGCCTCGGTCGCCGCCTTCGATGTCACCGACCAGACGGCGGTCGAGGCGAGCGTCGCCAAGGTCGAGGCCGAGATCGGGCCGATCGACATCCTGGTCAACAATGCCGGCACGCAGAAGCGCGGCGCCTTCGTCGAGTTTCCGGCCGAGGACTGGCACTTCCTGATGGCGACGAACCTGCACTCGGTGTTCTACGTCACCCAGGCGGTGGCCAAGCGCATGGCGCCGCGCAACCGCGGCAAGATCGTCAATATCGGCTCGGTGATGAGCAAGCTCGGCCGGCCGAGCATCGTGCCTTACACCGCCTCAAAGGGCGCGGTCGCGCTGATGACGCAGGGGCTCGCGGCCGAACTCGGCAAGCACAACATTCAGGTCAATGCGATCGGCCCGGGCTACTTCGTCACTGAGCTGAACCAGGCGCTGCTCGCCGACGAGACCTTCTCGAACTGGGTCAAGAGCCGCGCTCCGGTCGGCCGTTGGGGTGAGACCAAGGAGTTGGCGGGCGCCGCGATCTTCCTGTCCTCGGAAGCCTCCGACTATGTCAGCGGCCATCTCCTGATGGTCGATGGTGGGCTCACCGCGGTGGTGTGAAGCAACCAGTGTCATGCTCGGGCTTGACCCGAGCATCTCATGCCGGATGAGGCGTTGAATAGCGCCGTCTCGTCCTGAGATTCTCGGGTCTGCGCTATGCTTCGCCCGAGAATGACGGCGCGCCCTAAGCCTTCAAAAACGCATTCGACGGAAACAGGATCTTCCGCGCCTCGTCGTCGACCTCGGTCTTCCAGGCGAACTTGTCCTTGAGCGCGACGGCGCGCTGCGCCGCCGGCCGGGCCGAGATCTCGTCGAGATGGCGCCGGACATTGGCGAGCTTGGCGAAAGACTCGTCGCCGAGAGCGAACTGCGCCCGCGTCGCCCAGCCCCAGACCGCCATGTCGATCAGGGTGTAGTCGTCGCCGAGCATGTAGCGATGCTTGCCGAGCTGGTCGTCGAGCAGGCCCCAGTGCCGCTCGGCCTCGCGGGCATAGCGGTTGATCGCATAGGGCACCTTCTCCGGCGCGAAGCGCGAGAAATGCACGGACTGGCCGGTATAGGGGCCGATGCCGGTGGCGACGAACATCAGCCAGGACAGCATCTGGCCGCGCATTTCGGGCGTGTCCGGCGGCAGGAACTGGCCGGTCTTCTCGGCGAGGTAGAGCAGGATCGCGTTGCTGTCGAAGATTTTGACGTCGCCGTCGGTCAGGGCCGGGGTCTTGCCGTTCGGGTTGATGGCGAGGAAATCCGGCTTGAACTGGTCGCCCTTGCGGGTGTCGACCGGCACGAACTCATAGGGCAGGCCGGCTTCCTCCAGGAAGAGCGCGATCTTCGCCGGGTTGGGCGAGGGATGGTAGTAGAAGCGGATCATAGACGGTCTCCTGGGTGGAAGGCTCAGCGGCGCGCGGCGACGTAAGGAACGAGTTCGGTCAGGGTCGAGATGGTGAGATCGGCACCTGCACCGAGCTGTTCCTCCTGCATGCGCAGCGCCTTGAACAGGCTCTTCGGCCCGATCACCGCTGCGCCTGTGAGTTCGTCGCGCAGGGCCTGCAAGGTTACACGCTCGATGCGCGCCACCGTCATGCCATAGGCCTTAGCCCCGGCGATGTCGAAGCCGTTGGACGAGACGAACAGGATTTCGTCTTTCGTCAGCCCAAGCCGCTCCTCGACCAGGCGATAGCCGCGCGGATCGGGCTTGTAGCTCCTGATCTCGTCGACGCTGATCACGGTTTCCAGCAACGCATCTATGCCGGCCTGCCGGGTGAGGTTTGTCAGCATGGAAGGGCTGCCATTGGAGAAGATGGCGAGGCGTGTCGGGGCGAGGCCCTGCAATGCGGCCAATGCTTCCGGATAGAGCGCCAGCGCATCGTAGGCCGCTGCGATGCGAGTGAGGAGATCGGGAGTGGCTTCGAGACCGAGCGTCTTCAGCGTGAAGTCGAGCGAGGCCTGCGTCACGCTCCAGAAATCCTCGTAGCGGCCCATCAGCGCGCGCAGCCAGGTGTACTCCAACTGCTTCAGCCGCCAGATCTGGGTGATCGTCTCGCCATGGCCAGGAAAGGCGTCCTCGGTGACGCCAGCGACGGATTGCACGTCGAACAGGGTTCCATAGGCATCGAAGACGACGGCCTTGATCGGCATGGTGTTTCCTTCCCGAACTCAGCCCTCATCCTGAGGAGCAGCCTTTGCTGCGTCTCGAAGGGTGCTCCAGCTATCTCGGGAGCCTCCTGAAGCATCCTTCGAGACGCCGCTACGCAGCTCCTCAGGATGAGGGCTGTGAGGAACCGCTGCACTATTCTTAGCGCTCGCCTTGTCCGCGCGGAGCGTGATATCCGCACAAGCACTTGTTCGCAGATGCACAGGATACGCGCATGTCCAGCCGCCCCGTCATGCTGATGATCCTCGATGGCTGGGGCTGGCGCGACGACAAGGACAACAACGCGGTCCTGCTGGCGAAGACGCCGAATTTCGACCGGTTCTGGGCCTCGTCGCCACATGCCTTCCTGCGCACCTCCGGACTCGATGTCGGCCTGCCCGAGGGCCAGATGGGCAATTCCGAGGTCGGCCACCTCAATCTGGGCGCCGGCCGCGTCGTGATGCAGGACCTGCCGCGCATCAACCAGGCGGCCACCGACGGCACGCTGAAGCAGGCGCTCGACGCAAGCGGACTGATCGGCAGGTTGAAGGCCAGCGGCGGCACCTGCCATATACTCGGCCTGGTCTCGCCCGGCGGCGTCCATGCCCATCAGGACCATGCGGTGGCGCTGGCAAAGCTCGTCGTCGCGGCCGGCGTTCCGGCGGTGATCCATGTCTTCACCGACGGTCGCGATACCCCGCCGCGTTCCGCGGCCGAGTATGTCGCGGCGCTTGAGGCCGCGCTGCCGCCTGAGGTCAAGGTCGCGACGGTGTCCGGCCGCTACTACGCCATGGATCGCGACAATCGCTGGGAGCGCGTCGAGCTTGCCTGGAAGGCGCTGGCGCTCGGCGAAGGCGAGCGCATGCCGACCGCCGGCTCGGCGATCGAGGCGGCCTATGCCGCCAATGTTAGCGACGAATTCATCAAGCCGGCCGTGATCGGCGGCTATAGCGGCATGGCTGATGGCGATGGCCTGCTCAGCTTCAATTTCCGCGCTGACCGTATCCGCGAGATCCTGGCGCCGCTGCTCTTCGCCGAGTTCAGCGGCTTCCCGCGCCCGCGCATGCCAAAACTCGTCGGCGCGGTCGGGATGACCTCCTACAGCTCCGAGCTCGATCCGATCATGCCGGCGCTGTTCGCGCCGCAGAGCCTGGCCAATGGCCTCGGCGAAACCGTGTCGCAGGCGGGCCTGAAGCAGATCCGCTTCGCCGAGACCGAGAAGTACCCGCACGTCACCTATTTCTTCAATGGCGGGCGCGAGGAGCCGTTCGAGGGCGAGGAGCGCAGCATGACGCCCTCGCCGAAGGTCGCGACCTATGATCTGCAGCCGGAGATGTCGGCGCCGGAGCTGACCGGCAAGGTCGTCGCCGCGATCGAGAGCGGCAAGTACGACCTCTTTGTGCTCAACTTCGCCAATCCCGACATGGTCGGCCATACCGGCGTGCTCGCGGCGGCGATCAAGGCGGTGGAGACGATCGATACTAGCCTCGGCCAGATCGCCGACGCGATCCTCGCCAAGGGCGGGGCGCTGCTGGTCACCGCCGATCACGGCAATGCCGAATTGATGGTCGATCCCGTCACCGGCAATCCACATACTGCGCACACGACTTTCCCGGTGCCGGTGATGCTGATCGGCGGGCAGTCCAAGGGGCTGGCCGAGGGCCGCCTCGCCGATGTCTCGCCGACCCTGCTCGCGCTGCTCGGGCTGAAACAGCCGGCCGAGATGACCGGCCAGTCGCTGCTGCGCTGAGCGTGGTCATCTGCTGCGGAATTGGAACCGCCAGCATGACATCGGGTTGTTCGGCAGAGAGGACCGCCCCATGCCGAACAAGCCCAGTCATCGCCTGACCGACACGCCTGCTGCCTTCGCAACTGCGCCGCGCCCCGGGCAGTCCGGTGCGCCTGAGCAGCGGCGGGCCGGCCCCAATCCGCGCTCTCCCCATCCGACAGGGCCGCATGCGCCCTATGAGCCCGACGATCCCGAGGGCTTGGCCGCCGGCAAGCATGAACGGGCCGAGACATCTGGCAAACGCTGAGAGACCTGGACCGGCCAGCCTGGCCGATCCCCTCGGGCGGGTTACGCACAGGTACATCTTGCCGAGCCGGGCAGATTTGGGTGAACTCAGCAGGCTCGAAACTGGGATGAGGGGTTCGATGGCAGGCAATACAAACTATCGTTTGGTTTAATATTTGCGCGATGACTATGAGATTTCAGGTTGAACGGCAAGGTTGTCGCCTTGATCCTTCGCGCAAGGGAAAGTAGTGACGGCGATCATGCGCTTCCGGATGGGTGCATGATCGATTCGGAGGGGGCGGATCGTCGCGGATGCCGGGGACGGGCGAATCCAGGATGAGAGCGCGTAACGGAAGACGGCCGGGCGGGGCCGATGTGGCGGATACGGCTAAGCAGAAGCCTATGCGGATCGAGATTCTCGACGCTGCTGCGGAGATCATCGTCCGCGAAGGTTATGACGCCTGCACGATGCGGGCGGTGGCGGCGCTGGTCGATATGAAGGCTGGCAGTCTCTACTACCACTTCAAGTCGAAGGATGAGATCGTCGAGGAAATCCTCAATCAGGGGATCGAGACGCTCTATGCGCGGGTTGCAGGGACGATCCGCGAC
The DNA here is from genome assembly GCA_035998995.1 of Allobosea sp. GTDB lineage: Bacteria > Pseudomonadota > Alphaproteobacteria > Rhizobiales > Beijerinckiaceae > Allobosea. The sequence continues at coordinate 28,131 of DASYHC010000095.1, forward strand.
CTTCCCAAGGAAGCGCCCTTCGCGCAGCGGTTGTCGGCGGCGGTGGGAGTGCATGTCGCCAGTCTGGTCGGCAAGGATCAGAGGTACATGCACGTCTACGAGCACCTGCCGCCAACCATCAAGCGGCGCAGCCGCAAGATGCGCGAGAAATACGCCCAGCTCTGGCACGATCTCTTCGCCGATGGCGTTGCCAGCGGGGAGGCGGCACACGGGCACGATCTGAGCCTGCTGGTGCCGTATTTCCTCGGCGGGTTGAACCGGGTGCCGGAATGGAGCCGCGCCAGCGGTGCGAGCAGCGAGCAGATCGCCGGGCTCGCCGTCGCGACACTGCTCGACGGAATCGCAGCCAGACGGTAGCAGGTAGGCGACACGGTCGCGCATGCGGCCGCCAATGCCCCATGCCGACCGGAAGCCATGTCAGAGACCTTCGCCATCAGCCTGAACGGCACCACCGACCTGCCGGCCGGCAAGATCGCCGCAATCGTCACCTCGCTCGAGATGCTGGCGGCGCCCCCACGCCGGGCCGATCCGCCGGGTGTCGAGGGCTTCTCGCTTGAAGAGATCGGGCGCGAGGACGTCCAGCGCTATCTTGCGGTCTACCGCCTGCTCGGCGAGCGCTGGATGTGGTTCAGCCGCCTGGTCAAGCCGGTCGAGGAACTCCAGGCGATCTTGTCTGATCCGGCGGTCTCGTTCTTCGCGGTCCGCTTCTCAGGGCGCGATGTCGGCCTGCTCGAGCTCGATTTCAGAGAGCCGGGTGAGGGCGAGCTCGCCTTTTTCGGCCTGGACGAGAGCGTCGTCGGCAAGGGCGCCGGTCGCTGGCTGATGAACCGGGCGCTGGAGCTGGCATGGTCGCGCCCGATCGGCCGTTTCTGGGTGCATACCTGCACGCTCGACCATCAGGGCGCGGTCGAGTTCTATCAGCGTTCGGGCTTCACGGCGTTCAAGCGCGGCGTCGAGGTGGTCGACGATCCGCGCCTTGGCGGGGCGATGCCGCGCAGCGCCGTCCCGCATTGCCCAGTGATCGAATAACGCCTGTTCTCAAGCGCGCGAGCGCAGGCCGATCGAGTCCATCATCGCCTGGTCGCGGGCGGCCTCGGCGGCGCGCTCGGTCGCGCGCTCGCGATCGTCGAGGATCTCGACCTTCTTCATGTCCTCGAACGCCTCCTGCAATTCGCCCTTGGCCTCGTCGAGCTGGCCCTGCAGGTTGTCGGCGGACTGGCGCAGATTGTCGCGACGGCCGAGCGCCGCCTTGGCATAGGTCGGATAGGCGAAATGGGCCGGGTCGGAAATGCCGGCGCGCGTTTCTTCATTCTGGATCTCGCGATCGAGATCGCCAGCCATCCGGTTGAATTCAGCGATCATCATCTCAATCTGGCTTACCCGGCGGCGTTTTTCGTCCACCTGGAAGCGTTTGAGACGCAAAAGGGTCTCTCGCGACTTCATGTCGTGCCCAACTCCTGATTACGCATGGCGATGAGCCGACCCCTCGGCTCGCCGCCGGAACACCTCCGCGAGACGAAAAGCACAATGGCGCAAGGAGGTTGACCGTTCCTTACCGGGATCGCTCGCTTTCGATGCATGCAGGCGGTGCGTCCCAGGCTCTGCCAGCCGGTTGCAGCCCGCGCTAATCTCAGGCGAATCAGAACAAGGGGCGCGCAAACAGTGCGCCGGACATATCCTTGCCCGCCTCGCGCCGCCTCCCCGAATACAGCCTGCTGCTGGCCGGTCTCGCCCTGACGCGGATCATCGGCTGGGGCTCGATCTACTATTCGCCCGCGGTCCTGGCGGGCCATCTCGAACGCGAAATCGGGCTCAGTCCGCCCGTGGTCTTCGGCGGCATCACCATCCTCCTGGTGATCGGCGCGCTGATCTCGCCGATGCTCGGGCGCCATCTCGACCGGCGCGGCACGCGCCATGCGATGGCGCTCGGTGCGCTGATCTCCGGGCTTGGGCTGGCCTTGCTGGCGCTGGCGCAGGGGCCGGTCAGCTATCTTGCGACCTGGTTCGTGATCGGTGTCGGCCATGCGATGCAGCTCGCCAACACCGGCAATGTCACGGTGGCGCAATTGATGGGCGAGCGCACCCGCCGGGTGATCGGGCTGATGATGCTGGTGACGGGCCTGGCCTCCAGCGTGTTCTGGCCGCTGACCGCCTGGCTCAGCGCCGATTATGGCTGGCGCGCCTGCCTCTTCGTCTTCGCCGCGATCCAGCTCGTCATCGTGCTGCCGATCCACCTGGCGATCCCGGCCTATCGCGCCAAGCCCTTGGCCGATCCCGGGCCGTCGGCAGTGCCGGCCGTGGAGCAGGGCAGGGTGCCACCCGGCGAGCGACGGCCGATATTCTGGCTGCTGGCGCTGAGCTTCTCGGCGAGCGGGCTCGTCTCCTGGGGCTTGCCGCTGCACATGATCGGATTGATGCAGAGCGCGGGAATCGGCGGCACCGCCGCCGTGACGATCGCCTCGCTCAGCGGACCTGCGACATTGGTGGCGCGTGCGATCGACACCCTGGCGGGCGAGCGCCTGCCCGTCGAGAAGGTGGCGCTGGCCGGACTCGCACTCGGGCCGGCAGCCTGTCTGCTGATGGCGCTGGCGCCGGGAGCGAGTGCGGTCGCGATTGCCTTCGTCATGCTGTTCAGCGCCGCGATGGGCGTGATCGCAGTTGCGCGGGCGACGCTGCCGCTGTCGCTGTTCGGCCGCAGCGGCTTCGGCGCGATGCTTGGCCGCCTGACCGTGCCGCAGAACCTGACCTTCGCCGCGGCGCCGCTGCTGTTTGCGTTCCTGGTCGAGCGGCTGGGAGCAGCGGGGACGCTCGTGGTGTCGGCGGTAATCCAGAGTTTCGCTCTGCTGGCGATGCTCATGCTGGTGCGGCGATTGCGCACCTAACCTCGTCTGGCAAACGCCTTGGTCGGCAGCGTGACTGACACGATCGTGCATAGGGGCGCCGCCCAGGCCGATCTATCACGCGCGGTCCCGACAAAAGCGAGCGCCAGAGCCGATGCCGTCCCATCCAATGACCCGCCGCCTCGCCTTGCAGGCCTCGCTCGGACTGCTCGCTGGGCCGTCGCTGGCACAGGAGCGGCTGCCGCAGTTCCGCACGGCGCGCTACCAGTTCATCGAGTTCGATCCGGTCGAGCCGATGGCGCCGCTCACCCTGCAGGGACTGGACGGCAAGCCGGACATCGCCCGGCCGGTACCGGGCAAGGTCTGCCTCATCTATCTCTGGGCGACCTGGTGCCCGGTCTGCCGAATCACCTTGCCGCGCTTCGAGCGCCAGCTCGCTGACTTCCGGGCGAGAGGCGTCGAGATCGTGTCGATCAGCACCGACGAGCGCGATCTCGCGCATGTCCGGGATTATCTCAAGCGTCTCGGCGTCAGGCGCCTGCCGGTCTTCTATGACCAGGCCGGCAAGGTGCTCGCTGCGGCCGGAGCCGGGCAGCCGCTGTCGACCGCGGAGGGGTTGCCGGTGATCTATGTCACTGATCAGCAAGGCGGCGTACGCGGCTATATGCTCGGCGAGGCGGACTGGGTCTCGCCCGCGGCGCTGGCGCTGCTCGACCATGTTGGGCGGCTGTGAGGCCGCTCACATCCCCATGATCCGGGCGAGCCGGGCATAGCCGTCGCCCAGCGGGGTCGCTTCGTCCTTGGCCTGCTTCAGGAAGGCTTCGAGTTCGGGATTGAGCCGGATCGCCTCGTCGACCTCGGCCGAGGCGCCCTGGCGATAGGCGCCGAGCCGAATCAGTTCCTCCATGTCGGCATAGGTCGCGAGCGTGGCGCGGGCCTTCTGCACGACCGGATAATAAAGCGGGTCGCAGGAGCGCGGCATGGTACGCGACACCGACTTCAGGATGTTCACCGCCGGATAGCGGCCGCGCTCGGCGATCGAGCGTTCCATGACGATATGGCCGTCGAGGATGCCGCGCACTGCGTCGGCGACCGGCTCGTCATGGTCGCCGCCATCGACGAGCACGGTGAAGAGACCGGTGATTGCGCCGTCGCCAGTGCCGGGGCCGGCCCGTTCGAGCAGGCGCGGCAGTTCGGCGAAGACGGTCGGGGTGTAGCCTTTGGTCGTAGGCGGCTCGCCGGCGGCGAGGCCGATCTCGCGCATCGCCATGGCAAAGCGCGTGACCGAATCCATCAGGCACATCACCTGCAGGCCCTGGTCGCGGAAGAATTCGGCGAGGGTCAGGGTGGTCAGCGCCGCCTGCTTGCGCATCAGCGCCGGCTCGTCCGAGGTCGCGACCACGACGATCGAGCGGGCGAGACCGTCCGGCCCGAGATCGTCCTGCAGGAATTCCTGGACCTCGCGGCCGCGTTCGCCGACGAGGCCGATGATGTTGACGTCCGCCCGCGCATAGCGCGCCAGCATCGACAAAAGCACCGATTTACCAACGCCAGAGCCGGCGAAGATGCCCATGCGCTGGCCAAGACAGCAGGTCAGGAAGGTGTTGAGGGCGCGTACGCCGAGATCGAGTGGCGGGCCGACGCGCCTGCGGGCATGGGCCGGCGGCGGATCGTTGCGGAAGGGGATGGTGCGCTCGCCCTGCGGCAGCGGCGGGCCGCCGTCGACCGGGCGCCCGAGCGCATCGACGACGCGGCCGAGCCACGCCATGGTGGGGCGCAGGCCCGCCACAGCGCGGTCGACATAGGCCGGGCAGCCGCGGCGGACGCCGTCGAGCCCGCCATAGGGCATCACCAGAGCCTTCTCGCCGGAAAAGCCGATGACTTCGCAAGGGACGCGGGTGCCGGGAGCGATCTCGATGCCGACCCGCCCACCGAGGCTCATCGCCGCGATCGGGCCGGAGACTTCGACGAGCAGGCCGCGCACGGCGGTGACGCGGCCATAGACGGACGTGGCCTCGAGCTCGCCGATCATGGTGGCGAGTGTGGATAACCGGTCCTGTCCGGGCGAAGCGCCGCTCATGATGCCTGCCGTTTACCTTCCATTAAGCGGAGTGATTAACACTACGTTTCGAAGCTGCGTCGTGGAACCGAACGATTTTCGCCCGTTTCCCCGATGCGAGCTTCCGCGAAAGGCGCTTTCGCGGCTGAAGTTCAAACGATCCGTGTCAAATTCGACTCACCTGGACAAGGATCGTCAATCTTCTGCCAAGAAGCGCTTGCGCGCGGGAATCAGGGTTTGTTAACCATTTCCCCGTAGCGTGTCGCGTGGCGTTTCATCGGGCAAGCGTTCGTCCCCAGGACTACGAGGGTCTTGGGTATTTCAACGGGATCGCTGGCCTCGGGGCGAAATTGGGGACGTGACATGCGGGTTCTGCTGATCGAAGACGATAGCGCGACCGCTCAAAGCATCGAGCTGATGCTCAAGTCCGAGAGCTTCAACGTCTACACGACCGATCTGGGCGAAGAAGGCGTCGATCTCGGCAAGCTCTACGATTACGACATCATCCTGCTCGACCTGAACCTGCCGGACATGTCGGGCTACGAGGTGCTGCGCAGCTTGCGTGTCGCCAAGGTCAAGACGCCGATCCTGATTCTCTCCGGCCTCGCCGGGATCGAGGACAAGGTGAAGGGCCTCGGCTTCGGCGCGGACGACTATCTGACCAAGCCGTTCCACAAGGACGAGCTCGTCGCCCGCATCCACGCCATCGTGCGCCGCTCGAAGGGCCATGCCCAGTCGGTGATCACGACCGGCGACCTCGTCGTCAACCTCGACACCAAGACCGTCGAGGTCGATGCCCAGCGCGTGCACCTGACCGGCAAGGAATATCAGATGCTGGAGCTGCTCTCGCTGCGTAAGGGCACGACGCTGACCAAGGAAATGTTCCTGAACCACCTCTATGGCGGCATGGACGAGCCCGAGCTGAAGATCATCGACGTCTTCATCTGCAAGCTGCGCAAGAAGCTCGCCAACGCCTCCGACGGCAAGAATTACATCGAGACGGTCTGGGGCCGCGGCTACGTCCTGCGCGAGCCCAGCGAGGCCGAAGAGCGCATCCCGGCCTGATCCGCGTCATCGCGGCGTCATCATCGAGGCCTAACAGTTAGATCGCCTGATCGTCGGATGTACACGACAGGTGAACGGGGACCCCGCCGCGAGGCGGGGTTTTTGTTTTTTGCGACCAATCCCGTCATTCCGGGTTTCGCGAAGCGACGAGCCCGGAACCCATGAGCCACGACAGCGACGAACCGTCACTCAGCTGCCGATGCGCCTCAGCTCCGATCCTCGTTTTTACGGGTTGCGGGCTCGGCCCTATGGGCTGACCCGGAATGGCGCAGGTGGTTCCGTGCAGACCCCACCGTCAACCCGTGACCGCGATCAGGTCTGCGCGATCTTGCGCGAGGGCAGTGTGCCGCCGGGCTCTGGGATCGCTGGGAAGGGCGGCCGCCGGGCCGGTGTGATCGAGGCGGCGTCGCGGTAGATGCCGCGATGTTGCGGATCGGGTACCAGGGTCGTGGTGATGCCGATCACGGTCTCGGCCGCGCCGAGAATGAAGGCGCCGTTCCTGGCGAGCCGCTCGGCGAGCGCCGCCATGACCCGGGCCTTGGTCGGGACGTCGAAATAGATCAGCACGTTGCGGCAGAAGATCACGTCGAACTGGCCGAGCTGCTGATTCGGCTCGAGCAGGTTGTGCTGCTTGAGCGTGACCATGTCGCGGATGCGCTCGGAGAGGCGCCATTTGTCGCCCTCCTGCCGGAAATGCTTGAGCAGGAGCTGGATCGGCAGGCCGCGCTGGATTTCGAACTGGCTGTAGAGCCCCTGGCGTGCCCGGTCGAGCACTTCGGTGGAGATGTCGGTACCGAGGATCTCGACGCTCCAGCCAGAGAGGCGATCGGCGCTCTCGTCGAGCAGCATGGCGAGCGAATAGGCTTCCTGACCGGTCGAGACCGCAGCGCACCAGATGCGCAGCGTCCGGCTCGCGGCATTGGCGGCGAGCTTCTCCGGAAGGACGATGTCGCGGAACAGGTCGAAAGGCGTGCGGTCCCGGAAGAACAGGGTCTCGTTGGTGGTCATCGCCTCGATGACGGCGGCTTCGAGTTCCGATGCCGGACTGGTGCGCAGCTGGACGACCAGGGCCGGTATGCTGGCGATGCCGCGGCGGCGGCAGAGCATGCCAAGCCGGCTCTCGACGAGATAGCGCTTCTCGGTGCTGAGGAAGAGGCCGGAACGGCGCTGCAGCAGCACCCGCAGGAAGTCGAAATCGAGCTCGGTCATGCGGGGCGGCTCCCGCTGACGAGCGTGCGGATGGCCGGGCCGATGCCGCCGAGCGGCAGCACGGTGCTCGCCTGCTTGGCACGCACGACCGAACCCGGCATGCCCCAGACCGTGCTCGAGGCCTCGTCCTGGGCGATGACGGCTGCGCCGGCGCGGCGCAGGGCGGTCGCTCCATCGGTCCCATCGCTGCCCATGCCGGTCATGATCAGGCCAAGCGCGGCCGGGCCGAGATGGCGTGCGGCTTCAGCGAAAAGGACATCGACCGCCGGCCGGCAGAAATGCACCGGCGGGCCGTCGCTGATGCTGGCGACGATATGGCCGAGCTTGCGCTCGATGCCGAGATGGCGGCCGCCGGGCGCGATGTAGATAGTGCCGCGGGCGAGGCGCTCGCCGTCATGCGGCTCGCGCGTCGGCACGCCGAGCTGCTGCGCGATCTGGTCGGCGAAGGAGGCGGTGAACAGCGGCGGCATGTGCTGGACGACCAGCGTGGTCAGGCTGGCGAGGGCATCGCCGAGGTCGGCGAGGACGCGTGCGACGGCGCGCGGCCCGCCGGTCGAGGCGCCGATGACGAGATAGCGCGGCATCACCGAGACCAGCGGGCGCAGATCGGCGATGCCGTTCGGCATCGCGATGGCTGCGCCGCCATCGGGCGCCGCCTCGCCGTCGCGCAGACGGGACTGCGCGATGCTGCCGAGCTTGCCGAGGAGCTCGCTGCGGAAATCCAGCGAGAGCGTCAGGCCGCTGCGGCTGTCGGGCTTGGGCAGGACGTCGACGGCGCCCATGCTCATGCATTGCAGCGCGAGCTGCGCATTGCGCTCGGTGAGCGTGGTGGTCAGCAGGACGGCTGTCCGGGGGCTTTCCTTGACGATCCGTGGCAATGCTTCGACACCGTCGAGCACGGGCATGTCGAGGTCGAGCACCATGATGTCGGGATGATGCCGCCCGGCATGCTCGATCGCTGCCTCGCCGTCACCCGCGACGCCGACGACCTGGAAGCGGCCGCTCTCGCCGAGCCAGCGCGCGAACAATCCGCGCACCACCACGGAATCATCGGCGATCACCACGGTGCTGGGGCGCGCGCCGGGCCGGTCGGCGAAAGGCGGCGCGGTGATCATGGCGATCGCGCGGCTTGGGGGCGGGACTGGCGCATGCGCTCAAGACTTCAGAGCAGGCCGACCTGATGGAATTTCGAAGCGACGATCTCTTTGTCGAACGGCTTCATGAGGTATTCGTCGGCGCCGGCATGCATGGCGCGGGCGATGTGCGCGATGTCGTTCTCGGTGGTGCAGAACACGACCTTGGGCCGCTTGCCGCCAGGCATCTGGCGCAGGTTCCGCAGGAAGTCGTAGCCGTCCATGATCGGCATGTTCCAGTCGAGCAGGATGGCGTCCGGCATCTCGCCCTTGCAGGCGTCGATGGCGCGTGCGCCGTCCTCGGCTTCGGCGATGCGGAACTGCAGCCCCTCCAAGATGCGGCGGGCGACCTTGCGGATGACCGCGGAGTCGTCGACGACGAGACAATACTTCATGACATGGCTCCAGGCGGCGGATCGTCAGGCGGCGATCGGCAATTCGATATTGAGGACGGCGTCGACGTCGATCACGACGAGCAGGCGATCGTCGAGGCGATGAACGCCCTTGGCGATGGCCGCCCAGGCGCGATCGAGATGGATCGGCACGGGCTCGAAGGTCGTGCGGCTGAGGCGCATGACTTCGCCGACCGCGTCGACGATCAGGGCGAAGGCCTCGCCGCCCTGGTCGAGTCCAACAGCGGTGAGTTCGTGCTCCTCGGCGCCGGTCGGTATGGCGTAGGTCTCGGCGTAACGCATGCGCCGGCGCATGCAGATCGCGGTGACGACGCGCCCGCGCAGGTTGATCAGGCCGACGATCTCCTGCGGGGCCAGCGGCACCGGCGTGATGCGCGTGGCGATGAACACGTCCTGCACGCGCCCGATCGGCAGGCCGAGCAATTGCCCGCCTACCGTCACGGTGACGTAGTCGAGCGAGTCCTCGAAGGCCGAAAGACCGGATGTGCTCTCGTCATTCGGCTCGATCATGCGGCGCGCCTCATTCTGGAACGGGTTTCGGCGAGTTCCGCGATCAGCGCGCGCCGATCGAACTTGGCGACGACTTCGTCGAACTGCGCCTGGGCCGCGGCGACATGCAGCTCCGGAGTCGGCAGGCTGGTGAGGCCGATGATGCGCAAGCCCGCATGCCGCTCCTCGGCCCGCAGCCGCGCCGCAAGGGCGAAAGCCGCTTCGGCGTCGCGGTCGAGGTCGACGACGATGGCGCTCAGCTCGGCGCTGCCCGAGGCGAGGCCGGCCGCCATCGCCGGATCCGCGGCATGGACGATCTGCAGGCCGGCGGCCTTCAGCACGGGAGCGAGCATCTCGCGCAGGAACTCGGAGGGCTCTATCAGCAGGACGCGGGGGCCACCCATGTCGGGGCGACGCAGGTGCAGCCAGTTCGGGTTGGCTTTCGGCAAGTAATGCGCCAGGTCGAGGATCTCGGTGGCGCGGCCGCGGATGATCGCCGAGCCGAGCAGCCCGTGCTCGGGCATCGCCAGCATCTCGATGTCGAGTACCTCGTCGACGATATCGACGATGGCGTCGACCGCCAGCGCCATGCTGAAATCGCCTTCCGAGAAGATCACCAGCGGCTGCAGGCCGGTCTGCCGGAGCGCGCAGCCCTCGACCGGGACGACCGGCATGAGCCGCCCGCGGTAGTTGAGCAACGTGCGACCGCCACCGTTCTCGAACAGACCAGCTTCGACCTCCTCGAGCCGCGTGACCAGGGACAGCGGCACGGCCTGCACCGCGTTCTTGCCCGCCCGGAAGACCAGCATCGTCGTGCGCTCGGCCAGGTGGCCGGTGTCGACGGGATCGTCGGAGGCGACCTCTTCCTGCCCCGCCGCCACGCCGACGAGGCGCGCCACGCCATTGGGGTCGACGATCAGCACCACGGCGCCGTCGCCGAGGATGGTGTTGCCCGAGAAGAGCGGGATGTGACGCAAGCGCGTCGACATCGGCTTCACCACGATCTCCTCGGTGTGGAACACCGATTCGACCAGGATGCCGAACTGGCGCTCGCCGATCTGGGTCACCACGATGAAACCGTCATCGGCGATCGGTGCGTCCGCCGTCCTGGCCATCACCCCGGCCAGCGCGATGATCGGCAGCAGCCGCTCGCGCAGGCGCAGCACGGGCGCGTTGTTGATGCGCTCTATGCGGTGCTCGCCCTCGGCCTTGACGCGCACGAGCTCGCGCACGACCACCTGCGGAATGGCGAAGCGCTGGCCATCGGTCGCAACGATGAGGGCCGAGACGATCGCCAGCGTCAGTGGGATCTTGATCGTGATCGTCGTGCCGCTGCCGGCGATGCTGGCGATGTCGATCATGCCGCCGATGGCGTCGACATTGACCTTGACCACGTCCATGCCGACGCCGCGCCCCGAGACGGAGGTGACGGTGTCGGAGGTCGAGAATCCGGGATGGAAGACGAAGCGCAGGAGCTGGGATTCGCTCATCCGCTCAGCCTCGGCCTCCGTCGTCAGGCCGCGCTGGATCGCCTTGCGGCGAATGCGGCCGACATCCATGCCGCGGCCGTCATCCGAGATCGCGATCGTGACCGAGCCACCCTCGTGATAGGCCGAGACCCGGATCGTGCCGATCTCGGACTTGCCCAGCGCGGCGCGCTCCTGCGGCTCCTCGATCGCATGGTCGGCGCAGTTGCGCACCATATGGATGAGGGGGTCCTTGATCAGGTCTAGCAGCTGGCGGTCGAGCTCGGTCTCGGCTCCTTCCAGTACCAGCTCGATCTTCTTGCCGAGATCGGTGGAGAGGTCGCGGACGATGCGCGGCAGCTTCGACCAGGCGTTGCCGATCGGCTGCATCCGCGTCTTCATCACGCCGTCCTGCAATTCGGCGGTGATGAGGGAGAGCCGCTGCAGCGGCGCCTTCAGGCCGGCATCCTCCTGTCGGCGGGAAATCTCGAGCAGCTGGTTGCGGGTCAGCACCAGTTCCGAGACCATGGTCATCAGATGCTCGAGCGTGTCGACATTGACGCGCAGCGTTGCCGGGCCGGCGATCTTCGCATCCCTGCTGGCTTCGCCATGGGCCAGGCCGGGCTGGTCGAGCGGGCTCGGCGCCGTGCGGAAGACCAGGTCCATATCGTCGGCGATGGGGCTCGCGCCCGCCTCGGCCGACCGGGTCTCGGCCGTGCGCGCAAGGTACGCGGCGACCGGATCGAGCGAGGCTTGCGGCTGCCGTGCGGCCAGCTCGTGCTTCGCCCGTTCCGCCAGGCCGCGCAGTTCGTCGATCAGCTGGGCGTCATGGCCCGGCGGCTCCTGCCCCTTCTCAGCGAGCTCGGCCATGATCTCCTTGATCCGGTCGATCGTCTCGAGGATCGCGGTGACGGCGCTCGACGAGACGCTTGCGCCGTCCCGGAACTGGCCGATGACGGATTCGGCCGCATGGGTCAGGGCTTCGAGCCGGGGCAGGCCGATGAAGCCGCAGGTGCCTTTGACCGTGTGGACGAGCCGGAAGATGTTACGCAGGATATCGCCGTTATTCGGCTCCTGCTCGAAGCGGACGAGCTCTCGATCGACCATGTCGAGATGCTCGCCGGTCTCTCCCAGAAACTCTTGCAGCAACTCGTCCATGCAAGGACCGCTCACTCACGCCACCGATGCTGCCGCGGATATTGCGGTGCAAGGGTTTATGATCTGTTGAGAGCGAGCGGAAACCGCGCCGAATCTAGGCCTTCCGGCGCGTTCTTCCAGCGCCTCAGGCCGGGTCCGCGCTAATGCTGACCGTATCGCCCTCGATCGCGAAGGCGATCTTCATCCCGGCGGCGCGGGCGACCATGCCGGTATAGAGCGGCTGGACCGCGTGGGCGTCGATGGCGCCGGTCTCGGAGCGGCCGGCGATCAGCTCCTCGACATGGGCGGGGATGCGCGCATGCGAGCCGGTCGCGGTGATCGCGAAGCTGCCCTGTTCGCCGGCGAGCGTGCAGCGGCAGGTGATCTTGCCGCCACGCGGGATCGCCTGCGTCGCCAGCACGAGCAGGTTGAGCACCAGCTTGACCTGGTTCTTCGGCAGGAGCGCGCGCGGCGCCTCCCAGTCGAGCGAGAGCTTCTCGTCATTGAGGAAGCCGTTGGCGACGGCCCCGGCGTCGCCGAGATCGATCATCGCGCCGGCCGAGCCGGCCGCACCGAAGGCGAGCCGGGCGAATTGCAAGCGGGCCGAGGCGTTGCGGGCGCTCTTCTTGATCAGGTCGAGCGCGAAGTCCTTCATCGAGGGATCGTCTTCCTCGAGGACTTCGAGCGCGTTGACGATGGCGCCGACCGGGCTGATCACGTCATGGCAGACGCGGCTGCAGAGAAGCGCGGCCAGATCGAGCGGCTCAAGTGAGATGGCGGTCATGATCCGGTCCTGCGGTCAAGAGAATCAGGGCGGCATGCGCCCCCATGTCGATGGCGCAGAATGCGCCAGGCTGGTTTGCAGTTGGTTAACCATAGCTGCTCGCCCTTTGGGCAGGCGCCTGCTTTCGCCATGCCCGCGCAAGATGGCTGTCAGAAGGCAAGCCGGCTTTTCCTTTGACGCCGCATACACTACCTAACCGGATGATATCCGCCGGAGGCGCCGCCCGGCATGGCTGGATTCTGGCATTCGGCGCCGGCGAGACTGGTTCGAGGATGACCATCGCTCACGATGACCCACGCCTGACCGACCGGGACGGGCTCGCAGCCGCGCTTGGCGAGGCGGCGCGGCGCACTGCTGCGGTCCTGCTGGCGAAGCGGGCGGCGCGCGACGTCAAGCTCAAGGCCGATGGCTCTCCGGTCTGCTCCGCCGACCTCGCCGCGGATTTTGCCGCCAAGCAGGCCCTGGCCGAACTGCTGCCGGGCTTTCCGGTGATCAGCGAGGAGAGCGTCGGCGAGGTCGCGCCCGCGGCCGTCTTCATCCTGCTCGACCCGCTCGACGGCACGCGCGAGTTCCTCGCGTCAGGCGACAGCTACTGCGTCGCCATAGCCATCATCCGTGACGGCCGCCCGCTCGCCGGGGCGATCGCAGCGCCTGCCATCGGCCGGCTCTGGTATGGCGGTGAGCGGAGCTTCGCCCAGGCGCTCGATGCCGACGCCAAGCCCCTCGGTGCTGCGCAGCGGGCCCATGTCAGGACCGAGCCGGCGGAAGGGCCGCTGATGCTGGTCAGCCGCTTTCATGGCGACACGGTCAGTGCCGGGGTCGCGGCCGCGGTCGCGAAGGGCGATGGCGCGCCGGTGTCGTCGGCGGTGAAATTCGGGCTGATCGCCTCGGGCGAGGCCGATCTGCATGTGCGCGGTGGCCCGACCATGGAATGGGACATCGCCGCGGGCGATGCGATCCTCGGCGCTGCCGGCGGGATCGTGCTGACCCTGGACGGCGAGAGGCCAGGTTATGGCAATGCCGATCGGGACTTCCGCAACCCGCCCTTCGTCGCGGCGAGCTGCGAGCGGTTGGCCCGCCTTGCGATCGAGAAGGCGGCTGCGTGCCGCGCCGAAGCCTGCCGCTGAGCGGCGTCAGCGCGCGATCAAGGTGGCCATACTGGGCCAGCGTTCATGGGCCTTAGTCCGCAGGGTTGTCTCGCTGAGGAAACGCCGGCGGTTCTCGTCGCTGCGGAAGAAATAGAGCTGTGCGCCGATGACGGCGAAGCGATGCGGATTGGCATCGATCACGCGTCCCTCCGCCACGCCGCTGGCATCGAAGCCGCCGAAGCGCGGGGTGTAGACTTGGGGCGCCTCGCGGAAGGCGTCGCGATTGGCGGCGCTGGCGAAGCGCCAGACTGTCCCCTCGTGAACCAGCTCGTAGGCGGGCAGTCCCGGCACGGCGGCGTCGTTCAGGAAATAGGCGACGGGATCGAAGCCGGAGAGCGCGAAGCCGGTGCGGTTGTCGCGCTGCATGGCCTCGCCGAGATTGGGCAGGTCCGGCAGGCCCGAAGGCAAGCCGGATGCGAGGCTCGTCGTCGCGCAGAGCGGCAGCGCGCAGCTGATCACGATGCCGGTGAGTACAAGCCCGGCATGCCTTGCTGCGGCCTTCATCGCCAACCAATCCTTGGTCCGAGTTCTGTCATGGCGCGTCCTGCGCCGCGGTTCACCGCTTGGATACACATACGGCGTATCCAGAAGGTTACCGTGATCGCGCTGATTCGCGCGGTCCGCCATGGACGCCACCCCGGCAGGAGGCCGAATGCCCAATGCCCGGCGCTCGCCTGGAGACGATGAGATGAACCATACCCGACGCGCCCTGCTCGCCAGCGCCTTGTTGCTCGGTGCAAGCCTTGCCGCCGGTCCCGCCGCCGCTCAGCAGAGCGAGCGTTCTTTCTCCCAGAACGAGCTGGTCACCTCGGGCCACCAGTTCTTCGGCAATGTCTCGCGCGGTTTCGCGCTGACAGTCGAAGAGGCCGTGCGCCGCTGGGGCGAGCCGAACGGCTATGTCCTCGGCCAGGAGGCGTCCGGCGCCTTCGTCGGCGGGTTGCGCTTCGGCGAGGGCACGCTGTTCACCCGCAATGCCGGCGACCGCAAGGTGTTCTGGCAGGGACCGTCGGTCGGCTTCGATTTCGGCGGCGACGGCGCCCGCACCATGATGCTGGTCTACAATCTGCCGAGCGTGCGCGCGCTCTACCAGCGCTTCGCCGGCGTCGACGGCTCGGTCTATTTCGTCGGCGGCTTCGGCTTTACCGCGCTGACGGCGGAAGGCGTCATGATCGTGCCGATCCGTACCGGCGTCGGCTGGCGGCTCGGCGTCAACCTCGGCTATCTGAAATTCACGCCCGAGGCGACCTGGAACCCGTTCTGACCTGACAATTTCCGGCTGCTGGCCTTATCTATCAAGGCATGGCAGCCTGAGATTCAGGCTGATCGCAGAAACGGAGCCGCCCCGCCTTGATCGAAGCCGTCATGCTCGTTGCGCTCGGCTTCCTGTGCGCCAGCCTGCTCGCCCTTTCGGCGCTGCCGGCGTTGAGCCGCCGGGCCGACCGGCTGGCGCGGCGACGGGCCGAGGCGGCATTCCCGCTGTCGCTCGCCGAGATTGCCGCGGACCGCGACCATCTGCGCGCCGAGCTGGCGATCCGGGAGCGGAGCCTGGAGCAGAGGGCCGAGAGCGGCTTCGCCGCCAAGGCCGGCGCGATGAGTGAGATCGGCCGGCGCGACATGGCGATCGGCCGCCTGGAAACCGATCTCGCCGAGCGCAAGCGGCGGATCGAGGCGCTCGAGACGGAACTGGCGGCGCGTACCCAGGAGCTGGCGCAGACGCGCGAAGCGCTGACAACCGAAAGCGCCGGGCATCAGACGACGCAGGCGACCTTGTCGAGCCGCGTCGGTGACCTTGCAGCCGTCGAGGCCCAGCTCGCCGAGACCCGGCAGGCGCTGAGCGGCACATCGGCCGACCTGGCCGCCCGCAGCCACGAGCTCGGCGAACTCAGGGCTTTACACGACAAGACGGGCGCGATCCTCGTCGAGCGCGACCAGTCGCTCTCGACACTGACCAGCGAGCATGACCGCCAGCGCCTCGCTTTGGTCGAGGCCGGTACGCTCAGGCTCAAGCTGGAGGGCGAGCGCGACGATTTCTCGGCGCGGCTCGCCACCGCTGAAAGGGCGCTGGCCGAGGCGCGCACGAGCCTCTCGGCGATGAAACTGGACCGCGACAGCGAGCGGTTGCGGGCCGACGCCCTGACAACACGGGCGAACGAGGCCGAGGCGACGCTGCGCTCTGCCGATGCCAACGCCGTCAAGCTGGGCGCCGAGATCGCCAAACAGGAGGCGGCCATGACGCAGGCATCCGCCGAACACGCTGAAACGCTGGCCAGGATCAAGGCGCTGGAGGGCAAGATCGAGGCTGCCGCCGCGGCCGAAGCACGCTTGAGAGAGCAGCTCGCGAGCGAGGCTACCGCTCATCGCGCGGCCATGCGCGAGCGCGACGAGATGATCGAGGCGCTGCACGCCGAGCTCGGCACCTTGCAGGGCGCTCGCGACCAGGCGCGCGCCGATCGTGCAGGGCTCAAGCGCGAGCTGGCGGCGCTGCGCAAGCAGAACGGCGGCAAGGCGGCGGGAGAAGCGGCCTTGCGCCAGGAGATCGTGCGACTGGCCGATGCGCTCTTGGTCGCATCGGGCAGCCGCGAGGCGGCGGAGTAGACGCCAGAACGTGAGAGCCTTTCCACTTTTGCCGGACATGCTCTAGGGAAAGGGGGGTCGCTTTCGCGGCCGGCGGCTTCGGTTTGGGATGATGACGGATATCGTTTGTATCGGCGAACCCCTCGGCGAGTTCAACGCGACCCGGGGCGAAGCTGGCGCCTATCGCTTCGGCCTTGGCGGCGACACCTCCAATTGTGCGGTCGCAGCGGCGCGGCAGGGTGCCAGGGTCGCCTATGTCGGCGCGCTTGGTGATGACGAGGCTGGTCGCTCATGGCGGTCGCTGTGGGCTGCGGAAGGCGTCGACGATGCCCATGTCTCGACCCATCCTTCGGCGCCGACAGGGCTCTATTTCGTCTCCCACGGCCCGCAAGGCCATGTCTTTTCCTATCTGCGCGCCGGCTCGGCCGCGAGCCTCTATGGCCCCTCGCAACTGCCGAAGGACCTGATCGCTTCGGCCAAGGTGATCCAGGCTTCCGGCATCAGCCAGGCGATCTCGGCGAGCGCCTGCGATGCGGTGTTCGAGGCTTTCGCGACGGCGCGCGAGAACGGCGTGCTCACCGCCTACGACACCAATCTGCGGCTCAAGCTCTGGCCGCTGACGCGGGCGCGGGCGATCGTCCATGCCGCCTGCGAGATGGCCGACATCGTCCTGCCGGGCGATGGCGACGCCAAGCTGCTGACCGGGCTGGAGCAGCCCGATGCGATCGTCGATTTCTACCTGAAGCTCGGCGCCAAGGTCGTGGCCCTGACGCTCGGCCATGAGGGTTCGCTGGTGGCGACGCCGTCGAAGCGCCAGCGCTTCGTGCCGATCAAGGTCGATGCAATCGACGCGACCGGCGCCGGCGACTGCTATGATGGCGCCTTCCTCGCCGAATACATCCGCACCGGCGATGCCTTCAGCGCCGGCGCCTATGCCAATGTCGCCGCGGCGCTCTCGACGCAGGGCTATGGCGCGGTGGCGCCGCTGCCGCGCCGAGCGCAGGTCGAGGCGCGGATCGCGCAAGAGGCGGCCGCCCGGGCATGAACGTTCCAGTCCTGATGGAAGCGGGCGCGCTGCTCGCCCGCTATGACGTGCTGATCAGCGATGTCTGGGGCGTCGTCCATGACGGCGTGCTGGCGCTCGATCCGGCTTGCGAGGCCCTGATGCACTATCGCGAGGGTGGCGGCACGGTGGTGCTGCTGTCGAACGCGCCGGGGCCGTCGGAACAGATTGCCGGCGTGCTCGACGAAAAGCGCGTGCCGCGCGCCGCCTGGGACCGGCTGGTGACCTCGGGCGATGTCACGCGCGCGCTGATCGCCGAGACGCATCTGCGCAAGGTCTATCATATCGGCTGGCATGAGGACCGGGCGGTGTTCGCCGGCTTCGACATCGAACTCGTGGGCGAGGAGGAGGCGCAGTTCGTCGTCGCGACCGAGCTCAACGACTATCGTCGCGAGCAGCCGGAGCAGTACCGGCCGCTGCTATCGCGCTTCGCCGCGCGCGGACTGCCCTTCATCTGCGGCAATCCCGACCTCGTCGTCCATGTCGGCCATGACCTGCTGCCCTGCGCCGGGGCGCTGGCGACGATCTATGAGGAGCTCGGCGGCCACGTCGCCTGGGCCGGCAAGCCGCACCGCCCGGCCTATGATCTCGCTTTGGCTGCGGCCCGTGAGGCGCGCGGCGGACGCGAGGTCGATCCGACCCGCGTGCTGGTCATCGGCGATGCGGTGCGTACCGACCTCGCCGGAGCGAAGATGATGGGCTTCGACAGCCTGTTCATCGCCGGCGGCATCCATCGCGACGAGACCATCCGCAATGGCGCGGTCTTTCCCGACGGGCTCGCGCGAGTGCTCTCGACGCACCGGCCGCTGCCGGTCGCGGCGATGGCGGCGCTCGGCTGATCAGACCGGCGGTGGGTTCGCCTTGCGGATCCGCGCGCCGATCGCGTGATAGAGGCCGTCGAGCGGGCGGAAGACGAAGCGCACCGTCGAGCGGCCAGGCGGCACCTGCACGGCGCGGAAGATCACGTTGGCGCGCAGCAGCTGCGCTGGCTTGCCGTCGACCTCGACCTGCCACCAGGGCTGCCAGACATCGTTGAGCACGACGAAGCCGCCGCGCGGCGCGTCGACATCGAGCAGCACCTCGGTCGTACCGTAATTGCGAATGCGCACGCTGCCGGCCTGCGCCGGACCGGTCGGCAAGGGCGGCGGCGCCTTGTCGAGGAGGACGGTGCGGCGCGGATCGAATCCGGCAGGCCATTGCCCGCTCTTCAGGATCGCGCCGAAATCGGCGGCTTGCGCTTCGGTGACGAGAAGCACGCGCGGCAAAGCGCGCGGGTTCTCGTAGACATAGGCGTCCTTGGTCCGGGCGATCTGGACAAGGTCACCTGGCTTCAGCCGCTTGTCGATCTCTTCGACCGGGACGCCGGTCGCAATGAAGCGCAGGCCGAGCATGTCGGCGAGCAGCGAGCGATAGGACGGCATCAACGCCGAGAAGGTGCGCTGATTGGGCAAAGCGACATGGTCGCCGGCGCCGGTCGCCTGACTGTAGAGGCCGAGCCGGAGCGGATTGTAGCCCAGTGTATTGTCGAGCCCGTGGACGATGCTGGCATTGGGCCAGTGGAAATCGATGCCGGCAAGCTCGATGCGGTCGCGCCGGTCCGGTCCGGCGGTGCGGGCGGTCTCCCGTTTCAGCAGCGCGATGGTTTCGTTGCCGCTATCGGCGCGCAGGACCTCGTACATCCCTGCCGGCAGCGCGGTCGACTCGCTCGGGCCGTTGTTGACGCCGAGATCGACGACCATGGCGATGGCGAGGACGATGGTCGCGGCCATGCCGGCGCCCTGCAGAGCGAGCCCACGCGCCGCGACCAGCGCGCCTGCGACCAGCGTCAGGCAGAGCACGGCGGTGACCAGCGGCACGAAGGCGACATGCAGCCGCCCGACTGTCCAGGCGAGCCAGATCGCTGTGCCAAAGGCCGCCAGCAGCAAGAGGATTTCGAGCCCGATCTGCCAGCGGCGTGGCCGCGGTGCACTATCGGTCAGGACGAGATGGGTGAGATAGCCGCCGAGGATCGCCAGCAGCGCGCCGAGAATGAAGAGCGCATCGGCCGGGCGGCGGTAGAAGTCGATGCCGGGCAGATGAAAGAGCAGGGCGAAGCCCGGCGTATAGCGGCCGAGCGTAAAGACCAGGACGAGCAGCGCCGCGGCGCTGAGCGCGACGATCTCCCGCCGGAGGAGGGCGCCGCGGACGATGCCGACGCCGACAACGAGCAGGATCGGCAAGAGGCCGAGATAGAGCTCGCCCATATTGCGGGCGAGATAGAGGTCGAGCGGGCCGAAGCGCTGCTCCCAGGCCGGGCTGGGCGGCCCCCAGAAATTCTCCAGTGGCCCGGACGCGCCATAGAGATTGGCGATCAGCCCGGTCAGCAGCGAGCCCGGATGCAGCGAGCCCTTGCCGGCGCCGACGAGATCGATGACCGGCCGGTTGGATTCTTCCGCCAGGGCGGCGGTGAGCAGGATCGGGACGGTCGCGACCAGCGTGGCGCCGACCACGCCGAGCAGCAGCGGCACAAGGCTGGCGCGCAGCGCCGAGAGCGGCTTGTCGGCCATGGCGATGGCGGCGAGCACCAGCCCGGCGAGGACGTAGACGCCGAGCAAAGCGACCTGGTCGCGCCCGAGCACCATGAAGCCGGCGACGAGGCCGGCGGCGAAGCCATAGCGCCAGGAGCTGCGTTCGAGTGCGCGCGAGAGCAGCAGGAGCGTCACCGCGAAATAGGACAGGCTCAGCACCTGCCCGACATGCTGGATGCGCCAGGCGGCAGCGGCGCCGAAGGCGAAGGAGAGGGCGCAGACGACGGCGCCGGCCGGGTGCCAGCCGCGATCACGGAAGAGCAGGACGAGGCAGAGCGCGCCGGCGAGGAGCGAACCGAGCAGGGCGCCGTCGCTCCAGCGGAAATCCGGGCTGGGATTGAGCAGGGCGATCAGGAAGAACGGCGGCGAGAAGATCAGCGACTGCGGATCGGCGACCTGCGGCGATCCCGCGAAGACGAAGGGCGTCCAGAACGGCGAGAGGCCCTTGTGCAGGGCGCTGGCGAGAAACTGAAGCTGAGGGTGGAAATGCGCCTTGGCGTCCCAGGGCACGGTGACGGCGCCCGAAAGCCACGGCCAGGACAGAGCGAGCCAGCCGGCGCAGACCAGGAGCATCACCCTGGCGGTCGGCCAGGGCGCGGGTGGCGGTTCGATGTCGTGGCGGTCCCGATCGGGCATGGCGGCTTCCTGCCCCATGCCCGGCTTGGGATCAATCCTTCGGCGCGGCGCGCGCCATCAGCGCGTCCATGTCGATGAAATGGCCGGCGCGATCGCGCTTGGAAGCGAGATAGCGGACATTGTGGACGTTCGGGCGGCCGAGCACGCGCTGGGTCGCGGCGACTTCCAGGCCGGCGGCCTTGATCGCCCCGACCTTGAGCGGGTTGTTGGTCAACGCCGTGACGCTGGAGACGCCGAGCTGCTTCAGCATCGCGGCGGCGAAGTCGAAATGGCGCTGGTCGAGATCGAAGCCGAGCACCTCGTCGGCGTCGTAGGTGTCCCAGCCCTGGCTCTGCAGCTTGTAGGCGCGCATCTTGTTGGAGATGCCGTTGCCGCGGCCTTCCTGATCGAGATAGAGCAGGATGCCGCCCTCGTTCTCGGCCATCCACTGCACGGTTTCGCGCAGCTGGTCGCCGCAATCGCATTTCAGCGAGCCGAACAGGTCGCCGGTCAGGCAGGCCGAATGCAGGCGCACCGGTACGGCTGTCGTGAGATCGGGCTTGCCGACGATGATCGCGACCTGGTCGCGCAGGCCCTCGCCGCCGCGAAAGACGACGAATTCGGTATCCGGCGCGCCTTCCAGTGGCACCGGCGCGCGGCCGACGATCGAGAGGCGCGCGACCTGGGCAGCGCGGTAGCCGTTGACGGCGTCCATCGAGACCTCGATCAGCGGCTCGCCGGCGACCTGCGCGGCCGAGACCGGGACGAGGATCACTGCCGGCAGCACCAGTGCAAGGCGGGCCAGTTCGAGCGCGGCGTTGTCGAGCGCACCCGCCGGCCCGACAGGAGCGTCGACGCGGGCGTCGAGCTTGAGGGCCAGAGTCTCGACGCGGGTGAGATCGATCGTCGGCATCGCGAGGATGCCGGTCTCCGCGCGTCCCTTGGCGCCGAGACGGCGCAGGCGCGCGGCGCTCAGCACGAGGCGAGCATTGCCGGCGGACAGGGAGTCGAGACGGCCGGTGAGGTCTGCTTCAGCGAGCTCGGCCGACAGGGCCAACGCGAGTTCCGCGCCGTGGCGCAGCAGTACCGGGCGGGCGGCTCGGAACTCGGCAATAGCGCGGTCGACAGCGACCAGATCGGTCTCGCCCGGCCGGCCGAAAAGCGTACGCGACTGAGGCATCGGAGGGTCCGTCAGATTGCGCCCGGAGGCGGCGAGTCATCAGATCGTCTACGTGGAGGGCTACCGGATGGATCACCCGGCCTAACGCAGCATTCCTACAACGTGGCCGTTCCTGCGTAGTTCCCAGGCATGTGCTGCAATCGGACCAGATCGCGCCGATTGCAGACTGGCCTATAAAAGCGCGAGGTTGAACACCAGATGAATGGTCACCGCACCAGACACTGACCAGATATGGCGAGAGGGAGCGCCGAAGGGAAATGACGCAAGGACATGACGCGGTAGCGACAGGCGCGGGACAAGCGCCGGTCTACGGCTCGGTAGCGCGGGGCCTTCATTGGATCACGGCCGGGGCGGTGTTCGTGATGGTGCCACTGGGGCTCGCCATGACTTATCGCGGCAACACGCTCGACATCTGGGACGGGCTCACCGATGCACTCTACTCCACACACAAGCTGCTCGGCTTCCTCGTGCTTTGGCTGAGCGCCGGCCGGTTGATCTACCGGCTGGTGCATGGCGCGCCGCCTGACGAGCCGACGCTGGAATGGTGGCAGAAGGCCGCCTCGCATCTCGTGCATTGGGCGCTGTACGGCCTGCTGCTGATCGTGCCGCTGCTCGGCTGGATCGGCATCTCGCTGTTCCCATCGCTGATGGTGTTCAACCTGTTCGAGCTGCCGGCGCTGGCCGCGCCCAATCAGGAGGTCGCCAAGCGCGTGCTTTCCGCCCATGGCTGGCTCGCCATCCTGCTGGCGCTGCTGGCTTGTGGGCACATCGGCGCAGCGCTCTTCCACTATGTCATCCGCAAGGACGGCGTGCTGCGCCGGATGCTGCCGGGAGTGAAATAGGCTCGATACCACCACCAGCCCTCATCCTGAGGAGCCGCGAAGCGGCGTCTCGAAGGATGATCCAGCGGTCTCGGGAGCCTCGTGGAGCATCCTTCGAGACGCGCTCCTGCGGAGCGCTCCTCAGGTGAGGGCTGAGGGAGGAATACGATCCTGACTCGCCTCTCACCATTCTGCGGGCGTCGCTATCCCCTCAGTGATCTCGGCCAGCCGGCGCCTCGTGCCGGGCGTCGTCTCCTCCGGCAGGGCCGAGAGCTGGAAGAAGCGCGCCTCGGCGATCTCGCGATCCGGCTGCTTCGGCGCGCTTTGCCTGAAATCACGCACGATGAAGACCGCGACATGGTCGCGCACCGAGACATGGCGGTTGAGGAAGACGCCGTGCAGGGTGGCGGGGGCGGCCAGCGCGATGTTCGCTTCCTCGCGCAACTCCTTGGCGAGCGCGTCGACAAGCGTCTCGTTCGGCTCGACGCCGCCACCGGGCAGGTGCCAGCCGGGCGTGTAGGTGTGACGCACCAGCAGGACCTCGCCGGCCTCATTCAGCACGGCGGCGCGCACGCCGAGCGTCATGCCGCGGCGCAGGCGGAAATAAAGATGCAGGGCGCGTCCCGCCAGCCGGCGAAGTCCGGGCGGCACCCGTTCGATCCCGGATGCGCCAATGCGCGGGCCCGATCCGTCCTCGTTGCTCACGATTTGGGCAAATCCTGATGCTGGGTTAATTGTCTATGCATCAAACGCATAACAGAACTCTGTTTGACGTCTCGATATAACACAAACGCGCCTTAAATAGGGGTCACAAGCTCATGCCGTTACCGCTGGGGAATTTATCATGCTTCTCGCCTTCATCACCGCCCGCCTGAATGCCAAGCCCCGCTTCGTCTGGAAGCCGGCTGTCACGCTGACCGATCCGCGCATCGTCTCGGAGCTGATGGGCTCGGCCAACTGAGCCTTTCAGGCTGCGTCATCTTCGCCCGCCGCCACCGTCATGCTTGACGCGGCGCGGGCGTTGAAGGCAAGCGCTGGAGTGTGTTCACGCTCGCGCATCTCTCCGACCCGCATCTCGGGCCGCTGACCAAGTTCTCGCTGCGCGAGCTGATCGGCAAGCGCGCGACCGGATATGTCAATTGGCGACGCAAACGCCGCCATGCCCATGACATGGAAATCCTCGGGCTGATCGTCGCCGACCTCCTGGCGCAGAAGCCCGACCACATCGCCTGCACCGGCGATGTCTCGCATATCGGACTGCCGACCGAGTTCAAGACGGCGCTCTCCTTCCTCGACACGCTCGGCCCGCGCGACGCCGTCAGCTTCGTGCCGGGCAATCATGATTGCTATGCGCGCTCCTCGCTGTCGGCTCTTGCGCGCGAGCTCGCGCCCTGGTGCGCCAGCGATGGCGGCGAAGCCGGCTATCCCTGGTATCGCCAGCGCGGCCCGGTCGCACTGATCGGGATGAATACCGGGATCCCGACCATGCCGCTGATGGCGACCGGACGTGTCGGTTCGGCCCAGATTGCCGTCGCCGAGCAGCTGCTCGCGCAAGCCAAGGTCGATGGGCTGATCCGCGTCGTCCTGATCCACCATCCGCCCTATGTCGGCGGTGCGCGGCGCACGCGCGAGCTGGTCGATGCCGACGCCTTCGAGGCGATGCTGCGCCGGACCGGGGCCGAACTCGTCCTGCACGGGCACAACCACCGCTTCTCGCTGGCCTGGCGGCCGGGGCCTGGCCATGACGTGCCGATCGTCGGCGTGCCCTCGGCCTCGATCGGCCCGCGCGGCGGCCATGGCGAGCTCGCCTGCTGGCACCTGCTGCGGATCGAGGGGCCACCGACGGCGCCCCATATCAGCCTGGAGCGCCGTGCCTTCGATCTCGACGGCACGGTCAAGCAATTGCAGCTGGTGCCGCTCATGGGCGGTGGAATGGTCTAGCCGTCATTCTCGGGCGAAGCGAAGCGCAGACCCGAGAATCTCGTGACGACAAGGCGCCAACGGAGCCTCCTCCGGCAAGAGGTGCTCGGGTCAAGCCCGAGCATGACGCATTTCTTAAACGCAGCGGCCGCCGTCGACCGCCAGGATCGACCCGGTCACCATATCGGACTCGTCCGAGCACAGGAACAGCGCGGCATTGGCGATGTCCTGCGGCGTCGAGAACCGGCCCCAGGGAATCGTCGCGGTGAAGGCCTTGCGCTTCTCGGGCGTGTCCTCGCCCATGAAGGTCGCGAGCAGCGGCGTCTCGCCGGCGACGGGAGCGATGGCGTTGACGCGGATGCGGTCGGGGGCGAGCTCGACCGCCATCGACTTCGAGAGCAGGTTCGCGGCGCCCTTCGAGCCATTGTACCAGGTCAGGCCGGGGCGCGGCCGTACGCCGGCAGTCGAGCCGATATTGAGGATGACGCCGCCGCCATGCTCGCGGAAATGCGGCACGGTCGCCCTGGCCATCAGGAAGATCGACTTCACATTGACGTCGAAGACGCGGTCGAACTCGGCCTCGCTGACATCCAGCATCGGCTGGTTGCGATGGCTGATGCCGGCATTGTTGACGACGATGTCGAGCCGCTCGAAGCGCTTGATCACCTTGGCCACGGCCGCATCGACGCTTTTGGCCTTACCGACGTCGCAGGCGACCGCGAAGGCCTTGCGGCCGATCGCCTTGGCGGCCTCGCGCGCCTTGTCGCCGTTGATGTCGAGCACCGCGACCCGCGCGCCCTCGCGCACGAAGGTCTCGGCGATGCCGAGGCCAAAGCCCTGCGCTGCGCCGGTGATCAGCGCCGTCTTGCCCTTCAATCTCATGGTGTTTCCTCAAGCGTGATGTGCGCGCCGACTGTGGGACGATTTGGCAGGCGGGATAAATACGCTTTCGCGATTGGCCGGATAGCGGAATTGTATGGGCAGGTAGCGTCATTCTCGGGCGGAGCGCTCCACACGTCATTGCGAAGAGCGTAAGCGACGAAGCAATCCGGGGGCGGCAGAGCGCTGTGGCAAGTCCCTCTGGATTGCTTCGCTGCGCTCGCAATGACGGCTAGGCTACGCCCCGATCTCCTCGCGCAGCATCTCCAGCTCGAGCCAGCGCTCCTCGGTCTGCGCGATCTCGCGCGTCACCTCGTCGAGCCTCGCCGTCGCCTTGGCGAAGAGCTTGGGATCGCGGGTGTAGAGATCTCCGGCCAGCGCCGCGTTGAGCTTGCTGGCTTCGGCCTGCAGCTTCTCGATTTGCTGCGGCAGGGTCTTCAGCGCGTGCTGCTCGTTGAAGGAGAGCTTGCGCTTCCCAGCAGCGACGCTGGCGGCCGGAGCGGGCGTGGGTGACGCCACTGCCGACCCCTTCACCGGAACCGCCCGTACCTTGGCGCCGACGCCGCGGCCGCGCTGGGCCAACATGTCGGAATAGCCGCCGGCGAACTCGGTCCAGACGCCGTCGCCATCCGAGATCAGGGTCGACGAGACAACGCGGTCGAGGAAGTCGCGGTCGTGGCTGACGAGCAGGACGGTGCCGGAATAGTCGGCCAGCAATTCCTGCAGCAGGTCCAGCGTTTCGATGTCGAGATCGTTGGTCGGCTCGTCCAGCACCAGCAGGTTCGACGGCTTGGCGAGAGCGCGGGCCAGCATCAGCCGACCACGTTCGCCACCGGAGAGCGCGCCGACCGCGGTGCCGCGCTGGATCGGCTGGAACAGGAAGTCCTTCATGTAGCTGATGACGTGGCGTGGTGTGCCGCCGACCATGACCTGGTCGGAGCCGCCGCCGGTCAGCGCGTCGCCGAGCGGCGTCGCCGGATCGAGGCTCTCGCGACGCTGGTCGAGCGTCACCATTTCGAGCGTGGCGCCGAGCTTGACCTTGCCCGAGTCGGGCTTGAGCGCGCCGGTGAGCAGGTTGATCAGCGTCGTCTTGCCGGCGCCGTTGGGGCCGACGATTCCGATGCAGTCGCGGCGGGCGACGCGCAGCGAGAAGTCCTTGACCACCGCCCGGCCGTCATAGGCCTTGGCGATGTCGACGGCCTCTATCACCAGCTTGCCGGAGGCTTGCGCCTCGCTCGCTTCCAGCCTGACCGAGCCGACGGCCTGGCGGGCGGTGCGACGCTGCTCGCGCAGCCCATGCAGTTCGCCGAGCCGGCGCTGGTTGCGGGTGCGCCGGGCGCTGACGCCGTAGCGCAGCCAGTCCTCCTCGCGGGCGATCTTGCGATCGAGCTTGTGGCGGTCGAGCTCCTCCTGCGCCAGCACCTCATCACGCCAGGCTTCGAACTCGCCGAAGCCGCGCTCGACACGCCGCGTGACACCGCGGTCGAGCCAGATCGTGGCGCGCGAGAGCGAGCTCAGGAAGCGGCGGTCATGGCTGATCAGCACCATGGCCGAGCGCAGCGATTTCAGCTCGCTTTCGAGCCATTCGATCACCGGCAGGTCGAGATGGTTGGTCGGCTCGTCGAGCAGCAGGATATCGGGCTCGGGCGCAAGCACCCGGGCAAGCGCCGCGCGGCGCGATTCGCCGCCCGACATGCTGGCGGGGTCTTCCTCGCCGGTCAGGCCCAGTTCCTCGATCAGATATTGCGCGCGATAGGCATCGTCGCCGGGCCCAAGGCCTGCCTCGACATAGGCGAGCGAGGTCTTGTAGCCGGAGAAGTCGGGCTCCTGCGGCAGATAGCGGATGGTCGCGCCCGGCTGGACGAAGCGCTCGGCGCTATCGGGCTCGACGATGCCTGCCACGATCTTGAGCAGGGTCGACTTGCCGGAGCCGTTGCGGCCGACCAGGCAGACCCGCTCGCCAGCCGAGACGGCGATCTCAGCGCCCTCCAGCAAGGGTTGACCGCCGAAGGTGAGCGCGACGTCGCGAAGGTGGAGCAAAGGAGCCATGGCGCGGGGGATAGACTGCGGCGGCGCGCATGTCACCCTGCGGGGTCTTGCCGAGGACTTAAGCGTGATCCACTATGAGATGTGATTTGTATCTCATAGTGGATTATCCCATGAGGCAGCCGGCTCTCCGCAAACCACGTACCGCTCGCATCGGCGACAATGGCGGCCCGCCGCTCGATGACACGAAGCGCAAGCCGCGAGCCGACAAGAGCGAGATCGGCCGCACGTTTGACTGGCGCTTCGCCCATCGCAAGGCCTGGAAGAAGCCGCGCGAGATCGCGCTCAGGCGCCAGGAGCGGGCCGAGGCGCTCGGTCTGACCTATGAGGAATACACGCTCGAAGTGCTGGAGCGCGGCTATTTCCCGCAGGAAAGCCATGTCGAGACGATCGTCGCCAAGCGGCCGGAGCGTCGGCGCGACGGCGGTGTCGTCGGGCAGTCGCTGAAGGGGATGAGGTTGAAGACGTAGCGCCGGCCCTCGCCAATGCTATCCCTCAGCCCTCATCCTGAGGAGCGATCGTAGATCGCGTCTCGAAGGATGCTCCAGGAGGTTCCGGAACGATCTGGATCACCCTTCGAGACGCCACTAACGCGGCTCCTCAGGATGAGGGCTGTGAGATGATTGGACGATCTAAGCCCGCAGCACCCGCCGCAGCACCTTCGTCATCGGCCGCTCGAACCAGTGGTAGACCGCCAAGGCCGCCAGAACGGCGGCGATCAGCGCCAGCACGATGAAGAGGCCGGTTGCACTCGGCGTGGTGCGAGCGAAGACCTCGCGCAGCGCCCGCATGGCGAAGGGGTGGACGAGGTAGAGCGCATAGGAGGCATCGCCTAGAACCGCGAGGGAACGCACCAGCGCCGACGGGGCGGTGACGTTGCGCCCGCAAGCCGCGGCGGCGACGAGGAGCAGTGCGCCGGGGCCGCGCAGGGCGACAGCGCCCCACGAGGTCTGGGCCCAGCCATCGCCGGAGGCGATCGCGAAGAGGGCGATGCCAGCCGCCGCCATCAGCCAGCGCAGCTGGCCGTCGAGCCTGAGGCCGTTCTGGCGGAGCAGGCCGACCGCCATGCCGGCGGCGAATTCGAGCACGATCGGCTGGCCCCAGAAGCCGAAGGGCAGGGGTAGCGGTCCAGCGAAGGCCTGCGCTCCGACCAACCCGGCGAGCGCCACGGTCACGAGCGGCACGACCAACCGTCCCGGAGCGAGCAAAGCAGCGCCGAACAGGGCGTAGAACAGCATCTCGTAATTCAGCGTCCAGCCGAGCGAATAGACCGGCTGGAGCTCGCCCGCTGCGTTCGCCATCGGCCAGAACAGATAGGAGGCGGCGATCTGCTGGAGGCTCGGCGCGCCGGAGTTGAGCAGAGCTGGCGAGGCGAGCAGCACGAGGAGGAACAGCGTGGTCGCGGCCCAGTAGAGCGGCACGATCCGGGCGATGCGCCGGGCGATGAACAGGCGCGCGCCGTCGCGCTTGTCGAACAGCCCGGCCGAGGCATGCACCATGATGAAGCCGGAGATGACGAAGAACAGGTCGACGCCAGCAGTCCAGGGCAGGGCATGTGAGGGCGTGAAGGCGGTGCCCGCCCAGGCCGCGAGGAAGCCGGCATCGGCCTGGACGTGATGGAACGCGACCATCAGCGCCGCAAGCGCGCGCAGGACCTGGACGCCGTAGAGCTGGGGCAAGATGGGGATCGTCTTCGAAAAGGGCAGGTGAGCGCCGGAGCGCTCAGGCAAACCACAAGCGCGCGGGATCGTCGAGGCCGAAACGGCCGGGTGTGGCGGCGATGGCGGCGAGGCCCTGCTCGGCGGGATCATCGGCGGTGATCACATTGAGCGCAAAACGGGCGGCGAGATCCTCGACCGGCGGCTTGCCGGCGAAGACGGCGTGGATCGTCGCCTTGTCGGCCAGTGGCAGGATGCGCGGGGCGATGCCACCCGCCAAATAGACTCCGCCCGTCGCCTTGAAGCCGAGCGCGAGATCGCCGGCAACGCGCGCCAAGAGCCGCCAGAAGCAGACCACCGCCATCAGCGCGCCGGGATTGCCGTCGAGCGCCAGCGCGGTGACGTCGGCGGCGCTGACATCGGGCTCGGCGACGTCGGATTGGCGCATCACCGCCCGGTGGAGGCGGATGAGCCCGCTGCCGCTGAGCAGTTCCTCGACCGTGACGCGTGGGATGCCCTCGGCCAAAGCCGGCCAGAGCTTCACTTCGGTCGGATCTTCCGGGCCGATGCCGATATGGCCGGATTCGGTCGGCACCAGCATGCCGGTGTCGCCGCGCCGCAAAAGGGCGGCGGCACCGAAGCCGGTGCCGGGCCCGAGCACGAGACGCGGACCTTCCGGCTCAGGATGGCCGCGGACGAGATTGACGAGGTCGCGGTCCCGGAGCACCGCCAGCGAGGCGGCGAGCGCCTCGAAATCATTGACCAGCAGCCCCTGCTCGAAGCCGAGCGCCTTGCCGAGCTCCGGGCCGTCGAAGTGCCAGCTGGCATTGGTGAGCTGCGCCTTGCGCCCATCGAGCGGGCCGGCCACGGCGAGGATGGCCGAGCGTGGCTTCACCGTCAGCGTCGACAGCACCGAGCCGAGCGCAGCTTCCGGCGTCGGGTGCGCGCCGGTGCTGATCCGGGCCAATGGCTCATGCAGCGCGCCGGGCGTCGGGACCAGCGAGAGCCGGCTATTGGTGCCGCCGATATCGGCGACAAGGACCGGATGGGGAAAGCGCGGGCCGCTCACGCGTGCTTCTTCCAGGGAGAGAACCAGCCGAGGCCTTCGAGCGTGCCGGCGCGCGGGCGATATTCGCAGCCGACGCAGCCGGCATAGCCGAGAGAATCGAGCTGGGCGAACAGCGCGGGATAGTCCGGCCGGGTGCCGTCGGGCTCATGCCTGCCTTCGGCATTGGCGATCTGGACATGGCCGACCAGCGGGTAAAGCGCCTCCAGCCTCGCGCCGACATCGCCGTGGATCAGCTCGCAATGATACATGTCGAACTGCAGCTTGACGTTGGGCCGCCCGGCTTCGCGGACATAAGTCGCGGCCTGGTCGAAATCATTGAGGAAATAGCCCGGCATGTCCTTGCCGTTGATCGGCTCGAGCAGGAGGTCGATGCCATGCTCGCCGAGCTTGTCGGCGGCATAGGCGAGCGAGGCCCGATAGGCCTTCTGCGCCGCCGGATCGTTCGGGTCGGTGAGGCCAGCCATCATATGCAGGCGCTTGACGCCGGTCTCGTGGACATAGGCCAGCGCGGTCTCGATGCCCCGGCGGAACTCCTCCTCGCGGCCGGGCAGGGCGGCCATACCGCGCTCGCCCTTGGCCCAGTCGCCCGGCGGCAGGTTGAACAGCGCCTGCTCGAGCTCACCGCCAGCGAGCGCGAGGCCGACCTTTTCCGGTGCATGCTCATAGGGGAACAGGAATTCGACGGCCTCGAAGCCGGCCTCGGAGGCCGCCTTGAAGCGGTCGAGGAACTCCCACTCGTTGAACATCATCGAGAGATTGGCGGCAAAACGCGGCATGATTGGTCTCGTCAGTCGGATCGAGGCGGCAGGCTAGCCCGTTAGGACTGGCACGTCATCGATAACCTGCGCAGGTGGGTGCGGGTTCCGTCCCGTCAGACACCAAGCAGGCGCGGCAGGGACGAGGCCAGCAGCGCGAGGCCGGACAGGGTCAGCAAGGTCAGCACGATCCGGCGGAAGGCCTGTTCGCTGATGCCGATATAGAGCCTTCCGCCGAGCAGCGAGGGGATCAGCATCGCCGGCGCGACGATGGCGAAGGCCGGCCACATCGCGCGCGTGACGTTTCCTGCCAGCACATAGCCGAGCATGGTCGCAGCGAGCGTGGCCAGGTTGAAGTTCTGGACGATTGAGCGCTGCGCGTCCTTGTCCATACGGCGAAGTGAGCACCACAGCGTCGGCAACACGCCGGAGAAACCGCCGAAACCACCCATGATGCCGCCGCCGAGCCCGATCGCGCCGTCGGCCAGGCGCCCGCCTGCGCGGATCGGCGGCAGATGCGGGGCGAACAGCATGATCGGGCACCAGACGGCAAGCAGGATGCCGAGCCCGGCCTTGAACAGGTCAGGCTCGATCAGCGGCAAGAGCAGCACGCCAACGGGGATGCCGGCGAGGCCGCCGAGCAGGAAGGGCCAGAGCCGGGCGAAGTCGAAGCCGCGGCGCACCGACAGGGCCGCGATGGTCTGGCCGGTCAGACCGCCGAACACGGCCATGACCGCGGCGAGCTTGGGATCGAGCGTCCAGGCCCAGACAGACATGGCGACGAGGCTGAAGGCGAAGCCGGAGAGGCCTTGGACGAAGCCGGCGAGGGCGGCGCCGACGGCCAGACTCAGGATGATGGGGGTATCCATCGACGGCTTTCCAGCTGACGCTGACTGACGGGGCAGACGCGCGGGACCCCTTCTCCCCTTGCGGAGAAGGTTGGGATGAGGGGTCTCGCGACGTTACCTCGTCAGCCCATCGCCGCGTTTCCCAGAGCTTTCCAGACCTGAGCGACCCCTCATCCGTCTCGGCTCCGCCGAGCCACCTTCTCCCGCAGGGGGAGAAGGAGAGCCCCTATGATCGGGGGGCAGCCCTACTTCTTCGCCTCGGGCTTGGCCGGCGGGGTCGGGTCTTTCGAGAAGCTGCGGAAGACCATGTCGGGCGAGGAGGTGTTGTGACGCGAATGGGTGGTGCGGCCCATCCAGACATCGGTCGCCTTGCCGCCGGTGAAGGGCATCAGCGCCTCTTCGCGCCAGCCCTTGGCGCCGGGCTCGCGGATGGCGATGCGGGCGACGTCGTTGTTGAACTCGGTGACATACATCGAGCGCAGCGCGGCGAAGGCCTTGCCGCCGGTCACCGGCTTGTCGAGCACGGCGTCGAGTACCATGCGGTTCTCATCGACGCTGTCGAGCTTCAGCGTGCCCGACGAGCCGTCCTTGAAGGCGAGATTGAAGGAGAGCGTCTTGGGATCGAAGGCGATCTCCTTGATGTTCACGACGGGACGCGCGCCGTCCTGCTCGATCGGCCCGAACAGGAAGGATGAGCCATAGGCGGCTGCCGAGAGCTGCTGCGGCGGCAGCGGCCGGACGCGCCAGTAGCCGTCCTGCGGATAGACGACGAGAACCTCGTAGGAGCCGGTCTTGCCGAGCTTCCAGAGCTGGACGAGGTGCAGGCCCTTCTCGACGCGGTCGCCGACCCGGAAGGTCGTCTCGGCCGGGCGCCAGAAGCTCTCGAAGGTGTAGCCGACCAGCCAGTACTCGATGCTCTCGTAGAAGGTGATGCGCTGCGGCGGCACCGGCGCCTTGTGGACGGGGTCGCCGGTCATGTCGCAATCGGTCCAGTCGGCGTCCCAGTTGTCGCGCAGCAGGCCGGCGATATAGGCCGGATGCGCCGCCTCGATGCGGAAGCGGCGCACCTCGGGCGAGATCGCCTTGATGGTGACGTTGTCCTTCTCGGCGCAGAGCACGGGCTCCGACTCGTTCTTGACCTCGACGGCGACGTCGCCGGCGGCGTGGGCCGCAAAGGCGGTCAGCAGAAGCGTCACGGAAATGGCGAGCGGGCGAACGAGAGCGAGCATGGTCATCCTTGGCCGGTTGCGTTCGTGGTCAGCCTGGGCAGCGCAAGATGAACGCAGGCTGAGCCGGGTCTTAGAACCGATACAGCCGGGACGGAAGCGCGACACCATGGCAGCTTCCGCAATCGATGCGGGCAAGGCCAGATTGCCGTTGCGTGAGGCGCGCTCTGCGACCCTTCACGAGCCGGACCGCCTTCGATGCAGAACTACCTGATCGCCGCCGGCGTGCTGATGATCCTGATCGGCATCGCCCACTCCGTGATCGGCGAGATCCTGATCTTCCGGAAATTGCGGGCAGGGACGATCGTGCCCTTGCTCGCACCAGCGCCGCTGCGCGAGCGGCATTTGCGGATACTCTGGGCGAACTGGCACCTGACTTCGGTGCTCGGCTGGGGATTGGCGGCGCTGCTGATCCTGATCGCGGTGGCGCCCGATCCATCGGCGCAAGCGCTGCATGTGCGGATCATCGCGATCGCGACCCTCGCCGGTTCGATCCTCGTGCTCTACGCGACCAGAGGACGGCATCCCGGCTGGTTCGGCCTGCTCGTCGCGGCCGGGCTCGCCTGGCTCGGGCAGAGTGGCGCCTAGGAGTGGTCAGCGCGACAGCAGCGCGTAGATGTCGCCCGAATTCGCCTCATGCGGCAGGTCGCGCAGATAGGCGCCCATCGCCTCCCCGGCGACCGCTTCGGCGAAGACCAGCGTCTGGCTCTCGCCCAATGCGACGTTGAAGCGATAGGGGCCGAGTGTGGCGAGTCGGGTTAGGCACGCTTCCGCGACATCGCGCTGGATCGTGGTGAACTCGAAGGAGAGGGCCGGCGGTGTCTGGGTGAGGCCGGCGAGGACATGCGCTTCGAAGCCCTCGACATCGATCTTGATGAAGGCGGGCAGGCCATGCTCGGCGATCAGGGCATCGAGTGTGGTGCAGGGCACGGTGAGCTCGCGATCCCAAACCTGTTCGCACCAGCCGTCCTGGCCATGAGCGGCATCGACGAACTCGCCCGAGAGGGTCGAGACAGTCGGGTTGGCGCTGTTGATCCTGAGCGTCGGGCTGCCCTCGCTGTCGCCGCAGGCGGCCTCGACCAGCGTCACCTTGGGATCGCGGCCATGGATCAGGCGCAGCGCGCGGGCCGGGCCCGGCTGCGGTTCAAGCGCCACGACGCGGGCCCCCAGCCGGCGGAAGGAGGAGATGCGGTCGCCGACATGGGCTCCGATGTCGAAGGCGAGATCGCCCGGCCGCAGGAAGCGGGCATAGAGGCCGTCCATCGCCGCCCTGCGGACATGGTCGCCATGATAGACGCGCAGCGATCGCGACAGGCTTTTCGCCGTGCCCTTGGGATAGGCGACCGGCTTCATCGCGCCGCGCCGCCCTGGATCGCGACGATCTCGGCCGGCGGGTCGAAATCCTCGGGGATGCCGCAAAGGCCCGAGCGGGCTAGCAGTGCACCCAGCGCCGGCGCCGCGGTCAGCATGGCGAAGGGGATGGCGAGGATGTAGCCCGCGGTCAGCGGCAGCGACCAGATCAGCACGGTCGGCGACAGCACCATGAGCGTGCCGAAGATGTAGAGCCCGAACAGCAGATGCGGCCAGAGGCCGGCGAAGGCGGTGGCGAAGGAAAGGGCGTGGGCGTCACGGGCCTGGCCGTTCCAGCCGATCTTCGCCTTGCCGAAGGCGAGGCCGATCATGAACAGCGTGGTCCGGAAGGTCGAGACCGCGCCCTGCAGGAAGGCGAAGACGATCTCGATCAGCGAGGAGGCGACGAAGCGCGCCGTGCCGCCATAGCGCTTCGTGCCGTCCTTCGTCAGCAGGATGTCGGTGAAGCCGGCGAGCTTGGGCGAGAGGTACATCGCGAAGAACAGCACATAGAGGAAGGCGGCGAAGCCGGCCGGGTAATCGGCGATGCCGCGGTCCTCCAGCACCTTCAGCGGCAGGAGCACGATCATCAGGGTCCAAGCGGGGAGGCCGATGAACATCAGGATGGCCCATGCCAGCTGGAAGCGGCTCATCGCCTTCAGGCCGGGGATGTCCATGATCTTGAGATATTGGAGATTGCCGAGGCACCAGCGCAGGTCGCGCCGGGCGAATTCGAGCATGGTCGGCGGGTTCTCCTCCCAGCTGCCGGCCTCGACCGGCAGGACGCGGACCTCATAGCCGGCGCGGCGCATCAGGGTCGCCTCGACCTGGTCATGGCTCATCACGGGACCGCCTAGCGGCGGCCCGCCGGGCACGGTCGGCAGATGGCAGTGATCGCGGAAGGGCGCGATCCGGACAAAAGCATTGTGGCCCCAGAACGGGCCGCACTCGCCGATCCACCAGGCCGAGCCCATGGTATAGGGCCGCATGCCATGGCGCATGCCGAACTGGAAGATGCGGGCGAAGGCGGACTTGCTCGGCATGCCGACGACCAGGCTCTGCAGGATGCCGAGCTTCGGATAGGCCTGCATCATCCGGGCGAGCTTCACGATGGCGTCGCCCGACATGACGGAGTCGGCGTCGAGCGGCAGCATTAGCTCATAGCGATCGCCCCAGCGCTCGCAGAAATCGCGGACATTGCCGGCCTTGTAGCCGGCATTGTCGCTGCGGCGGCGATAGACGATGGTGCAATCCTCGCCGGCATCGCGGGAGAGCTCGGCGGCGAATGCCTCTTCCTGCGCTGCGACCTCCGGATCATTGGTGTCGGAGAGCACGAAATAATCGAACCAGCCGCCTTCGCCGGTGGCGTTGAGGCTTTCCTTGACGATGCGCAGCCGCGCGAAGGCGCGAGCCGGGTCTTCGTTGCGCAGCGTCATCAGCACGGCAGTACGCACCGCGAGCGGCGTTTGGGCTTCGCCGGCAGCGGCGAAGGGCGCGACCTGGTCGAGCCCATCCTTGGTGCCATGCAGCAGCCAGAGCCCGATCACGGCGTTCCAGAAGCCGAGCACAGTCCACGGCGCGCCGAACAGGAAGGCGATGAAGATTGCGATGTCGGCAAGGCTCCAGCCGCCGGCCGAAAGCACATGCGACAGGCCGTAGAGCAGGGCCGTGAGCGTGACGAGGTTCAAGCCAGCGATGAGCCAGCGCCGTGCTCTAAGGGTTGAAACCGACTGCAGTCCGGCTGGCGTCAGCCTGGTGTCCTCTTGCGCCGCCGCCTGGAACGTGGTCGGAGCGGGACGCTGGTTCATGGCGGTTTCCGTCATGGGCTCGTCAAGGCTGGCGGGGAACGGCGCGGAGGGCGATGCGTGGTAAAGCCGGCAATTGCAAATGAAGCAAGCGCAGAGACGCAGGCGACCGCGCTCTGGTATGCGGCGACGCGTGAATGCGTCCTGAACGTGGAAGCGTTGCCGGCGCCGGGGCCGGGCGAATGCCTGGTGCGCACGCTGTGGAGCGGTATCAGCCGCGGCACCGAGCGGCTGGTCTTCGATGGCCGCGTTCCCGAGAGCCAATATGACAGCATGCGGGCTCCCTTCCAGCAGGGCGCCTTCCCCTATCCGGTGAAATACGGCTACTGCGCCGTCGGCACGGTGGATGCGGGACCGGAGGACCTGCTCGGCCGGACGGTGTTCTGCCTGCACCCGCATCAGGACCGCTTCGTCGCGCCAGCAGAGCGCCTGGCACTGGTGCCGGAAGGCCTTCCGGCAAGGCGCGCAGTCCTCGCCGCCAATATGGAAACCGCGCTCAACGCGCATTGGGATGCCGGTTCCGGCCCGGCCGATCGCATCGTCGTTGTCGGCGGCGGTGTGCTTGGCCTGCTCGTGGCCTTCATTGCGGCAAGGCTGCCTGGAACTGAGGTGACGCTGGTCGATGTCGATGAGAGCCGCGCCGGGTTGGCCCAGTCGCTGGGTTGCCGCTTCGCCCTCCCGGCGGAGTGCCCGAAAGACGCCGACATCGTCTTCCATGCCAGCGCGACCGCAGCTGGCCTCGCCACCGCGATCGGCGCAGCCGGCTTCGAGTCGCGCATCGTCGAATTGAGCTGGTATGGCGAAGGCAGCGTGGCTGCCCCGCTCGGCTGTGTCTTCCATGCCCGCCGGCTGCAAATCGTATCCTCACAGGTCGGGCAGATTTCGCCATCGCGGCGGGCGCGGTTCGACTATGCCCGCCGGCTACAGGCGGCGCTGGCCTTGCTGGCGGATGACCGGCTTGATGCGCTGATCACGGACGAGATCGCCTTCACGGATGCGCCGGCGCGGCTGCCGGCGCTGTTCGCCGGCGCAGGGCTGACTGCCGTCCTGCGCTATTGACGCCGCGCCCCAGCCTTCGCCAAGACTGCACGCGCTGGAAGGAGACCGCCCCATGTTTTCCGTCGAAGTCCGCGATCGCATCATGATCGGCCATTCGCTGCCCGATCCGTTCTTCGGCCCGGCGCAGGCGATGCACGGCGCGACCTTCGTCGTCGATGTCGCCTTCTTCCGCGAGAATCTGACCCGCCAGAACGTCGTGGTCGATATCGGCGCGGCGCTGACCGTGCTGAACGAGACGCTGAAGCCGCTGAACTACAAGAACCTCGATACGCTGCCGCAATTCGAGGGCGTGCTGACCACCACCGAATTCCTGTGCAAGTACATCTTCGACGCGATGGCATTGGCGGCCCGCACCGGCAAGCTCGGGGCGGATGCGGCCGATCTCGCGAAGATCCGCGTCACGCTGCATGAGACCGATCTCGCCAGGGCGAGCTATGAGGGCGCTCTCGCGTGAGCGAGATCGTCTTCGCCATTCCCGGCGATCTCTCGCTGCCGACCGGTGGCTACGGCTATGACCGGCGATTGCTGACGGAATGGCGCGAGATGGGTGTCGCGGCGCGGCATCTGCCGCTGCCGGGGAGTTTTCCCAATCCGGACGAGGCTGATCTGGCAGAGACCGGCCGGGCGATCCTGTCGCAGCCCTATGACAGCGTGCTGCTGATCGACGGGCTCGCCTATGGCGCCTTCCCGGAGAGCGTCGCGGCCGGGCTTGCAGGGCGCGTCGTCGCGCTGGTGCATCATCCGCTCGGACTCGAGACCGGACTGTCGCCGGTGCAGGCGGCGGAGTTCGTCAGGCGCGAGGCGGCGGCCTTGCGCTATGCGGCTGCGGTCATCGCTACCAGCGAGACGACCAAGCGGCTGCTCGTCGCCGACTTCGCCGTCCCGGCGGAGACGATCACTGTGGCGGAACCGGGTGTCGATTCGGCCGAGAGGGCGACTGGCTCCGATGGTGAGACCATCGCGTTGCTGGCGGTTGGCTCGCTCGTGCCGCGCAAGGGCTACGACGTCCTGATCGCAGCGCTTGAGGGGGTGGCCGACAGGCCATGGCGCCTGACCATCGTCGGTGCCGATGATCGGGCTCCCGGGACCGCGGCCTCCTTGAAGGCGCAGATTGCCGCTGCCGGGCTGGCGGAGCGGGTCAGGCTCGCCGGAGCTTTTGGACAGGCCGAACTCGACGCGGCCTATGCCAAGGCCGACCTCTTCGTCATGCCCTCCCTGTTCGAGGGCTACGGCATGGTGCTGACCGAGGCATTGGCGCGCGGCCTGCCGATCCTGTGCACCACCGGCGGCGCCGCTGCCGAGACGGCGCCGGACGATGCCGCGCTGAAGGTGCCGCCGGGCGATGTCGCAGCTTTGCGAGCCGGGCTGGCACGGTTGTTGGATGACGCAAACGAGCGGCGGCAACGGGCCGATGCCGCCTGGCAAGTCGCCGGTGCATTGCCGCGCTGGCGCGGGACTGCGACGATCGTCGCCGAGGTTTGTGCGAAGGTGTCCCGATGAGCGGATTTTCCCCCGATTGGCTCGCTCTGCGTGAACCGGCCGATCATGCAGCCCGCAATCCGCAGGTGCTGGCGGCCGTGGGTTCCACCTTCGCTGGCCGGCAATCGCTAGCGGTCATCGATCTCGGCTGTGGTGCCGGCTCGAACCTGCGCGGCAGCTACAGCGCGCTGCCCGTGCGCCAGCACTGGACGCTTGTCGATGCCGATAGCCGCCTGCTTTCGGTGGCGCGGCGCAAGCTCGCGGAATGGGCTGATGAGGCGCAGGAGCAGGGCGAGGAACTCGTCCTGCGCAAGGAGGACAAGACGCTGACGGTCGACTTCCGGCAGGCCGACCTGACCAAGGACCTCGAATGGGTGCTTGGCTGGCAGCCGGACCTGGTCACGGCTGCAGCGTTGTTCGACCTTGCCTCGGCGCGCTGGCTCGAGCGTTTCGTCGCCTCGCTCGTCAGCATGCGGCTGCCGCTCTATACGGTGCTGACCTATGACGGCCGCGAGAGCTGGGAACCTGCGCATGCCGAGGACCCGCGCATGCTGGCCGCCTTCCACCACCACCAGCACGGCGACAAGGGTTTCGGCCCCGCCGCCGGACCGGACGCCACCGAGGCACTGGCGCAGGCCTTCCGCAAGGCCGGCTGCGCGGTCACGGTCGGCGAGAGCCCGTGGCAGCTCGGCGCCGATCATGCCGATCTCGTTCGGGAACTGGCGGCCGGTATCGCCGCGGCCGTGACCGAGACCGGCCATGTCTCTCCGGAGGCGATCGCGAGCTGGCTGGAGGCCAAGCAAGGCGCCTCAGCACGCATCGGCCATCAGGACCTGTGGGCGCGGCCGGTGTGAGGGCATTGCCAAGCGTGCCGAATTCGGCCATGCCGCGATCCCGATCATGACTTCGCTTCCCCTCACCATCCGCCAGGAACTGCCGGGCGACGCCGCGGCGATCGAACGCCTGCACGAGCGCGCCTTCGGGCCGGGCCGCTATGCCCGCACCGCCTCGCGCCTGCGCGAGGGCGCGCCGCATGATCCGGCGCTGTCCTTCGCCAGCCATGTCGGCACCTTTCTGGTCGGTTCGGTTCGGGTGACGCCGATCCTCGCCGGTGGCGGGCCGGGGCTGATGCTCGGGCCGCTGACCGTCGATCCTGCCTTCGCAGGGCGCGGCATCGGCGCTGCGCTGATGAATGCGTCGATCGAGGCGGCCCGTGAGCACGGCCACCAACTGATCCTGCTGGTCGGCGATGCGCCCTATTATGCCCGCTTCGGCTTCAAGCCGGTGAAGCCGGGGCACCTGATCCTGCCCGGTCCAGCCGATCCGGGCCGCTTCCTGGCGCTGGAGCTGAAGGATGGGGTGCTGGCGCAGCGCAAGGGCGCGGTGGCGGCGCTCAGATAGGGAAGGGCGTCATTCTCGGGCGGAGCGAAGCGCAGACCCGAGAATCTCATGACGAGAAGGCGCGAGGCAGGAGCCTCCTCCGGCCTGAGATGCTCGGGTCAGGGCCGACCATGACGTGCGCCTTCTCACGCCTCGCGCTTGAACCTGCGCCCGCTCTCGCCGATCCAGCCGGCGACCAGCGCGCCGAACAGGATGGCGAGGCCGATCAGCCCGACGAAGAGCGGCGAGATCGAGACGCCGCGGACGATGCCGGAATCGCTGATGCGCAGGCCGATCCAGTCGGCGCCGGCGAATTGCCGCCCGGAGCGGACCGGAACGATGCGCGGAATGGTGACGCCCGAGCCGGTCTCCTGGCCGATGCGGCGCGAGGAGCCGCCGGTCGCCTCGGCCAATGCCTGCGGCTTGCCGGGATCGCTGACCACCTCCATCAATTCGCGCGGATTCTCCGGGCCAACGCTGGCGAAGGCGGTGAGGTTTTCGGTGGTGATCTTGTGAAGCCCGAATTCGGTAGCCGCGGTGCGGGCGACGAAGAGGCCGGGGCGGCCGGCCTCGAAAGGCACGGTACGGACCGAACCGTCGGGCGCGGTGATCGTCGCCGGGGCGGGGTTTTCGCCAAGCGTCTGGCGCTCAATCTCGATGTTGCGGCCGCGTGCCGAGGCGCGTAGCGCCTCTTCCTCGAGATCCGGCTCCTTCATCAGCCAATGGCCGAGCCGGCGCAGCAGATCGAGATGCGGGCCGCCATCGCGGAAGCCGCGGGCCCAGAGCCAGGCATGGTCGGAGAGGAAGAGTGCGACGCGGCCCTTCTGCTCGCGCGCCAGCAGGAGGAGCGGGCGCTCACCCGGCCCGGTCATCACGGCGGAGCCCGAGCGGGTGCGGGCGCCGACCATGCGCAGCCACTCGCCCCAGCGCGGCGGCTCGACCTCGGAGCCCGGCAGGTCGCGGGTAACCGGATGGCGCTTGCCCGGCTCGCTGACCCGGGCACGAAAGGCCTCGTCGAACACGCTGCCATCGGGTTGCGCCGGCAGGATCTGGCCGAGCGGGGTGCGCGCCAGCGACTGGGCGCCGGAATATTCCGGCCCGGCCGCGACAAGAAGGGCGCCGCCATCGCGGACATAGCGGACGATGTTGTCGAAATAGACCAGCGGCAGGATCGACTGATTGGCGTAGCGGTCGAAGATGATCAGGTCGAAATCCTTGATCTTGACCTGGAACAGCTCGCGCGTCGGGAAGGCGATCAGCGAGAGCTCGTTGATCGGCGTGCCATCCTGCTTCTCCGGCGGGCGCAGAATGGTGAAATGGACGAGGTCGACATTGGCGTCGGCCTTGAGCAGGTTGCGCCAGGTGCGCTCGCCCGGATGCGGCTCGCCGGAGACCAGCAGCACGCGCAGCTTGTCGCGGACGCCCTCGATGGTGATGACCGCGCGGTTGTTGGCGAGCGTCAATTCGTTGTCGAGCGGGGCGGCCTCGATCTCGATGACGTTCGGGCCGCCGCGGTCGATGCGGACGGGAACCTGTATCGTCTCACCGGTGATCGCCTCGCGCCGGGCGATAATCTCGCCATCGCGGCGCACGGTGATCGCGGCGCGGCCCGGCCCGCCCTTCTCGACGACGCGCAGGCGGACATTCTGCTCCTTGCCGACAATGCCGAAGCGTGGCGAATCGACCAGCACGATGCGCCGGTCGATCTCGCGCTCGCGGCCGGTGGTCAGCACATGCAGGGGCGCGCGCAGGCCGAGCGCCTCGGCCGTGGCCGGGGCATCATGGGCGAGGCCGTCGCTGAGCACGATCGCGCCGGCGACGCGCTCGGAGGGGACGTCGGCGAGGCCGGAAGCGAGCGCCTCGAACAGGCGGGTGCCGTCGCCGGCGCCCTGCTGGTCGGTGACCTCGATCGTGCGGGCCTCGACGCCCGAGATGCCACGCAATTGCCGCTCGACCTCGGCCTGGGCGGCCTGCGTCTGCTGCACGCGATCGGCGAGTCGGTTCGAGGCGGATTTGTCGACGACGACGGCGACGACGTCCTTGACCGGCTCGCGATCCTCGAAGACGAGCGAGGGGTCGGCGAGAGCGACAGCCAGCACCGCGAGCGCGAGGGCCCGCAGGATCGCGCCACGGCCGGCCAGCACCAGCGCCATGCCGGCAGCGAGCGCGGCCAGAACGGCGAGGCCGATCAGCAGCGGCAGCGGGACGAGCGGGGCGAAGGTCAGGCTCCACATGGGGCGGGATTTCCTTCGCTACTGACCGAGGCGTTCGAGCAGGGCCGGGACATGGACCTGGTCGGCCTTGTAGTTGCCGGTCAGCGCGTACATCACGAGGTTGACGCCGGCGCGCAGCGCCATCTCGCGCTGGCGCGGATCGGAGCCGGACATCGGCACGAGCGCCTCGCCGCGGCGCCCGACGGCCCAGGCCGAGGCGAGGTCGTTCGAGGTGATCACGATCGGCGAGACATTGTCGCCGGCGCGGGCCGGGCGGCGGCCGTCCTCGCTCGCGGGCGGGAGAACCTCGACCCAGGTCGTGCCGCTGTCATAGCGGCCGACGAAGCCGTCGAGGATGTAGAAGGTCTTGGTCAGGACGTGGTCGCGCGGGATCGGCTCCAGCTCGGGAATATCGAGCGTCTGCAGCATGCGGCGGAGTTGATCGCCTTCCGGCGTGGAGCCGCCGCCGGGCCTTGTGCTCATCGCGTCGCGGGTGTCGAAGATCACCAGCCCGCCGCCCTTCATATAGGCCTCGACCTTGCGCAGCGTCTCGGCTGAGGGGATCGGCCTGCCGGCGACCACTGGCCAATAGAGAATCGGATAGAGGGCAAGCTCGTCACGGGAGATGTCGACGCCTGCGGCCTCGCCCGGCTCAAGCGCAGTGCGGGCGCCGAGCACGATGTTGAGCCCGGCCATGCCGGCCTTTGACATATCGTCGACCGCGCGATCGCCAGTGACGACGT
Organism: Allobosea sp.; assembly: GCA_035998995.1. Taxonomy (GTDB): domain Bacteria; phylum Pseudomonadota; class Alphaproteobacteria; order Rhizobiales; family Beijerinckiaceae; genus Allobosea. Next base: position 71,124 of record DASYHC010000095.1, read on the forward strand.
AGGCGAGCCGTGTCGCACTGGCGGCGGTGACGAGATCGCGCGGCACCGGCGGGCGCTGCTCGGCCGGCGGGGCAGGGGGAGCGGGCGTCTGCTGCGCCCGCGCGGTGTCCGGAACGGGCACGGCTGCGAGGGCGAAGGCAAGCAGCAGCGCCGCGGGCGCAGCCCGGCGGAAACGAGCGAGGTTCATCCGGCCTCCGAGCCAGAGCGTCGCCAACGTGTCTGCGACGAGCAGGAGCAGCGCCAGGACGAGGAGCTGCGGGCGGATATCGCGGGCGACCGGCTGGTCGATCGGCAGCATCGGCGCTCCCAGCGCGGCGAGATCGAGCGCCGCCAGCGTGTCGGCCGGGGCGAGTGTGTTGACCGCCATCGCCCCGTCGGTCGGGCCATAGATGCCGGGCGGGTGGGCGAGCGTGGCGCGCCCGGTGAAGTTGCGCGCGACCGGCTGGGCCGTCGCCGGCGGTGAGCGGAAGGCGCCCTGGCCGTCGAGCACGCGGGTCGGCGAGAGCGTCTCGACCTTGATCTCGCCGCCCTGGCTCTCGGCGGAGCTCGTGCCGGACATGGCTACGACCTTGCGCAGCATTTCGACGAACAGGCCCGACAGCGGCAGGTTCGACCAGGTCGTGTCGGCGGTGACATGGACCATGGCGAGCACGCCGTCGCCGCGGCGCTCGCCGGTGACGACCGGCGTGCCGTCCTCCAGCGCCGCCCAGGTCTTGCGGGCAAGGTCCGGCTCGGGTTCGGCCAGTATCTGGCGGGTGACGCGGACATCCTCGGCGAGAGACGAGCCGAAGAACGGGCTTTCGCGGGTGAAGGGCGCGAGCTTGCGCGGGGCTTCCCAGGACAGGCCGCCGCCGAGCGTGCGGCCGCCGCGGCGCAGGCGCACCGGCGTCAGCTCGTCGGAGGAAGCGGCGAGCCGGGCTCCGGCGAAGCGCAGCAATACGCCGCCGCGCTCGACGAAGGCCGAGACCTTCGCGGCGGTGTCGCCATCGAGCGCGCCGATATCGGCGAGGATCAGCACCGAGAGATTCTGCGCCAGCAATTCGCCGACCGGGTCGGTCGAGCCGGCGCGCGGCTCGCGGATCTCGGCGAAGGGCGAGAGCGCGCGCGAGACGTAATAGGTCGGCGAGAGCAGTGGCTGGGCGGTGTCGGCGGTGGCGCCGGAGACGATGCCGACGCGGCGGCGCTTGGCGCGATCGTCGAGCAGGGCGACGGCGCCGGCACTGCGCTCGCCGGTGATCTCCAGCCGCGAGACGGCGTTGCGGACCTCGATCGGCAAGGTCAGGCGCGCGGTGGTCTCAAGTTCGCTACTGCCGAAGACGAAGGGCGCATCGCCGAGCGGCAGGCCCTTGATGTCGAGCGCGCGGACCTGGCCGCTGGCTGCCGCATTCGTCGTCGGGCGCAGCACCTTGACGGTCAGCGCGCCGGCGAGGTTCTCGGGGGCAGCGAGGGCGCGCTGATCGGCCGGGCCGGCATGGATAGAGAGCCGGTTGGCGCCGGCCTCCTGCTTCAGCCGGGCGAGGAAATCGGCATCGCCACCACCCACGCCGAGCCCGTCGGCGACCCAGACCGTCTCGGCCTGGGGCTGGGCGCGCCAGAAGGCTTCGAGCCGCTGGAGATGGGCGCTGCGATCGGGCGCATGCGGCTGCAGGCCGAGCGCGCGCAGGCGTTCGAGCGCACCTTGCGGTTCGGCGAGTGCGATCTCAGCCGGCGCCTCGGCGAGGCCGACGACGGCGACCGGCCGGCCTTCGCGCCCGGCGGCCATGATCCGACTCTCGGCGATGGCCTGGCGTTCGAGCCAGTCGGTCGCCGCGCCAAAACCGTTGTCGACCAGGAGCAGCAGCGGGCCACGCAGAGCGGCGGCATCGCGCACCGGATTCCAGACCGGGCCAGCGACGGCGAGGATCGCCAGGGCCGCCACCGCCATGCGCAGCGCCAGCAGCCACCAGGGCGTATGCGCCGGCGTCTCGCGCTGCGGGATCAGGTCGCGCACGATCTTCAGCGGTGGGAAGTCGATGCGCTTGGGCCGCGGCGGCGTCACCCGCAGGATCAGCCAGAGCACGGGGAGCAGGGCCAGCGCGATCAGGGCCAGCGGCGCGGAGAAGGCGATCGGTAGGGATGACAGCATCGTCCTCTCCTCCCGTCAGCCGGCCGGCCCGCCGCGCGAAGCGGCGATCAGGCTGGCGATGCGCAGGACGCCCTCGCTGGCCGGACGGTCGGTCCGGTGCAGGGTCAGCGTCCAGCCGGCATGGCGGCAGGCTTCGCGGATGGCGTCGCGATGGGCCTGCAGCCGCTCGCGATAATCCTCGCCCCATTTGCCGGCATCGCCGACCCGCAGCGTGAGGCCGTCCTCCAGGTCGAACAGTTCGGCCTGCCCGGAGAAGGGAAAGGTCTCCTCGATCGGGTCGACGATCAGCAGAATATGACCCCTGGCGCCGCTGCTGGCCAGCGTGGCGATGCGCTTGGCCAGCGCCGCGGCTGGCGTCAAGCCGTCGGTGATCAGGATCGCGTCGGCGAGGCGCGGCAATGGCTCCTCCGGCGGCAGGTCGGCCTCGCCATTGCGGCGGTCGGCCAGGATCGCCTGCGCCAGGAATTCGACGATGCGGCGCGAGGCCACCGGCCGGGTCAGGCTGAGATGGCCGACGCGCTCGCCACCCTCGACCAGCGCCTCGGCCAGCGCGAAGCCGGCGATCAACGCGCGATCGACCTTGCTGGTCTGGGCGAGCGATGAGGCGAAGCCCATCGAGGGCGAGCGGTCGATCCAGAGCCAGATCGCGTGCGAGGCCTCCCATTCGCGCTCACGCACGAAGAGGTGGCCGTCGCGGGCGGAACGGCGCCAGTCGATGCGCGAGGCGGCCTCGCCGGTTACCAGCGGGCGGTACTGCCAGAAGGTCTCGCCGGGGCCGGAGCGCCGGCGGCCATGGATGCCATGCACGCTGGCCGAAACCCGCCGCGCCTCCAGCACCAGCCGGGGCAGGCGCGCGGCGAGATCGAGCGAAGCCTTGAGAACCGGCTGGCCCGGTTGGCGCTCGGATTGGCCGAGGACGCGCGTGCGCAGCATCAAACTTTCCTCAACCCAAACGCTCCACCAGCTTGGCGACGATGCCCTCGACAGTCTCGCCATCGGCGCGAGCGGCGAAGGTCAATGCGATACGATGCTTCAGCACCGGGGCGGCGAGCGCGGCGACGTCGTCGATCGAGGGCGCAAGCCGGCCCTCCACGAGGGCGCGGGCGCGGGCGGCGAGCGTCAGCGCCTGGCTGGCGCGCGGGCCGGGGCCCCAGGCGAGCTTGTCGGTGATCGCCTTCTCGCCGTCGCCGGGCCGGGCCGAGCGGACGAGGTCGAGGATCGCGTCGACCACGGCCTCGCCGACTGGCAGGCGACGAACCAGGCGCTGCGTCGACATCAGGGTTTCGGCGGTCATCGCCTGCACCGGTTTGTGCTCGGCAGCGCCGGTGGTCTCCAGCAGGATGCGGCGCTCGGCCTCGCGATCGGGATAGCCGACATCGATCTCAAGGAGGAAGCGGTCGAGTTGGGCTTCCGGCAGCGGATAGGTGCCTTCCTGCTCGATCGGATTCTGGGTGGCGAGCACATGGAAGGGCGCCGGCAGGTCGTGGCGCTCGCCGGCGACGGTGACGTGATGCTCCTGCATCGCCTGCAGCAGTGCCGACTGGGTGCGGGGCGAGGCGCGGTTGATCTCGTCCGCCATCAGCAGCTGAGCGAAGACCGGGCCCTTGATGAAGCGGAAATGGCGCTTGCCGTCGGCGCTCTCGTCGAGCACCTCGGAGCCGAGGATGTCCGAAGGCATCAGATCGGGCGTGAACTGGACGCGGCGGGCCGAGAGGCCGAGCACGGTGCCCATCGCCTCGACGAGCTTGGTCTTGGCGAGGCCGGGCACGCCGACGAGCAAACCATGGCCGCCGGCGAGCAGGGTGATCAGCGAGAGGTCGACCACCTTCTGCTGGCCGAAGATGACCTGGCCGATCTCAGTGCGGGCGGCGCCGATCGCGGCGAGGGCCGCCTCGGCCGCCTCGACCACGCCGGTGTCGAGGTTGATCGGGGCGTTTGCATCACGGGCTTGCGCCACCATTGCGATCTCCTTCAGCCTCGGGCTCGCGCGGCCCTGCTGTCCGATTCCAAACTCTGACCCTCGCGGGAAGCATGCTCAAGAGGCAGAGGGCGGCGGTGCACAACAGTCCGCTTCACGATTATGTAGAGTTCAAGGCGAGAGAGCGATGCAACCGGCATGCCGATGACGAAAGCGCGAGGTGATGTGACTGGAGAGGCCGCGGGTGCGATGAACCGACTGCTGAGCGCGCTCGGGAGCGGCCCTTCGCGCGGCTTGCCGCCGGTGGAGCGCTGGAACCCGCCCTTCTGCGGCGATCTCGACATGCGCATCGCTGCCGACGGGACCTGGTTCTATCTGGGAACGCCGATCGGCCGGCCGGCGCTGGTGAAGCTGTTCTCCTCGGTGCTGAAGCGCGAGGGCGACGATTACTTTCTCGTGACCCCGGTCGAGAAGGTCGGGATCACCGTCGAGGACGCGCCGCTGCAGGCGGTCGAGATGGCGGTGGAGGGCGAGGGCGAGAGCCGAAGCATCGCCTTCCGCACTCGAACCGACGATCTCGTCACGGTCGGCCCCGACAACGCCCTGCGCTTCGAGAGGGCTGCGAACGAGGGCGTCAAACCCTATCTGCATGTGCGACGCGGGCTCTGGGCCCGGCTCACGCGGGCGCTGACCTATGATCTCCTGGCGCTCGGTGAGATCAGCGAGATCGACGGGCAGGCGCAGTTCGGCATTGCCGCCGGCGGCGTCTTCCATGTCGTCGCGCCGGCCACCGAGATCGAGGGGTTGTGATGCAGCATCCTGCCAAGCTGCCGGCCGAGACGGCATTCTGGAATGGCGGCGACATCGAGGCGCTGCTGTTGCGCGCCCTGCGGGCCGAGCCGCCGGCCTATGGCGACCTGATCGCAAGACCGCGCGGCGATCACGACCTGCAGCCCGAGCCGACCGACATCCCCGACGAGGCGAGCGCGATCGAGGCGGCGGTGCTGATCCCGATCGTGCTGCATCCGGGCGAGCCGACCGTGCTGCTGACCCAGCGCGCCGCCGCACTGCGCAGTCATTCGGCGCAGATCGCCTTCCCGGGCGGGCGCATCGACGCCACCGACGGCTCGCCGCTGGTCGCGGCGTTGCGCGAGGCGGAGGAGGAGGTCGGGCTTGCTCCAGGCAAGGTCAGGGCGGTCGGCTATCTCGACGCCTATCTCACCGGCACCGGCTATCGTGTCACGCCGGTGGTCGGACTGGTCGAGCCGCCGCTTGCGCTGACGATCAACCCGCACGAGGTCGACGAGGCCTTCGAGACGCCGCTGTCCTTCCTGCTCGACCCGGCCAATCACCAGCGACATGGCCGTGAGTGGAAAGGCCGCTACCGCACCTACTATGCGATGCCGCATGGCGATCGCTATATCTGGGGAGCGACGGCCGGCATGATCCGCAATCTCTACGAGCGGCTCGCCGGTTAGAGCCCGTTCCGATCTGCTTGCACCGCAAGCAGATCGGTAAAACGGTCTCTATCTAAAGTGAGAGACGGATTCACCGATCAGATTGGAACAATCTGATCGGATCCGGCTCTGGAGAGGTTACGCCGAATGCTGCGCACGCTGATCGAGGAGTTCTTGCTCTTCGTCCTGCCCTTCTGCCTGTTCGCGGGCTATCTCGTGATCCGGCGGCGCAATCCGTTCGATGTCGAGCATTGGAGCCGCCATCTGTTCTGGCTCTCGGTGACCGGGCTCGTGCTCGGGATCGGTTTCTTCGTCTATACCGGCGTCGTCGCGCCGCGGCATACCGGCCCGTTCGTGCCGCCCCATGTCGAGAACGGCAAACTGATCCCCGGCGAGTTCGATGACCGGCCGAAGCGATGACCGGGGTTGAGCGGCAACGCCTCGGCGCGCTGCTGGCGCGTGCCGATGTCGCCGCCCTGCTCGCGGCGCTGAACCGTGACGGCGAGGAGGCTCGCATCGTCGGGGGCGCGGTGCGCAATGCGCTGCTCGGCGAGCCGGTGGCGGATATCGACATCGCCGCTACCTCGCTGCCCAAGGAGACGATGCGGCGGGCTCGTGCCGCCGGCTTCAAGGCGGTTCCGACCGGCGTCGAGCACGGCACGGTCACGGTCGTGATCAACGGGGCGCCCTTCGAGGTCACGACGCTGCGCCGCGATGTCGAGACCGATGGCCGACATGCCGTCGTCGCCTTTGGCCGCGACTTCCGCGAGGACGCGCTGCGGCGCGATTTCACCATCAACGCGCTCGGGCTCGATGCTGCAGGCACTTTGCACGACTATGCCGACGGGCTCGCCGATCTGGCGGCGCGGCGGGTGCGCTTCATCGGCGCGGCGGGCGAACGGATCGCCGAGGACTATCTGCGGATCCTGCGCTTCTTCCGCTTCCACGCCCGTTACGGTGTGGGAGAGCCGGACCGGGCGGCGCTGGACGCCTGCATCGCCGGGCGCGGCGGCCTGGACGGGCTGTCGCGCGAACGGGTCTGGGCGGAGCTGCGCAAGCTGCTCGTGGCGCCCCGTGCTGCCGAAACCCTGCAGGCGATGGCGGGAGCCGGGCTGCTGATGCCGGTGATCGGCGGCGTGCCGCGCCTTTCGCGCTTCGCCGCGATCGCCGATGGGCCGGGCGAGGGCGTCTATCCGGCTTTCCGGCTGGCGGCGCTTGCTGTCGCGGTCAGCGAAGACGCGCTCAGGCTGCGCGAGCGGCTGCGCTTGTCGAATGCGGAGTTCGAGCGGGTGGCTGGTATCGCCACGGCGATGGAAGCTTTGTCGGGCAGGGGAGCGCTGGCCGAGATCGCGCGCTTGCGCCGGTTGGCTCACCGCATCGGAACGGATGCCGTCGCGGGTGGACTCGTGCTGCTGGGAACGGACCGCAGGTCGGCCGATGTCCAGAAGCTGATCGCCGAGCTGGCGCGGACGCCGCCTTTCCTGCCGACAGGCAAGGATGTGCTGGCGCTCGGCATCAGCGCCGGTCCGAAGGTAGGGGAGGTACTCGATGCGGCGCGGGAGGCATGGATCGAGGCGGGCTGCCCGGCCGGGCAGGGCGAGCAGATGGCAATGGTTGCTCGCGCCGTCAGCAAGTGACGAGCCGCTACGGCCACCTCACCGTCGGCGGCATCGATGACAGGATCGACGCGACGTTGCCGCCGGTCTTCAGGCCGAAGATCGTGCCGCGGTCATAGAGCAGGTTGAACTCGACATAGCGGCCACGGCGGACCTGCTGCTCGTGTCGCTCGGCCTCGCTCCAGGGCGTCGCCAGATTGCCGCGCAGGATGCGCGGATAGATGTCGAGGAAGGCTTCGCCCACCGCCCTGGTGAAGGCGAGATCGGCTTCCGGATCGCCCGACCAGAGATAGTCGTAGAAGATGCCGCCGATGCCACGCGGCTCGTTGCGGTGCTTCAGGTGGAAATACTCGTCGCACCAGCTTTTGAAGCGCTGATAGTCGGCGACCCCGGCATGGGCCTCGCAGGGCGCTCGCATCGCTGCGTGGAAGGCGAGCGCATCGGGATCATCCTGCGTACGCCGGCGGTCGAGCACCGGGGTCAGGTCGGCGCCGCCGCCGAACCAGGGCTTGGTCGTCACGACGAAGCGGGTGTTCATGTGCACGGTCGGCGCGTGCGGGTTCCAAGGATGGGCGATCAGCGAGATGCCGGTGGCATGGAAGCGCGGATCCTCGGCGGCACCCGGGATCTGGGCGGCAAATTCCGGCGCGAAGCTGCCATGAACGGTCGAGACGTGGACGCCGACCTTCTCGAAGACGCGGCCGGACATCAGCGACATCACGCCGCCGCCGCCGGGGGCTCCGTCATGGTTGCTGCGTTGCCAGGGCGTGCGCACGAAGCGGCCGGGCTGGTCGGTCTCAGGGGAAAAGGGGCCGGTGGCCTCGTCCTCGATCTCCTCGAAGGCGGTGCAGATGCGATCGCGCAGGCTTTCGAACCAGGCGCTGGCGCGCGGCTTCAGCGCCTCGACGATGGCGGGATCGACGGCAGGGGTTTGCGTGGCTTGTCCGGTCATGTGCGGTCTCTTTGTCAGGCGTCGGCCGGCGCGGGATAGGCGCGCAGCTGACGCAGTGCCTCGCCCACTACCATCGCCGCGGCCATGGCGACATTGAGCGAGCGCAAATCCGGGCGCATCGGGATATGCACGCTGGCCTCGGCCGCTGCATAGACCTCAGGCGGCACGCCGGCGCTCTCGCGGCCGACCATGACGATGTCGCCGGGGCGGAAGACGAAGTCGGTATGGGCGCACGCGCCATCGGTCTCGGCCAGGACAAGGCGATGGCCGGCCTCGCGTCGCCAGGCTTCGAAAGCGCGGAAGCTGTCATGACGTGTCACCGCGGCCCGCTCAAGATAGTCCATGCCGGAGCGGCGGAAATTACGGTCGGAAACGTCGAAGGCGGCGGGCTCGACGATGTCGACGGCGATGCCGAGGCAGGCCGCCAGGCGGATCATCGTGCCGGCATTCTGCGGGATGTCGGGCTGATAGAGGGCAAGGCGCAGCATGGGCGCGTCATCCGCGCTGCGCCTGCCGACGTCAAGGCATGTGTCTCAGGGGCGGACGGCGATGGCGGTGATCTCGACCTTCGCATCCAGGGGAAGGCGCGCCACCTCGACCGTGGCCCGTGCCGGCGGGGCGGTCTTGAAATAGCTGCCATAGACTCCGTTCATCTTGCCGAATTCGTTGAGGTCCTTCAGGAAAACGTTGGTCGAGACGACATGGTCCATGGTGAGGCCGTCGGCTTCGAGCACGGCCTTGAGGTTTTCCAGCACCTGCCTGGTCTGGTCCTCGATGCCTGCGTCCTTCATGAACTGCTTGGTCTTCGGATCGATCGCGACCTGCCCGGCGAGAAACACCATGTTTCCGACCTTGATCGCCTGCGAATAGGGGCCGATCGCCTCGGGCGCGTTCGGCGTCGTGATCACCGTCTTGCCCGCGGTCTGGGCGTTGGCCTGCGTGGCCAGAAGGAGTATGCCCGCCAAAGCGAGGGCGGCGTGAAACCTGATCATCGAGCAGACCTCCAGATCGCCGTCGTCTTGCACGGCGTGGCCGCATGCTCTGCGGTGTGACGATGCCCGGCAAGCGGGAAACCGGCCCGGTTGCAACTTAAGTCGAGAGTCTTTCGTCGTAGGCCCCGCAACTGCTGCAGGACGACGCGCTTGCGCCAGGCTGCAGTCTGCTGTCATGGCATGACGGAGCGGCGCTTTCAGACTCTGGTCGCCGCAAGATGCGCGCACCATATCCGTCTCGTCGCCACTGCATGCCTAGGAGGGCGTTTCCACGTCCATGTTCGCCCCGCTCTTCCGTTTCCTTGAAAGCCGCGTCGACGTCTTTGCGCCGTTCAACGAGCGCGAAACGCCGCCGACCGGCGTGTTCCGCTTCATGTGGCACCACATCAGGGGCGTGAAGGGTTGGATGGCCCTGATCATGCTGACCGGCCTCGGCTTTTCCGGCATCGAGGCGGCGATGTATCTGATGGTCGGCTGGTTCGTGGACCTGCTGACCAAGAACTCGCCCGAGCAGGTTTTCGGCGAGCATGGCTGGCTGCTGATCGGCGCAGCGATCCTCGTCACCGTGGTCCGGCCGCTGATCTATTTCGCCAACCACGCCATCGTCGACCAGGTGGTGGTGCCGCAGATCACCAACCAGATCCGCTGGCGCAACCACGTCTACACGCTCGGCCACGCGCTCTCCTACTTCCAGAACGATTTCGCCGGCCGGCTCTCGGCGCGGGTGATCCAGGCCGGGCAGGCAATCCGCGGCGCAACCATCGAGGTGATCGACGACCTGTGGTACGCGCTGGTCTTCGCCACGGTCGCGATCGGCTTCTTCGGCTCGACCAGCATCTGGCTCGCCATGCCGGTAATCGTCTGGCTCGCGGCCTATGTCGCGCTGCTGGTCTATTTCGTGCCGCGGGCCAAGAAGCGCTCCGAGGCGAACTCGCTGGGACGTTCGACCACGACCGGGCGCATCGTCGATTCCTACACCAACATCCTGACGGTGAAGCTGTTCGCCCGGGCCGATGCCGAGCGCTCGGCCGTGCGCGACTCGTTGACGCGCTGGAACGCCTCCTTCCTCAACCTGTCGCGGCTGATCACCGGCGTCAGCGTCATCCTGCAGACGATGAACAGCCTGCTGGTGGTGGCGACCGCGTGGCTCAGCCTGCATCTGTGGGCGCAGGGCGAGATGACGCCGGGCGCGGTCGCCGCTGCGATTGGCCTCGTGCTGCGCCTGGTGCAGATGTCGAGCTGGCTGATCCATCTGGTGCGCGGCATCTTCGAGAACATCGGCTCGGTGCAGGAGAGCATGGAGACGATCGCCAAGCCGCATGATCTGCCCGATGCAGCTGACGCGGTGCCGCTCAAGGTCGAGCAGGGGGGCGTGCGCTTCGAGCAGGTCCGCTTCAATTACGGCAAGCCGCTGGGACTGTTCGAGAATCTCGATCTCGAGATCAAGCCGGGCGAGAAGATCGGGCTGGTCGGACCCTCCGGTGCCGGCAAGTCGACGCTGGTCAATCTCCTGCTGCGGCTCTACCCGCTCGATTCGGGTCGCATCCTGATCGACGGGCAGGACATTGCTCACGTCACGCAGGAATCGCTGCGCAGCCAGATCGGCATGGTGACGCAGGACAATTCGCTGCTGCACCGCTCGATCGGCGACAATATCGCCTATGGCCGGATCGGCGCGACGCAGGACGAGATCGCGGCCGCGGCCAAGCGAGCGGCTGCGCATGACTTCGTCCTCGGCCTCAGCGACCAGGACGGGCGCCAGGGGTTCGATTCGCGTGTCGGCGAGCGCGGCGTGAAACTTTCCGGGGGGCAGCGCCAGCGCATCGCGATCGCCCGCGTGCTGCTCAAGGACGCGCCGATCCTGATCCTCGACGAGGCGACTTCGGCGCTCGATTCGGAGGTGGAAGCCGAGATCCAGGCGCAGCTTTCCACATTGATGGAAGGAAAGACTGTGATCGCGATCGCGCACCGGCTCTCCACCATCGCCGCGCTCGACCGCCTGATCGTGCTCGACAAGGGCCGGATCGTCGACATGGGCAGCCATGACGAATTGGTGCGGCGCGGCGGGCTCTATGCGCGCCTGTGGGCCCGGCAGTCCGGCGGCTTCCTGGCGCTCGCCGACAGCGAGCGGATTCCGGCCTGAGCCGGGCGCAGTGCGGCCTTGCTGCAACGCAGTGGGCTGCGGCATGGGGAACAGTAGACTTCGTCAAAACTGCATGCCAAAGAGCGCGGCAGGCGTCGCGCTGCCGAAAGGTGGCTCTGCGCTCGCGCCCTTATGCGGCGCTTGATGTGTTTGAGCCGGCCATGCCGGCAGCCGAGCAGGGAACTGGATCGTGGCGCACGCGACAGAGACGACTGGCACCCAACCCACCCGCCGCGATTTCCTGATGCTGACGACCGGCGCTTTCGGCGCCGTCGGAGCTGCCGCTGTCGTCGTGCCGCTGATCAGCCAGCTTGCCCCGGATGCGCAGGTCGTCGCCGCCGGCGCTCCGATCGATCTCGACCTCGCCCCGATCGCGGAAGGCCAGGCGATCAAGCTGTTCTGGCGCGGCAAGCTGATCTTCGTGCGCCACCGCTCCAAGAAGGAAATCGACGAGGCGCTCGCGGTCAACATCGCGACGCTGCGCGATCCGCAGACCGACCAGCAGCGCACCAAGCCCGGCCACGAGAAGTTCCTCGTCGTCTATGGCAGCTGCACCCATCTCGGCTGCGTGCCGCTCGGCAGCGCCCCCGGCGAGCCGAAGGGTGAGTTCGACGGCTGGTTCTGCCCCTGCCATGGCTCGCACTACGATTCCTCCGGCCGCATCCGCAAGGGTCCCGCGCCGCTGAACCTGCCGGTGCCGCCCTACGCGTTCACCGCGGACACCAAGATCAAGATCGGCTGAGCCTCCCGAGGCGAGGACGGCATCGAGCGGAATTGAGAGAGCTTGAGGCGAGCATGAGCGGTCACAGCACCTACCAACCGAAGACGGGGATCGAGCGCTGGCTCGATGCGCGGCTGCCGATCATCCGGCTGGCGCACGATTCGGCGGTCTCCTACCCGGTGCCGCGCAATCTCAACTACCTCTGGACCTTCGGCGGCATCCTCGCGTTCATGCTGGTGTCGCAGATCATCACCGGCGTGATCCTGGCGATGCACTACACGCCGAACGCCGCCCTGGCGTTCAATTCCGTCGAGCACATCATGCGCGACGTGAACTTCGGCTGGCTGCTGCGCTACCTGCACTCCAACGGCGCCTCGATGTTCTTCATCGCGGTCTACATCCACATCTTCCGCGGCCTCTATTACGGCTCGTACAAGGCGCCGCGCGAGGTGCTCTGGATCCTCGGCGTCATCATCTTCCTCCTGATGATGGCCACCGCCTTCATGGGCTACGTGCTGCCCTGGGGCCAGATGTCCTTCTGGGGCGCGACCGTCATCACCAACCTGTTCTCGGCGCTGCCGGTGATCGGCGAGACGATCGTCACCTTCCTGTGGGGCGGCTATTCGGTCGACAATCCGACGCTGAACCGCTTCTTCTCGCTGCACTTCCTGCTGCCCTTCATGATCGCCGGCGTCGTCGGCCTGCACATCTGGGCGCTGCACCATGTCGGCCAGAACAATCCGACCGGCGTCGAGGTCAAGGACGTCAAGAAGGACACTGTTCCCTTCACGCCCTATGCGACCATCAAGGACCTGTTCGGCATGGTCTGCTTCATGCTGGTCTTCGCCTGGTTCGTCTTCTACCAGCCGAACTTCATGGGCCACGCCGACAACTACATCCCGGCCAACCCGGCCTCGACGCCTGCGCACATCGTGCCGGAATGGTACTTCCTGCCGTTCTACGCGATCCTGCGCGCCATCCCCGACAAGCTCGGCGGCGTCATCGCCATGGGCGGCGCGATCGTGATCCTCGCCTTCCTGCCCTGGCTCGACACCTCCAAGGTCAAGTCGATGACCTACCGGCCGATCGCCCGCCAGTTCTTCTGGATGTTCGTCCTGGTCTGCATCGGCCTCGGCTATCTCGGCGCCATGCCGGCCGACGAGCCCTATGTCACCCTCTCGCGCATCCTGACGGTGATGTATTTCGGCTACTTCGTCGCGCTGGCGGTGATCGGCATCTTCGAACGGCCGGCCCAGATGCCGACCTCCATCGCCGACTCGGTGCTCGGCGGCTCGGGCGCACGCCTGGCCCATGCCACCGCTTCGGAACCGCAGGCCAAGGGCTGAACGAGACCATGAGCAAGATGTCCCTCCGCCTGTCGCTCGCTGGCCTCGTCACCGGCCTTGCCCTCGCCGCTGCCTCACCGGCCCTGGCGGCCGAGGCCGGCCCGAAGCCGCCGGCGCAGAGCTGGTCGTTCTCCGGCCCGTTCGGCAAGTTCGACCAGGCCCAGCTGCAGCGCGGCTTCAAGGTCGCCAAGGAAGTCTGCGCCAGCTGCCATGCGATGAGCCTGATCCGCTTCCGCAATCTGTCGCAGCCGGGCGGCCCGGGCTTCACGCCCTCGCAGGTCGCGGCGCTGGCGGCGACCTACACGAACATCAAGGACGGCCCGAACGAGTCCGGCGAGATGTTCGAGCGTCCCGGCCGGCCGGCCGACGCCTTCCCGGCGCCGTTCCCGAACGAGCAGGCGGCGCGCGCCGCCAATGGTGGCGCCTATCCGCCGCCGATCGACATGCTGGCCAAGGCGCGCACCTATACGCGCGGCTTCCCGACCTTCATCTTCGACATCTTCACCCAGTACCAGGAGCAGGGGCCGGACTATATCGTCGCGCTCCTGACCGGTTACGGCGATCCGCCGAAGGACTTCCCGCCGCTGCTGCCCGGGCAGAACTACAACACCTATATGCCCGGCCATCTGATCGCGATGCCGAAGCCGCTCAACGATGGCCAGGTCGAGTATCCCAAGGGGCCGGACGGCAAGTCGCCGGTGCCGGAGACGGTCGAGCAGTATTCGAAGGACGTCGCCGCCTTCATGATGTGGATGGCCGAGCCGCATCTCGAAGCGCGCAAGCGCATGGGCTTCCAGGTCATGATCTTCCTGGCGCTCTTCGCAGGCCTGCTCTACTTCACCAAGAAGAAGATTTGGGCGCGCCTGCCCGAGCATGCCTCGACGCACTGAGCGAGACAGAATTGAGAAGGGCCCCGGAAACGGGGCCCTTTTCGTTTGTGCGTGAACCTCTGCCGTCATTCCGGGGCAGGCCGGAGGCCTGAGCCCGGAAGCCATGAACACCGCACTCACCGTCATGGTCAGGCTTGTCTCGACGATCCACGTCTTCCTTCCCGCAATGCGGTGTCCAAGGCGTGGATGCTCGCCACAAGGGCGAGCATGACGAACTGGATCAACGTCGTGGTCACGGGTTCCGGGCTCACCGCTTCGCGGCGCCCCGGAATGACGACCAGCTTTCCGGCGAGAGGCGCGGCTGTGTTACGGCTGTCACGAATCTCGATCCTTATCCGGGCAATCATCGGAGATCCGACATGGCTGAAGCGGTTCTGGGCATCATCGGCGGCTCCGGCATCTACGACCTGCCGGGACTGACCGATCTGCGCGAGGAGCGGATCGAGAGCCCCTGGGGCGAGCCCTCCGATGTGCTCAGGATCGGGCGGATCGGGCAGACGAAGATCGTCTTCCTGCCGCGCCATGGCCGCGGCCATGCGATCCCGCCCTCCGAGATCAACTACCGCGCCAATATCGACGTGCTGAAGCGGGCAGGGGTCACCGACCTCGTCTCGCTCTCGGCCTGCGGCTCCTACAAGGCCGAGCTCTATCCGGGGCTGTTCGTGCTGGTCGACCAGTTCGTCGACCGCACCGCCGGCCGCGCCAGCTCCTTCTTCGGCAAGGGCTGCGTCGCCCATGTCTCGGTCGCGCATCCGGTTGGACCGGCGCTGCAGGAGCGGATCGCAGCTGCGGCCACTGCCGAGGATCTGCCTTTCGTCAGGGGCGGCACGCTCGTCACCATGGAAGGCCCGCAATTCTCGACGCTGGCGGAATCGCTGACCTATAAGGGCCTCGGCTACGACCTGATCGGCATGACGGCGATGCCGGAGGCCAAGCTCGCACGCGAGGCCGAGATCACCTACGCCACCGTCGCCATGGTCACCGACTATGATTGCTGGCACGAGGAACACGGCGCGGTCGATGTCGCCGCCGTCATCGCCGTGCTGCACGCCAATGCCGATAAGGCGCGCCGGCTGGTGGCGCGGCTCGCCGCCGATTTTCCCCGTGAGCGCGAGGCTTGCCCGGCCGGCTCGCACAATGCCCTCGACTTCGCCATCGTCACCGCGCCGGAACACCGCGATCCCAGGCTCATGGCCAAGCTCGATGCCGTGGCGGGGCGGGTGCTGAAGAGCTGACGGGCGCGAGGAATAAACGCGGTCAGCCGACGTTCAGCTTCGGGGGAAGCATATCGCCTCCTCGATGCCAACCACGGAGCTGCCCGATGCGACCGCTCACCCTGGCTTTCATCGCCCTTTGCATTGCCGGCCCGGCCTGCGCCGGGAACACCTCTTCGAATTCGAGCTCGAACTCGTCGAATGGCGTTCACACTCGTATCGACACTATCATCCGCGACGACGATCGCGGCCGCCGGCGCATCTACGAACGCCGGATCTATCGTGACGAGCGGCAATGGCGGGCACCGCGGCGCTACTGGCGCGACTGACCTGTGGAACAGGCGGCGCTGCCCGGTCCGCAGCGCCGTTTCCGCCGGCTGTGCCTTGGGCTAAGAGGAGGCGCCCCAGCCGATGGACGAGACCATGGACCGCAGTGCGCTCGACGACCTGAAGAATGCGATCCGGACGATTCCGGATTATCCGGCGCCGGGGATCCAGTTCCGTGACATCACCACATTGCTCGGCGACGCCCGCGCCTTCCGCCGCGCCGTGGACGAGCTGGTGCAGCCCTTCGCCGGCCTGAAGATCGCCAAGATCGCCGGCATCGAGGCGCGCGGTTTCATCCTCGGCGGCGCGGTGGCACATCAGCTTTCGGCCGGCTTCGTGCCGGTGCGCAAGAAGGGCAAGCTGCCGCATGAGACGGTCGGCATGCCCTATTCGCTCGAATATGGCGACGACGAGATCGAGGTGCACAAGGATGCGGTCTCGCGCGGCGAGCGGGTGCTCTTGGTCGATGACCTCGTCGCGACAGGCGGCACGGCGGAGGCGGCGGTGAAGCTGCTCTCCTCGCTCGGCGCCGAAGTCGTCGCCGCCTGCTTCATCATCGACCTGCCTGACCTCGGCGGCGCCGACAAGATCAGGCGGCTCGGCGTGCCGGTGCGCACGCTGGTCTCCTTCGCGGGGCATTGACGCGATGAAGATCCACGGACGGCATTACCGCACGATCTGGCTCGACGAAGACGGCTGGGGCGTTGTCGTCATTGACCAGACACGGCTGCCCTTCCATTTTGAGACGGTGAGGCTTTCGACCGCCGACGAGGCTGCGCATGCCATCCGCCACATGACGGTGCGCGGTGCGCCGCTGATCGGCGCGACGGCCGCCTATGGTGTGGCGCTGGCGCTGCGGGTCGACAGCTCCAACCCCGCTCTCGAACAAGCATTGGCCCTGCTCGGCGCGACCCGGCCGACGGCGGTCAATCTGCATTGGGCGCTGGCGCGGATGCGCAAGCGCCTTATCGACCTGCCGCAAGCGGAGCGGGTCGCTGCGGCCTATGCTGAGGCCGGCGCGATCTGCGACGAGGACGTCGCGCTCTGCCATGCCATCGGCAAACATGGGCTCGGCGTGATCCGTGAGATCGCGGCGAAGAAGCCGGCGGGCGCGCCGGTCAACATCCTGACCCATTGCAATGCCGGCTGGCTCGCCACCGTCGACTGGGGCACGGCGCTGGCGCCGATCTATCTGGCGCATGATGCCGGCATTCCCGTCCATGTCTGGGTCGACGAGACGCGGCCGCGCAACCAAGGCGCGGCGCTCACCGCATACGAACTCGGCAGCCATGGCGTGCCGCATGCGGTGATCGTCGACAATGCCGGCGGGCACCTGATGCAGCACGGCGAGGTCGACATGGTGATCGTCGGCACCGACCGGACGACCGCGACCGGCGACGTCGCCAACAAGATCGGCACTTATCTCAAGGCGCTGGCGGCCAGGGACAATGGCGTGCCGTTCTATGTGGCGCTGCCCTCGCCGACGATCGACTGGACGCTTGCTGACGGGCTGAAGGAGATCCCGATCGAGGAGCGCAGCCAGCGCGAGGTCACGCATCTGTTCGGCCAGAGCGAGGACGGCCGCACCGGCTTCTTTCAGGTCGCGGCGCCCGGCAGCCCTGCCTGCAATCCGGCCTTCGATGTCACCCCGGCGCGGCTGGTCACTGGCCTGATCACCGAGCGCGGCATCGCCCCGGCGACCGCTGAGGGGCTGGCAAAACTCTTTCCCGAGATGACGAGTGGTGTGGCGGCATGAGTGAACAGACCTTGCGCGAGGAGATCGTCGCGGTCGCCCAGGCGATCGACAGGGCTGGCTTCTGCCCGTCGAAATCCGGCAATGTCTCGGCCCGCTTCGGCGACGGGCTGCTGATCACGCCCTCGGGCCTGCCCTATGCGCAGACCAAGCCTGAGGACCTGATCTATCTTGCCCTCGACGGAACGGTCCTGGGCGGCAGCCGCAAACCGTCGTCCGAGTGGCCATTCCACACCGAGATCTACAAGGCGCGCGCTGATGCGCAGGCGATCGTCCACACGCATTCGCCGCGCGCCACGGCGTTGTCCTGCGCGCGGCGCGGCATCCCGGCATTCCACTACATGATCGCGCTCTGCGGCGGCGCCGATATCCGTTGCGCCGACTACGCCACCTTTGGCTCGCCGGAGTTGGCGGCGAACGCGGTCAGGGCGCTGGACGGCCGCAAGGCGGTGCTGCTCGCCAATCACGGCGTGATCGCGCTCGGCGCCACGCTGGCTGGCGCGCACACCATCGTCGCCGAGGTCGAGAACCTGGCGGGGCAGTATCTCGACCTGCTGGCCAGCGGGCTCGAGCCGGTCATTCTCGATGCCGCCGAAATGGCGCGCGTCTCGAAAAAATTCGCGGGATACGGGAAGGTCGGCTGATCTTAAGTGCCGATCTCACCGGTTGTTAACGGCTCTCGTCTAATGACGGCGGGATGAAGCTCTCGCGCTATCTGCTCGACTCGCTTGACGCCCTCGGTATCGGCGTTTGCGAATACGATGGAGAGATGCGGGCCCTCTGCTGGAACCAGACCTTCCTGCAGATTTTTCCCGAGGATGATGGCGAGATCTATGTCGGCGAGCCCTACGCCGACAATCTGGTCCGGTTTTATCAGCTCCGGCTCTCGCCCGAGGAGATGCCGGACATCGCGCGGCATGTCGCCGAAGGCGTGACGCGCCACGAGAACCAGACGCAGCCCTTCGAATTCATCCATAACGGCCGCAAGCTGCGGGCCTCGTCCTTGCGGGCGCCAGATGGTGGCCGCGTGCGGCTGTGGCAGCCGCTCGATGTCGAGAACCACGCCGAGACGACGCCCGAGCTGGTGCTGCCGGTCATGGACGCGCTGCGCTTCATCCCGGATGGCGCCACCATCCTCGATGCCAAGGAGCGGGTGGTCGCGGCGAACGATGCCTTTCGGCGGCTCTATGAATTGCCGCGTGGGTCTCCGGTCGTCGGGCGCACGTTGGAGGAGATCATCGCCTGGTGCTGGCGCGGCGCCTCGCCGGTCGGAGCCTGGCGCGCAGCGATCAGCAACGGTCTGCGCTATGACGGCGTGCCCTTCGAGATCGAATTGCCCGGCCAACGCTGGCTCAGGCTGATCGCGCGGCACAGCACCGGCGGCGTCAGCTTCTTCACCCATGCCGACATCACGGTCGCCAAGCGCCAGCAGATGGAGCTGCTGGAGGCGCAGGAGGCGCTGCGCCGGGCCAATGCGGCGCTGGCCGAACTCGCCGAGACGGACGGGCTGACCGGCCAGGCCAATCATCGCCGCTTCGTCGCGCGCCTCGCCGATGCCGCCGCGCGATCGGAGCCGCTGTCGTTGATGATGATCGATGCCGATCACTTCAAGACGATCAACGACCGCTTCGGCCATCTCGTCGGCGATGCCTGTCTCAAGGCGATCGCCGAGGTCATTTCGGCCCAGGTTCCGTCGTCATCGGCGCTGGTTGCTCGGATCGGCGGCGAGGAATTCGGCGTCCTGCTCGGCAACACGCCCATCGAGGCGGCCCGAGAGGTCGCGACGGCTATCCGCCGCGCCTTGCGGCGGGTGCCGTGGCGCCTGCTTCATGACGAGCTGACGGGCGTGACCGTCTCGATCGGCCTGTGCGCGGGCGAGGGGCCGCTGGACGGCAAGAGCCTTCAGGCCCGTGCGGATGAAGCGCTCTATACCGCCAAGCGCAATGGCCGCGATCGCATCGAGCTGGCGATCCCGCCGGCGGCTCCGCGACGGATCGCCAGCTGACCGGCGCCGCGCTCAGCTCGGCTTGCGCTCGATGAAGACGCAGCCGTCGAAGCTGAAGACGGTCTCCCCCTTCTGATTGACGCCGGTGTTATGGTGGAAGAACAGCCCCCAGTCCGGCCGTGAGACACTCGCGCGCTTGTCGGCGACGGTCGAGTGATAGGTAATGCGGTCGCCGGCATAGACCGGCTTCAGCCAGCGCAAATTCTTGAAGCCGGGCGAGGGGCCGAGGCGTGGCGCGGCTGCAGGGGCGAGCGCGGCTTCCTGGCGGCGCCGATGGCTGACCATGGCTGCCATCCAGCCCGCAGCCGTATGCCAACCTGAGGCGCAGAGGCTGCCGAAGGAGCTGTTCCTCGCCGCTTCCTCATCCATGTGGAAGGGCTGCGGGTCGAAGGAGCGGGCGAAGGCGACGATCTCCTCCGGCGTGAAGACCAGGCTGCCGAGTTCGTAGCTCTCGCCGATGACGAGCTCGTCGAAGAAGCCGGGAGGGGACGTCGGATTGAGAGGCGGCTCGACGCTGACGGTCGCCCGCGGCGGCTCGTAGCTCGCCGAATGCTTCAGCCAGTCGCCGCGCGCCGCCTCGAAACCGGAGCCGCGACGGCCGAACATGATCCAGTTGTTCTGCTCGACCACCGGTTCGCCGCGCTGATTGATGAGCTCGAGGCGGAACTTCACCAGTCCCATTTCGGGGCGCGAACGCGATTCCTTTGTCTCGAGGACGGTCCAGCGCAGCGTCAGCACATCGCCGGGCTTCACCGGCCGCAGCCATTTGACCTCCTCGATGCCGGGCGAGCCCATCGAGGTCGCGTCGAGAAGAAAGCCCTCGGCGACCAGCCGCATCAGCAGGGCGCAGCTGTGCCAGCCCGAGCCGATCAGCGATCCGACGAAGCTCGCCTTCGCCTTCTCCGGGTCGATGTGGAAGTCCTGCGCGTCGAAACGCCCTGCGAAGGCGAGGATGTCGTCCTGCGAGACGGGTAGCGCGCCGTACTCGTTCACGGCGCCGGCGACGAAGTCCTCGAAATAGCGCATCGGAAGCCCATCTCACTGATCAGGCGCGCATTCTGCTCGCGCGGCAACGCATGATCGAGGCGAAAACGCGCAAACTCCGAATGCTCAGCAGACATGGCGCCGGAGCGGATTGCGCTCCGGCGATGCAAGCTCAGTTGGCGAAGCGGAAATGCAGCACGTCGCCGTCGGCGACGACGTAGTCCTTGCCTTCGAGCCGGAACTTGCCGGCCTCGCGCGCGCCGCTCTCGCCCTTGTTGGCGATGTAGTCGTCATAGGCGATCGTTTCGGCGCGGATATAGCCCTTCTCGAAATCGGTATGGATCACGCCGGCCGCGGCGGGGCCCTTGGTGCCCTTCTCGATCGTCCAGGCGCGGGCTTCCTTGGGGCCGACGGTGAAATAGGTGACGAGGTTGAGCAGCGCGTAGCCGGCGCGGATCACCCGGTTGAGGCCGGGCTCGTCGAGGCCGACGGCTTCGAGATAGTCCTTCTGGTCGGCAGCCGGCAGCACCGCGATCTCGCTCTCGATCTTGGCGGAGACGACGACGGCGACCGCGCCTTCCTCGGCGGCGCGCGCCTTGACCTGCTCGGAGAAGCCGTTGCCCTTGTCGGCGCTGGCTTCCTCGACATTGCAGACATAGAGCACGGGCTTGGAGGAGAGCAGGCCGAGCATCTCGAAAGCCTTGCGCTCGTCAGCGGCGACCTGCACCAGGCGGGCCGGCTTGCCCTCGCGCAGCAGCACGAGGCAGCGGTTCATCAGGTCGGCCGCTTCCTTGGCCTCCTTGTCGCCGGACTTGGCCTTCTTCTCCAGCGGCAGGACGCGCTTCTCGAGGCTCTCGAGATCGGCCAGCATCAATTCGGTCTCGATCGTCTCGATATCGGCGATCGGCGCGATCTTGCCCTCGACATGGGTGATGTCGCTGTCCTCGAAGCAGCGCACGACATGGGCGATGGCGTCGCACTCACGGATATTGGCGAGGAACTGGTTGCCGAGGCCCTCGCCCTTGGAGGCGCCGCGGACCAGGCCGGCGATGTCGACGAAGGTCAGCCGGGTCGGGATGATCTCCTTCGAGCCGGCGATCGCGGCGAGCTTCTCCAGCCGCTCGTCGGGTACGGCGACGTCGCCGACATTCGGCTCGATCGTGCAGAACGGATAGTTTGCCGCCTGCGCCGCCGCCGTCTGCGTCAGCGCGTTGAAGAGGGTCGACTTGCCGACATTCGGCAGGCCGACGATACCGCATTTGAAGCCCATGCTTTGCTCGTCCAATGCATCGCGGGCCGGCTGCGGCGGCCGCGGAAGGATATCTCGGTTCTCCCCGGCCTTATTGGGTGCGGAGCAGCAAAAGACAAGACCTGCGGCGGCCAGGGGGGCGGACGAGCTCGGTCGCGTGGCGAGGCTGCCGCAATTGCCTTCCGCAGCGTTCGGTCGGGCTCGATCTTGTCGTGAGGGAATTGGAGAGGAACCGAAGCCTCGCAATTTGAACAGTGGTTCACAAATCGTAAATATTAACTGCTCGTCATTTAGGCAAAGCAACGCTAGGTTGCAGGCTCCGGCTTTCCGTGGAGTTCCTGGCCCATCATGGTTGTACTCGGTCGTTTCGACGTGGTCCGTGCCCGAACGGCGGTCATGTCCACGGTGAGTCTGCTTGCGCTCGCCGCGACGCCCGTTCTCGCTCAGACATGGCAAGGTACCACGCCCGACTGGCATACACCGGGCAACTGGTCGACCGGGACCCTTCCTACCGGAGCCACCGCGGTCACGATCGGTGCCGGCTCGACGATCGCGCCGCTCATCACTGCGCCCGGCGCTACTACGAAGACGCTTCACATCGGCGCCACCGGGGCGGGCCAGTCACTGACGGTGGGGGCGGGAGGCGTGCTCACCACGACCGATTACGTGACCATCGGCAATCTCGCCGGAGAGATCGGGTCGGCGCGTGTCGAGAGCGGCGGTAAATGGAACGGTACCCATCTCGATGTCGGTTTCAGAGGCAGTGGCAGCTTTTCCGTCTCGAACGGTGGAATCGCGAATTTCAGCCAGTTTGTGCGGACGGGCGTCTTTGCCACCGGGGTCGGCGCCATCACCGTCACGGGGGCGGGGACATCCTGGAACAACGGTAATGGCCATGTCGTTGGCGATAGTGGCCGGGGCACCTACCAGATCCTGGCTGGCGCCAAGGCTTCCGATCGCGCGGTAACCCTCGGCTACAACGCCGGAGCGGTCGGCAGCGTCACCGTCGACGCCTCGAAATGGGACATCTGGGGCGCGCTGATGATCGGCCAAGGAGGCCGCGGCGATGCTGTCGTTAAAGGCGGCAGCACTGTGACGACGAGCAACAATGTCTATCTGGGCTGGCTGGCCGGCGGAAAGGGATCGCTCACCCTTGACGGCGCCGGCACGACGCTGACCGCCAGTGGCTTTACCGGCATCGGATGGAGCGGCGAGGGCCATGTGCTGATAAGCAATGGCGCGACATATCGCACCGGCGTAGGGGCTATCGGCTACAATACGGCCGGCTCGCGCGGCGATCTGCGCGTGACCGGCGCCAACTCGCAATGGCTTGGCACGGGCTTCCTGATCGTTGGCAGCGTTGGGGTTGCCGAACTGACGGTCGATAGCGGTGGTGCCGTGCGCATCGATAACGGAGCAGGGCTGCTGGCCATCGCGAACCGGGCTGGCTCGACCGGCACCGTCAATATCGGCGCCGCCTCGGGCGCCCAGGCTCGAGCAGCAGGCTTCCTGGACGTGTCCGAGATCCGTCTCGGCCCGGGCGCGGCGCGGCTGGTCTTCAACCACACCGATACGAACTACGTCGTTTCCGCCCGCATCACCGGCAAGGGCAGCATCGTGCACGAGAGCGGCACGACGGTTCTGAAGGCGGCGAACAGCTTCACCGGCGCGATGCAGGTGACCGGCGGCCTGCTCGTCGCCGAGGGGTCGCTGGCCTCGTTCTCCAATTTGATTATCGGGGAGGGAGGCACCATCGGCGGCACAGGGCAACTGCCGTCGACCACCGTGCTGGGGACGATCTCGCCCGGCAACTCGCCGGGCACGTTGACGGTCAACGGCAACCTGACGATGGGTGCGAACTCGACCTATGTCGCCGAGATCCAGGGAACGGTCGCCGACAGGATCAACGTCACGGGCACCGCCGCCCTGGCGGGGACGCTGAAACTAGCCTTCCTGCCGGGCGCCTACAGCTTCGGCACCTCCTACACGCTGCTCTCGGCGCAAGGCGGCCTCAGGGGCAGCCGTTTCGGCACGGTCGATTCCTCCTCTGGTTTCGGAGCGGGCATCGCCGCCAACATCGCCTATACTGCGAACGACCTGCTGGTCACGCTATCGGCCAAGCCGCTGGCCGGTCTGGTCACCGGTCCCGTCAACCCTTATGCGGTCGCCGCCGGGCTCGACCGGGCGGTCGCGGGCGGGGCGGATCCGTCGTCCTTGTTCGGGATCTACAACCTGCCGGCGGCCGCGATGCCGGCCGCGATCAATCAGCTCTCCGGTGAAGTCCATACGGCGGTCCCGGCGATGGCCGTCTCGGCCGGCGACCAGTTCCTGCGGGCGATGCTCGATCCGTTCGCGGCGGGGCGCGAGACCATGGCGTCGGGAGCGGCGGCATTCTCCGATCTCGCGACGCGCAAGGGCGCGCCCGCGCAGGATCCCGCTCAACCTCCTGCGCCGGCCTATACGGTCTGGGGCTCCGCCTTCGGGGCGACCGGGCGCAGCGACGGCTCCGCCTGGGTCGGTTCGGCGCGGCGCGAGCTCGACGACGCGCATCTCGCGGTCGGCGCCGATCTGCGGGTCGCGCCCGGCACGATGCTGGGCTTCGCGCTATCGGGCGGCAGCGCCAATGCCTCGCTGGCGGGCGGGCTTGGCAAGGCCGAGGCCGATATCTTCCAGGCCGGTGTCTACGGCACGACACGGCTCGGCCGGCTCAATCTCGCGGCTGCCCTGGCTTATGGCGTGCTGGATACCGAGGTGAAGCGCAGCGTCGCATCGCTCGGGAGTTCATTGTCCTCATCCTACACGACCACCGCCTGGAGCGGCCGGCTACAGGCGAGCATGGCGCTTGCCGATTGGGGCGGTTTCACCGTCTCGCCGCTGGCGGCTCTGCAGGCGGTACAGGCTCGCAGCCCGGCGCGTGCCGAGATGAACTGGTCGGGCGCGAATGCGGGAGCGCTCGTCGTCGGCAAGCGCAACGACGTGACCTCGCGCAGCGAACTCGGCCTCCAGCTCGACTATGCCGGCGTCCTTGGCGATCGAGCGCTCGCGGGCTATCTGCGCGCGGCCTGGGCCCATTACTATCAGCGCGAGGCCAGCCTGAGCGCGTCGCTTGCCGGATTGGCAGGCTCCGGTTTCGCGATCGAGGGGGCGCGGGCACCGCGCAACAGCGCCCTGCTGGCAGCTGGGCTCGATTTCCGGCTCAGCCCATCGGTGGTGATCGGCGCCCATCTCGACGGCGAGCTCTCGGAGAGCTCTCGCCGTATCGGTGGGCAGGCACGGCTCAAGGTCAGCTTCTGAGGCAGGGTGGGGCGCGGGTGCGTGAGCCAGCGGCTCACGCGAACGTGCATGGCGGCTCGTTCGGTGTGCGCGCACGAGTCGAGCGCGACAGAAACCGGCTACCGGAGCTGCTCCATGCGCCTCGCCTCGCTCGCCCTGATCGGCCTCGTCTCGATCCTCGCCTCTGGCGCTCAGGCGCAGACGCCGCAGACCCGTATCCGCGGCACGGTCGAGCGTCTCGAAGGCCAAGCGCTGACAGTGAAGACGCAAGAGGGCACGACGACGGTCGCTCTTGCGCCCAATTACTCTGTAGGCGCTGTGGTCAAGGCCTCGATGGCCGATATCAGGAAAGGCAACTTCATCGGCGTCGGCGCGCGCATGCAGCCCGGCGGCGTGTTGACGGCCGTCCAGGTCTTCATCTTCCCCGAGGCGATGCGCGGCACGGGCGAGGGCCATAGGGCCTGGGGTGTGCTGCCGGATGCAACGATGACGAACGCGACGGTGGCCGAGACGGTTTCCCGCGTCGACGGCGGTAGCGTCACGCTGACCTATCCGGGCGGCGAGCAGGTGATCGCGATCACGCTCGAGGCCAACATCATCATGGCTGCGCCGGCTGAGGCCGCCGACCTCGCGACCGGGACGCAGGTGGCGCTGAGCGCAAGCCGGCAGCCCGATGGCAGCCTGTCGAGCAGTCGGGTGACGATCGCCAGAGCGGGTGCCCAGCTGCCGCTTTGAGTTCTCGCCTATTCGGCCTTCTCGCCGAGGCGCTTCACCGCGCCGTGGCCGCGCGCCTCCATGAAGAGATGGACCTTGTTCTGAAAGCCGGCATCGTCATGGGCGGCGAGCAAAGCGGCATTGTCCGCGCAGGCGGTGCAGAGATCCTCGACCCAAGGCTCTTCGGCCTTGCCGAAATCATTGAGCACATAGGCGTGGACCAGCGCCTTGTCGCCGGGATGGCCGATGCCCATCCGCACCCGGCGATAGTCGTTGCCGATCGCGGCGGTGGTCGAGCGCAGGCCGTTATGGCCAGCATTGCCGCCGCCGAGCTTCACCCGCAGCTTGGCCGGGGCCAGATCGAGTTCGTCATGGAAGACGACGACGTCGGCCGGAGCGATCTTGAAGAAGCGCGCGGCCTCGCCGATCGCACGGCCGGATTCGTTCATATAGGTCTGCGGCAGCAGCAGCAGCGCCTTCTCGCCGCCGATCGTCGCCTCGCAGGCATAGCCCTGGAAGCGGGCGCGCCACGGGGAGGCGTGCACGGCGCGGGCGATCGCCTCGACCGCCATGAAGCCGATATTGTGGCGGTTGCGGGCATAGCGTTGGCCGGGATTGCCGAGGCCAGCGAAGATCAGCATCGTTCGGCTCCGCACCGGTTGTCATAGCAAAACGGCCGGGCGAGCCCGGCCGTCCGCAAGCGTTATCCCGAAGGGCGCCAGGCTCAGGCCTTGGCGGCTTCGCCTTCGGCTTCGGCAGCCGGGGCTTCCGCCTCGACGGTCGGCGGAATGATCGTGACCAGGGTCCGATCCTTCGCCGAGGTCAGGCTGACGCCCGCCGGCAGCTTGAGCGCGTCGATGTGCAGGGTATCACCGACCTCGAGGCCGGCGACCGAGACCTCGATGAACTCGGGGATGCTCTCGGGAGCAACTTCGATCTCGAGCGAGTGCTCGACGATCTGCAGGGCGCCGCCGCTCTTCAGGCCCGGCGACTGCTCCTGGCCGATGACGTGCAGCGGAACCTCGACCTTGATGGTCTGGCCGGCGGCGACGCGCAGGAAGTCGACGTGGATCGGGAAATCCTTGACCGGGTCGAGCTGGTAGTCGCGCGGGATGACGCGCGTCTTCTTGCCGTCGACGTCGATCTCGAACAGCGTGGTCAGGAAGTGACCAGCATAGATCATCTGGCGGGTCTTGTTGGCATCGAGCGCGATGGCGACGGGCGTTTCACCCGCACCATAGATCACGGCGGGAGTAAGGCCCTGGCGACGAACTTCCCGGGCGGCCCCCTTGCCGACCTGGGCGCGCGCCGAAGCCTGGATCTGCTTCACGGCGGTCATGTGTCTAATCCTTAGTTCTTTAAAAGACATGGCCGCCTACGGCGGCCATTGCGGTTCGCGCCCCTGCCTCCAAGGGTGTCAGTGGGGCGCAGGCAGGCTCATAGGCGAAACCGGCGACAATCTCAAGTCCGGAGCCGGATTTCAGGCAGCGGTGGCCGCCGGGTGCGACAGGGATCCCGACGCCGTCCGGCTGAAACTGCCGACGAAGGCGGGGACCGCCTCCGCCGGCATCGGCCGAGCATAGAGATAGCCCTGGCCGAGGCGGCAGCCCATCCCGGCCAGGCGCCGGGCCTGGCCCTCGTTCTCGATGCCCTCCGCCACGATCCGCATCCCAAGCCGGCTGGCGATGCCGATCAGCGCCTCGACGATCGCGCCGTTCCTGGTCCCGCCCTCGATGCCACCAACGAAGGAGCGATCGATCTTGATCGTGTCGACCGGGAAATCGAGCAGATGGGTGAGCGAGGCGAAGCCGGTGCCGAAATCGTCGAGCGCGACCAGGATGCCGCGCTCGCGCAGGCCCGTCATGGTGCGGGCGACGCCGTCGCGGCGCCCGCCCATGATCACCTGCTCGGTAATCTCGACGACGAGATGCTCAAGCGGCACCTGCGCCCGTTCGAAGGTCCGGGCGATGCGCTGGACGAGGTCGCCCTTCTGGAAGTCGGCGGAGGTGACGTTGAGGCCGACAAAGGGGATCGGCAGCTCGTCGCGCAGCCATTGCGCCATGTCGGCGGCGATCGCCGGCAGCATCTGGCTCGAGATGCGGTAGGCGAGCTTGGGGTCGAGCAGGGCGTCTTGGAACTCCCCGGCGGCGACGACGCGGCCATCGTCGAGGCGCAGGCGCGCCAGCGCCTCCATGCCCCTGATCTCACCGCTGTCGAGCCGGACGATCGGCTGGTAGTAGGGGATGAGGCGCCCCGCGCCGAGAGCATCGTCGACGCTGCGGATCGTCTGGATGCGCCGGGTCATCGAGGTGCGCAGGCCGCCTTTGAAGCGGACATAGCCGCCGCGCCGCGTCTCCTTGGCGTGGTAGAGCGCGAAGTCGGCGTTCTGGCGCAGGACGACGCTGTCGGCGCCATCCGCTCCGGCGATCGCTCCGCCGATGGTGACGCTCGGAACCATGGAGGTTCCCTCGCAGTCGATCGGCAGATGCATCGCGGCAAGGACGGCGCCGGCGACGCCGCGCAACTGCCCCGCCTTGTCGCAGCCGGGCACCAAGACGGCGAACTCGTCGCCGCCGATCCGGAACGCCGTTCCTTTCGGAGCGACCGCGGCGAGCCGCGAGCCGACGGCCTCGATCAGCCGGTCGCCGACGGCATGGCCCATTGTGTCGTTGACCGCCTTGAGGTGATCGATGTCGATCAGCAGCAGTCCGAAGCCGATCCTGGTCCGGCCGGTCGCCTGGCCGATCGCGTCGTTGAAGCGGGCCCGGTTCGGCAGGCCGGTCAGCGTGTCGAAATAAGCGAGTCGGTGATTGCGGGCGTTCACCTCAGCATGCTCGATCGCGATGGCGCAGAGATGCACGCAGGTCTCGACGATCCGGCGCTCGAAGGGCGTCGCACCGCGCGGCTCGCGGTAGTAGAAGGCGAAGCTGCCGACGATGCGGCCGTCGCGCGCCGCGATCGGGCTCGACCAGCAGGCGCGCAGGCCGAGCGGCAGCACCAGTTCGCGATAGCCTTCCCAATGTGGATCGCTGGCGATGTCGGTGACCTCGACCGGGCTCTTGCGATAGATTGCCGTGCCGCAGGAGCCGACGCGCGGGCCGATCGGCGTGCCGTTGACCGCCTCGCCATAGGCGCGCGGCAGGCTCGGGGCTGCGAGTGGCCGCAGCCTGAATTCGTCATCGATGGTGACGACCGAGCAGACGACGCCTGACGCGAGCTCTTCGACCCGCTCGCAGAGCGTCGTCATGATCGCCGCCAGCTCCTCGCCGCGCGCGATTGATTCCAGGATGGCGTTTTGCAGGGATTGCAGACGCTCGACGGAATCGGAAGGGCGCATCGGGACACTCGGCGGGACGGGAGATGCCATCATGCCGTAGCGGCATGAAACCGCCGTTTCCCGCTTAGGTCGAATTGTCGGCTTTTCGATCCTCAGGCGGGAGAGAGGCCGATCCGCTCGTCGCGTCGGCGCAGCAGATGCATCAGCGGCAGCGCCAGCAGCACCATCCAGGCCTTGCCAATGATCTGCCCGGTGAGGAAGTCGAGGCTGCCGAAGGCGAGCCAGAGGAAGACGAGGCTGTCGACGACGAGTCCGATGATGCTGGAGGCGGCCACGGCGGCGACGAAGTTGCGCTTCTGCAGCGGGGTGTAGACCGCGAAGTCGGTCAGCTCGGACAGGAGGAATGCCGCGACCGAAGCGACGACGATCGCCGGCGGCGCCAATAGCCCCGAGATCAGCGCGCCGACGGCAATGGCGCCGAGCGCCGCGGCGGGCCCGAGCCGCCGCTGAACGATGTCACGCAGGACGAGGGCAAGGCCGATCATCAGCACGCCGCTCGGCGCCTTGATGCCCGGCGCGACCGGGACGAGGCACGGGCCGTTGGGCACGCAGACCGTGCCGACATTGCCGATCAGCCAGTTGGCGAGCGGGATGGTCAAGGTGAAGAGGGCCAGCGCGATCAGGCCCTCGATACGGCGTTGCCGGTCAATCATCATAGTTCGGTCCGCTGTCATCAGGCGCGGCCTCATAGGCCGCAAAGCCCCTGGCTCGCAAGTCGCAGGCCGGGCAATGGCCGCAGCCATAGCCCCAGGGATGCCGCTTGGTACGGTCGCCCAGATAGCAGCTATGCGTCTCCTCGACCACCAGGTCGAGCAGGGCGTTGCCGCCGAGCTCCTTCGCCAGGGCGAAGGTCTGCGCCTTGTCGCGCCACATCAGCGGCGTGTGCAGCACAAGCCGGCGATCGAGGCCGAGACCGAGCGCGACCTGCATCGCCTTGATCGTGTCGTCGCGGCAGTCGGGATAGCCGGAATAATCGGTCTCACAGACGCCGAGCACGATGTGCTTGCAATCGCGGCGATAGGCCAGCGCTGCGGCGAAGGTCAGGAAAATCAGGTTGCGGCCGGGAACGAAGGTCGTCGGCAGGCCGGTCTCGGCGAAGGCAATCTCGCTCTTACTGGTCAGCGCTGTGTCCGAGATCGCACCCAGCGTCTTCAGGTCGAGCAGGTGATCGGGCCCGAGCCTGCCGGCGTAGACGGGCGACAGGCCCGGCAGCTTGGCGAGGATCGTCTCGCGGCAGGCGAGCTCGACGCGATGGCGCTGGCCGTAGTCGAAGCCGACGGTCTCGACCGCGGAGAAGCGCTCCAGCGCCCAGGTCAGAGCGACGGTGGAATCCTGGCCGCCGGAGAAGAGGACGAGGGCCCGGTCCGCGCCGGCCGTGGTGGCCGCCATTGCGCTGCTCCCGTCAGTCGAACAGGCTGGAGACGCTCGACTCGCTGGCGGTGCGTTCGATCGCCTCGCCCATCAGCCCGGCGATCGAGATGACGCGAATGTTGCGCGCGACCTTCACCGCCTCGGTCGGCATGATCGAATCGGTGATCACCAGCTCCTTGAGCTTGGAGGAGGCGATGCGGGCAACTGCGCCGCCGGAGAGCACGCCATGGGTGATGTAGGCGTAGACCTCCTTGGCGCCCTGGGCGAGCAGGGCCTCGGCGGCGTTCACCAGCGTGCCGCCGGAGTCGACGATGTCGTCGAGCAGGATGCAGGAGCGACCCTCGACCGTGCCGATGATGTTCATCACCTCCGACTCGCCCGGCCGGTCACGGCGCTTGTCGACGATGGCGAGCGGGGCATCGATGCGCTTGGCGAGCGCCCGGGCCCGGACGACGCCGCCGACGTCGGGCGAGACGACCATGGCGTTCTTCCATTCGAGCCGGTCCTTGATGTCGCGCGACATCAGTGGGGCGCCGAAGAGGTTGTCGGTCGGGATGTCGAAGAAGCCCTGAATCTGACCGGCGTGCAGGTCGAGCGTCAGCACGCGGTCGACGCCAGCATGGGCGATCAGGTTGGCGACCAGCTTGGCCGAGATCGGGGTACGGCCGGAGGCGCGCCGGTCCTGCCTGGCATAGCCGAAATAGGGGATCACCGCCGTGATGCGCCTGGCCGAGGAGCGGCGCAGCGCATCGGTGATGATCAGGAGCTCCATCAGGTGATCGTTGGTCGGGAACGAGGTCGACTGGATGATGAAGACATCCTGGCCGCGCACGTTCTCCTGGATCTCGACGAAGATCTCCATGTCGGCGAAGCGCCGGACCTGGGCTCGGGCGAGCGGCACATCGAGATGGCCGCAAATGGCTTCGGCGAGCGGGCGGTTCGAATTCCCGGCGACGACTTTGAAGGAGGAGGCCATGCCGGGTGCACCCGAAACGCAGATAAAGGCGAGCCGCCCGAGCGGGGCGGCTCAGTTTCGAAGGGCTCATAACAGCGTGATGACGCCGAGTCGACAAAAGAGGCGCAGCATCCCCATGCAAATGCTGCACTGCACCGAACGGCGGCGCACGTTTCGCGGGATATCGTGAATCGACTCGACCCGGGGGCGTTCCGGGGCGAGCGAGAAGGCCCTAGCGCTTCTTGTCCGAGGCCGCCTGGGCGGTGCGGGTCTTGTCCTTCGTGTCGGGTTTCGGCTCGGGCACCGGCGCCGTCGTCAGGAAGCTTGCGATCGCATCGGCCGATTCGGATGCAGCCTTGGCGACGATGGTCTGGTCGATGCCAGCCCAGGGGTCGGCGCCGCCGCCGCGCTTGCCGAGGCTCTCGCCCTGGACGCGCTGGGCGCGCTTCTTGCTCTCGTCATAGACGTCCCAGACGAAGGCGAGGGCGGTCTGGCCGTCTTCGGTCGGCTGCGCCGTCAGGTAGCCGCGCACCCGGAAACGGGCTGGCTTGTCGCCGGGGACGATCTCCATCTTGCGCTCGGCGGCGGCCTCGCCGAGCAGGCCGGCGAAATGCGCCGTCACCTGGTCGGGCGCGCCCGAAATGCTCTGCACCGACACCGGAACGCCCGGCGCGTCGACGCGCGGACGAGCCGCGGTCGTGGTGGTTTCCTGGCAGCCTGCGAGCGCAAGCGCAGCGAGCGGCCCCAGAACGAGGCCGTAAGAACGAACCGACATTGACGCCTCCCGCCCATTGTTTGGGCTCGGATTGCTGGTCTTCCCTGCGGCGACCGTTTTAGGCGCAACGATCTCCGAGGTCCAGATGGCGCGAGGAAGGGGCATTGCACCGCAGCGATTGCGCGATCGGCGCTCCTTCGCCATATCTCCCCGCAAGGCGCATGGGGCGCCCGCCGGAGAGCTTCGATGGTCAGCACGTCCAACCGTATCCTCGACGATATCGCCCGGCTGGCGACCGACGCCGCCGGCGCGGCGCAGGGCGTGCGCCGCGAGGTCGAGACCGTGGTCAAGACCCAGATCGAGCGGCTACTGCGCGATCTCGACGTGGTGACGCGCGAGGAGTTCGAGGCGGTGCGCGAGATGGCGCTGTTGGCTCGCGAGGAGAACGACAAGCTAGCGGCTCGCCTGGCGGCGCTTGAGGCGAAGTCGGAGACCAAGTAGGCCCCAAGGGCAAATGGAGCCGGTCCAGCGGGCCGGCTTGTTCGCGTTGTGGACAGTCCCAACGAGGGATTGAGGCGAACGTCGAATCCGCAGAGCTTGCATCGCGTACCGGGCGCCGACGGGCTCCAACAGAACCGCTCAGGTTCCGTTAGGGCTCCGGACTCGCCTGAGTTATCGTCGATGAAGAGAGGTGATTCGTCGGTGGGCTCTACTTCCGAGCCGGCTGATGAAGCGAAGATCGCGCCAGCGATCTTCTGGTCGGGTTGCGTGCCTTACGCTTTTCCAGTCGCCGTGTTCCCGTTCTTGAACAGGCCGCGCCTGCCATTAGGGCCAGCGCCGGCTGTTGGACCTTGGGCATGATGGATCTTGATCTGGACACCGAAACCGAACGCCCCTCTAACCCCCTCGATCTCGTCGAACGTCTCGCCTCGCTGAACGATTGGAGCTTCGATCGCGACAGCGATGACGAGCTCTCGGTCTCCGTCACCGGCGGCTGGGCCGATTACCATGTCGCGATCACCTGGCTCGCCGAGGTGGAATCGCTGCACATCGCCTGCGCTTTCGATCTCAGGGTGCCGGACCGGCGCCGCAACGAGGTGATGAACCTCGTCAGCCTGGTCAACGAGCAGCTTTGGCTCGGGCATTTAGACCTGTGGAGCCGCGAGAACGTGGTGATGTACCGCCACGCGTTGCTGCTCTCGGGTGGCGCCGAGCCGACGGAGGAGCAGGCTGCCGGCCTGATCAAGGCGGCGATCGACGCCTGCGAGCGCTATTACCAGGCTTTCCAGTTCGTCGTCTGGGCCGGCAAGAACGCGCGCGAGGCGCTCGAAGGCGCGCTGCTGGAGACGGTCGGCGAAGCATGAATCCCGACCGGCCCGGGCTTGACCCGGGCCGCGCTTGGCGGTTCAGGTCCGTGCGCAACCGCGCATCGACCGGAGAGACACCATGGCCAGTCCGCTTCCTGAGACCCTCACCCTCGTTGGTGCCGGCAAGATGGGCGGCGCCATGCTCGAAGGCTGGCTCAGCATCGGCGTGAAGGGCGCAGGGATCGCGCTGATCGACCCGCATATCTCCAGCGAGATGCAGGAGCTCGCTGCCGCCCATGGCATGAGCGTCAATCCCGCAGCTCCGAAGCCGGCCGAGGTTGTGGTGCTGGCGACCAAGCCGCAGATGCTCGACACCGCGGCCCCGTCGGTCCAGGCGCTGATCGGGCCGAAGACGCTGCTGATCTCGATCCTCGCCGGCAAGACGCTTGGCGATCTCTCGGCCCGCCTGCCCAATGCGAACGCGATCGTGCGCGCCATGCCGAACCTGCCGGCCTCGGTCCGGCGCGGCGTCACTGCCGCTGCGGCGGGCAAGGGCGTCAGCGACGCCCAGCGGCAACTGGCGGATGCGCTGCTCGCCGGCGTCGGTAAGGTCGAATGGCTCGGCGACGAGGGGCTGATCGATGCCGTCACCGCCGTTTCGGGCTCCGGCCCGGCCTATGTCTTCCACATGGTCGAATGCCTCGCTGCCGCCGGCGTTGCGGCGGGATTGCCAGCCGACATCGCCGAGAGGCTGGCGCGCGCCACGATCGAAGGCGCCGGCGAGATGCTGTTCCAGTCGCCTCTGCCTCCGGCGACCTTGCGCCAGAACGTGACCTCGCCGGCCGGAACGACCGCTGCCGCGCTCGAAGTGCTGATGGCCGATAACGGCCTCGCGCCGCTGATGCGACGCGCGGTCGCTGCCGCCAAACGCCGCGCCGAAGAACTTTCCGGCTGAGGCGGCCTTTCAAGCGCCCGGTTCGCGCCCTAGCTTCTCTCCTGTCCGCTCGCGACAGGAGAGAAGCCGATGGCGCGCAAACCCGTTTCCCCCGAAACTGAGAAGCCCGCTGCGAAGCCCGATCCGCGGCGCGCCGTGGTCGACGCCCTGTTTCGGCTGGCGGCGACGCAAGGTTGGGACGAGATCGAACTGCCGGCGATCGCTCGCGAGGCGGGGATCAGCCTCGCCGAATTGCGCGGCCTGTTCCCGTCCAAGCTCGCCATCCTCGGCGGGCTCGGCCGCATCCTCGACGATGCCGTGCTGGCCGGGAACTCCGACGACCTGATGGAGGAATCCTACAAGGAGCGCGTCTTCGACCTGGTGATGCGCCGGCTCGATGCGCTGGCGCCCTACAAGGCTGGGCTGAAGGCGCTGATGCCGCATCTGCGGCGCCAACCGCTGGCGCTCGCCGCGCTCGGGCGCAATTCGCTGAACTCCTGGCGCTATCTGCTCGCCTCGGCCGGCATCCCGACCGAGGATGATCTCGGCTCCGTGCGGGTGCGCGGCGCGACGCTGCTGATGGCGCGCGTGCTCGACACCTGGCTGGAGGATGACGAGCCGGAACTCTCGCGCACCATGGCGAAGCTCGACCGCGAGCTGAAGACGGCGGGCCAGATCATGGCGCGCGTCGAGGACGTCCATCGGCTGACGGCGCCGCTGCGCGGCCTTGCGCGCTCGCTGTGCTCAGGCGTCAAGCGTACGCCCCGGCGCCAGCGCATGCGTGGCGAGGATGGCGACGACTACGCTCGGCGATCTGATTGCAATTACTGGTTGCGGTCCGGCAACTGGTGATTGTGGCAAGAAAGTGACAGCGTTAAGTGGGCATTAGCCGTTTCGCGCAAATGTGAAGAATCACGTTCGCGAGGGGCGACATGTCTGTGTTGAAGAAGCTTACTGGGCTGTCGATCAGCCGCTCATTTGGGCTGATCGCGATTCTGGCGGCCATCGTCGCCGTCGCGAGCGTTGCTGTCACGCTCAGCCAGGCCCGGGTCGACATGCTCGACCTGAAGCGGGCCGAGGTGAAGAACGCGGTCGAAGCTGCCGCCTCCACCGTGAACGCCTATGTGGCGAAGGTCGAGAAGGGCGAGCTGAAGGACGCCGACGCCCAGAAACTCGCGATCGACGCCGTGACAAATGCCCGCTTCGACGACGGCAACTACTTTTTCGTCATCCGCTATGACGGCTTCAACATCGCCCATGCGAACGCGAAGCTGATCGGCACCGACATGTCGCCGCTGAAGGACTCGACCGGCAAGCTCTTCGTCAAGGAGTTGACCGACACGGCCCGGACCAAGGGCGCCGGTTTCGTCGACTATCTCTGGGTGAAACCGGGCGACAAGGATCCCTCGCTGAAGGTGTCCTATGTGGTCGGCGTGCCGAAATGGCAGTGGGCGATCGGCACCGGCATGCATGTCCATGCCGTCGATGCCTCGTTCTACGGATTGATCAAGGAAGTCGCGATCGTCCTGGTGCCGCTGGCGCTGCTGCTGCTCGGCCTCGTCGTCTTCCTGAGCCGCCGCGCCTCCGGAATGCTGCGCACGGTCTCCGGCAATATGAGCGCGCTCGCCGCCGGCGACCTCAAGGCGCCGATCGCCTATCAGGAGCGCCAAGACGAGGTCGGCAGCATGGCGCGCGCGCTCGTGGTGTTCCGCGACGCGGCGCTGATGAAGCAGCAGGTCGAAGCCGAGAAGGCCCAGGCCGAGGCCGATGCCGGCGAGCAGCGCCGCGCTGCCGATACGCAGCGCAGCCTCAATGAGGCGCAGCGCAGCGACGAGGCGAAGAAGCAGGCGGTCGTGGTCGATGCGCTCGGCGCCGGCCTGGAGCGCCTGACCGAGGGCGATCTTACCTACCGGATCGAGGCCGCGTTCAGCGCCGAATACGTCAAGCTCAAGAACGACTTCAACGCGGCGATGGCGCATCTCGAAGAGACGATGCGGCAGATCGCGACCAATACCGAGAGCATGAAGGCCGGTGCCGGCGAGATCAGCCAGGCGGCCGACGACCTCGCCAGCCGCACCGAGCAGCAGGCCTCCTCGGTCGAGGAGACGGCGACTGCGCTCGACCAGTTGACCGCGACCGTGCGCCAGACCGCCGAGGGTGCGCGTCAGGCGAGTCTCGCCACCACCCAGGTCAAGGGCGAGGCCGAGCAGTCCGGCGAGATCGTGCGTGAGGCTGTCGCCGCCATGAGCGGCATCGAGAAATCCTCCGACGAGATTTCGCAGATCGTTGGCGTCATCGACGAGATCGCCTTCCAGACCAATCTGCTCGCGCTCAACGCCTCGGTCGAGGCGGCGCGTGCCGGCGATGCCGGCAAGGGCTTTGCGGTGGTCGCCTCCGAGGTCCGGGCGCTCGCTCAGCGCTCGGCCGACGCGGCCAAGGAAATCAAGGGCCTGATCACCGCCTCCAGCGTCGAGGTGGGGAAGGGCGTCGCGCTGGTCGGCCAGACCGGTACGGCGCTGGAGCGGATGTCCGGCGAGATCACCCGCGCCACCTCGCTGGTCGCCGAGATCGCCTCGGCTGCGCAGGAGCAGGCGACCGGGCTGCAGGAGGTCAACACCGCGGTCAACGAGATGGACCAGGCGACCCAGCAGAACGCCGCCATGGCCGAACAGTCGACCGCCGCCTCGCAGGCGCTCGCCCAGGAGGCCGACAGGCTGGCGGCGCTGGTCGGGCGCTTCCGGCTCGGCGGCGACGTGGTTGCCTTGAAGACGATGGCGAGCAAGATGGCGCAGGCTGCGGCGGCTCCGCCGCGTCCGGCGCGTGCCGCAGCGGCTGCGCCTGTCCAGTCTCATGGCAGCGCCGCACGCAAGGTCGCCAATGGCGGCGATCGCGGCTGGGAGGAATTTTGAGCACGCCTAGCGAGATCGCCGCAGAGATCGGCTTCGACGATTTCCTCAAGGTCGACATCCGTGTCGGCACGATCGTCGAGGCGGCTCCCTTTCCCGAAGCGCGCAAGCCGGCGATCAAGCTGGTGATCGATTTCGGCGGCACTCTCGGCCGCAAGAAATCTTCGGCGCAGATCACCAAGCACTACCGGCCCGAGGACCTCCCGGGCCGGCAGGTGCTGGCGGTGGTGAATTTCCCGCCGCGCCAGATCGGCAAGTTCATGTCGGAAGTGCTGACCCTGGGCGTGCCGGACGATAGCGGCGAGGTCGTGCTGATCGGCCCCTCGCTCGAGGTGCCGGCGGGCGGGCGGCTGTACTGACTGCCCGCTACCCCTCAGCCCTCATCCTGAGCAGCGCTCCGCAGGAACGCGTCTCGAAGGAGGTTTCAGGAAGCTCCGGAACCAGCTGGAGCATCCTTCGAGACGCGATCTGCGATCGCTCCTCAGGATGAGGGCTTGGGGAATTCAAGCCGCAACAGGGGCCTGATTCAAGCGGCCTGATCCCGCCCCCAAGTTCCCGTCGCCAAAGTCGTCGGCGCCGGTTCCGGCTCGCTCCAGCGCAAGGGCAGCGCCGCCTTGCGCCGCCAGGCGCGCGTCACCTCGACATGCAGCAGGCGCTTGGCGCCTTCGAAACTCGCCAGCGCCGGCCCGTCCCAGATGATCTCCGCCATGCCCTGCAATTGCAGGACGTCGCCCTTGGTGAAATCGATGAAGAGCAGCGACGTTTCCCGCTCGCGCAGCAGGTTGCCGAAGGTGTTGAAATAGCTGTTCCCGGCGAAGTCCGGCACCGTCAGGCGATCGCCCTCGATCCTCACGAAGCCCGGCCTGCCGCCGCGATGCGAGATGTCGAGCCCGCTCTCCGAGCCGCTGGCGATGAAGAGCGTATCCGCCTCTGCGACCAGGGCGCTGGCGGCCGCATCAAGGCTGCCGAGCTCTTCCGTGGTAGCGGCGGTGGCCGGTACGGGCTCATGCTGCCGGAGCTGGATGTATTTGGCGCAGTTGCCGAAGCTCTGGCTCACCGCCACCGTCAGGCCGTCGCCATTGCGCTCGCTGATGACGCCATTGGCGCGGTTGCGGCGGCGGGTGCGCAGATCGAGCCCGAGCAGGCCGATCGGTGCGCCCGCGTTCAGCGCGGCATCGGCCGGATCGCCCGAAGCTGGCAGGGCGGCGATAGCGAGCTCGTTCGGCGTCGGGCTGGTCACGAAACCCTCCGGGCCCGCGAGGACTGTCGCGATCGGCCTGCCGTTTTCATCGCGTCCGGCCGCGAACAGATAGGGCAGCAGCCCGAAGAAATCGCGATGCTGATCCGGCATGAACTCACGGATGCCGCCCCCGCGTGAGCTCTCGCCGGCCAGCGCCTGCGCTGCCAACTCGCCTTCATGAAAGGGCGAGGCGTCCATGATCGTCAGCCCTTCCCGGGGATCGGCGAGGGCGGGATCGGCTTGAAGAAGGGCAGGGCCTCGACGCGGGCCAGCCAGGCCCGCACCGCCGGATAGGGATCGAGCGGGATGCCGCCTTCGGGCGCGTGGGCGACATAGGAATAGCAGGCGAGGTCGGCGAGCGTTGGATGTTCGGTCGCGAGGAAGCTGCGGCCGGACAGGTGCTCCTCCATGAAGGGGAGCAGGCGGGCCGCGATGCGCTCTGCTCTCGCTGGATCGTCTTCGTATTTGAACTGCGCGATCATGCGGGCGATCGCCGGCCCGTGCATGACCTCGCCGGCGGCGATCGAGAGCCAGCGCTGCATCTGCGCTGCGGCGACCGGCTCCTCCGGAATCCAGTCGCTCTCCGGCGCGTAGCGCTTCGTTAGATAGACCAGGATTGCATTACTGTCGGCGAGGGTGAGATCGCCGTCCTGCAGCACCGGGATCTGGCCGAGCGGGTTAAGCTTGTGGAAGGCCTCGCTGCGGCGGACGTCAGCCGGGGCCGGTACGAAGTCGAAATCCAGCCCCAGCGCGCGCAGCAGCAATTCGACACGGTGGGTATGGCCCGAGAGGGCGGTGCCGTGCAGCGTGATCTTGGCTTGGGTCATCTGGGCCTCGCGATTGTGCGAGGGAAATCTGATTGTTTCAGAGGAGGGATGAAAGCTGATAGGCTGACAAATCAGAATTCCGATTGATGGAATGATCATGGATCGGCTCGACGAACTCGCGATCTTCGTGGCGATCATCGACACCGGCAGTCTTGCCGGCGCAGCGCGCCAGCTCAGGCGCTCGCGCCCGGCGGTCACGCGAGCATTGGCCGCGCTGGAGGAGCGGGCCGGCGTCAGGCTGATCGCGCGCACAACGCGCCAGCTGATGGCGACGGAGGCAGGGCGGGAGTTGGCTGCCTCAGCCCGCAACATTCTGGCTGAATACGACGCGTCGCTCTCCGGCGTCACGGCAGCGCCGATGCGCGGCCTGATCAGGATCACGGCGCCGACCGCCTTCGGCCGCCGCCATGTTACGCCGATCGTGGCCGAGTTTCTCGACCTGCATCCCGAGATCCAGATTGAAATGGTGCTGGCCGACCGCAATCTCGATCTGATCGAGGACGGCCTGCATCTGGCCGTCCGGATCGGCCCGCTGCCAAGCTCGCGGCTGGTGGCGCGCAAGGTTGGAGAGGTCAGGCGCGTGCTGGTGGCGGCGCCTGCCTATCTGGAGCGCCAGGGCGTTCCGCAACGGCCGGCCGATCTTGCGGGTCATGATACCATCGTCAGCATCGCCGCCGGCCAGAGCATGCTCTGGCGTTTCGCCGGCGATGCGCGCAGCGCGACCGTCCAGATCACGCCGCGTCTGATCGTCAACGAGATCGAATCGGTGCTGATCGCGACGCGCTCCGGCCGCGGCCTGGCGCGGGCGCTGTCCTATCAGGTCGCACCGGACATCGAGGCCGGTACGCTGATACGGGTGATGCGGGACTGGGAGCCGCCGGCCTCGCCGGTCCAGCTCGTCGTGCCGAGCGGCCAGCATCTCCAGCCCAAGGTGCGCGCCTTCCTCGACCATGCCGCCGGCCGGCTGCAACAGCTGCCGGTGATCCGGCCGGAGCGTTGAGCTTCGCCTCAGCGCATCGTCGCGTGCTGGGCCGCCTCTTCCTGGATCCAGTTGCGGAAGGCCGCGATCGCCGGGCGCTCCGCCGCGGCCTCGGGGCAGACGACATAATACTGATAGGCGCCGGGCAGTTGCTGCGGGAAGGGGCGGACCAGGCGCCCGGCTTCAAGATAGTCGCCGATCAGGGCGCTGGTCGCGAGCGCGATGCCCTGGCCTGAAGAGGCGGCCTGCAAAGCCAGGAAGGTGTGCGAGAAGCGCGGGCCGTGCGAGGCGTCGATGTCGTCGACGCCGGCAAAAGCGAGCCATTGCGGCCAGGTCACGTATTTCGGAATGCCCTCGGCCAATTCGTGCAGCAAGGTGTGGTGGCGCAGATCGGACGGCTCGCGCAGCGGCCGCTCGGGGTCGTTGAGGAGCGATGCATTGCAGACGGGGAAGAAGGTCTCCGTCATCAGCAGTTCGGAATGCAGGCCGGTATAGGCGCCCTCGCCATAGCGGACGGCGATGTCGACGTCTTCGCGGGTGAAATCGGTGAGATGCAGCGAGACCGAGATGCGCACCTCGAGCTCGGGATGACGCAGCTTGAGCGAGCCGAGCCGTGGGATCAGCCAGCTCAGGGCGAAGCTCGGCATGGTGCTGACCGTCAGGACATTGGTGGTATCGGGCCGCAGCGCCCGGGCGGTGGCCTCGTCGAGCTGGTCGAGCACCTGCGAGATCGTGGCGGCATAGCGCTGGCCGAGCGGGGTCAGCGCGATGCCCTTGCTCGGCAGCCGGGTGAAGAGCCGGCGCCGAAGCCAGGATTCGAGGGTCTTGACTTGCTGGCCGACGGCGCTGGCGGTGACGGCGAGCTCGTCGCCGGCCCGTTCATAGTTGAGATGCCGTGCGGCGGCCTCGAAGGCACGCAGCGAGGTCAAGGGTGGCAGCTGGCGGCGTGTCATGTCATGGCCAAGTTTTGCTTGGGCTGAGGCAAAGAAGTTCTCATTTGCTTAGAGGCCCTGCAACCCCCAAATTCTCTAGCAGAAATCGGATCAAAGGAGGCCGTGATGCCGGCCGGAGCCACCACAGAAAATCTTTTGCTTTCTTCGGACTATGCCGCGCATGGCCTCACTGGCCTGTTCCTGCGCTTCGAGGATTGGCTGACGGCGCGGGCCAGCGCGCGGGCGCTCTATCGCATGGACGACGCCGCGCTCCATGACATCGCCCTGTCGCGCAGCGATGTCGAGCGGGTGAACGACACGGCTCGCAAGGCTCCGTGGCGGCACTGAAATCGCTCCGGTCATTCCGGGGCGCCGAAGGCGTGAGCCCGGAACCCATGAACACTGGCCATTCCGATAAGGACGCCGCAGTTTTCGCGTCCTTATCTGGAGCGTCATGTTCATGGGTTCCGGGCTCTTTGCTGCGCAAAGCCCCGGAAAGACGGCGTGGTTCCGCGCCCGCCGGGCAGTCCGCTCAGACCGGTAGCCTGACCGTCGCCCGCAGGCCTCCGAGCGGCGACTCGCTCAGGATGATGTCGCCGCCATGCGAGCGGGCGATGTTGCGGGCGATGGCGAGGCCGAGACCGGTACCGCCGCCATCGACATTGCGGGCCTCGTCGACCCGGAAGAACGGCTTGAACACGTCCTCGCGCAGTTCCGGCGGGATGCCGGGCCCGTCATCGTCGACCATGACGATGAGATAGCGCGCGTCGTGCGTCGCGCGGATGGCGATGCGGTCGCCGAAGCGCGCGGCATTCGAGACCAGATTGGTGAGCAGGCGCCGAATCGCATCGGGGCGAACCACGACGAGCGGATCGCCGACGACGGTGAGCTCGGTCTGGTGGTCCTGCCGCTCCGCATCGGCCTTGAGCGTCTCGAGCAAAGCGCGGATGTCGGTCTCGACCGGCGCCTCGCCGGCATCGCCGCGCGCGAAGGCGAGATAATCCTCCAGCATGCGGCTCATCTCGTCGACATCCTTCTCGAGCGCGTCGAGATCAGGCGAACGTTCGAGCAGGGCCAGAGAGAGCTTGAAGCGGGTCAGGATGGTGCGCAGGTCGTGGCTGACGCCGTTCAGCATCATGGTGCGCTCGCCGATCGAGCGCTCGACGCGGCGCTTCATTTCGATGAAGGCGTTGCCGGCGCGGCGGACTTCGCTGGCGCCGCGTGGCCGGAAATCGGCATCGCGGCCCTTGCCGAATGCCTCGGCTGCGTCGGCGAGCTTGAGGATCGGCCTGATCTGGTTGCGCAGGAACAGCACCGCGATGGTGAGCAGGATCAGTGACGTCCCGATCATCCAGAGCAGGAAGATGTGGCTGTTCGAGGCATAGGCCTGGCTGCGGCGGGTCAGTACCCGCATCACGTCCTTGCCGAGCTTGATCCTGATCTCGATCAGGCTGGAGCGGCCGACCGTGTCGAGCCAGAAGGGCCGCTTGACCTGCTGGGCGAGCTCGGCCGAGAGCGCGCTGTCGAGCAGCGAGAAGAAGGGGCGGGTGCCGGGCGCCGGCAGGTCGGTGTCGGGCAGGATCTCGACATCCATGCCGAGGCGCTCCTCGGCGATGCGGCCGAGCACCGTCGCCTGCTCGTCCTGCGGGTAACTCTCATAGACGTCGATCAACGTTGCGATTTCGGAGGAGACCGCCGAGGAGAGCCGCTGCGTCACCGTCTGCCAGTGCCGCTCCATGAAGACATAGGCGATGACCGATTGCAGCAGCACGACCGGAGCGATGACGATGACGAGGGCGCGCGGATAGAGCCCCTTCGGCATGATGCGCGCGATCGGACGCAGCGACCGGTCCGGCAGGCGGCGTAATGGGGTGAACACGGCAGAGAGTGCCGATGCCGCGCCCGGGTTGGGGATA
>DASYHC010000107.1:0-188653 GCA_035998995.1 Allobosea sp.
GTCTCGATGGCCGCTTTATAGGGGGACCCAGCGACGGGTGTCAACACGCTTCTTGAAAGTTTTTCGACAAAAGTGGATCTCGATCGATAAATCTCGCGTTTTCAAAGGCTTAGACTTTAACCGGCAAACGGAGCCTGACAAATCGGCCTCGCCTCAGCCAAGTCGTGGTTCCGATCCTCCCGCTCCATGCGGGAGCCACTCGGCGCGATCAGCTCGCCCCGGCCTTGCTCGCTGCACCTCCTGTGCTCATACCCAATCATCATGGGCAGTCCGGCCCATGTCCCTCCCCGTTGCGAAGCGGTTCGAGCGATGAGCAGCACCCTCCTCTATCTCTCGCATAAGGACGTGCAGGCCTGCGCGGTAAGCGCGCGCGAGGCGCGTGAGGCCATACTGCGCGCCTTCCGTGATCATGCCGCCGGCCTAAACCGCAGCCTGCCGAAGAGCGCGCTCGCGCTCGGGCCCGGCCATGCCTTCCAGGCGATGACGGCGGCCTCGCAGGCGCAAGCGATCGCGACGGTGAAATGGGTCGCTTCCGCGCCAACGCAGCCAGGCAGCTCCATGCCAAGCGTCAGCGCCTTGATCTGCGCCAGCGACTATGAGACCGGCGTCCCGCTCGCGATCCTCGATGGCGACGAGATCACGCTGACCCGGACCGCAGCGATGTCGGCGGCGGCCGCCTCGCTGCTCGGGCCAGCGGAGGCGCGCACGATCGGCTTCGTCGGCTGCGGCCTACAGGCCCATGCCCATCTCGCCGCCTTCCACGATCTCTATCCCGGCTTGGCGAACGCCCTGATGTTGAGCCGCAGCCGCGGCTCTGCCAAGCGGCTGGCCGGGGCTGCCGCTGCGAATGGCCTCGCGACGGAGATCGTCGATGACGCCGATGCGCTCCTCTCGCGCGCCGACATCGTCATCTCGATGGTCCCGGCGGCGCCGGACCTGCGCCCCTTCCTCGATGCCAGGCGGATGAAGCCGGCCGCCTTCGCCGCCGCCGTCGACACCGGGCGCAGCTGGCTGCCGGAGGCACTGCCCGCCTTTGACGTCCTCGCCACCGACAGCCTCGCCCAGTCGCAGGCGCCCTATGATGTCGACGGGCAACCGGTCACCAGCGTCCACTTCGGCCATGACCTCACCGCGCTTTCGCAGGCGCCGCTCGCCGATGCCGGGAGGAAGCGTTCGCTGTTCTGCTTCCGCGGTTTTGCGCTCGCTGATCTCGCGCTCGCGCATCTCGTCCTGGAGAAGGCGCGCGCCGCCGGCATCGGGACCGCCCTGCCGCGATAGCAACCCTGCCATGCGCCGGCTTTCCCTTCGCGTGCAGGCGGCCTACCTTTCCCGGCATCGAGGCGTACGGGATAGGCGATGACGATGACGAAGGGTTCCGATCTCCTGGTGGCAGCCCTCGAGAATGAGGGCGTCGACCGCATCTTCGGCGTTCCCG
This sequence comes from Allobosea sp., assembly GCA_035998995.1. Classification (GTDB taxonomy): domain Bacteria; phylum Pseudomonadota; class Alphaproteobacteria; order Rhizobiales; family Beijerinckiaceae; genus Allobosea. The sequence continues at coordinate 1,436 of DASYHC010000107.1, forward strand.
GCGAGGAAAATCTCGACGTCGTCGAGTCACTCCGGACTTCGAAGATCGAGCTCGTCCTGACCCGGCACGAGCAGGCCGCAGCCTTCATGGCAGCGACGCATGGCCGGCTGACCGGACGGCCGGGCGTCTGCATCGCGACGCTCGGGCCCGGCGCGCTCAACTTCTCGACGGGCGCGGCCTATGCCCATCTCGGCGCCATGCCGATGATCCTGATCACCGGCCAGAAGGCGATCATGAGCGCCAAGCAGGCGCGCTTCCAGATCGTCGATGTGGTCGCCTCGATGAAGCCATTGACCAAGATGACCCGGCAGATCGTCAGCGGCGCCAGCATCCCGTCGGTGGTGCGCGATGCCTTCCGGGTCGCGATGGAGGAGCGCCCTGGCCCGGTGCATCTCGAATTGCCGGAGGACATCGCCGGCGAAGAGGTCGCCAATGTGCCGCTGATCCCGGTGCATCCGCTGGAACACCCGGTCGCCGATCCCAAGGCGATCGCGCGCGCCGCCGAGATGATCCTCGCCGCCAAGCGGCCGCTGGTGATGATCGGCGCTGCCGGCAACCGGCCGCGGCTGGTCGAGCCGCTTTCTGATTTCGTGCGGCGGGTGAAGCTGCCCTTCTTCAATACCCAGATGGGCAAGGGCGCCGTCACCGGCGGATCGAACCTCTATATGGGCACCGCCGCCCTGTCCGAGGGCGACTATGTTCACCAGGCGGTCGACCGGGCCGACCTGATCATCGCGATCGGCCATGACACGATCGAGAAGCCGCCCTTCCTGATGCGGAACGCCGGCGGGCCGAAGGTCATCCATGTCGGCTACCAATCGGCGACGGTCGAGCAGGTCTATCATCCCGATGCCGAGGTGGTCGGCGATATCGGCGCGACGGTGGCGGCGCTGGCCGAGCGGCTCGGCGGCCGGCTGGAAGCAGACCCCGTCATGCTGGAGCTGCGCCAGAAGATCCTCGCGCATCTCAACGACCGCTCCGAGGAGGACCGCTTCCCGATCACGCCGCAGCGCATCGTCCATGACATCCGCGCGGTAATGCCGGAGGACGGCATGGTCTGCCTCGACAACGGCATGTACAAAATCTGGTTCGCGCGGAACTACCGCACCCATGTCGCCAACACGCTGCTGCTCGACAATGCGCTGGCGACGATGGGTGCCGGTCTGCCCTCGGCGATGATGGCGGCGATGCTGCATCCCAGGCGCCGGGTCATGGCGGTCTGCGGCGATGGCGGCTTCATGATGAACAGCCAGGAGATGGAGACCGCCGTCCGCCTCGGCCTCAACCTCGTCGTCGTCGTCCTCAACGACAGCGCCTATGGCATGATCCGCTGGAAGCAGGCGGTCGATGGTTTCCAGGATTACGGCATGAGCTTCGGCAATCCCGATTTCGTCGCCTATGCCAAGGCCTATGGCGCCAAGGGCTCGCGCGTCGGCTCGGCAGCCGAGCTGGTGCCGACGCTGGAAGCCGCCTTCAAGGGTGGCGGCGTCCATCTCGTCGAGGTGCCGATCGACTATTCGGAGAACACCCGCGTGCTCGTCGAGGAGCTGCGCAACAAGACGCCGGATATCGAGCTGGCCTGAGACGGAGCCAGCCTTCGACTCTCACCGCCCTCATCCTGAGGAGCCATTTCGGAGAAATGGCGTCTCGAAGGATGCTCCAGAGATCACTGGAACCATCCTTCGAGACGCCGCTACGCGGCTCCTCAGGATGAGGGCTGTTCCAGCGATAAGGATAGTCCCATGCTGACAGTGGTCCAGGCCTATGATCGCGCGCCGATCGAGGAGATCGCCACCGACGATGCCGCGGCGCTCGAAGCCAAGCTGCAGGCAGCCGAGAAGGTCTTCCGTGATCGCGACCATTGGCTCAAGCCCCATGAGCGGATCGCGATCCTGCGCAAGCTCGCCGAGCTCCTGTCGGCCAAGCGCGACCATTTCGCCCGCCAGATCGCGCGCGAAGGCGGCAAGCCGCTGACCGATGCGATCATCGAGACGACCCGCGCCATCGACGGCATCCACAACGCCGCCGACGAACTCAGGAACTTTGCCGGACGCGAGATTCCGATGGGGCTGACGCCCGCGGCCGTGAACCGCTGGGCCTTCACCACCAAGGAGCCGATCGGCATCGTCGCAGCGATCTCGGCCTTCAACCACCCGCTCAACCTGATCGTCCACCAGGTCGCGCCGGCAATCGCAGTCGGCTGCCCGGTGATCATCAAGCCGGCGAGCACGACGCCCTTGTGCTGCCGCGACTTCGTTGCGCTGGTGCACGAGGCCGGCCTGCCGGAAGCCTGGTGCCAGATGTTCATGCCGGAGACCAACGAGCTCGCAGAGGCGCTCGTGACCGACCGGCGCATCGCCTTCCTCAGCTTCATCGGCTCGGCCAAGGTCGGCTGGTACCTGCACTCCAAGCTGGCGCATGGGGCGCGCTCGGCGCTGGAGCATGGCGGGGCCGCGCCGGCGATCGTCGACCGCAGCGCCGATCTCGACAGGATCATCGAGCCGCTGGTCAAGGGCGGCTACTATCATGCCGGCCAGGTCTGCGTGTCGACGCAGCGCATCTTCGTGCATGAGGAGATCGCGGACGATTTCACCGAGCGGCTGGTGGCGCGCGTCGCCAAATTGCGCACCGGTGACCCCGTCCTGAAGGAAACCGAGGTCGGCCCGCTGATCCTGCCCAAGGAAGCGGATAGGGTGGCGAGCTGGATCGACGAAGCCGTGAAGGGCGGCGCCAAGCTCGCACTCGGCGGCAAGCGGCTCTCCGAGACGACGCTGGAGCCGGCGGTGCTGCTCGACCCCGCGGCCGACGCCAAGGTCTCGCAGCTCGAGGTCTTCGGCCCGCTGGTCTGCGTCTACCGTTACAGCAAGGTCGACGACGCCATCGCCCAAGCGAACTCACTCAATGTCGCCTTCCAGGGCAGCGTCTTCGCGCAAGACATCGATGTTGCCCTGCATGTCGCCGAGCGGCTCGACGCCTCGGCCGTGATGGTCAACGACCCCACCGCCTTCCGCACCGACTGGATGCCTTTCGCCGGCCGCAAGGAATCCGGCTACGGCACCGGCGGCATCCCCTACACCATGCGCGACATGACACAGGAGAAGATGATCATCCTGAACCGGCGCTGAGGCGGCGCTGCTGCCGCTTCTCTCCCAGCCCTCATCCTGAGGAGCAGCCGCAGGCTGCGTCTCGAAGGATGCTCCAGCTGGTTCCGGAGTCTCCTGAAGCATCCTTCGAGACGGCCGCTGTGCGGCCTCCTCAGGATGAGGGCTGAGGTGGTTTGAAGCAGACGCTCAGCGCTTGAGCAGCAGCTTGACCTTGGCCAGCGCCGAGTCCTGTTCCTCGTGATAGTCGATCAGGCTGCGAAAGCGCCCTTCCGCATCCATCAGATAGACGGAAGCCGTGTGGTCCATGGTGTAGCCCTCCGCCGTCGGGATGCGCCTGGCATAGGCCTTGTAGGCCTTCAGCGCCGCATCGAGCTCAGCCTGCGTGCCGGAGAGCCCGACGATGCGCGGGTCGAAGGATTGCAGATAGAGCGAAAGCTGCGCCGGCGTGTCGCGCTCGGGATCGACCGAGACGAAAAGCACGTTGAGCTTGTCGGCCTCCGCACCGAGCTTGCCGAGCAGGGTGGTGAGCTCGAACAACGTGGTCGGGCAGACCTCCGGGCAATGGGTGAAGCCGAAGAAGACCAGCGTCGGCTTGCCGAGATAGTCGGCCTGCGAGACCTTGCGGCCGGTATGGTCGGTCGAGGAGAAGGAACCGCCGACATCGGCCAACGGGGTCGACACCGCCGCGCCAGAGCCAGGGCGGCCCGGTCCATCGACGCGCCACCAGCCGAGCGTGATTGCACCCACGATGAAGGCGACGACGGCGATCGCGGCCCAGGCGCCGTAACGGATGATCTTGAGGATTGGCATGGCGCCCTGTCTGGCCGCCGACGTGCCTGACGTCAACGCGACATGATCGACCCGGTCACCGTCGCCTGCTGCGGCTCATCGTCGCCACCGCCATAGGGATCGGCCAATGCAGCCTGCGGCGCGCTGATCTCGACTTTGCCGGCAACCATCGGCTGCATCCGCTCCGGCCCGATATTGCGCAGGAGCTTGCGGAAGCTCTGGTGCATGCCGCCATCCATCAGCGCATAGCTCATTGCCGGCAGGCTGCTGGTGAGCTCGGCTAGGCGTGCGTCGTCGCGAGCGCTGCGGGCGGCGACCAGTGGCTCGACCTCGGGATCGATCTGGTAGGCCGGGCACGGCGCGCCCGGGACGAAGGCCGAGGCATCGCCCGCCGGGTTGAAGATGTAACGGCCGCCGCAGGTCGCGAGCTTTGGCGGCTGGCGCGTCGCCTCGAAATGATCCGAGCCTTCCTTGAGATTGCGCCAGAAGGCGATGTTCGGATTGCTGCGATGGCGCGCCATGTTCTCCGGCGTCATCCGGAAGGGGAAGGCCTGGACCTGGAAGCTGCGCTGCCCGCCGGCGAAGGCCTCGCGCGCGAGACCATAGAGCTCGGTGACGCCGTCATCGGTCATGGCGTAGCAGCCGGCCGAGGTACAGGCGCCATGGATCATCAGGGCCGAGCCGGTATAGCCCTGCGCCTTCTCCAGCGCGTTCGGATAGCCGAGATTATAGGAGAGGTAGTACTGCGACTTCGGGTTCATCAGCTCCGGCGTCACCGTATAGAAGCCCTCCGGCGCCTGCCGGTCGCCTTCGCGCTTCTTCGGGCCGAGCTGCCCGGACCAGCGGCACATCGGATAGGTCTTGAGCAAGGCATAACGTCCGGAGCTGTCGCGCTTCCAGACTTCAAGCTCGCTCTCCTTTTTGTAGAGACGCACGACGATCGGGTCGGCCTGGCTCATGCCCTTGCCCGACATCTGCGAGACGAGCGCAACCGGCAATGGCTGGTTGCCACGGCCATCGCCCTCCATCCCGACACAGGACGAGAGCGCGAGGGCGGCAACGCCGAGCAGCGCAAAGCGCCGGAGACGCCGGAAGAGAGAGAGGTCGGACATGGCTAAAATTATCGGCGTCTGGCGCTAACGACTCGTGAACGGGCTTCGAGCCCGCGTGACCCTGCAACCTCAGGCCGGTCGAGGTTCAATTGACGTTTTCGTGAACGGGCTTCCCGGGATCACCTGCCCTCACCGCTTGAAGCTCTAGTGGCTTCAGGTCGCAGAACGGCGGCGAAAGGGGAATCACGCCATGCTCGACCGCCGCCTCGCCTTGCAATCCCTCGCCCTCTGCCTCGCCGGCTTCCTGCCCCTGCCCGCGCTCGCGCAGGCGCCGAACGCCCTGCTCGACCCCGGCCCGCTGCCCGAGAAGGTCTTCGGCGCGGCGGAGGCGCCGGTGACGGTGATCGAATACGCCTCGCTGACCTGCCATCACTGCATGAATTTCCACATAAAGACCTGGCCGGCGTTCAAGGCGAAATATGTCGACACCGGCAAGGTGCGCTTCATCATCCGCGAATTCCCGCTCGACCCGCTGGCGATGGCCGGCTTCATGCTCGCCCGCTGCGCCGGCGAGGACAAATGGTATCCGGTGGTCGACATGTTCTACCGGACGCAGGAGGGCTGGGCCCATTCCGACAAGCCACTGGACGGGCTCACCCAGGCGATGCGCCAGGCCGGCATGGGCAAGGACGGCGTCGAAGCTTGCCTGAAGCGCGAGGACGTCTATCAGGGGATCAAGCAGATCTCCGAACGCGCCAAGGGCTTCGGCGTCGAGTCGACCCCGACCTTCTTCGTCAACGGCAAGAAGGAGGTCGGCGCGCTGTCGCTCGCGCAGTTCGACGCGATCCTGGCGCCGCTGCTGGCCGGGCGCTGACCCTGCCATGACGAGATCGCGAAACCTCGCGCTGGCAGCCTCCCTGACAGCGCTGGCGATCCTGTTCTACGCCGTCACCGTCGTTCGGATGCGCGAGACCGAGGCTCGCCGGCATCTGAGCGATCCCCAGGCGCATTCGGTACCGGCAGAGCCTGTCGGCCCGAAGCCCTGAAACGTCAGGCCGAGCGGCCGATGGCGCGCTTGGCGGTCTCGACCGCGCCGGCGCATTGCGGCGCGATCTCGACCAGCACGACATCCGGGCTCGCCATCCCGGTCCAGAAGCGCGCCACCTGGACGACGGCCCAACCCGGGTTCTCGCCGACACGCGCCACGATCGCGGGTGTCGCCGAGCGGGCGCAAGTCGCGACCTTCTCGGCGCTGTCGCGCGGGATGCCGAGTGCCGAGAGCTGGCTGGTGATGGCGCCCTGGATCGGATCGAGGATCAGGAGCGAGACCAAGGCGGCGATGAACGATTCCATGGTGCGGCTTTCAGCTTCTGCCTGTGTCGAAATTGGGATGGCTAGAGGCGCTGCTCGTGACCATCGGCCTGGCGGATCGCCTCGTCCTCGATCTGGATCGTGGTGTGCTTGAGGCCGAACTCCTCGGCGAGCAGCCGGTTGGCTGCGACGAGCGTCGCCCGGGCCTCAGCCATATCGGCGACCACGATATGGGCGCTCATCGCGTCGAGACCAGATGTCAGCGTCCAGACATGCAGGTCATGGACGGCGCTGACGCCGGGCAGCACCAACAGCGACTTTTCCAGCAAGGCGATATCGACCTCCGGCGGCGTGCCTTCCATCAGGATGTGGACGGCCTGCTTCAGCAGGATCCAGGTCCGCGGCACGATGAACAGGCCGATGCCGGCGCCGACGATCGGATCGGCGAGCGTCCAGCCGGTCGTCATCACGATGACAGCCGCGATGATGACGCCGAGCGAGCCGAGCATGTCGCTCAGCACCTCGAAATAGGCGCCCTTGACGTTGAGGCTCTCGGAGGAGCCGCCGGCGAGCAGCTTCATGCTGATCAGGTTGACGATCAGCCCGATGACCGCGACGGCGAGCATCGGCCCGCCGAGGATGGGCGGCGGGTTCCGGAAGCGCTCATAGGCTTCGTAAAGGATGTAGATGGTGAGCAGCAGCAGGACCACGGCGTTGGCCAGCGCCGACAGGATCTCCATCCGGACATAGCCATAGGTCCGCTGCGGCGTCGCCGGCTTCTCGGCGAAGCGGATCGCGACCAGTGCCAGAGCGAGCCCGCCAGCATCGGTCAGCATATGCGCCGCGTCGGCCAAGAGCGCGAGACTGCCGGTCCACAGGCCGCCGATCACCTCGGCGAGCATGAAGGCGAAGGTCAGCCCGAAGGCGGCGGCAAGCCGCGACTTGTGCCGCCCCGCCGCCGTGCCGGCGCTGCCGCCATGCGAATGCCCGGCTCCCATCAGGACGCTCCACTCGTAGTCCGGTCCGGCGTCCGGTTCATCGCCGGCAGCGTCGCCAGCAGCATCAGCACCACCCCGAAGGTCAGCGCGATATCGGCGCCGTTGAAGGTCGGCCAGTGCCAGTCGCCCCAATGCAAATCGAGGAAATCGGTGACCGCGCCCTGGCGCCAGCGGTCGAGCGCATTGCCGAAGGCCCCGCCCGCCATCAGCGCCAGGCCGATACGCTCCAGGCGGTGCCCGGCAAACGTCGCCCAGGCCAGCAGGCCGAAGCCGGCAGCGAACTTGAATAGCCCGAGCAGGCCAGGCCAGGCTTCGAGCGTCTCGCGGAACAGGCCGAAGCTGACGCCGGTATTGAAGCCGAGGCGCAGGTTGAGGAAGGGCGTGAGTTCGATCAGCCGGGGCGGATTCAGCACGACCGCCAGCATCAGCCATTTGCTGGCCTGATCGAGCCCGGCGGCTGCGAGCGCGACGGCTGCAGCGAGGACAAACCTGCGTGACCAGCTCATGCCGTTTCTCCGGCAACGCCGAGCCAGCGCCGGACGCGGGCCTTGTAGGCGAGATAGGGCTGGCCGAGCGAGGCGGCGAGCACGCGTTCCTCGATTCCGACCTGCAGCCTGATCGCGATCAGCAGCGCCAGGGTCAGCGCTGCCTGGATCAGGCTCGGCAGGACGATGAAGAGGCCGATGAAGAGCAGGGCCTGGCCGACGAAGACCGGATTGCGCGAGATCGCGAAGGGGCCGCTGTCGACGATCGCACCCTGCTCGCCCTCAGCCGCGCCGATGCGCCAGGAGGCGCCCATATAGCGCTGCGACAGCAGCGCGATGCAGGCGCCGATGACGACGAGCAGATGGCCGAGGACATCGAACCAGGGCCCGTCCAGCGCCGCCGCCAGCGGATCAGCTTTCACCGGATTGCCGAAGATGGCGAGCCAGAGCGGCCAGAGCACGGCGCCCACGAAGGCGAGGCGGAAGAGCAGCGCCGGCAGCGCCTGCTTCTCGCTGCCCTTGCCGAACAGCCAGACCGGACGGCCGGCCTGCTTCGCCAGGATCGCCGACATGGCGAGGAAGCTGATGACGTAGACGACGACCATCAGATAGCTGGCGATCTCCATGCCGGACATCGACGCTCTCCTCAACCGGTCTTGCCGGCGTTGAAGCGCAGCAGACGCAGCGCGTTCGCGGTGACCAATACGGTCGCGCCGGTATCGGCGAGGATCGCGACCCAGAGCCCGGTGTAGCCAAGCACGCTGGTCACCAGGAACACCGCCTTCAGTCCCAACGCGATCACGATATTGGCGCGGATATTGCCCATCGCCGCTCGCGCCAGCCGGATCATCGCCGCGATGTCGCGCACCCGGCTCTTCAGCACCGCGCCATCGGCAGTCTCGAGCGCGACGTCCGTCCCCGAACCCATCGCAACGCCGATATTGGCGGCCGCCAGCGCGGGAGCGTCGTTGATGCCGTCGCCGACCATCATCACCGGCGCCTTCTGCGCGAGCGCCTTGATGGCGGTGACCTTGTCGTCCGGCATCAATTCGGCCTTGTGCTCCAGGCCGAGCGAGCCGGCGATGGCAGCGCCGGTGCGCGCATTGTCGCCGGTCAGCATGACCGAGCGGACGCCGAGCGCCGTGAGCTCGGCGATCGCGGCGGCGGCATCCTCGCGCGGCTCGTCGCGCAGGGCGATCAGCCCGGCGAGCTGGTCATCGGCGATGACGACAGCGACGGTCTTGCCGGCGGTTTCGAGCCGCTCGACCGCTTCCAGCGCCGCCGCGTCGAAGCTGGCGCGATCCCTGGCATGGCGCGGCGCGCCGACGAAGATGTCGATCCCGTCGAGCGTGCCCGTCACGCCCTTGCCGGCAAGCGCCGTAGCATTGGCGGCGGCGCGCACCGGGATCGCATGCGCCTTGGCGCGGGCGATGATCGCCAGCGCCAGCGGGTGGCTGGAGCCGGTCTCGACAGCGGCGGCGAGCTCGACGACCTTGCGCTCCTCGCGGCCGAACGCGACGATTTCGGTGACGCGCGGCTCGCCGGCGGTCAGCGTTCCCGTCTTGTCGAAGGCGACGACGCCGGTACGGGCGGCCGCCTCGATCACCACGCCGCCCTTGAGCAGCAGGCCCTGGCGCGCGCCGGTCGAGAGCGCCGCCGCGATCGAGGCCGGCACCGAGATAACCAGCGCACAGGGGCAGCCGATCAGCAGCAGCGCCAAAGCCCGGTAGATCCAGACCGACCACTCACCGCCAAAGGCGAGCGGCGGCACCAGCGCGACCAGGATGGCGAGGCCGACGATCGCCGGCATGTAGACGCGCGAGAACCGGTCGATGAAGCGCTCGGTCGGGGCGCGCGCCTCCTGCGCCTCCTCGACCAGGCGGATGATGCGGGCGATGGTGTTGTCCTCAGCCGCCTTCTCGACGCGCACGCGCAAAGCCGCCTCGCGATTGACCGAGCCGGCATAGACGCTGTCGCCGACGCCCTTGGTCTTGGGCACGGATTCGCCGGTGACCGGGCTCTCGTCGATGCCGGAGACGCCGTCGCTGATCGCGCCGTCGGCTGGGATGCGGTCGCCCGGGCGCACCAGCACGACCTGGCCTACCTTGAGCGCGGCCGCATCGACCTGCCGGGTCTCGCCATTCTCCTCGACCAGCGCCGTCTTGGGCACGAGATCGCCCAGCGCCCTGATCGAGGCGCGGGCGCGGTCGGCGGCGACGCCCTCCAGCACCTCGCCGACGGCGAAGAGGAAGACGACCAGCGCCGCCTCCTCGGCCGCGCCGATGACGAGAGCGCCGGTCGCGGCGATCGTCATCAGCATCTCGATGGTGAAGGGCTGGCCGACTGCGGCAGCCGCAAAGGCACGTCGCGCCACCGGCACGACCCCGATCACACAGGCGGCAACGAAGGCCCAATAGGCGGTCGTCTCGGAGACCGCGAACTTGGCCAGCCAGGCACCGGCCAGCAGCGCGCCGGTCAGCAGGACGAGCCTGCCCTTGCCGGTCTGGTACCAGGAGACGCCGTCCGGCGTCGGCTCATGCACATGGCCGGGCAGGCCGTGACCATGGTCGGCGGCAGCCTGCTTCGCCTTGCCGTGCCCATGACCATCACGGCCGTGATCATGAGCATGGTCATGATCCTGTCCGCCACAGCTTGCATGGTCATGGTCGTGAGCATGGTCATGCTTGTGCGCGTGGCCATGCGCCTTGTCCGCCGGCCCGTGGTCATGACCGCAGCCGCAGCTCGAAGCCGGCTCGGGTGCGGCCGCGCGTGGCGCACTCGCCGGTGTCGTCGTATAGCCGAGGCTGGCGACGCGCTTCTCGACGGCGTCGCGCCGGGTCCGACTCTCGTCGAGGGCGAGTGTCAGCGTCTCGGACATCACCGAAAGGCGGACCTCGGAGACGCCGGGCAGCCGCTCGACCGCGCCGCGAATCTTCGCCGCGCAACTCGCGCAATCCATGCCGCCGACCTTCCAGGACAGCGTTTCCGTTTCGGTTTTCGCGGCAGTGGCCATGAGTCGTCTCCGCTTGACAGCGTTGCGAGACCACCTACCTACAACCTCTAGCCACTACAGCTTCAAGAGGAAAAATCATGCGGCCGGCAAAAGCTCTCGCAAAGTCCCTTGAGCGCGTGGTGCCGATCGGGACGCTGGCCGAGCGGACCGGGGTCAAGGTCGAGACCATCCGTTACTACGAGCAGGTCGGCCTGCTGCCGGAGCCGGAACGCTCCGAGGGCAATCAGCGCCGCTATGGCCGCGCCCATGTCGAGCGGCTCGCCTTCATCAAGCACGCGCGCGATCTCGGCTTCGCGGTCGAGAGCATCCGTACCTTGCTGCGGCTGTCGGACACCCCCGGCATGGCCTGCGACGAGGCGCATGCAATCGCCGCCAGCCATCTCGGCGAAGTGCGTGACAAGATCGCGCGTTTGCGCTCGCTCGAAGCCGAGCTCGCCCGAATCGCAACCGTCTGCTCGGGCGGCGTCGCCGCCTGCGACTGCGCCGTGATCGAGGCGCTCGCCGACCATAGCCACTGCGAGCATCACGGCCACTGAGACACTGACGCAAATTGACCCTGCCGGCAGCCATGCTATCGAAGCGGCAGGAGGATCGGTTTTGTCCGCAGGGCGCCATAATGCAGGGATGAGACGCTGGGTCGCGCTGGCCGCGGCCTATCTCGTCGTGCTGCAGGCGATCTTCGCGGGCCTTGCTTCCGGCGCCAATGCGGCGAGCTTCAGCCTCGACCGCTCGCTGGCGATGACGCTCTGCGCCGGCGGCGATGTGCCGGCAAGCCAGGGCGACGCCGCTGCGACGCATGAGCTGATGAGTTGTTGCATGCTCGGCTGCGCCTTCACCGGTGCTGGCGCGCCAGCCGCCCCGACCAACTCCTTGCCGGTCGTGCATCGCTCCGTCGATCTCGTCGCCTTCCAGCGCCGGCTCGACCTGCCGGCCGGTTTCGTCGCCGGGCGATCTCCAGCGAATCCGCGCGCGCCGCCCGCCAGCGTCTGAACAGGATAGGCCTGCGCGCTCTGCTCGCGTCGCCTGCCCCTTGCTGACGGCCGCCAGCAGCCCCTCCCAACTCCATTCATTCGCGACGGCCCGTTGCCGGATCGCGCGCGCTTCCCGAACCCCGGCCGCCACGAGCGGCTGCGCCGGCCGTGCTGGCGCCCTTTTGTTAGGACTCTCGACGATGAAATTCCGTTCAGTCGCCGCCCTCGTCGCGGCTTTCGCTGCCGGCCCGGCCTTCGCTCATGTCACGCTGGAGACCCAGCAGGCCCCGGTCGGCTCGACTTACAAGGCCGTGCTGCGCGTGCCGCATGGTTGCAAGGGCGCGGCCACGACCAAGGTCCGCGTCCGCATCCCCGAGGGGGTGATCGCGGTCAAGCCGATGCCCAAGCCCGGCTGGGCGCTGGAGACGACCAAGGGCAAGTACGAGAAGGCCTATGATTATTACGGCACGCCGACGGCCGAAGGCGTCACCGAAGTCAGCTGGAGCGGCGGCAAGCTGCTCGACGAGCACTATGACGAGTTCGTCCTGCGCGCCTATCTGACCGCCGATCTCAAGCCCGAGACCACGCTCTACGTGCCGGTCGTGCAGGAATGCGAGGGCGGCGCGACCGAGCGCTGGATCGAGATCCCGGCGGCCGGCAAGGCGGCGGACGACTACAAGTTCCCGGCCCCCGGCCTGAAGCTGACGCCGAAGAAGTGAGGCAGCGCGGCCGGGCTTCTGAGCCCGGTCGCCCGACCGCATGACCCGGCAGCTTCGCCTTATCCTCGTCCTGCTCGGCCTCGCCCTCGCCTCGCTCGCGACGGCGGGGCAGGCACTGGCGCATGCCGCCCTGACGAAGACCGTTCCGGCCGACGGCGCGGTCGTCGCCAGCGCACCCGGCGAATTCAGCCTGAGCTTCAGCGAACCCGTCTCGCCGCTGGTGCTAAACCTGATTGGCCCGGACGGGACGAGCCGCGCGCTGACGCGCTTTGCGCTCGCGGACCGGACGCTCACGATCATCGCACCGGCCGACCTTGCCCATGGCACGCATGTACTGAGCTGGCGCGTCGTCTCCGAGGACGGCCATCCGGTCGGCGGCTCGGTGCTGTTCTCGGTCGGGGCGCCGAGTGCTGCGCCTGCCATCACCGCCAACCAGACCGAGCCGGCGGTCCGCATCGCGCTCTGGCTCGGCAAGCTCGGGCTCTATCTCGGTCTCGCCTTGGGCATCGGCGGCGTCGCCTTCATGGTGTGGATCGCACCTATTCCCGCAACCGCGCGCCGGCCGATCGCGGGCTTCCTTGTGCTCGGGCTGCTGTCGCTGCCGGTCGCCTTCGCGGCGCAAGGGCTCGATGCGCTGGCACTGCCGCTTTCCGGCGCGTTGGGGCCTGCAGCCTGGCAGGCGGCGGCCGCGAGCAGCTTCGGCCGCACTGCGCTGGTGATCGGTCTCGCTTTGCTCGTCGCACTGATCGCGCTCCGCATGCCCGATCGGGGCGGACGCCTGCTCGCAATCCTCGGCTGGCTTGGCACCGGCGCGGCTCTCGCGGCGAGCGGCCATGCCAGTGCGGCCGAACCGCAGATGTTGACCCGCCCCGCCGTGTTCCTGCACGCGGTCGGCATGACCGGCTGGGCCGGCGCGCTTTTGCCTCTCGTCTTCGCTTTGCGACAGCCTGATGGGGCGCAGGTGCTGCGACGCTTCTCGCGCCGCATTCCCGTGCTGCTGGTCATCATCCTGATCAGCGGCCTTGCGCTCGCCATCATCCAGGTCGAGCGCCTGTCGGCGTTGCTCACCACGCCCTACGGTCTCGTGCTGACCGGCAAGCTCGTGCTGGTCGCGGTGCTGATCGGCCTCGGCGCCTTCAACCGCTATCGGCTGACGGACGCGATCATCTCCGGACACGCGAGTGCCCGCTCGCTGCTGACCCGGATCATCACGGCCGAGATCGCGGTCATCGTCGCCATCCTCGCGGTGGTCGCACTCTGGCGGTTCACGCCGCCGCCCCGCGCCCTCGCGGCTGCGGCGGCGCAGCCGGCCAGCCTCCATATCCATACCGACAAGGCGATGGCCGACATCGGCGTGACGCCCGGCCGCGCCGGCCCCGTGACGATCACCGTCTCGCTGCTCGACGGCGCGTTCGGCCCGCTCGCGGCCAAGGAATTGCGGCTTGCGCTGTCGCGGCCGGAAGCCGGGATCGAGCCGATCGAGCGGCAGGCCATGAAGCATGCGGACGGCAGCTGGCAGGTCGATCTCACAATTCCTGTCGCCGGCCGCTGGACCGTCGAGCTCGAAATCCTGGTCTCGGATTTCGAGATGACCCGTCTCAAGGACACGCTCGACATCCGCCCCTGAACCCGATCCAACTTTCCCAACAGAAGGAGTTTCCGATGATCTCTCGCCTCGCTTGCGCAGCCATTGCCATCCTGGCGCTCGGCAGCGCCGCCGTCGCCCAGGACTACAGCGCCGGCCCGCTCAAGATCGAGCAGCCCTGGACGCGCGCGACCCCGGCGGGTGCCAAGGTCGCCGGCGGCTATGTCGCTGTGACCAACACCGGAGCCGCGCCCGACCGCCTGCTCGGCGGCAGCAGCGAGATCGCCGGCAAGGTCGAGATCCACGAGATGGCGATGAACAACGGCGTGATGACCATGCGCGGCCTGCCGGATGGCGTCGAGCTCAAGCCAGGCGCCAAGCTCGAGCTCAAGCCCGGCAGCTATCACATCATGTTCATGGACCTGAAGCGCCAGCTCAAGGAAGGCGAAAAGATCAAGGGCACGCTGACCTTCGAGAAGGCCGGAGCCGTTCCGGTCGAGTTTTCCGTGCAGTCGGTCGGCGCCCGCGCCCCGGCAGACGCTCACAAGCACTGATCCTCACAAGAAGCTGCGAAATCATGGAGGCCGCCGGGTGCAAACCCGGCGGCCTTTTTCATGCGCTCTTGACGATCTCCGGCGCGAGAAGTACGGTCCATATTAGAAAACAGATGATCCATATAATGGATCGATTGGAGGAACGCAGTGCTGCAGGGCATGCTCCCGGTGTTGCCGACGCCATTCACGGAGGCTGGCGCTGTCGATCCCGAGGCGATGGCAGGGATCGTCGACTTCGCCCTCGCTTGCGGCGTCGATGGCGTGGTGTTCCCGGGTTTCGCCAGCGAGGTCGACGAGCTCACCGCGGCCGAGCGGGCGGCGCTGCTGAAGGTCGTGGTGGCCAAAGTCGGCGGACATGTGCCGATCGTCGCCGGCGCGAGCGCTCCGAGCGCCCTCGCGGCGATCTCACATTGCCGCGAAGCCCTCGCCAACGGCATCGGCCATGTGATGATCCAGGCGCCGAAGAGCGTCGGCACCACGACGGAAGCCGTCTCCGCCTTCTATGGCGAGATCGCAGCGGCCGTGCCCGGCATCGAGATCGTGCTGCAGAACGCGCCGGCGCCGCGCGGCTCCGACCTCAAGCCCGAAGCGATCCTGCAAATCGTCCGCGACAACCCGGCGATCACCTATATCAAGGAAGAGACGCTGCCGTCCGGCCTCGCCATCTCGGCTATAGGGGCCGGCAAGCCGGCCCATCTGAAGGGTGTGATCGGCGGCGGCGGGGCGCGCTACCTGATTGACGAATATAATCGCGGCGCCTGCGGCGCGATGCCGGCGGTCGAGCTCGCCGACATCCATGTCGCGATGGACCGGGCTTATCGCGCGGGCGATATCGCCCGCGCGCGCGAGCTTTATATGCGCGCGCTGCCGCTGCTGGTGATCCAGTTCAATTTCCGCATGGCTTTCACCAAGCATGTACTGACGCGGCGCGGCGTACTGACCAACCAGGTCGTGCGGGCGAAGGTGCCGCCGATGGATGCGCTCGATGTCGCCGAAATCGACGCCTGGCTGGAGGCGTGCACCGACCTCATGACGGTCGAGCCGCGCGAGCCCAAGCTCGGCGGAGGCGCGTGATGGCCGAGCGCGTCGCCCGCGTCGAGGTCTTCTCGATCACCATCCCGCGCGAGACGCCCTATCTCGGCGCCCTGCGCGAGGGCGAGCGCATCAACGAGCACGGCTACATCGTCCGCAAGGGCAATCGCACGGTCTATCCGACCGTCGACCGCACTGTGGTGGTCCGGGTCGAGACGGCCGGTGGCGCGGTCGGCTGGGGCGAGACCTACGGCATCGTCGCGCCCGGTGCGGCGATGGCGATCATCGACGATCTGCTCGGCCCCTTCGTCGTCGGCCGCGACCCGCGCGACGTCAGCGTCATCCATGACGACCTCTATGGCCTGATGCGGGTGCGCGGCTATACCGGCGGCTTCTATCTCGACGCGCTCGCCGCGATCGACATCGCGCTCTGGGACCTCTGCGGCAAGCTCTCGGACCTGCCGCTGGTCAAGCTGCTCGGCGGACAGAGGCATGAGCGTTTGCCGGCTTACATCTCCGGCCTGCCCAAGCCGACGCGGGCTGAGCGGGCCGAGTTTGCCGCCGAATGGCAGGCGAGGGGCTTCGACAGCTTCAAGTTCGCTGCCCCCGTCGCTGATGACGGCAATGTCGCGGAGATCGCGACGCTGCGCGAGCGGCTCGGCCCGCAAGCACGCATCGCCTGCGACATGCATTGGGTCCATACCGGCGAAGAGGCCGTCGCGGCGATCCGGGCAATGGAGCCGCACGACCTCTGGTTTGCCGAGGCGCCGGTGAAGCCGGAGGATCTCGACGGCCTGGCCCATGTCGCATCCAAGGTCTCGACGCCGGTCGCGGCCGGCGAGGAATGGCGCACGGTCTACGATCTCGTCCCGCGCGTCGGCCAGCGCGCCTGTGCGATCGTGCAGCCGGAGATGGGCCATAAGGGCATCACCGAGTTCATGCGCATCGGCCTCTATGCCCAGGCGCATCATCTTCGGGTGATCCCGCATGCCACGATCGGCATCGGCCTGTTCCTGGCGGCGAGCCTGCACGCGTCCTCGGCGCTCGCCGCGGTCGAGTGCCACGAATTCCAGCATTCGATCTTCGAGCCGAACCGGCGGCTGCTCCAGGGCGACATGGATTGCAGCGCCGGCTTCTACCGTTTGCCGAGCGGCCCCGGTCTCGGGGTCGAACCGTCGAAAGAAGCGCTCAAGCTGCTGAAGCGGCTGTAGCGACAACAACCAAGGGAGGAGGAGACCATGACGAGGACAAGGCTAGCATTCTCCGCGGCTGCGCTCGCGCTTGCCGCCGGCTTTCTCCCCGGCGCCGCCTGGGCGCAGGGCAAGGTGCTGAAGTTCGTCTCCTGGCAGAAGGACGAGCGCGGCGTCGGCGACTGGTGGGGCTCGGTGATCAAGGAGTTCGAGGCGACCCATCCCGGCGTCAAGATCGAATGGACCAAGGTCGAGCGCGGCGCCTATGCCGACACGATGACGACGCTGTTCGCCGGCGGCAAGCCGCCGGATATCGTCCACCTCGCCTCGTTCGAGTTCCAGAAATTCGCCGATAATGGCTGGCTGGAGCCGCTCGACGGGTACATCAAGGATACGAAGCTCGACCTCAAAGGCTGGGCCGGGCAGGACACCTGCAGCTGGAACAGGCAGACCGTCTGCACGATGATGCTCTATTTCGGCTACATCTTTGCCTACAACGAAGACCTGCTGAAGAAGGAAGGTCTTGCCGTCCCGAAGACCTATGCCGAGTTCCTCGCCGCGGCGCAGAAGCTGACCAAGGACGTCAATGGCGACGGCATCGTCGATCAGTTCGGCACCGGCCACGAGACCAAGGGCGGCGGCGGCCAGTATATGAGCGAGATGATGAACTACACGCTCGATGCCGGCGGGCGCTGGACCAATGATGCCGGCAAGGTGACGATCAACACGCCCGAGATGATCGAGGGCCTGTCGCGCTGGAAGACCATCGTCAAGACCAGCCTGACGCCGCGCGATTTGCCGGCCGGCGAGGTCCGCCAGATGTTCGCCGACGGCAAGATCGCCATGAAGATGGACGGGCCCTGGCTCTATCCGATCATCCAGAAGGGCAAGGCCAAGGACCAGATCAAGCTCGGCATGGTGCCGTTCAAGCCGCCGGTCGGCGGCTCCTCCAATGTGCTCGGCATCGCTGCGGACGCGCCCAAGGAGAACAAGAAGCTGGTCTGGGACTTCATCGCGCTCGCGACCTCGGACAAGTTCCAGTCGAGCTATGCGACGCTCGGCGCCTCGCCGCCGCCCAGCCCACGCGCCGATACCTCGGCCGCGACCAAGGACACGCCGCATTTCGACCTCCTGGTGCAGGCGACCAAGGCGGCGGCCGACGCCAAGGTCGACCGCATCCCGAAGGGGCTGGAGCTGCAGTTCAACGAGTTCGCCAAGATGGTCATGGAAGAATCCCAGCGCATGATCATCCAGGACCTCGACCCGAAGGTCGTCGCGGCGACGATGCAGGCCAAGGCCGAGGCGCTGCAGAAGCAGTAGCGCCCTTCCTTCTCCCCTTGCGGGAGAAGGTGGCTCGGCGAAGCCGAGACGGATGAGGGGTCGCGATTCGCTTGCCGGCTGGCGCACGATCGCCAACCGGAGCGGTCGAGCGACCCCTCACCCCAGCCCTCTCCCGCAAGGGGAGAGGGGGCCTGTCGCGGAACGCGCGCTCTAATCGGAAGCCCGACCCATGCCCCGATCAGCCTTCCTCGATCTCGCCCGCCCGAGCCGGCGGCATTGGCTCGGCTATCTCCTGCTTGCGCCGGCGGTGCTGCTGATCGCGCTGATCATCGTCTACCCGCTTTTCGTCTCGGTCGACCTCTCCTTCCAGAACGTCAATATCGCTCGGCTTGACCAGCCGCGCCGGCCGTTCACCACCGCCAATTACGAGCGGCTCTTCGCTTCCGAGGAGTTCTGGAACGCCTGCTGGGTGACGTTCAAGCTCGTCACCATCGTCTCCTTCTTCTGCTTCCTGCTCGGCCTCGGCACCGCGCTTTTGGTCAACAACCGCTTCAAGGGCCAGGCGCTGGCGCGGCTGCTCGTCGCCCTGCCCTGGGCGATCCCGGAAGTGATCGCGGTCGTGATCTTCGCCTGGCTGTTCGATTCCTCCTTCGGCCTGATGAACTGGCTCTTCATCAGGCTCGGCCTGGTCGACCAGACCATCAACTGGTTCTCCTCGCCCGACGCCGCCTTCGCCGTGGTCACGACGGTGATGGTCTGGAAGGGCTATCCTTTCGTCTCGATCATGATGCTGGCCGGTCTGCAGTCGATCCCCGAGGATTTCTACAACGCGGCCAAGGTCGATGGCGCCCGGGCCTGGCAGCGCCTCCTCTACATCACCATCCCCTCGCTGATGCCGGTGATCGGCGTCACGCTCGTGCTGGTGATGCTCTGGGTCTTCCGCGACTTCTCGATCATCTACGTGCTGACCGGCGGCGGCCCGCTGAAGGCGACGCAGAGCCTCTCGATCATGACCTACGAGCAGGCCTTCGGCTTCTTCAAGATGGGCTACGCCTCGGCCATCGGCGTCATCACCCTGATCGTCTGCGTGATCGCGAGCCGGCTGATGATCGCCCGCGCGCCCGACAATATTTGAGGAGGCGGCCGATGAAACGTAAGGCAACCCGGCACGCCCTGCTCTATGTCGGCGTCGCCCTGACCTGCGCCATCCTGGTCTTCCCGATCTACTGGCTCGTCGTCACGGCGCTCTCGGAGCCGAGCCAGCTGCGGCAATTGCCGCCGAGCTTCTGGCCGGACAAGCCGCGCTGGGGCGTGTTCGGCCAGATCATGGCCGAGCGGCCGATCCTGCTTTGGCTCGGCAATTCGGCCTTGGCGGCGATCGGGGCCGTCACGATCTCGATGGTCGTCTCGGTGCTCGCCGGCTACAGCCTGTCGCGCTTTCGGGTTCGCGGCGGCCAGTCGCTCGGGCTCTTCATCCTGACCGCCAAGATGCTGCCGGCGACGCTGCTGGTGATCCCGCTCTTCGGCATCTTCCGCAATCTCGAGCTGATCGGCAGCCTGTGGTCGATCATCCTCGCCCACGCCACGCTGATCATCCCGTTCACCACCTGGATGCTGAAGGGTTATTTCGACACGATCCCGCGCGAGCTCGAACAGGCGGCGATGGTCGATGGCTGCTCGCCGCTCGGCGCGCTGGTCCGGGTGATCCTGCCCGTCTCGGCGCCGGGGCTCGCGGCGACGGCGCTCTACGGCTTCGTCCTGTCCTGGTCGGACTATGCCTATGCCCGGACGTTCCTGACCAACGCCCAGGGCAACTGGACCGCCAATCTCGGCATCACCACGATGAAGGGCGAGTACATCTCGAACTGGAGCGACATCTCCGCCGCCTCCATCCTCGTCGCCCTGCCGATCCTCGCGATCTACCTCTTCCTCGAACGCTACCTCGTCGGCGGCCTGACGGCCGGGGCCGAGAAGTAAGAGAACCCGCATGGCTGGAATCCGCATCGACAGCGTCACCAAATCCTATGGCGCACTCACTGTCCTGAAGGCGTTCTCGCTCGACATCGCCGATGGCGAGTTCGTCGTCCTCGTCGGGCCATCCGGCTGCGGCAAGTCGACCATGCTGAAGATCCTGGCCGGGCTGGAGGAAGCCTCCTCCGGCACGATCGCGATCGGCGAACGGGATGTCACCGACCTTGCCCCGGGCGATCGCGACATCGCCATGGTCTTCCAGAACTACGCGCTCTACCCGCATCTCACGGTCGCCAGGAATATGGGCTTCGGCCTGAAGATGCGCGGCACCGATGCCGGCGAGATCGACCGGCGCGTCAATGACGCCGCAAAAATCCTCGGCATCGACCATCTGCTCGAGCGCCGGCCGCGGGCCTTGTCGGGCGGCCAGCGCCAGCGCGTCGCGCTGGGGCGGGCGATTGTGCGCGAGCCGCAGGCCTTCCTGATGGACGAGCCGCTCTCCAATCTCGATGCCAAGCTGCGCGTCCACACCCGCGCCGAGATCAGTGCCCTGCACAAGAGGCTGCGCGTCACCACGATCTACGTCACCCACGACCAGACCGAGGCGATGACGATGGCCGACCGCATCGTCATCATGAAGGACGGCGTGATCCAGCAGATCGCCTCACCCGATGCGATGTTCCGCGAACCGGCCAATCTCTTCGTCGCCGGTTTCATCGGCTCGCCCGGGATGAACTTTTTGAAGGCGAAGGCCGAGGCTGCGGGCGGCGGCGCAACGGCGAAGCTGTTCGGCCACGATGTGAGGCTGCCGATCGCTAATGGTGGCGCGCTCGCCGGCAGGGAGATCGTCGTCGGGCTCCGGCCCGAGCACATCGCCGCCGGCCCCGGGCAGGTCTCGTTCACCGTGAGCCCGCGGCTGATCGAGAGCCTCGGCAGCGAGCAATATGTCTATGTCGACCTCCCCGAGGAGCATCGCCGCGAGGCGAGCTCCGGCGGCGAGGATGAGTCACGACGGACCTCGCTGATTGCGCGCCTGATCAATCCCGAGCCGCGCCCGCCCGAGGCGACGCTGACGCTCTCCTTCGATCCGGCGCGGCTCCATGTCTTCGATGCCGCCAGCGGCGAGGCGATCCGATGAGCACGATCCTGATCACCGGCAGCGCCGGGCGCGTCGGATCGCGCGTGGCGCGGCAACTGCTCGACGCGGGTCACCGCGTCACCGGCTTCGACCTGCGCGCCAGCGGGATCGACCATCCGGCCTATCGCGAGGTGCTCGGCGGTTTCGACGATCGCGCCGCCGCGGCCGAAGCCGTGCAGGGCGCCGAGGCGATCCTGCATCTCGGCGCCTTCATGTCCTGGCTGCCGGCCGATCGCGAAAGGCTGTTCACCGCCAATGTCGAGGGCACGCGCGTGCTGCTGGAGGAGGCCGCGGCGGTGAAGCCGAAACGCCTCGTCTTCGCCTCCTCGGGCGAGGTCTATCCCGAGAACGTGCCGGATTACCAACCGATCGACGAGGACCACCCGCTGAAGCCGCGCTCGCCCTACGGTTTGAGCAAGCTGCTCGGCGAAGAGATCGTGCGCTTCTTCGAGCGGACCAGCGGCACTCCAGCGACCATCCTGCGCTTCTCACATACGCAGGATGCGAGCGAACTGCTCGACCCCGGCAGCTTCTTCTCCGGCCCGCGCTTCTTCCTGCAGCCGAAGATCAGGCAGCAGGAGGGCTTCGGCAACGCCGCCGCCGTCGCGGCGCTGCGCGCCATCGACGACGGGCGCGAGGCCTTGGTGCTGTCGCGCAACGAGGCCGGCCGGCCCTTCCGCATGCACATCACCGATACCCGCGACATGGTCGCAGGCATCCTGCTGGCGCTGTCGGACGAACGCGCCGCGGGACGCACCTATAATCTCGGCGCGACCGCGCCGGTCGACTTCGCCTTGGCGCTGCCGCTGATGGCGCAGTTGACGGGACTGCCGTTGAAGACCATCGACCTGCCGGGCGCCGGCGTCTTCTATGAGACGTCGAACGCCAGGATCCGGACCGAACTGGGATACGAGCCGCAATGGACCTTCGAGCGCATGATCGGCGAGGCGGCGCAGGCGCGGGTGAAGCGCGCGTCCTGACGCCGGACGAGCGCGACGTCCCGACCGGCGCAGCCGCCCTCGCCAAGGGCCTCTACCTCCTCGACGTGATCGGCGAGGCCTCGGCACCGCCGCGCTTCCGCGACTTGCAGGCCGCGACCGGCCTACCCAAGGGCACGCTGGCGCGGATGCTCAACACGCTGCTGACCTTCCGCCTGATCCGGCACGAGGAGAGCGACAACACCTATCGGCTCGGCCACCGCCTGTTCGAGCTCGCCCACCGCGTCTGGGAATCCTTCGACCTGCGCGGAGCCGGTGCACCGGCGCTCGACCGGCTCGCCGAGGAGACACGCGAGACCGCCGCGCTCTGCGCCATCGACAATGGCGAGGTGCTTTATATAGACCAGCGCAGCCGCGGCGGCCCCTATGGCTTCCGCATCGAGATCGGCCGGCGCGCCCCGCTGCATTGCACTGCCGGCGGCAAGGCCTTGCTCGCCTTCGTCCAGCCGCATGAGCAGCGTGCCCTCGTCGACCGGCTCAAGCTCGAACGCTTCACCGAGACGACGATCACCGAAGAGGAAGCGCTCGCCGCCGACCTCGCTCTGACCCGGGCGCGCGGCTATGCCGTCTCGCAGGAAGAGCACGTTGCGGGGGTCGCCTCGGTCGCGGCGCCGATCTTCGACCATACCGGCCGCGCCGTCGCGGCGATCGGCGTGTTCGGCCCGTCCTCGCGGCTGACGCGCGAGCGGCTGCACACCACCGGCCGCGACCTGATGGCGGCAGCCCGGCAGATCTCCGGCAATGTCGGCGCGACGCAGATGAACATTTCCCCGGCGCCGCGCTCGGCGCGGCCGGTCGATCCAGACGTGCAATGCGTGCTGCCCTGGGGCGCGCATCTCGCCGAAGGACCGTATTGGTCGGCCGGCGAACAGCGGCTCTACTGGGTCGACATCCTCGCGCCCTCCGTCAACCGCTTCGATCCGGCGACAGGCAATAACGAGGAAGTCACGCTGCCACGCCTGGTCAGCGCCGTGCTCGGCCGCCGCGGTGGCGGGCTGGTGGTGCTGACGCAGGAGGGGCTGGAGGCCTTCGACTTCGCCAGTGGACGGCTGACGCCACTCGCCGACCCCGAGGCCGATATCCCCGACAACCGCTTCAACGATGGCAAATGCGACCGGCAAGGCCGGCTCTGGGCCGGGACGATGCGGCTCGACGCCAGCCGCGCTTCGGGCTCCCTGTATGCGATCGCGCCCGATCTTTCCTGGCAGCGACAGGAGAGCGGGCTCACCGTCGCCAACGGGCTCGACTGGAGCCCGGACGGGCAGACGTTTTACTTCGTCGATTCCGCCCATAGCCGGATCTATGCCTACGCATCCGACGCCACGGCCGGGACGCTCGCCGATCGCCGCGTCTTCGCCGAGGTCGCCGGCCGGCCGGACGGGCTGGCGGTCGATGCCGAGGGCTTCGTCTGGTGCGCGATCTGGGATGGTTGGTGCCTGCACCGCTATGCGCCGGACGGTCGGCTGGATCGCGAGGTCTGGCTGCCGGTGCCGCGCCCGAGCAGCCTCGCCTTTGGCGGGCCGGACCTGAAGACGCTGTTCATCACCACGGCGCGCATCCGCCTGCCCTCGCGGGTGCTCGCCGAGGCGCCGTTCTCGGGCGGGCTCTTCACCTTGCCGGTCGATGTACCCGGCCTGCCGGCGGCGGAGTTCGGCGGGTGAGGGTCGAGGCCAGCTATCCCGATCTCGCCAGCAAGGCGGCGCTGGTCACAGGCGGCGCCGACGGCATCGGCCGTGCCATCGTCGAGGCGCTGGCGCGGCAGGGCAGCAAGGTCGCCTTCCTCGATATCGACGCCGAGCGCGGCGAGCGCCTGGCGGCCGAGCTCGCGGCTGCCGGCGGCACGGTCTCGTTCCATCAGGTCGACCTGCGCGACATCCCGGCGACGCAAGCGACGATCACGGCGGCCCGCGCCCTGCACGGCCCCTTCGCCATCGGCATCAACAACGCCGGTCATGACGAGCGGCATGATTTCGACGCCGTGACCGAAGCCTATTGGGATGACCGCCTCGCCGTGAACCTGCGGCCGATGATGTTCGTCGCCCAGGCGCTGACGCCGGACATGCGCGGCCTCGGCGGCGGCGCGCTGGTCAATCTGTCCTCGACCTCGTGGATGAAAGGCTCGCCGCACATGATCGCCTATACCACGGCGAAATCGGCGGTGATCGGCTTCACCCGCTCGCTGGCACGGGCGCTCGGGCCGGATGGCATCCGGGTCAATTGCGTCACGCCCGGCTGGGTGATGACGGAGCGCCAGCGGACGCAGTGGTGGACGCCGGAGAAGGGCGCGGCCAACCAGGCCGCCCAGGCGCTGAAGGGCGAGATCCTGCCGGAGGACGTCGCCCAGATGGTGCTCTTCCTCTGCTCGGACGTCTCGCGCATGTGCGCCGGCCAGAACTTCATCGTCGATGCCGGCACGGTCTAGCGCAATGAGCCCGCTCGACGGCCTGCGCGCCATGCTCGCCCCCGCCGCCATCATCACCGATCCGGAGGCCATGGCGCCGCGTCTCAGTGACTGGCGCGGCAAGCATCACGGCAAGGCGCTCGCATTGCTTCGCCCGCGCAGCCTCGAAGAGGTTTCGACCATCCTGCGCTGGGCGAGCGCGACGCGCACGCCGGTCGTGCCGCAAGGCGGCAATACCGGCTTGTCGGGCGGGGCGACGCCGGACGGCTCCGGCGAAGCCGTCGTGCTCTCGCTGGCGCGCCTCAACCGGATCAGGGCGATCGATACGAAGGGCGACACGCTGACCGCCGAGGCCGGCTGTATCCTTGCCGACGTCCAGCAGGCGGCCGCTGAGAAAGATCGTCTCTTTCCGCTCAGCATCGGCAGCGAAGGCTCCTGCCAGATCGGCGGCGTGGTCGCGACCAATGCCGGCGGCATCAACGTCATCCGCTACGGCACGGTGCGCGATCTCGTGCTCGGGCTCGAATACGTCCGGGCCGATGGCGCCGTGCTCCATGGCCTGAAGCCGCTGCGCAAGGACAATGCCGGCTATGCGCTGAAGGAGCTGGTGATCGGCTCGGAAGGCACGCTCGCGATCGTGACCGCGGCGACCTTCAGGCTGTTTCCCAAACCGCGGGTGGGTGCGACGGCGCTATGCGGCCTCGACAGCCCGGCGGACGCATTGCGGCTGCTTGCCCTGCTGCGGCAGACAGCCGGCGAGCGCATCTCCAGCTTCGAACTGATGTGCGACGGCGAGATGGGGCTCACCCTCGATCTCGTGCCCGGCACGTCCCTGCCGCTCGAACGGCGCCATCGCTGGTACGTCTTCATCGAGCTCGCCGACGGCGATCCGAACGGCCGTGTCAGCGAGCTGCTGACGGAGACTCTCGCCGCCGCGCTGGACCATGGGACGCTTCAGGATGCGGCCATCGCGCAGAGCGAGGCGCAGACCAAGGCGATCTGGCATCTGCGCTTCGCCGTAGCGGAAGCGAACCGCCGTGCCGGCGTGAGCGTCTCGCACGACACCAGCGTCGCGGTCGCCGATGTGCCGACCTTCATCGCGGGGATCGAGGCGATGGCCGTCGAACGCTTCCCGGAAGCAATACCGCTCTTCGTCGGTCATGTCGGCGACGGCAATATCCACGTCATCCTGCTGTTTCCACGGGAGAAGCCGGCCAAGCGGGCTCTCGACCTTGGTCGCGCCGTCAACGAGCAGGTCTTCGCGACCGTCAGCGATTTCGGCGGCAGCATCACCGCCGAGCACGGCATCGGCCGCAGCCTGACCGGTGCATTGACGCTGCATGCCCAGCCTGAGTCCCTCGCGCTGATGCGCGCGATCAAGCAGGCGTTCGATCCGCTCGGCATCCTCAATCCCGGTGTGGTCCTCGCGCAAAGGTGAAGCTTCCCGCGATCGAGCGAAGCTCCCGAAATACTTGAACTGTTCGCGACCGAAAGCAGCGAACGCGTTACTTTAGAATACGTATAAACTATTGTATTTGCTAACCAATTCGGTCTGGTTTAACTGCTGGGACAGATCGCGAAGGCTGTGTCCGTCATAGGTGCCGCCCCGTGATCATGCGGAGCCGCTTCGACGAACGTGGCTCTGCTCGGAAAGCGCTCCCGTCAAGGAGGAGCGCCGCAAGACCACGGACCTTAATTCGATGCAGCGTTTGATCGGCACAGTCCTGCTCGCGACGGCTATCGTCGCCACGCCCGTAGCGGGCTTCGTCGCCCTCGCCCAGACCGCCCCGGCCGAGACGGCGCCGGCGCAGCAGCAGCAGATGAGCCCCTCAGGCGCGCATGGCGGAGCGGTTCCGGCGCCAGCAACCTCCAATCCTGCACCAGCCGCGACCGCTCCTGTTGCTCAGGCCGCGCCTGCTTCTCCGAGCACCGCTACGCCGACGCCTGCGGCCCCGACACCGGCCGCCCCGGTTCCTTCGCCCGGAGCCGCGCAGACGGCCGTGCCCGCGACCGTTCCGGCTACCTCCCCGGCCGCCCCGCCTGTCGCCGGGCAAGCCACCCTGCCGCACGACCTGTCGCCCTGGGGCATGTTCATGGCGGCCGACATCGTCGTGAAGGCGGTGATGCTCGGCCTCGCCTTCGCCTCGCTAGTGACCTGGACGATCTGGCTCGCCAAGGCGCTCGAGCTCGCCGCCGCCAAGGCGCGAGCCGGCCGAGCCGTGCGGCGCCTAGAGGAAGCCATCAGCCTGGACGAGGCCGCACGCGCGATCGCCGGCCGCAAGGGCCAGGCGCGCGGCACCGTGGCCGAACTGGTCGGCGCCGCCCAGAGCGAGCGCCAGCGTTCCGACGATCTCGGCGAGGACGGCATCAAGGAGCGCGCCGCGATCGCCTTGTCGCGGATCGAGGCCAGGGCCGGCCGCAACATGGCGCGCGGCACCGGCCTGCTCGCCACCATCGGCTCGACCGCCCCCTTCGTCGGCCTGTTCGGCACGGTCTGGGGCATCATGAACTCGTTCATCGGCATCAGCCAGTCGAAGACGACCAACCTCGCCGTCGTCGCGCCAGGCATCGCCGAGGCGCTGCTGGCGACCGCGATCGGCCTCGTCGCGGCGATCCCGGCCGTGATCATCTACAATGTCTTCGCCCGCGCCATCGCCGGCTACCGCGCCACGCTCTCGGACGCCTCAGGCGAGGTCTTGCGCCATCTCTCGCGCGACCTCGAACGGGCTCGCCGCCAGGCGGCCCAGCAAGTCCGCGCCAACCTGCATGCGGTACCCGCCCAGCCGGCTGCGATGCCGCGCGTCCCGGCGGAGTGAGCCATGGCGGTTTCGCTCAAGGAGCCTCAGGACGGTGATCTCGGCGAGGTCAGCGAGATCAACGTCACGCCGTTCATCGACGTGATCCTGGTCCTGCTGATCATCTTCATGGTCGCCGCGCCGCTCTCCACGGTCGACGTCGCCGTCGACCTGCCGGTGTCGAACGCGCAGACACAGCCGCGGCCCGACAAGCCGGTCTTCCTGACCGTCAAGCAGGACCTTTCGCTCGCCCTCGGCAACGACACCGTGCCCCGCGAGCAATTGCAGGCCACGCTCGACCAGCAGACCAATCATGATCGCGAACAGCGCATCTTCCTGCGCGCCGACGGGGCGGTGGCCTATCGCGAGCTGATGGAGGTGATGAACAAGCTGCGCCAGGCCGGCTATCTCAAGATCGCTCTGGTCGGCATCGAGGATACCGGCCAAAGCGCGGCACAGGGAGCAGGCAAACCGTGATCGCGACCGCGCCCGACCGTCGCTGGCTCGCCGCGCTGCGCTGGGGTGCAGCGGCACTGACCGTCGCGTCCCTCCATGGCGGACTTGCCTGGATCGGCGTGCACTGGCGCCCGACGGAAGCCGCAGCCGGCGCGCCGGAGCCGGCAGTGATGATCGAGCTCGCCGCACTCTCGGTCGCGCCCGAGGCGCCGCCGGAGGAGCTGCCGGTCGCGCAGGAGCGAGCCGCACCGGAACCGCCGCCGCCCGAGCCGGTCAAGGAAGAGCCTCCTCTGCCGGAGCCCGAGCCGGAACCGCTTCCCGAGCCGACGCCGGTCGAGCAACCGGAGATCAAGCTGCCCGAGCTACCGCAGATCCCGAAGCTCGACGCCGTGCTGCTGCCGCCTCCACCCGAGCCGAAGCCGGTGGAGAAGAAGCCGGAACCGAAGCCCAAGGTCGTCGAGAAGCCTAAGCCCAAGCCGAAGCCCAAGGTCGTCGAGCGCAAGCCGGTCGAGCAGCGGGCCAAGCAGGCCGTGGCGCCGAAGCCGTCCGAGCAGCGCGCCGCGGCCCCGACCACCGCGGCGCAGGGCACAGCCAGCCAGCCGACGGTCTCGACCGCCTCCTGGCGCGGCTCGCTGATCGCCCATCTCAACCGCTACAAGCGCTTCCCGTCCGGCGCGAACCCGGGCACGGTCCAGGTCGCCTTCGCGATCGACCGCAGCGGCAATGTGCTGTCCTCGCGCGTCGTCGGCTCATCCGGCGATTCCGCGCTCGATGCCGAGGCCGCGGCGATGATCCGCCGCGCCAGCCCGGTCCCGGCCCCGCCGGCGGGTGTCGGTGGTGGCGGTGCGATCTCGCTCTCGGTGCCGATTCGCTTCAGCCGGTAAGGCTCAGCGCGGGGCGCCGGGATTCTGGAGTGGCGTGGTCACGGTGTCGCCGACCGCCGCGCCAGTGTCGTGAATGTTGTTGCCGAGGTGCTCGACCCGGTCGCCCAGATGACGGCGGGCGCTGGGATCGACCACTGCGATCGGGGCCGTGACGACGATGCCGGCGGCAGTGCCGACCGCGGCTGCGGCGCTGCCGGTCACCTCGATCAAACGCTCGCCCAGGCCGACGCGGGAATCGGTGATCGGCTGGCCGTCGACGAGGCGCGTGCCGATCAGTTTCACCACCTCCGGGCTCTCGGCGAACTTGCCGTGGTTGAGCTTGTCGCCGGTGCGCAGCTTGGTCAGATTCAGGACAACGATCTTGTCCTTCTCGAACTCGCTCTTATAGGGCTCGACATCGGGATCGACCGCGCCGAGGCGGTCCTTGTTGCCCCAGACCCGGCGCGAGACGGCAAGCGCACGATCGTCCTGAGAGACGAACAAGGTGAAGTTCGGCCGCCGCCCCGTCATCTCCGCGATCTGGGTGCGGAAGACATCGGCATCGACGTCAGGCGAGGCGAGCATGACATTGGCGATCTTCGGCGGGATGCCGCGATTGCGCACCGCCATCTGGGTCAACGACTCGAGCGCGACCCAGTTGCCCATCGAGTGGGCGAGCAGCGAGACCTCGCCGACAGCCGGGTCGCGCGCCAGCGCCTGCAGCAGGTTCTCGAGCGCATTGCGCGAATAGGTCGCGCTCTCGCGATCATAGCCATAGGCGAACAGCGAGCCACGCGACGGCCAGGTGAACAGCACCGGCACGACATTCGCGTCGGAATCGTGGACGATCTGGGCGAAGCGATAGACCGCGTCTTCGAAGCGATTGTTGAAGCCGTGGACGAAGACCATGACGCGGCGCTTCGGCACCCGGGCAACGCGCTCGTGCAGGCGCGCCAGCCCGGTCTTGGCATCGAGCTTGTCAACCCTGAGCGTCACGAAATCGGTCTCGGGATTGCCGGGAAGCCGGCTCGGCCACTGCACCTCGCCGGCCTTGCGGCGGCTGTCTGGCGGGAGCGAGATCACCATCTCGGCAAAGGACGGCTTGCCGCGCTCGCCGGAGTAGAGCACGCCGGCATCCGGATCGGCCGCGCGCGTCGTCGCCACCAGCATGGTGACCTTGCTGGTGCCCGGCACGGTCGAGACGACCGGCTTCAACACGCCCTGCACGTCACCGGCACAGCCGGCGACGAACATCGCCGCAAACGCGACCGCGAGGGCGCGTCGGGCAGCCGGCATCGGCAAATCTCTGCGGCGGATCGGCATCACGGTCTACCCAGCTGCGGCACGGCGCCCAGACCATGCTGGCGCGCCGCCCGCCGCGTCAAGGACGCCGAAGCCACAGTCGCGATCAGACCATGTACTGACCGCCATTGACCTCGATGGTTTGGCCGGTGATGTAACCGCTCATCGCCGGGCTGGCGAGGAAGAGGAAGACGCCGATATTGTCCTGCGGCGTGCCGACGCGCTCCATCGGCACGGTCTTGCGCATCGCCTCGATCTGCTCGGCCGTCGAATAGCGCTCATGGAACGGCGTCATGATCACGCCGGGCGAGACGCCGTTGACGCGGATGCCGAAGGGCACGAACTCCTTGGCCATGCCGCGGGTCAGGTTGAGCACGAAGGCTTTCGAGCTGGCATAGAGCGAGGAGCCGGGGCCGCCGCCATTGCGCGCCGCGATCGAGCTCAGATTGATCACGCTCGCCTTGTCGCCGGACTTCTTCAGGTAAGGCAGCGCCGCTTTGCTCGCCATCACCACCGAGCGGACATTGAGATCGACGACGCTATCGAAGAACTCGTCCTCGATCTCGGCGATCGGCGTGCGCTTCACCAGCGCGCCGGCATTGTTGACGAGCACGTCGAGCCCGCCAAGCTTGTCGGCGGCCTTGTTGACGAGATCGACCGCTTGCCTGCTGTCGGCGACGTCGGCCTGCAGCACATGCGCCTCGCCGCCCGCCGCCTTGATCTCGGCAGCGACGGCGTTGGCCTCCGCCTCGCTCGACTTGTAGTGCACCACGACGCGCATGCCGTTCGCCGCATAGGCCTTGGCGACGGCGGCGCCGATGCCGGTGCTGGAGCCGGTGACGAGGGCGCGCAGCCCTTTGAGATCGTCGAGCATCATTCCTCCCTTGGGATGCAGGATTAAATCGTTTCAGGAGCGATCTTGCGCGACGCAGGGCCGAACCGCCAGCGCCGCTTGGGCAACCCCGCCATTCGCGCAGAGGCGCTCAAAGGAACTTGGTCATCGCCTTGAACTCGGCGAGCAGCCCGCGCGCCTCATCCGGCAGGCTGCCGGCAGCCTCCTCCAGGCAATGGCCGATATGCTCCTGGATCAGGATCTTGCGGGCATTGGCGATCGCGCCTTCGACGGCCTGCAATTGCTGGGCGATCTCAAGGCAGGAGCGGACATTGGCGACCATCTCGATGGTCGAGCGCAGATGCCCCTCGGCCCGCTTCAGCCGCGTGATGATCTCCGGGTGCCGGTGATGGTGGATCCTGGCGTGCTCTTCGTCCTGCATTGCTGGTCCTGCACCTTGATCGTATCCTCCCGGGGAGGTTATAGAGCGACTTATCCGCGGACAAGCGGACCCCGATCAGGCAGGCGCCGGCGCAAGACCGGGCGCATCCCGGACGATCGGGCGGGCGAGGACGAAACGGGCGCCCCCGACCAGTTCCGGCAAGACCGGACGGCACGGCAGCCCCCGATCCGTTCCGGATCCGGAGCACCATGTCGTGCCGACCTTCACCGAATTACTGGCGCAGGGCGCCGGCCATGCCTGGCTGTTCATTCCGAGCACGATCCTGCTCGGCGCCCTGCATGGGCTCGAACCCGGCCATTCCAAGACGATGATGGCGGCCTTCATCGTCGCCATCCGCGGCTCCGTGCTGCAGGCATTGCTGCTCGGCCTCGCCGCGACGCTCTCGCACACCCTGGTCGTCTGGGGCGTGGTCCTCGGCGGCCTCTATCTGACGCGCGATTTCAACGCCGAGGCGACCGAGCCCTGGTTCCAGCTCGCCTCGGGCGTCCTGATCATCGCGATCGCGCTCTGGATGCTGTGGCGGAGCTGGCGCGAGCAGCGCGCGCTGCAGCCACGCCACCACGGACACAGTCACGGCCACTCCGATGGTCATGGTCATAGTCACGGGCATTCCCGTGGCCATTCGCACGGACGCAGCCACGACAAGACCGCCGACTGTGAGCCGATGGACGCGCATCAGCGCGCCCATGCCGAGGATATCCGCAAGCGCTTCACAGACCGACCGGTCACGACCTGGCAGATCGTGCTGTTCGGCTTGACCGGCGGGCTGATCCCCTGCCCCGCCGCGATCACCGTACTGCTGATCTGCATGCAGCTTCGCGAGATCGCGCTCGGCGCCGTACTGGTACTGTGCTTTTCGATCGGCCTGGCGATCACGCTGGTCACGGTCGGCGTCGCCGCCTCGCTCAGCCTGCGCGCCGTCGAAAAGCGCTCCAGCTGGCTGTCGACCGTCGCAGCGCGGGCGCCGTATTTTTCCGGTGTGCTGATCGTGCTGGTCGGGCTCTACACGGTCTGGCACGGCTGGAGCGGCCTGCAGGCACAAGCTCCCCGCGCCTCCGCGATGCTGGTCAGCCCATCGCCTGGTTGACGAGGGCGAACCGATGCGCCGGGCCGGGAGCGACCGGCGCGGCGCCGCGCTCCATCACCACGCCGGAGGCGACGAGCGGCAAGCCGCATTCGCCGAGCCAGGCACCGAGGCCGGTGCGAGCCGGCACATCGATCCGGACGAAGTCGCCGCGGCGGGCGGCGAGCAATGCGGCGATCAGATTGCAGGCGGCGGCATCGTCGATCGCCGCGACCGGGCCGATCAGCCAGCCCTGGCCATGCCGGCGCAGGAAACCGAAGCCGGCGGGCGCGCCGTTGCGCTCGATCAGGATCGCATGGCCGCGCGCCAGCAGGGCTTCGAGGACGGCGGTGCGTGGCAGCCCCGTCGCCTCGCCGTCGAGCTGCGCCAGCAGCGGCAGGTCGGAGGCGGCTGCCGGACGCATGACCTCGTTCGCGGCAAGGACAGGCGCAGCCAGCTCCGGCCAATCGCCCTGGTGCTGGCGGACCTCGTCGATGGCGATGAAGCCATAGCGGGCATAGAGCGGCTCGCCCTGCGGCGTGGCGATAAGTCCGAGCGTTCGGCCTTCCGTCGCCGCGATCAATCGCTCGGTCAGCAGCTTGCCGATACCCTGGCCTTGCCGGTCCGGGGCGACGATGATCGTGCCGAGCGTGGCATGGGTGGCGCCAAAGCCCCAGCAGAGCCCGACACCGACGACCTCGTCTTCCATCGACAAGGTGAAGCCCTGCCCCAGCGACAGCGCGAACTCCCAGTCCTCGTGACGATGCGGCCAGCCGACCGCAGCCGACAGCCTCCGGCAGGCGTCGGCATCTGCAAGGCTGGCCGGGCGGAGCGTCAGCTGGAGCGACTGCATCGGCCAACCCTCAGCGACAGAACCCGGCACAGCCGGACTGCCAGAACGGCGCCTGCCCATCGAGAGATGGCACCGACGGACGCGGCTTGGCACCCGGCAGATCCGACGGCACCGGCACGACCAACTCCCACCAGCGATGGGCGCATTGCGAGCGGAAGGCCATCTGATCGCTGATCGAGGTATTCTCGCGGGCAAGGACCGCATCGAGCGCATCGCAGGCCCGGCGCAGCGCGGCATCGTTCGCGTCAGCGGGCTCATTGGCGTAATCGTGGAAGGCGGCGGTGAAGGCCTCCATCTCTCGGGCGATGTGCGGCCAGTCCTGGCGGCCGAGATTCCAGGCGTACATCCATTCGCGCACCACCGTCTCGATCGCCTCGGCCTTGGGCTTGCCGGCGACCTTGCGGGCGGTGGTCAGCATATGACGCATCAATTCGGCGCGGGCGTGGAGCTGGCGGGCGGCGAGCGCAGCCGTCTGCATCGCCAGAATCGCGCGCTCGGCCTCGAGCTGCAGCTCCTCGACGAAATGGGCCATATCCTTCTCCGCTTAAGGCAACGTCGCGAGCCGGTCGAACAGGCGCTGGAACAGCGCCTCCGCCTCGACGCTCGCGACAACATGGGCATTGGCCGGCCGCTTCAGCCGGCCGTTCCAGTCGATGGTGGTGCGCCCCCTCAAAGGACCGTCCCCGGTCTCGACCTCGACACAACAGTCGCGACCCGAGAAGAGTTCCGGCCAGAGCAGGAAGGCGATCACGCAGGGGTCATGCATCGGATGGCCGGCAGTGCCGAGGCCACCGGGTCGCGGACGGGTCAGCATGCCGTGCACCGCCCTGCCGGCCGAGTTGCCGAACGAGAGCAGGCGCGCGACCTGTTCATGCGAGGCAATTGCCTGATGGGTGACGCCGAGCCCGAACATCACGATCGGCCGGCCGCAGCCAAAGACGATCGCGGCGGCATGCGGATCGACATGGACGTTGAACTCGGCCGCCGGGGTGATGTTGCCGAGCGCGAGCGCCCCGCCCATCAGCACGATGCGCCTGACCTTGGGCAGCGCGTCCGGCGCCAGTCGAAAGGCCAATGCAAGATTGGTCAGCGGCCCGAGCGGGCAGAGCGTGACGCTATCGTCCGGGGCGGCGCACAAGATGGCGATCAGCGCCTCGACGGCATGGCCGGGGCTGGCGGCACCGCGCGGCGGCGGCAGATCGGCGCCGGCGAGGCCGTCAGGACCGCAGACGAATTCGGCGGTCGAGAGCGGGAAGATCAATGGCCGGTCGGCGCCGGCATGGACCGGCACGTCCTCGCGGCCGGCGAGCTCGCGGATGCGCAGCGCGTTCGCCGTCGTCAGCGCCAGCGGGACATTGCCGGCGACGGTGGTGATCGCCTTGAGATCGAGCTCCGGGCTGGCGAAGGCGAGCAGCAAAGCGACGGCATCGTCCTGGCCGGGGTCGGTGTCGATGACGATCACTTCGCGCGCCATGTCAGCCTCGGCTCATTGCTTCCCCACAGCCCTCATCCTGAGGAGGCCGTGTCAGCGGCCGTCTCGAAGGATGCTCCAGGAGACTCCGGAGCCAGCTGGAGCATCCTTCGAGACGCGATCTGCGATCGCTCCTCAGGATGAGGGCTGTGATGGGGATCCTGGTCATCTCAGGCCGCCCTGGCGTTGCCCGCCATGATCATATGGCTGAGATCGTCCGCGGTGAGGTCACCGAGCGGCCGGTCGACGTACTTGCGGCCGGCGCCCATGATCACCACCCGGTCGGCGAGCGCAACGACGTCGCGCATATTGTGGCTGATCAGCAGCACCGTCCGGCCATCGGCCTTGAGCTTGCGGATCAGGTCGAGGACGAGGGCGGTCTCCTTGACGCCGAGCGCCGCCGTCGGCTCGTCCATGATGATGATCTCGGCCTTCCAGCGCAGCGCGCGCGAGATCGCGACCGCCTGGCGCTGGCCACCGGAGAGCCGCTCGACCGGGCGGTCCATGTCCTCGACCGTGACCGAGAGCTGCTTGAGGAAGCCGCGAGCCTCCTGCGCCATCCTCTTCTTGTCGAGCACGCGTAGGAAGGGCAGCAACAGAGGGCGCGTCAGCTCCGAGCCCATGAAGACGTTCTGGGCGATCGAGAGCCGCGGCGCGAGCGCAAGGTCCTGGTAGATCGTAGCGACGCCATGGCTCAATGCGTCATGCGGCGAGGCGAAGACGACGGTCTTCCCACGCATGCTCAAAGTCCCGGATGTTGCTTCCTCGGCGCCGGAAATCACCTTGATCAGGCTCGACTTGCCGGCGCCGTTGTCGCCGCAGATGGCGACGACCTCGCCGGAATAAATGTCGAGATCGACCTCGCGCACCGCCACGACCGGGCCGTATGCCTTGCCGATGCCGCGGAGCGACAGGAGGGGCGTGGCGGTCACCGAACTCACTTCAGGAACTGCTGAACGTTGTTCTTGTCGACCAGCACGGCGTCGGTGAAGAGATAGGGGCCGGCGGCGACGGTCTCCTTCGGCTTCTTGTCGACGACGATGGTCTGGATCGCGTCGACCGCCTGCTTGCCCATCTCCTCGAACGGGATCGAGACGGTCGCCATGAAGGTCGAGGCCGGGTCGGCAATGCGGGCATAGGTCTCCTTGCCGCCATCGACCGAGACCAGCGGGATCTGGCCCTTCTTCACGCCTTGAGCCTGCAGGAGGTCGTCGATGATGTAGGCCTGGCCGTCGAACGAGGCCCAGATGCCGTTGATCTTGCCCTGGTTCTGCAGCAGCAGCGCCTGCATGCCGGCGCGGACGTCGTCGCGCCAGCTCTGGGTGCGGGCCATCGAGAACTTGCCGAGCTCCTTCACCGCCTGGTTCTCGGAGAGCACGTTGTCGAGCAGCTTGCCGCGGATGCGCGAGGCGACGTTGAGATCGAAGCGGGCGGTGACGATGTTGCCCTGATAGCCGAGCTGGCCGAGCAGATAGAGCGCGGCTTCCGCACCGACCTTGTACTCGTTGGTCTGGATATCGAAGAGCGCGTGCGGGCTCGAACCCGACTGCACCGTGATGACCGGGATCTTGGCGTCCTTGGCCGCCTTGAACTGGGCGTCGGCCTCGACCGGCTTGCCCATGGCGATGATGATCGCGTCGACCTTCTTGGCGATCAGCGCATCGAACTGCTCGGCATGCTTGGGCAGCGCGCCTTCCGAGTTCAGCAGCGTGACGTTCCAGCCCTTGGCCTTGGCCGCGGCGGCGGCGGCGTTGGCGACGCGAGCATGCGTCTCCGACGAGAACTGGAAGCCGATGACGCCGAGCTCGAAAGCCCCTGCGCCCTGAGCCATCCCGACGACGGCGGCAGCCGCCAGCACGAGCGATTTGAGTGTTTTCATGGTGTCTCCCCTCTCATTTTCTTTCAGCCCTCATCCTGAGGAGCGATCGCAGATCGCGTCTCGAAGGATGCTCCAATTGGTTCCGGAGCCTCCTGGATCATCCTTCGAGACGCCGCTGACGCGGCTCCTCAGGATGAGGGCTGGTGTGATGATAGCCAAACCTCAGACCTTGAACGCCGCCTTCTTCATCGCGCTGGCCGAGAAGGCGACCGAGCCGATGATGATGACGCCGAGAACGATGTCCTGAACGTAATAGGGTGCGCCGAGCAGCACCAAGCCATTGCCGAGCACCTTGAGCACCAAAGCTGCGAAGACCGTGCCCGGCACGTTCGGCTTGCCGGGCTCGAACATGGTCATCCCCAGCAGCACCGCCGCAATGGCGTAGAGGAGGTAGTCGCCCGCCATGTTCGGCGCCGCCGAGGACAGGTTGGCGGCGAGCAGCACGGCGGTGATCGCGGCGAGGATGCCGGAGAGCAAGAGGCCGATCCGCTTCATCCGGGCCGTGGCGATGCCGGAGAGCCTGGCAGCTTCGTCGGCCTCGCCGGTCGCGACCATATGCGCGCCGGTGCGGGTCCATTTCACCAAGCCCCAGGCGAAAAGGGTGACGCCGGCGAGCCAGAGCACGAGATTTGGGATGCCGAAGGTGTAGCCGCGCGCCAATCCGGTGAAGCCGGTCGGCCAACGGCCGACGAAGGCCACCCCTTGCGTGATCATGAAGGCGAAGCCCTTGGCGATCGCTGCCGTGCCGAGCGTCATGATCAGCGACGGGATACGCAGCACGGTGACGCCGTAGCCGTTGAGGGCGCCGAGCAGTGCGCCGACCGAAAGCGCCGCCAGGACCGCGACGAGCGGCGGATATTGGAGCTGCACCAGCCAGCCGCAGACCACAGCCGCGAGGCTCGCCATCTCGGCGATCGAGAGATCGAGCTCGGCAACGGTGAAGGCGAGTGCGAAGCCGAGCGCCAGGATGGCGAGGAAGCTCGTATCCTTCAGCACGTTGACGATGTTCATCGTCGTCGCGAAGTTCGGCGCGAAGGCGACGAAGAAGACGATCAGGGCAAGGCCGGCAAGCGCGGTGCCGTAGCGGCCGATGATCTCGCGCATCGTCAGGCATTTCCCTTGGCGATCGCCGAGATCGGCGAGAGGATTTCGATGCCGCCGGTGACCGGGATCAGAGCGCCGGTGACGAAGGCCGCCGCC
The DNA here is from genome assembly GCA_035998995.1 of Allobosea sp. Taxonomy (GTDB): domain Bacteria; phylum Pseudomonadota; class Alphaproteobacteria; order Rhizobiales; family Beijerinckiaceae; genus Allobosea. Next base: position 39,205 of record DASYHC010000107.1, read on the forward strand.
GGCGAGAGCAGGAAGGCGATGACCCCCGCGACATCTTCCGGCCGGCCGAGCCGCCCGAGCGGGGTGCGCTGCGAGGCGCCCTCGACCAGCGCATTGAACTGACTGGCGAAGCCGCCGCGCACCATCGGGGTGTCGATGATCCCCGGGGCGACCGCATTGACGCGAATGCCATGGCGGCCGAGTTGCTGGGCCATGCCATAGGTCAACGTCGCCACCCCGCCCTTGGCCGAGCCATAGGCGAGATTGGCGCCGCCATTGCTATGGGCGATCGAGGAGATGTGGACGATGGCGCCGCCCTCGCTTTGCTCGATCATCCGCCTGGCGGCCGCCTTGGAGACGCGGAAGACGGCCGAGAGGTTGATGTCGACGAGCTTGTCCCATTCCTCGTCCTCCATCTCGACCATCGGCACCGGCCGCGAAGCACCGGCGCCGGTCACGAGATTGTCGAGGCGGCCGAAGCGCTCGACCGCCAGTTCGACCAGCGCACCTGCAAGGTCGCGGTCGCGGACATCGCCGGTCATCGCGGCGACGTCGGCGCCTTCGGTCTGCAAGCGGTCGGCGAGCTCGACCAGCGGACTGGCCTCCAGCCCGGAGAGGACGAGCCTATGCGACGGTGCCAGCGTCATCGCGAGCGCACCGCCAATGCCGCCGGAAGCGCCGGTGATCAGGGTCACGGGCTTCGGCATCAGCCGGTCTTGCCGACGACTGGGACGAGACGAAACGCGGCACGGCAGGAACGCGGCATGGACCTCTCTCTGGAGATTGGTTCCACTTGGGTAAGGCGCAAGCGCCTCAGCCGCAACGTCAATCGGCGTGCAGGTTCGCGGCCGCAGACGCATGACGCGCGAGGTCGGCGAGCGGCTTACCCTCCTGTGCATTGGTGACGAGATCGCGCGAGATCGGTGCCAAGGCGTCCTCGGCCTGACGGAACAGGGCGAACAAGGTGTCATAAGCCGGCTTGCGGGCCGGATCGGGCTCGAACCGATGCGCAACCGTGACGAGAGCCTGCTGCGCTGCTGCGAGCGAGGCGAAACGACCGAGGCCGGCGAAGGCGATGATCGCCGCGCCGAGCAGGCCGGGCTCCCTGGAGGCGGCAATCACGACCGGCCGGCCGCAGAGATCGGCCTTGATCTGGCTCCAGACCGGATTGGCGGCGGCGCCGCCACCGAAACGGATTTCCGTCGCTTCCCGGCCAAGCGAAGCTTCGGCCCGTTCCAGCACGATCCGGTTGAGGCAGCCGACGCCTTCCAGCACCGCAAAGGCAAGGTCGGTCGGGCCATGTCGACGATTCAGCCCGATGAGGGCGCCACGCAAGGACGGGTCCCAATAGGGCACGCGCTCGCCCTGGAGATAGGGCAGGAAGAGCAGCGGCTGCGGCTGGCGCTGGCCAGCGAGCAGCGCGGCGATCTCCTGCCCAACCGCCGCGCCGTCGCGTCCAAGCAGCGCCAGCAGCCAGGAGACGGTGTCGGCGCCGGTCTGGCTCGGGCCACCGAGCTGGAACAGGCCGCGCCAATCGACAGTGAGCAGACCCTCCGCCCGCGCCGGCTCGCGGCCGACGACACCGAGCACCTCGGTGGTGCCGGAGATGTTGTAGGCGAAGCCTTCGCGCATGGCGCCGAGGCCGACGACCGCCGCCCAGGTATCGTTCGAGGCGCAAAAGACCGGCTTGCCGGCGAGGCGAGCGAGTGAGGCAGGCAAATCGGGCTGTATCGGACCGACCTGATCCCAGGGCTCGAGCATCGCCGGCAGGATCGTGGCGGGAACACCTGCCGCATACAATAGGTCGCAGCCTTCATGAGGAGCAGCTGCGGCCAGCAATCGCGCCATCGAGACGGGATCGCTGGTCCGCCGGCCGGTGAGGCGGAAGTTCAGATAGTCCTTCGGCTCGAGCAGGCAGGCGAGCTCAGCGAAAACCTTGGGTTCCTCTTCGCGTAGCCAGGCCAGGCGAGCGAGCGGGTGGAAGGCGTTGACCGCTGCGCTCTCGGGATGGGTTGCGTCGAACTTCTCGCGCGAGCGCGCCGCAAGCGCGTCCGCGCGCGTATCCTTCCAGCTCATCGCCGGGCGCAGTAACTGGCCATCGCTGCCCAGAAAGATCTGCGTGCGGGTGACGCCGCAGATGGCGACCGCCTCGACCGCCTGGAACAGCGCCGGCGCCTCCGCTGCCAGTCCGGCGCAGGCATCAACCAGCAGGCGCCACCAGGCATCCGGCTCTATCTCGGAACGGCCCGAGGCATCGTCGCGGCTCGCCGGCCCGGCAATGGCGTGCTGGGCGCGGATGGCGCCGGTGTCATCGACGAGGGCGGCGCGGAAGGAGGTGCCGCCGAGATCGCAGGCGAGGACGATGCTCATGCCCTCGCCCTGCGTCAGGAACGAGCGCTGGTCAAGCGGCGCGGTCTTTCATGCCGCCATCGGTCAGGCGATACCAGGCGATGATCGCCGAGACATAGAGCTCGTTCAACGCGTGCAGCGGCAGCGGCGCGATCGGCACGACCGGGAAAGGCAGGCTCGCTCTGTCGCCGGTCGAGAGATACTGCGCCATCGCCCTGCCCATCGCCGTCTGCAGGCCGACGCCGCGGCCCATGCAACCGATATCGACGAGCAGGCCGGGCTCCGGCTCGTGCAGATGCGGCAGGAAATCGCGGGTCAGCGCGACGCGGCCGCACCAGCGATAATCGAAGCTGAGACCCTTGGCCTGCGGATACATCTTGCCGATGACGCGTTCGAGATGGGCCCAGTCGGCAGCACCCTGCGGCTCGCGGAAGGGACCGCGTCCGCCCATCAGCAGGCGGTTGGTGTGATCCTTGCGGAAGTAGAGCAACAACTGGCGAGTGTCGGAGGTGACCTGGCCCTCGGGCAGGATCGTGCCGGCGAGATTGTCGGAGAGCGGCTCGGTCGCGACGATGAAGGAGTTCGGCCGGATCACCGTCTGGCGCAATTTCGGGATCAGGTCGCCGGTATAGCCATTGGTCGCGATCACCACGCGCGGCGCGGTGACACTGGCCCCTTGCGCGGTGCGCACAACCCAGCTGCCGCCATCGCGGCGCAGACCCGTCACCGGGCTCTGGCCGTGGATCGCGACACCCGCCTTCAGCGCGGCACGGGCGAGGCCGCGGGCGTAGGCGAGCGGCTGGACGCCGCCGCCGCGCGGGTCGAGCCAACCACCGAGATAGCGGTCGCTGCCGATCAGGCGGCCGACCGCATCGGCATTGAGAAAGCGCGCGGCGACGCCGCGCATGCCCCACTCGTCCGCCCGGCGCTTCACCGTCTCGACCATGGCCGGCGTATGCGCGCCCTGAATCCAGCCGGCGCGGCGATGCGGCACGTCCATGCCGTGCTTCTCGATCAGCCCGAAGACGAGATCGGCAGTCGAGCCGACGAAGGAGACCAGGGCTGCGCCGGCCTCGGCCCCAAATTTGGAGACGATCTCGCTGGGGTCGTATTTGATGCCAGGAATGACCTGCCCGCCATTGCGGCCCGAGGCGCCCCAGCCCGGCTCGCGCGCTTCCAAGACGACGACCGAGACGCCGGCCTCGGCAAGGTGCAGCGCGGTCGAGAGGCCGGCATAGCCGGCCCCGACGATGCAGACATCGGCTTTGATATCGCCCGCGAGCGGTGGCGTCGCGGCTGCTGCAGGAGCGGTGGCGTGCCAGAGCGAGGGCTGCAGCGGGAATGGCTCGGCCATATCGATATCCCCTAGATCGGCTTAAGCACGCGGCGCAGGAAGTCCTGCGTGCGCGGATTGCGCGGCGCGCTCAGCACCTCGCGGGCAGCGCCCTCCTCGACGATGACGCCGCCATCGAGGAAGAGGACGCGATCGGCGACCTCGCGGGCGAAACCCATCTCATGGGTCACGACCAGCATGGTCATGCCCTCCTCGGCGAGGCTCTTCATCACGCCGAGCACCTCGCCGACCAATTCGGGATCGAGCGCCGAGGTCGGCTCGTCGAACAGGATCGCCTTGGGCTGCATGGCGAGCGCGCGGGCGATGGCGACGCGCTGCATCTGGCCACCGGAGAGCTGCGCGGGATAGGCGCCGAACTTGTCGGCGAGGCCGACGCGGGCGAGCAGATCGCGGCCACGCGCCAGCGCTTCAGCCGCCGGCTCCTTCTTCACATGGATCGGCCCCTCGACGACGTTTTCGAGCGCAGTCCGGTGCGGGAAGAGATTGAAGCGCTGGAACACCATCGCCATGGCGGTGCGGATTGCCTGGATCGAGCGGTCGGCACGATCGACTTTCGCCCCGTCGACCGTGATCGCGCCGCCATCATAGGATTCGAGCCCGTTGATGCAGCGCAGGATGGTCGACTTGCCGGAACCGGACGGGCCGATCAGGCAGACGACCTCGCCGCGCTGGACGCTGCCGGTGATGCCCTTCAGCACCTGATGGCTGCCGAAGCTCTTGGTGACGCCGGTAAGCTCGATCATCGCTTGGCTCCCTTGCCGAAGCGGCGTTCCAGCCAGCCGACGAAGGCGATCAGCGGCAGGCTCATCGAGAGATAGAGCAGGGCGACCAGCGTGTAGACCGTCATGTTCTTGAAGGTCGAGGAGGCCAGGATCTGGCCCTGCAAGGTCAGCTCGGCGACGGTGATGGTGGAGGCCTGCGAGGAATCCTTCAGCATCATGATCATGATGTTGCCGTAGGGCGGCAGGATCACCTTGATCGCCTGGGGCAGGATCACCCGGCGCATCATCATGAACCAGCCCATGCCGATCGACTGGGCCGCCTCGACCTGGCCATGGTCGATCGCCTCGATGCCGGCGCGGAAATTCTCGGAATGATAGGCCGAATAGGCTATGCCGAGCCCGATGATCGAGGCCTGCAGCGCCGACAGCGCCACGCCGAATTCGGGGAAGACGAAGTAGATGTAGAACAGCTGCACCAGGATCGGGATGCCGCGCAGCGTGTTGACGATCATCTTGGCGACAAAGGCGAGCCAGGCGATGCCGGAAACACGCATCAGCGCCCAGACCAGGCCGAGCACGGTGGAGATCGCCAGCGAGCCGAGCGTCACCAGCACGGTGAACTTCAGGCCCTGGAGCAGGATCGGCAGGAAGGTGCCGGCATCGCGCAGGATGGTCTGCATGAGCCTCGAACGATCTGGACGGGCGGCGCACCGGGCGCCGCCTCATGATGAAAGCGGAGAGGTTAGATCGGCGCGCCGGGCAGACGCCTCACTCGAGGCCCCATTTGGCGAGGATCTTGGCGAGGCCGCCATCGGCCTTGAGCTTAGTGAGCGCCGCGTTGACCTTCTTCAGCAATTCGCCGTCGCTCTTGCGCACGCCGATGCCGACCGAACCGGTGAACATCGGCTGGTAGGATTTCACCAGCCGCACCTGCGGGAACAGGCCCTGCTGCAGATTGTAGGCGACGATCGGCCCGTCGGCGAAGCCGGCCTGGATGCGGCCGGCATTCACGTCGGCGAGAATGTCGGGGATGGTCTTGTAGATCTTGACCTCGGAGACGATGCCGCCCTTTTGCAGCGGCTCGACATAGGCGGTGCCGACCTGGGCCCCGACGACATAGCCCTTGAGCTCGTCGACGGACTTGTAGTCCTTGGCGTCCGATTTCGGCACCATCAGGCCCTCGCCATAGGTGTAGATCGGATCGGAGAAGTCGATCGCCTCCTTGCGCGCCGGGGTGATGTACATGGCGGCCGCGATCAGATCGATCTTGTTGCTGGTCAGACCGGCGATCAGAGTGGAGAACTGCATGCCCTCGACCTCGACCTTGAAGCCGGCCTCCTTGCCGACCTCCCTGATCAGGTCGACCATCACGCCTTCGATCGTGCTGGTCTTGGTGTCGAGGAAGGTGAAGGGGATGCCGGTCGGCGTCGAGCCGACCTTGAGGACGGACTGGGCGGCGGCCGGCGAAACGGACGCGGCGACGGCGCCTCCGGCCAGCAGGGTCAGGAAGGTCCGGCGTTCCATGGCAATGTCCCCTCATTTTGTCTGTGTGCCTGGTGGAGCACCGGCTCGAATTTTCATGAGCGTGAAGATACGAGCATAGGACGGCCTTGCCGGCAAGCGATTTTCATGCACATGAAAAGAGGAAGAAGGAATCGCGATGAGCCTGCCTGCCGCCGACCTGCCGCATCTGCATGTCGACCGCGAGATCGGAGCGCGGCTGCGCCTGCTCAGGCGTGCGCGCCGGCTGTCGCTGGAGGAGCTCGCGAGCCGCACCGGGCTGTCGATCGGCTTCCTCAGCCAGATCGAGCGCGGCCTGTCGTCGCCGACATTGCGCGTGCTCGCCGCCGTCGCCGATGCGCTCGGCGTCGCGATCTCCGATCTCTTCCCCGCCGATGCGCGCCAGGTCGACCCGACCGCAACGATCGTGCGCCAGGCCGATCGCGGTGAATTGCAGCTCTGGCGCTCCGGCATCCGCAAGCAATTGCTCACTCCGCAAGCGGAAGGCGCCAAGCTCAACCTTTTCATCGTCGAGATGGAGCCCGGCGCCAGCACTGGCGACGAGCACTACATCCACAATGGCGAGGAGGCCGGCCTCGTGCTCACCGGCACCATGCTGCTCAGTGTCGAGAACGAGAGCTGGGTCATGCGCGAGGGCGACAGCTTCCGCTTCCTGTCCTCGCGGCCGCATCGCTTCGCCAATCAACATGACGGCGTCACCCGCGTGCTCTGGGTCAACTGCCTGTAGCGGGCGCAGCCCTGCGTCTTACGCATAACAAAGCCCTTTTCAGACGCCCTGATCTGCGTTTAGGCCAATGCCGCCATGAAAAAAGGCGGCTGGACAATGCCGCCTCCCCCGCCACGATCAATCGTGTGGGGAAACGCGAGGGAGGTCGGCATGGCAGGGCAAGCCGCCAGCAGGGCCATTCCGTTCGACTCCGACGACGAGCCGCAGCGGTGCGCTGATCGTTTGATCCAGGTCAAGGCGTCGCCGGCACGCGCGCTGAACCATCCCGCCCGCCTTCGCGAACAGACGGCCGACCTCCCCGCGCCAAAGGAAACACAGCCATGACACAAGCGCGACGGCACCAGCTCGACGCTCCCGATGCAACCGGGGCCGATACCGCCAGAGCGGCCGAGATCAACGGCGAGTTCCGGGTGACGCTGCCGGATGGCGCCGTACTGCGGGCGCTGTCGCAGGGCCAGGGCCGACCGCTGCTGCTGGTCAGCGGACTCGCCGGCAGCACCGCCTTCTGGGACGACAATGCCGCGACGCTCGCCCGCTCATTCCGGGTATTGCGCTTCGACCAGCGCGGCATCGGCCCCAGCGATCGCGGCAGCGCGCCCTGCACGGTCGACCAGTTGGCCAAGGACTGCCTGGCCGTGCTCGACGCCGCCGGCGTCGACCGCGCCACCGTGCTCGGGCATTCGACCGGCGGCTGCATCGGCCTGTCGCTGGCGCGTCAGGCGCCGGACCGGTTCGACGGGCTGATCATCAGCGGCAGCTGGCTGAAGCAGAACCGCTATATGACGGCGCTGTTCGAGACCCGCCTCGCCATCCTCGACCAGCATCCGCGGGCCTATGCGGCAAGCGCCGCGCTGATGACCTATCCGCCGACCTGGCTCGAAGCACACTGGAGTGTCTACGAGACAGCGGTCGCGACGGCGCCGGATACGCCGGAAGCCAAGCAGATCGTGCGCGAACGCATTGGCGCGCTGCGCGCCTTCGACGCCTCCGGTTGGGCCGGAGAAATCGCCGCGCCGACGCTGATCCTCGGCGCGCGCGACGACATGATCGTCCCGGCCTTCCTCCAGGAGGAACTGGCGGCGGCCATGCCCGGAGCCCGCAAGATCCTGCTCGATACAGGCGGGCATTACTTTCCGATCTCGCGCCCAGATGCCTTCACCGCCAATATCGCCGAGTGGATCGGGGCGCTTTAGCCGCGCCGCGACGAACTGCCTCCCTATCCAACGGAACAGGCTGCGTTATCTCAGAAGGAGTCTAAGCTGAGGAGAGACCACCCGATGAGGCTGCCCATGAGATCGACCGCCAGCGCCGCCCTGCTTGCCCTCGCCGCGATGGCTGCGTCCCCCGCCTCGGCACAGGATGTCTCCGCCGGCGAGCGCTCCTGGAACAAGTGCCGCGCCTGCCACCAGGTCGGCGAAGGCGCCAAGAACCTGGTCGGCCCGCAGCTCAACGGCCTGTTCGGGCGGCATACCGGCGAGGTCGAGGGCTACAGCTATTCGACCGCCAACAAGAACGCCAACATCACCTGGGACGAGGCGGTCTTCGCCGACTACATCAAGGATCCCAGGGCCAAGATCCCCGGCACCAAGATGATCTTCGCCGGCATCAAGAACGAGAAGGAAATCGCGGATCTCACCGCATTCCTCAAGCAGTTCGGCAAGGACGGCAAAAAGCTCTGAGGCGACCGGGCGGCTCGCTCGCAGGGCCGCCCGCTGCGGTCAGCCAACATGTCAGGGCGGTCTGATGGATTGCGTCGCGCGACATCGCAGTCCACGCGAAAGAATTGCCGGCTACGCAATCCACTGGCGAGATCATATGCGAATCACCATATGCTGCCGCTTGGGCAGGGAATGGAAGATTGGCAAGAGCAGCAAAGGCGACAACCGGCAAGCGTGCGGCAGAGCCGAAGGTTCAGATCGGCGCGATACCGTATCGCCACGGACCGGAAGGCGCCGTCGAGATCATGCTGGTGACGACGCGCGAGACGCAGCGCTGGATCGTGCCGAAAGGCTGGCCGATCCGCGGGCTGAAAGGTCATGAGGCCGCTGCACGCGAAGCCATGGAAGAAGCCGGGCTCGTCGGCGACGTCGGCAAGAAGCCCGTCGGCCGCTACACCTACTGGAAGCGGCGCACGCGCGATTTCGTGCTGTGCAAGGTCCGGCTCTATCTGCTCGCGGTGACGGACCAGCTCCCGAGCTGGCCCGAGCAGGAGCAGCGGCGCTGCCAATGGTTCACGCAGGCCGACGCGGCCGATCTCGTCGACGAGCCGGCACTCGGGGCGATCCTGCGCGGCCTGCAGCTCGACAGGGCCTGAGGCCGCATCTCCCCGAACTCTCCGGCCATCGCGGATCCGACCAGTTGCTCATCGGCAATTTTCGTCACGTCGGAATCACAGAAAACAGGCGCTTGACCTTCCCATGATGGGAAGGTGTAGCCATCTTCCAACGAGAGAAGGAAGGTGATGCGTCATGACGATGCATGCGAAGCATGAAGCGCCCGCAACCGGGCCCAGCGTGATCGATATTCCCGTCGACGGAATGACCTGCGCATCCTGCGTGGGGCGCGTGGAGAAGGCGATCGCTGCCGTTCCGGGCGTGAGCGAGGCTGCGGTCAACCTGGCGACCGGCAAGGCGCGCGTGACGCTCGCCGGCGGCAACGCCGAGGCGGTGGCCGAAGCGATCCGCGGCGCCGGCTACGAACCAGGCGCGACCGATATCACCCTGGCGATCTCGGGAATGACCTGCGCGTCCTGCGTCGGCCGGGTCGAAAAGGCGCTGCGCGCGGTGCCGGGCGTCTTGAGCGCCGAGGTCAATCTCGCCACCGAGCGGGCGACCCTGCGCGTCGCCGATGGCGCCATCGCGCCGGCGCTCGTCGCAGCGGTCTCCGTCGCCGGCTACGAAGCCAGGCCCCTCGACGCGGGCCGCAGCGACGACGGTGATGCCGCCGCTGCGCGTCGTGAAGCCGAGCAGAGCGCCCTGTTCCGCGCGGTCGTCGTCGCGGCGCTCGCGACCTTGCCGCTGATGGTCCTCGAAATGGGGCCGCATCTGAGCGAAGCCTTCCATCACTGGCTCTACGCCCGCGTCGACGCCTTCGTGCTGAAGCTCATCGCTTTCGTCCTCACCACCATCGTGCTGTTCGGGCCGGGCCTGCGCTTCTTCCTCAAGGGCTGGCCGGCGCTGCTGCGCGGCGCGCCCGACATGAATGCGCTGGTCATGCTCGGCGCCGGCGCGGCCTATGCCTATTCGGTGGTCGCGGTCTTCGCGCCAGACTGGCTGCCTGCCGGTACCGACTACACCTATTTCGAGACCGGGGCGGTGATCGTCACGCTGATCCTGCTCGGGCGCTGGTTCGAGGCCCGCGCCAAGGGCCGGACCAGCGAGGCGATCAAGCGGCTGGTGCAGTTGCAGGCGCGCTCGGCACGGGTGCTGCGCGACGGCGTCGAGAGCGAGATCGCGATCGAACATGTCCGGGTCGGTGACCTCGTGCTGGTCCGGCCGGGCGAGAAGATCCCGGTCGACGGCGCGGTCGTCGAGGGCGCCTCTTACGTCGACGAAGCCATGGTGACGGGCGAGCCGGCCCCAGCGCACAAGAGCGCCGGCTCGGCCGTGATCGGCGGCACGATCAACCGCAATGGCGCGCTGCGCTTCCGGGCGGAGAAGGTCGGCGCCGACACCTTGCTCGCCCAGATCCTGCGCATGGTCGAGCAGGCGCAGGGCGCCAAGCTGCCGATCCAGGCGCTGGTCGACCGCGTCACCAACTGGTTCGTGCCGGCGGTGATCGCCGTCGCGCTGCTGACGTTCGCGGCCTGGCTCACCTTCGGGCCCTCGCCCGCTCTGACCTATGCCTTGGTCAACGCCGTCGCGGTGCTGATCGTCGCCTGCCCCTGCGCCATGGGCCTGGCGACGCCGACATCGATCATGGTCGGCACCGGCCGCGCCGCCGAGCTCGGCATCCTGTTCCGGCAAGGTGCGGCGCTGCAGGGCCTGAGCGAGGTTTCGACCATCGCCTTCGACAAGACTGGCACCCTGACCAAGGGCCGGCCGGAGATGACGCGCTTCGTCGCCGCCGAGGGTTTCGCCGAGGAGGAGGCCTTGCGTCTGGCCGCCTCCGCCGAAAGTGCCTCCGAGCACCCCTCCGCCGAAGCGATCGTCGCCGAGGCCAAGCGGCGCGGGCTCGCCCTCGCACCGGCAGCCGGCTTCACGGCCGAGCCCGGCCTCGGCATCTCCGCGGAAGTCGAAGGGCGCGCAGTGCTGGTCGGCTCCGCCCGACTGATGGCCGAGCGCGGCATCGCGACCACCACCTTGGCCGAGCAGGCCACGGCCTCGGCGCGCGACGGCGAGAGCCCACTCTATGTCGCGATCGACGGGAAGCTCGCCGGCCTCGTCGCGGTCGCCGACCAGATCAAGCCGGGCACGCCGGCCGCGATTTCGGCGCTGAAGGCGCTCGGCCTGCGCATCGTCATGGTGACCGGCGATAATCGCGCCACCGCCGAGGCGATCGCGGCCCGGCTCGGCATCGACGCGGTCGAGGCCGAGGTGCTGCCGACTGACAAGGCGGCGATCGTCAGGCGCCTGCAGGAGGGTAGCACCAAGGTCGCCTTCGTCGGCGACGGCATCAACGACGCGCCCGCGCTGGCGCAGGCCGATATCGGCATCGCCATGGGCGCCGGCACCGACATCGCGATCGAGAGCGCCGACATCGTGCTGATCTCGGGGGACCTGCGCCATGTGCCGGAGGCGATCGGCCTGTCCAAGGCGACGATGACGAACATCCGTCAGAATCTCGGCTGGGCCTTCGGCTATAACGTGCTGCTGATCCCGGTCGCGGCCGGCCTGCTCTACCCGCTCTGGGGCGTCTTGATGTCGCCAGTCTTCGCCAGCTTCGCCATGGCCTTCTCCAGCGTCAGCGTGCTGGCCAACGCACTCAGGCTGCGCCGCTTCGCTGCGCGGCAGGACATCGCCGCGACAGGGCTGGGCACCGCCCCGGCCGCCGCCTTCGGGAGGATGGGATGAATATCGGACAAGCTGCCGAAGCCTCCGGCGTCAGCGCCAAGATGATCCGCTATTACGAGCAGATCGGACTGATCGAGCCGCCAGCGCGCTCGCATTCGGGCTACCGGGTCTATGCCGAGCCGAACGTGCATACGCTGCGTTTCGTGCGCCGCGCCCGCAGCCTCGGCTTCTCGGTCGAGGAGACAGGCTCGCTGCTGGCGCTCTGGCGTGACCGCTCGCGGGCGAGCGCCGACGTGAAGACACTGGCGCTGAAGCATGTCGCGGAGCTGGAAGAGAAGGCCGCGGCCCTGCAGGCGATGGCGGCGACGCTCCGGCATCTCGCCAGCCATTGCCATGGCGATGAACGCCCGGACTGCCCGATCCTCGACAAGATCGGCTCGTCGAGCTGAGCATTGCCGGCGCATAGCGCTCCAAAGCAAAACGCCGGAAGCCTTACCAGGCCTCCGGCGTTCGCAGATATCTGAAGTGGGCTATGCCGTTCAGCGTCGCATCGCCTCGGCGAGGCGCGGCGAGAAGGTGCGGGTCGGCCGGCGGACCACGACGACCGAACGGTTCGGCGTCATCACGGTGGTGCGGTGCGCGGCCTTGCGGATCAGCGGCACGACCTCGGCGACGGGCACGCCCATCAGCTGAGCGGCGAGCTCGGCCTGCTGCTCCGGCGAATCGCTCATGCACTGCGCCGCCGTCACCGCCTCTTCGAGGGTCGGCAGTTCGACACGGGGGCGCAGGACGCGCGGCGGAGGATTCTTGTACTCGGGCATCTCGGTGGCTCCTTGGAAGCCTAAAATAACACTTATTGTGCACTGCACAAGATTGCGTGGATTATTCTCTGCAATGCAACAATCGCAGAGCGGTTGGCACGCGGCTTGCGCCTTTGGAATGTCTCAAACCGGCACGAGATTGTTGCCTTCAGAACCGGTTCCGATCGGCCAGGCCCGTTCGGCCTCGACTCTGCAAGGAGAGAGCCATGATCGCAGCGACCGCGACCCTTTCGGCGGCACAGGCCCGCCGGCGCCGACCGCCGGCCCCGGTGCCGGAAGAACACGAGTTCGGCCGGCTCGAATTGCTGCTGCGCCTGCGCCGCAACCCGCTGACGATCTGGCGGACGCGCCATTTCCGCGAGCCGATCGTCGCCGGCGAGGGTCTGTTCGGCTACGGCGTCGTTGTCTCCGATCCGGAGGTCGTCCGTCACGTCCTGGTCGAGAACGCCGCCAATTACCGGAAGGACGATCTCCAGCGCACCGTCCTGGCGCCCGGGCTCGGCGAAGGGCTGCTGACGGCGGAGGGCGACGCCTGGAAACGGGCCCGGCGGACCCTGGCACCGCTGTTCACGCCGCGCTCGGTCACGGCGCTGGCGCAGCGCATGACCGGGCCGGCCGAGCGAACCGCCGAGCGCATGGCGCGCCGGCGCAGCGGCCGCATCGTCGATATCTCCGCCGACATGACCCGCGTGACCTACGACATCCTGGCCGAGACGATGTTCTCGAACGCGATCGCCGGCGGGGCCGACGCTTTCGGCAAGGCGCTGACCCGCTATTTCGAAACGCAGGGGCGGATCGACCCGCTCGACGTGCTCGGTGCGCCCTCCTGGCTGCCGCGCATCGGCCGCTGGATGGCGCGGCCGGCGATCAGCTTCTTCGAAGCACAGGTCAAGGCGATCATCGCCGAGCGGCAAGCGCTGCATGCCGGCGGCGGGCGGCCGGAAAAGCCGGACCTGCTCGACGCCCTGCTCGCCGCGCGCGATCCGGAGACAGGCACCGGGCTGAGCGACGCCGAGGTCGGCGCCAACATCGTCACCTTCATCGGCGCCGGCCACGAGACCACCGCCAACGCCCTGACCTGGTCGCTCTATCTCATCTCGCTCGCGCCCGATGTGCGCGATGCGCTCGAGGCCGAGATCGATGCCGCCGGCGAGGACCTCGCGGCCGCCGCTCTGTCCGGAGGGCGCCTGGCGCTCACCCGCGCGGTGATCGAGGAGGCGATGCGGCTCTATCCGCCAGTGCCGTCTCTGTCGCGCACGGCGATGGCCGACGATGCGGCAGGCGCATGCGCCATACCTAAGGGCGCGCTCGTGGTGATCTCGCCCTATCTGCTGCATCGGCACGAGACGCTCTGGGAAGCCCCCGATCGCTTTCGGCCCGAGCGCTTCCTGCCAGGGGCGCGCGAAGCGATCTCCCGCTATGCCTATCTGCCCTTCGGGGCCGGCCCCAGGGTCTGCATCGGCCAGCAATTCGCCATGGTCGAGGCGGTGATCGTGCTGGCCACCCTGCTGCGGCGGCTGCGCTTCGAGCATGCCGGCGAGGAGGCGCCGATGCCGGTCCAGCGCATCACGCTGCGCCCGAGCCAGGGCATGCCGATGCGGGTGGTAGAGCGACCCCCATCCCGGGCTCCGCAATCGACCGCGGCGAATTAACCACAGCCCGCAGAAAAGCGTTAAAGATGAACCTGATGTTTTTAAAGATGTCGCGCCGATGGCACAAAATGCGGCCGAACAGCCGCGGCGCGAAACCCCGCCAAGCCCTGCCGTTCTTGGCTCCGTGGCCTGGGGCAGGCTTGCGAACAATTCAAAACTTGGCAGAATCGTGACAAACTGCTGCGGGCCTTGCCCAAAAAAGGCCAATATGGAACAGATGCCAGGTGTGGTGCCGTATGGTTCCGCCCGCTTCTGCGAAACTGGCTCTGCCGGCTGCAAGGGCTACCAGATTGTTGGCACCATCCATTTTGGAAGCAACTTTTTACTGGGGTGACGTGATGCATGCCAAGACCTTGAAGGCCGGAACCATTCTCGTCGCGGGCGCGCTCGCGCTCGGCGGCTGCACCCAGTCGCAAGAGCGTGTCGCGGCCGGCGGCGCGCTCGGCGCCGGCGCTGGCGCCCTGATCGGCGGCGCAGTCGGCGGCGGCCGCGGCGCCCTGATCGGCGCCCTGATCGGCGGCATGGCCGGCCTGGTCATCGCCGACGCGATCGAGAAGGAGCGCGCTCGCGAGGCGGCCTATATCGCCGCGCGCTCGGGCGGCTCGAACACCCAGCGCTTCCGCAATTCGAGCGGCCAGGACGTCACCGTCCGCGCCCGCACCGTGCGCACCTACAACAACAGCCAGGGCCAGAAGATCCGCGTCGTCGAGCGCACCGTCACCCGCGAGGGCAAGGCCGCCGGCACCGACCAGGTCGAGGTCAACCTGGCCACGAACGAGGCGTCCGGCATCTGAGCCGCGACGAAGCGAGAACCGGTCCTCCCTCGTTCGCGAGGGGGGACCTCATGAGTACCGAACCGAGATGACTGCGAGAGCGCTGACCAGACGAATCCTCTGCCTGACGGTTGCCGGCCTCCTGGCGGTGCCGCCGATGGAGGCTACGGCGCAGACGCAGATCATGCCCGGCTTCGATCCGTACAACCCGTTCGGATCGGCCGCGCAGCTGCTCTGGCAGCGCATCCAGCAGCAATGCACGCAGCTCAAGCTGCCGGTCACCATCGGCATCGCCTCGCGCCCGGCGACGCGCGATGCGTTCACGACCGACCAGGGCAACAACATCATGCAGCAGATCCGCGCTGCATTCTCGAACATTCCGGGCGTGACGATGGCGCCCTGGCTCGACCTCGACCCGATCAAGGGCATCGTCGACACCGGCGTGCTCGACAGTCCGCTGGCGGGCGACAACAAGGAACAGCTCAGCAAGATCCAGCTCGAGATCCGGGCCTCCGGCTACAAGGCCGGCGTCGCGACGCGCTTCAACCTCTCGGCGCATGGCTGGAACGGCTATGAGAGCTGCTCGCCCAGCCTCGACCCCTTCACCGTCTCGCAGGACTTCATCGGCGAGGAGTACACCTCGACCGACGAGCTCCTCAACAAGGTCGCGGCCGGTGTCTGGGCCGCCTCCGTCGACACCTCGAACCCGCTGACGCTCTCGGTCAGGATGCTGAGCGGCCTGCCGGTCAGTCCGGGATGGTACGAGTTCTTCTCGGACAAGATGCGTCGGGCGCTGAGCCGGCAGAACGCCGAGGAGAAGGAGACCAAGATCCGCGCCGAGCGCCATGTCACGCTCGTCATCGCGCATGACCCCTCGGGCGACGAGGACAAGCGCTGGGACGGCATGGTCACAATCGACCCGCGTCCGCTCGGCTACCGCATCTCGGTCAGCGTCAACCGCCGCAACACCACGCCGGTCTCGGAGGATGGCGTCGTCACGCTCGACGAGCTGCCGACGATGCAGCAATGGGCCGCCCTCGGCCCGACGAGCCAGACGCCGAGGCTCGACCAGACGCCGCTGCGGATCAATGCCCGCATCGAAGGCGGCCGGGCGCTGCAGCAGTATCCTTTCCTGGTGGCCCAGGAATCCTATGTCGAGGTCGACATCCCGACCGGCAGCGTGCGCGGACCGCACCCGGCCGTCCCCGTCGACGTGCTCGGGCGCAACAACGCGCCGATGAAGACGATCCACATCGCCAATCCGAGTCGGCCGAACCTGCGGCGCTACAAGCTCGGCCCTGGCGAATACACGATCCGCGTCGCCAGCGCCGGCCCCGTCGCGCAGGATTTCCAGCTGCGCGCGCGCGCAGTCGACACCAAGGACATGTTGATGCCCGAGGCGCCGGGCCGGCTGCTGCGCCGCTTCCAGGATTGGTACGCCAGCGTCTCCGAGGATCCGCGCACCGGCCAGCGCACCTGCTTCGCTTATACGGCCGCGCAAGAAGCCGGGCCGCGCTACTGGCGCGAGCAGGCGCCGTTCATCCTGCTGCAGGCGAGCAGCGCCGGCAATGGCGAGCTCCAGCACCTGATCGAGGACAAGCGCTACTACAAGCCCAATACGCCGTTCGAAGCGGTGATCCGGGAAGGTGGCGGCGCCGTGCGCCGGCTCAACGCCGTCCCGACCGCCGCCGGCAACTTCATCCGCCCGACGAAGCAGGGCTCGAACGGCCAGCCGATCCTCGATATGGACGCCGTAGCCGGCTACAACCGGGGCACGACGCTGGAGATCAGCGGCACGGCTCCGGACGGTCGCCCGGCCCATGTGATCTATTCGCTGCAGGGCTATCGCGCCGCCGTCAACGCCATGTCGCTGGAATGCGGCCGGCGTGACCTCGCCAACGCGCTGGTCTGGAAGTAATCGGCCGGCTTATGCCCTCAGGCAAGCGCCAGCGCCGCCCGCGCCGGTTCCTCACCCTCGGCCGCTTCGAGCCGGATCAGGCCGCGACGCACATTAGCAGCTGCGTCGAGGACGGCCGGAAGCGAGCGGGCCGACCGGTCGAGCACGCCGAGCAGGCCGGGCACGAGGCGCGGATCGTTCCAGACCTCCTCGGCGCGACGGCCGAACGGTGCCAGGAAAGGCTCGACTCCGCTCCAGGCCAGGGCGACCTCCCGCGGGCGCTCCGCCGCGGCTTCCAGCCCCGACAGAATCCGCTCGATGATCGGCGCCCAGACGCCATCGTCATAGCGCCCGACCGGCAGGAGGATGATCAGCCGCCCGGCGCCGAGCAGTGCTTCTTGAGCCTGCGAAGCTGCCTGGGCCGGGTCGCGGAACAGACGCGGCAGCAGGCGCGGCGCGATGAAGCTCGCCTCGACCTCTTGCGCTTCCGCGTCGGCGGCTTCCGACAAAACCAGACGGCAGTGGGAAACATTATCGCCGGCCGTCATCTGCGCGAGCGCAGCGGGCAAGGCGGCCGGCAGCGCGGCAAAGCAAACCGTTTCTGCCGTCATCACATCCAGCTCCGTCTCGGCCCCGGGCCGGCCAGCGTCGGCAGCCCGATGCGGCAGGTTTCCGTAAGTGCAGCCAGCCGGCCGCAAGATCAGGCCCGCACCGACAAGGTCGAGCCGAGCGCATGTCTTGCAAGACGGCGGGCCATCGCGCAAGGTCTGCTGACGTCACCCCGCCCAGTTCGCCTTCCCCGGAGCCTGTTTCCGTGACTTCCTCCGTGGCGCCCGTCGCCATCATCTGGGACGGCTCGCGTCATGTCGCCGCGATCTGGCGAGATAGCGCACCAGCCCGCTTCCTCGCCGCCGAAGAGAGCAGCGGCCGCATCAGCCTGATCGCCGCGGCCGATGCCGGAACAGCGCCGCTGTTCGGAACGCTGCCGGCGGGAAGCCGTGCCCTCCATGCCGTGACCGTCGAGGCCGATGGCAGGCTCGCCACCATCCCGGTACAGCTCGACGAGAGATTGTCTCTGGCCGAGGCGGATCGCGGCGCCGCGGGTCTTTCGCTGGTGCAAACCTATGTCGATGGCGAGGGCCGGCTGGCCCAGCGCAGCGTACCGTCCGATGCGGCTCCGGCAAGCGAAGTCGATCTTCTGGCCTCCGGCCTGAACCGCGCCAGCGGCTCGGAGGCGGAAGGCTACCGGCTGCTTGCCGGCCCCTTCCTGCATCCGGACGACGAACGCGCCACGACGACCACGATGACGGCGCGGCGCGGCGAGAGCGGCGGCCTGACGCTCATCTTTGCCGGCGATGGCGGCGAGGCGGCTGCGGATGGGCTCCTGGTGGCGCATCTCCCGGCGGCGATGCGCGAGGCCGGGCAGGCGCTGGCGCAGATCGACCAGGACCTCAGGCTCGCCATCGAGGCCGAACTCGACACGCTGGCGGCCTCGCCGGCCGATCAGCGCGATGCCGATGCGACCGGGCTCGGCCGCGTCGCCGCGTTGCGTCGCGGCTTCCGCCTGCTCCGCCCTCGCACCGAGGCCGAAGGCGGCATGCTCTCCCTCCCCGACTGGGTCGAGGCGGATGACGTCATCATCTTCGCTGAACCTCGCCACCAGCTGGTCTGGAGCAGCGACGGCGAGGTGGTCAGCGGCAGCCCGATGACGTTGCGCTGGCAGGAGGGTGCCTTCACCGCCACCCCGCACGGGACACGCTACACGGCCTCGGCAGCCACCGGCCTGACGCTCGGCCAAAGCGGCGGCAACGCGCTCGTGGTCGCGGCCACGGGCGGTGCCGCGCCCCTGCACGACGACCTCGCCCTCGCGGCAGGGCGATTGGCCGAAGGGCTGCGGCGGGCGACGAGCACGGCGAGGCCGGCGCGCCTCGGCGCCTTGCTCAGCGAGACGGCGCTACACATGGCACGGGCGCAAGCTGGCGCCCTCGGCCGGCTCGACGCACGCAGCAAGAGCGCCGCCGCACCGGCCAGTCTGCTCGAAGCGCTCGCCGCGACAAGCGGGGTCGACGCCGACCGGATCGAGGAGCTCGGCGAGCGCACATTGTCCGAGCAGATCGCCATGCTCCTGCGCGCGCTGGCGCAGCCGCAACTCGTAGCGCGCGCCTGCGCCGCGCGGCTCGTGCTGCCCCTGCCGGGCTCGGCTGAGGACGAGGCCGGGCTGGAGCGGCTGCTCGCCTGGTACGAGGATCCCAACCTGCCGCAGGCGCTCGCCCGCGAAGCGATGGCGCTGGCGGGGCATGACCGGCGGGCGATGCGGCTGCTGCACGATGTCGCCGCCAGCGCCCATCAGGACTGGATCGAGACCGGGCTTGCCGCCGAGGTCGAACAGGCACTGGCGGAGGCGGCGACGCAGCGCGGCCAACGACGCCTGTCGCCGCTCGATGCCTTGCTGCTCGATCTGCGCCGGCAGCCGCAGCGGCAGCCGACGCCGGCTCTCGAAGCGATCGCCCGCATGCGCAGCGAGCTCGGCGAGACAGCGCGGCAATCCGGCCAGTCTCCGGCGATCGCGGACGAGCTGTCGCGCCGGCTCGGCGAGCTCACCCCGGGCGAGATCGTCCTGCTGCACGGCCATTTCGCGATTCTGCGCCGCGAGGCCGACCAAGCGCTCGCGGCCGCCGCTCTGATCCGGAGCTGGGAAGCGGCGCTCGGCCTGGATGGGCTGGCGGCCCGTGCGCACCGGAGTGGTGATCCCGTCCGCGGCGCGCAGCGGCTCGCGGCGGCCAGCCGCAGTTTCGCCGGCTCTCTCTCGCAGATCGAAAGCCTCGCCCCGGCCCTGACCGAACTCGAGAACGCGATCGACGAGCTGCTGGGCCCGGCCGGCGAAGGCACAGCGCGCAACGACGCGCTGCGCGACACGCTCGACGGCTATGGCCGGCTCCTGCTGGCGCAGCTGGCGCGGCAAGAGGCCGACGCCGCCTTCGCCACCGTGCCCTTCGCCGGGAAGGCCCTCGCCGATCCGCGCGACACCGGCTTCGGCGCCGCCTATCGCCGGCTCAGGGCCGGCAGTGGCGACATGCTGCCGCGCTATCTTGCCGCCGCCGCAGCGCTGACCGGGCTGGATCATCACTGGGGGACCACGCTCGGCGGCAACTCCGGGGCCGTCGCTTCGAGGCAGGACGCATGACCACTCTGCCCTGCTACAATCTCGAAACCCGGCTCGGAAGCTTCGCCGCGACCATCGCCCTCGACCGCAGCGGCGACCTGATCGACCTCCTCGCCTTCGAGGCGCCGGAGGACATGGTCAAGGCGGTGACTGTCTCGCTGGTCTCGCATGCGCCGAGCCTGGCGAGCGGCGTCGACATCGGCTGGCTGCAAGGCAATGCCCTGCTCGACAAGGCCGCAGTCCGGGCGGGTGAACGCCTGGTACTGGGATTGCAGCGCGAGGCCGTGATGCGCGCGGTCGCGAACCACCGCGCCCAGGCCGATGTCGACAGCGACGCCAGCATCGAGATCGCCTTCTCCACCATCGTCGAGACCGCGAGCGGCACCCGCGCCTCGCCGCGGCGCCTCCTCAAGATCGCGGCGCTCGCCGGAGCCTCGCAGCCGGAATGGCGGATCGAGCCGGTCGAGATCGACCTGGATTCCCTGCATGTCGGCAAGCAGCTCGCCATCGGGCAGATCGCGATCGACATCCCCAGGGACATCGTGCTCGAAGGCCGGCGCGGACTGACCATCGAGGCGAGCTGCTTCGGCCTAAGGGCGCAGCATCTTTCGCTCGGCGTCGCCGCGCCGATGGACCATTCGGTCTCGCTCAGGCGCTTTCCGGACGCCGGCAGCTCGACCAGCCGGCACCTGATCTGGCTCGCCGACGCACCGGCGCTGGCCGGCCAGGAGGTGCGTCTCGACGTGACGCTGACGCGCGATGCCGTGCTCGACTTCGTCGACGAGACGATCCAGGCCAATCCGAAGGCGCCGCTGCAGGTGAGGTTCACGGCCAAGCTCGGCGGCTGGGTCGGCCAGGACGGCGCCGGCCACGACCCGGACGGCCCGGCCAAGCCCTGGTCGAGCGCGCTCGAATCCCGCTCGGTGCCGATCCGCAGCCAGAACCGCGGCGAGGTCGCGCTGACCATCGCCGGTGAGCATTTCGTCTGCCCGCTCGGCGGCAGCGCGCAGTTCGAGGTTGCGAGCGGGCTCAACGCCGAGGTCGACCCGGACGACGAGACCTCGATCGTGCGCTGCGACGGGCTGGTGATCGACCTGCGCCGCTGGCCGTTGACCCGGACCGCGCCGCTGACTGTCGAGGTCACCAGCACGATGGGCGAGAGCGAGATCGCCGAGCCGCCGACGCCCTTCCCGCTCGAGATCGTGCGCGAGGGCGATTTCGGCCGGCGCGGCCGCGCCGTCGTGCCGATGCAGAATCTGACGACGACCTTGTCACGCGCCGTGCGCACCAGCGGCGCCAATGTGCTGCGTGGCGAGATCATGGTCTCGCTGGCGATCAAGGCCGGCGACGAGGCTGGCCGGGCCTTCGCCCAGGCGAGCCTGCCACTGCGTTATAGCCGCCGCGTCCACCGCCTGCCGATCTGCATCGACCTCGGGGCGTCCGCGACCTCGATCTGGTCCGGCGCGCCGCGCGCCGCCGGCCGGGCGACCGAGATCAAGCCGCTGGCGCTCGGCACCTGGCTTTCCGCGCATGTCGATCCGCGCCATGGCGAGGCCGCCTTGAAGGATGCAGGCGCCGCGCCGCTGATCCCGAGTCATGTCGGGCTCGATTCCGGCAACAATCTGCGCGCTGACCACGCGCCGCACAGCCTGCCCGACCTCGCTCTGATCGGCTCCGACCGGGCGAGCGTGGCGCGCCGGCTCAAGGCCTTCGCCCGCCGCTACGACGTCTCGGCGCCGGCCCCGCCGCCGCAATCCGGCCTGCCCGAGAGCGGCCGGCGGATCGACTCGCTCAAGCACGCCCTGACCTCCGGCGCGGTCTCGCTGACGTTGAACGAGCAGGTACAGCGCTACGACGCCACGACTGACCGCGTCGTCGCAACCAACACCGTCGAGATCGCGCCTTTGGTCGCCGACGTGCTCGACGAGCTGGTCGATCTCTATGTGCTGCGCCTGGGTGAGGACCGCCTGCGCGTCGAGGATCATGCGCCGCCGCCGGTGGTGCCGCGCATCCTGGTCTCCTGCCCGAGCGGCATCGGCGACGAGATCGCCTCGCGATATCGCGCCGCGCTCGAACTCTTCGCGCAGCGGCTGGAACGGCTCTTCCCCGGCGCGACCAGCTTCCCGGATGCCGCCGTCACCGTGCCCGAAGCGGTCGCGGCCGCGCGCTATGTCGCCAGCCTGCCGGAGGTGCGTGCCGCCGTGCCCGACCAAAGCGAGGCACTGCTGGTCACGCTCGATATCGGCGGCGGCACCAGCGACGTCGCACTCGCCTCTCTGCGCCGCGACGGCGACCGACTGAACCACCAGACGCTCGCCACCTTCGGCCTGCCGGTCGGAGGCGACCTGATCGACGAGGCGCTGACCGGCATCGCCGCGACGCTGATCGACCGGGCGCTGGATGGGCAGGACGCCCACTGGCAGCCGGCCTTCGCCGAAGCCTCGCTCGCCCGCGCCATCCAGCGCGAGGACGCCGCCGCGCTGGCGGCACGGAGCTGGCTGCGCAATGCGGTGAAGCAGGCCAAGGCTGGCCTCGCCAGGCTTCTCAGCGAGAAGGCGCAAGTGTCCGGCACGGCTTATCGCTGGGATACGGACGCGGCCGATGAGACGTTCGACCTCGTCCTTGCCGAACGGAAAGCCGACGGCGACCCCGCCGGCCTCTACGTCGCCCAGAACGAGCCGACGCTGGCGAATGTGACGCAGCGGCCCGGTCTGCAGCTCGCGATCGACGGCCCCGACAAGGCCGGCACGCGCCGGCTGCTGCTGAAAGTCTCACGCGCGACGCTGGAGAAGGGCGCAGGCGAGGCCTCGCAGCGCCTCACCGAGATTGGCGCCGTGCTCGGCGGCCTGCTGCCGCGCCTCGCCCGCGCCGCCGGACCCAATCCCGCCAAGCGCCCGACGGTGATCATGGTGCCGACCGGGCGCGCCGCGCTCTGGCCGCCGATCTTCGAAGCGATCGCCGCCGAGGCGGCCGCCAGCCGCGCCGCCTTCCCGTTCGAGCGGCCGTTCTCGCCGGCAGCGATGAAGAAGGCTGTGATCGCCGGCGCCGCCATTCTCGGCATCGAGGGCGACATGGCCGGAAGCGCCGTCCAGCACAAGAATCCGCTCGGCATCGCCGCCATGGCGGTGCAGATGCGCGATCTCGGCGCCACCGGCCTGCGCACCGAATTCGCGGCCGAGCGCATCCATTATCTCGGCTACGACATCGCCTCGGGCGCTCGCGTCCATGCCGAGCATGACGATATCGCACCGAGCCTGGGCGGACGCGCCAATCTCGGCCGCCGCTTCCAGTTCGTGCGCACGATCCCGGGCCTCGACCCGCAGGGCAAGGCGCTGGCGCGCCTGCGCCCTCTGCTCGACGGCCAGGACCCGATGGTGCTGCTCGAGGGCGATTCGATCGTCGAAGCGCATCGCGAGGGGCTCGACGGCTTCGGCGTCTGCGAGATCATCAGCGAGGTGCTGTCGCCCACGAGCCGCAAGGTCACGATCGTCGCCGCCAATGAGGGCTGGGAAGCCTGCTGGCGGATCGAGCACGACCGCGCCTCGCGCATCTACTGAGGGGTCGCAGGATCGTCATGGCCCGCACGCGAAAACGTCTCTGGCGTTCACAAAAGCGGGCTCGGCCCGCCTCGCCGCGACCGCATCTCCATCATGCCTTTCCTGCCGGAGTGAGCTGACGCCATGGCCCTGCCCGATCTCATGGACCTGGTGATGCACGACCCGCGGCGGCTGACCAGCTTGCGCGCCGTCGCCGGCGAGCCGGGCGAAGCCATGCCGGGGATCGAGAACCTCTGGCGCAAGCCCGTCTTCAGCCTGACCGCCGGCGGGCAGCCGACCAAGGACGGCAAGGCCTCGCTGGAGGATCTGATCGACCGCCATCGCAGCATCGCCCTCACCGATGGCGGCAGCGGCCCGCAGCCGATCGACGTGCCCTTCACCTCGCTGGTGGTGCTGACCGCCGAGGCGCTGCCGGGTGCGCAGGAACTCGGCCGCTTTCTCGCCGACCGGATCGAGCAGCGCTTCCGCGACGTGATCGATCCCGATATCGGCGTCACCGTCCATGTCGAGCAGAGCCTGCACGCGACCGCGCCGGTCGCGGTCTATCTCGGCCATGGCGTCCATGCCCCGCCGGCCGACAACCGCCTGCCGCATGGCGAGGTGGTGATCCGGCAGGATGCAGAGACCGCGATCGGCCAGCCGATCATCGGCGTCAACACGGCGGGCGGGCTCTATTCCGGCCAGGCGCGCTTTGCCTTCTCGCGCAGCGAGATGCTGACGCCTGCGGTGCACCCCGATTTGCCCGGCGGCACGATCTTCTTCCTCGGCCGCTATCCGGTCGATGCCTCCGCCCGCGATGCCGGCGGCCTGCCATTGCTCACCGCCCTGCCGCAGACGCCGGAGGCGCGGGCCCAGGCGATCCAGGTCGAGACGCTGGCTTTGCCCGGCGGCAATGTCGATGCCCGCTTCGAGATCCTCGGTGTGCGCCCACAGGTCGGCCGGGTCTCGCTCGGGCTCGTCGACGTCACGCTCGACCGCAGGCCGTCCCGCCTGCAGGCACAACCGCCCAAGGGCCCGCATCTCGCCGTGGTCGGCCTCGCCATCCCCGAGAATTTCGGCGGGCGGCGCATGGCGCGCTATTGGGTCGAGCGCAGCCATGGCGGGCGCTTGATGTCGTCGGCCATGCTGGCCCAACGCGACAGCATCGTCGTGCAGGGCCGCGACGCCCGCCGCTACGACCGGCGCGAACTGCGCTACAGCCGCGTCGGCGGCGAATTCCGCGCCGAGAGCATGAGCTTCGACGGTCGCCGCCGCTCGCTCTTGATGCTGGAGGATGGCGAGTTCGGCTATATCGGCCTGCCGCGTGAGCAGACGCCGGTCGCCTTCGGCCCAGACCAGTCCTCGCGCGGCTATGGCACCTTCGACTGGCTCGGCGAGGCCGTGCGCGTCCAGTTCGGCTCCGGCGTGGTCGAGCGCCTCGACGATCTCTATGATCACAACCCGGTCGGCTTCATCGCGGCCGCGCCCGGCGGCGTCGCCGTGCAGTCGGCCGGCGACATCTGGCTCCTCGGCGGGCGCAAGCCGCAGGCGGCCGGGACCAGCATCATCCCGCCGAACGGTCCCTTCGTGCTCGGGCCGCTGGTGGTCGAGCTCCGGGAGGCGACGCCATGAGCCATCCGCTCTTCCGCGGCCTGAAGCGCAGCGTCACCGCCGTCACGGTCGGCACCGTCACCATCGTCGGCTTCCTCTGGCTCTCGGGCGGGCTGATCGGCGAGCTCGCCGCCAGCCGCGCCTGGATCAAGCAGCCCGACTTCACCGAGACCAGCCGCTCGAACGAGGACCTGTTTCAGCAGGGCGTCGCGACCGGGCTGATCTGGCTCGACCCCGCCGGCCCGGTCATCCGCTCGCAACCCTGCGAAGCGCTCTACGACGCCTCGCTGACCATGCCGACGCCGCAGGGCACCAAGGAGTTCTCGCGGACCTTGCTCGACCGGCTCTGCAACCTGCCGGCCGGCGCGCAGATCCGCTCGGAGATGCTGGCCTGGAACAATTCCTTCCTGATCGCCGGCGCGCGCGACGACCGGGCGCCCGACCGACGCTGCGCCGATGGCACGCCGCTGACCTTGCCGGTGGTCCCGGCCGGCTGCCGCCCGTCGAGCTGGACCGCGCGCGTCGCCCAGACCACCGATCTCGCCGCGCCGCTCAACGTGATGCCGAATGCGGTGCCGCCGCCGCGCGACTTCGCCGATTTCGCCAAGCGCCGAGGCAACCAGCTCTCCGACTGGGCCCTGTTCGGCCCCTTGCGCGCGCCGGAGGACAGGCTCGTGCTCTCGACGCGGCTGCCGGCCGGTAACCGCCGCGTCACCGTCGACATGATCTTGGAGCCGGCGCGCATCGTCGTCGGCAATGAGCGGGTCAATCTCGACCCCAAGCGCGACGAGCAGACCGTGCGCCTCGCCGGCCTTGCCATCGCAGCCGAGCGCGTCTGCTCCGACAGCGACGAATTCGCAACCTGCGCCGAGGAAGCACAACAGGGCCTGCCGCATGGCTGGCGCTTCACCATCACCGGCGCGCGCCGGCGTGATGTCGAGATCGGCTTCGAGGGCCAGCCGGTGCGGGCCGTGCCGCCGCGCGCCCGCGAGATCCTCGGCGGCGCCGGCGTCCAGAGCGAGGACGGCAAGGTCAAGCTCTGGCGGTCCTCGCATATCGAGGCCGATTGCGAGCGGGCCAAGACCAAGCTGGTCTGCGAACTCGGCTGGCGCGGCGCAGTCACGCAGCGGCGCACGGGCGCTGCCCGCGCGCTCTACTTCGCCGACGGCACCCCGGCGCTCGACAATAACGGCGTGCCGCTGCCGATCGTCGACGAGCTCGGCCTGACCGCGCTGATCGGCTATGGCGCTGGCGATGTCGGCTCGCTCTCGGCCGCGCTCGGCCGGGCCCGCACCCGCGAGAACCTGACGCTCACCATCGAGCCGCGCCTGCAGAAGCTGGTGCAGGACGCCGTCTACGAGCATATGGGCGAGCGTCTCGGCCGCGGGAAGCGCCCGCGCAAGCCCGGCCCGCTGCCGGTCAACCTCGCCCCCGAACAGGAGCCGCCCGACCAGGGCGACGGCCGCGCGGTCGTGCTGCTGATGGATGCCGGCGACGAGCCCGGCGCGCTGCTCGGCCTGGCGAGCTGGCCCGATTTCGTGCCCGGCATGCACAGCTGGGACATCCAGGCGCTCTCGACCGGCCGCGACAGCGACTCGCCGCTCGCCGGCCATGGCTGGCGCGCCGGCGACGTCCACACCATGCCGGGCTCGACCTTCAAGCTGGTGACCGGCCTCGCCAGCATTCTCGGCATCCGCGAGCAGCCGCGCTTCGCCGACATGATCATGGGCCGGATGCCGCCAGCGCAGCAGGCGCAGGTCTTCGGCATTCCAGGCGGTGGCATCCTCAATGTCGACGGCGTGGCGATCGCCAACTACGGCGGCGCCGGCTTCAATGTCGGCATCCTCGCGCCGGCGCAGAGCGGCTGCCCCGATGCCGGCCGCGGCGCGCAGATCGGCTTCTGCGAGGCGCTGATCAAGTCGTCGAACCTGTGGTTCGCCGGCATGGCGCTGACCATGGACGGGCGCAAGGTCGGCGGCCGGCCGACGACGGTGCCCGGCCGCACCGGCACGATCCTGGCGCAGATGACCGAGCATCTCTACCCGATCACCCAGCCGGGCACGCTGGCCCAGCCTAGCGTCGACCTGACCCGCGGCATCGTGCCGGGCGCGCAGCGGCTGACCGGCGAAGCGCTCGACCTCGCGGTCGAGGACAAGCGCAACGCCCGCCGCATCGACCTTGCCACCAATTCCTATGGCCAGGGCGTGCGCGCGACGCCGATCGCCATGGCCTCGATCTATGGATCGGTCGGTGCCCGCAAGGTCATCCTGCCGCGCGTGCTGAAACCTGTCTCCGATGTTGCGGAAACGCCGCTGCCGAACGAGGGCAAGCCTGTCATCCCCGGCATGGATCCGCGCCAGGCCGAGCCCTTCCTCGACGACGCCCAGCGCGGCCTCTACGGCGTGGTCAATTCGCCGGGCGGCACGGCTGCCGGCGTGATGGCCTCGCTGCCGCCGGATGTCCGCAAACGCATCTACGGCAAGACCGGTACCGCCGACACCACCGACGGCATGAACTCGGCCTGGTTCGCCGGCTGGATGGACAATGTCGCGGGGCGCAAGCGCGTCGCCTTCACCTGCCTGGTCTCGCATACGCGGGAAACCGGCGGACGCGCCTGCGGACGGCTGATGGCCGGCCTGCTCGGCAAGGTCGCCGCGCTCGGAGACAAGAAGTGAGCGAGACCACCGCGCTGCGCCAGCTGATGGGGCGCTGGCTGACCTTGCGGCCGTTCCGTCTCCCGCGCATCCGCATCGGCGGGGCCGGCGGAGCCTTGACCGGGCTCGTGCTGCTGGCGCTCTGCCTCGCAGTGCTCGGTTTCTGGTGGCACAACGCCACGCATCTGATCGAGAGCGCCCGGCCGGTGGTCAGCCTCGAGCGGCTCGATCTTGCCCTCGCCCGCGGCGAGACCGCGACGATCGGCCGGCGCGAGCTCCTTCAGCCGCAGCGCTTCGACGCGGCCGAGGCGCGCCATGTCGCCCTCACCCGCCAGCCCGACGGGCGCGTCACTATCCGCAACGTCGCCAATACCCGCCGGCTCTGGCTCGACTACGCCAACGGCTCGGGCAGCTTTTCGGCGCGCTGGCGCTTCCAGCCGGGCGACCGCATCGCCGCCGGCGCGCTCGCGATCGCGGTCGACGAGGCGCGGCCGGGACGTCTCGCGCTGACCTTGACCGAAGCCGGCCGGCCCGGCGCCCGCAAGCTCACCATCGACTCGACCGGCCCGCTCTCGACGCTCAGGCTAGACGGCAATGCGCTGCCGGTCTGCCAGCCGCTCAGCAGCGCCGACCGCATCCGCGGGGTCGTCACCGGCCTGATCGCCACCGATGAGCGCGGCGAGGACAAGCTCGTCTCGCTCGGCGGCCGCCTGACCTGCTCGGTGCGCGAGGAAGTCCACATCGCCGCCAACGCCCTGCCCTTCAAGGCGCTGACCATCGTCGCGCGCGGCGGCGGCTATTTCCTCGCCCCGGGCGACGCCGTCGATGCGCCGCGCCCGCCTGTCGTGTTCGCGCGCGGCAACCAGCGCATCACCGATTTCACCGATATCGCCTGGGAGCTCGACCCGGAGGGCCCGGCGCGGCTCAGCCACATGATCATCGGCCGCACGCGCTATGCCGTCGAGGTCGGCCAGGAAGCGAACGGGCGCCTGCCGCTGCGACTGACGCCGCTGAGCAAGACCCACCGCTTCGCGCCCGATGATGCCGAGATCCTGCGTGCCGCCGCGACGACCGAAAGCGTGCGCCCGGTGGTGACGCCGCCACGCCAGCCGATGTCGGCCGCCGAGCTCGGCAACCCGCTCTCCTCGCTGAACGGCGTCGAGCGCATCGTGCGCCTGCTGCTGACGCTCGGGGTCGCCGTGTTCGGCGTGCTCTCGGCGATGCACCACGCCACGCTGTTCCGGCGCAGCGCCATCCTGGTCCGGCTCGTCGGCGCGCTCGGCTCGACCGCCTTCATCGGCGCGACGACCATGCTGGTACTGGCGCCGGAACTGTCGCGGCTCGGCGGCGCCTCGATCTCCTATGAGGCGGCGCTGCACGCCACGATTCTCGCCTATGCGATCGCCTGCATCGCGATCATGATCGGGCCGCGCTTCACCACGCCGCTGCGCCTGACCTGGCTCGGCCTCGTCATGCTCTGCTGCCTCGGCAGCCTGACCCTGACGGCGCTCGGCATCGACGCCGAGAAGACCGATTTCACCATCCATGCCGAGAAGAACAAGCTCTTGTTCTTCGACCTGATCCCGGTCGTCGCGGTGGTGATCGCCTTCCAGCCGCAACGCTCGATCGCAGCGCTACCGCGCTCCTTCTTCATGGGTGTCGGCTTCAAGGACCAGCTGCTGCGCGCCGTGCCGGCGATCCTGATCCTCGCCGCCTTCGTCGCCTGGGGCGTGCTCGGCACCGAGACCGGCGTCGCCGGCTTCCAGCCGGTCGAGCTCGGCAAGATCGCGCTCGTGCTGGTGCTGGCGCACATCTTCCTCGGCTTCTCGCGGATCGACTATTTCTACAACCAGCGCCACTACATCTCCTGGCTCACCGTCAGCCTTGCGACCGTGCTGGTCTTCATCCTGTTCCTGACTGCGGTGCCATTCCTGAAGAGCGATTATTCGCCGGCGCTGATCATCATCATCACCACGGTCGTGCTCGCCTTCGCCTTCCTCTTGCCGAGCACGCTGAAGCGCCTGTTCGAGATCATGCGCGTCTTCCTGCGCCGTTCCGACGCGCCGCAGCGCAAGGTCCGCCGTCTCGGCTGGCCGCGCGGCGGCGTGCTGGCGCTGGTGCTCGTCATCCTGCTCGGCATCAACGCGGCGCTGATCTACGTCTTCCCCGGCCTCGTCACCTACGCGATCTCGGGCCAGTGGAATCTGCCCAAGGAGCGGCTCGCCGCCATCGACGTGCTCGAGAAGGCGCGCGGCGGCCCCTTGCGCGTGCCGGCCGAGCGGCTGCTGACCTGGTACGATCTCGACCATGCCACCAAGCGCGCCGCGACGGCGGCGCAGGAGCGCAGCCCGGACGTGATCCACCGCGATCTCGGCTTCCAGCTGCTGCAGTCCAAGGTCGCGCTCGCCGAGATGCCCTGCACGCTGGCCCGGCTCGATCTCGGCCTCGACAAGACGCCGGTTGAGGTCCGCCGCGTGCTCGATGAACTCCCACCTTCGCCGGTCTCGCTCTGCGCCATGCTGCCGGGCGCGCGCGTCACGCCGATCGCCGAGCGCAAGGGCGAGGAGCAGGATGAGACCGTCAGCCGCTTCACCGTCAGCGACCTCGTCCGGCTGCCGGTGGTGCAGAACGACTTCATCGCCACCTTCCTGATGGTGCGCTTCGGCCTGCCGACGGGGCTCGCCCTGCTGGCGGCGCAGGTCATCACCGTCTTCGGCCTGCTCGCGCTGGCGGCCAGCCTGTTGCGCGAGCGCGCCATGGGCTCGGCCCAGGAGGGCGCAAACAAGGGCATGGCGATCATCCTGGTCGGCATCGCCACCATCTTCGCACTGCACTGGAGCATTTCCTGGGGCAACGCGCTCGGCCTCTTGCCGGTGATGGGCCAGCCGATGACCTTCATCGCCGCGGCGACCTCGCATCACATGCTGATGGCGCTGCCCTCGATCGCGATCGCCTTGATCGCCGGGCGGCTCGCGGCGATCCGCCAGCTCTCGCCGACCAGCGACCCGCCGCCCTGGGGCCTGTGGCGCGGGCTGACGCGCGGCGGCTTGTAGCGGCCTGGGCCCCGGCTAACCCGAACGGGTGTGTTGCCGAGCCTGGGATTGCTCCAAACTTCACAAGCTTCGGAAATCAGGTCCCTTAGCCGGCGAGCCTGATTGACGGCAGCCCAGCATCTGCAATCGTGGATGGTGGGCGGGGGGTAGGTGA
Organism: Allobosea sp.; assembly: GCA_035998995.1. GTDB lineage: Bacteria > Pseudomonadota > Alphaproteobacteria > Rhizobiales > Beijerinckiaceae > Allobosea. Next base: position 70,123 of record DASYHC010000107.1, read on the forward strand.
CGATGGGGGCACAGGTTTCCGACAGCATCGCGCAGGCGATCTCGCGCCTCGGCGAACTGGTCGACGCGGCCGCGATCGCGCCCGAGCATTGGCAGGCAGTCTGCCGCGGAATCCAGGACGTCCTCCCGGACGGGCGCGTCCTGATGCAAGGCTATGACGCCTCCGCCCCCTACGCCATGCCGCTCGCCGGCGTCGGCTGGGAAGACGTGAACTTCGACGTCTACTTCGGCCACTACGCCGCGCTCAACCCCTGGACGCCGGCCTGGACCGATCTGCCGGTCCTGCGTAGCACGCTATCGGATACGGTCTTGCCGCGCCGCATCCTCGAGCGGACCGAGTTCTACAATGATTGGATCAAGCCGATGGGCGGAGCCGATTCCGCCAGCGGCATCAAGATCGTCCAGGACCGCTCGCGAATGGCAACGCTCTGCGTGCACTATGACCGGCGGGGGGCAGAAAAGAGTCACGACGCTCTGGTCCCGCTCTTCCAGGCGCTGGCTCCGAAGATGCGCCGTGCGCTCGACTGCAATCGCGCCGTGCTGCGCAATACGCGCTCACCGCTCGGGGACTCGCTGATGCGTAATCTCATCGACCCGGCGCTGGTGCTTGATGGCGACTGCCGTGTTCTCGATCTCAATACCGCAGCACAGGAACTCAGCGGAGGCGGTCGCTCCCTGCGCGTCACCGCCGGCGACAGGCTGGTGCTTGGCGATGCCCAAGCGCAGGCGAAGCTCGCCCTTGCGGTTGCGGCGGTCTGTTCGCGACGGCCGGGCTCGATCGGACGTCACGACGTCTCGTTCCGGCAGGGGCCTGAGCGGCTTTCCCTCTCCGTGCTGCCGGTTACGCAGAATCTCCGAGAATACGCTTTCGGCGGGTCAGCCAGCTTGTTCATCCCCGGCACGATCGCACTCGTGATCATCCGGCGGGAGCTGGTCGACTCCAGCATCGAGCTGGACGCCCTCAGGCGGCGTTTCGACCTGAGCCCGCAGGAGGCGCGCATCGCGCTCGCCTTGCGCGACGGCGGCACCGTCGCCGAGATCGCCGTGCATCTGGGGATCGCCTACGAGACGGCGCGCGTCCACCTCAAATCGGCCTTCGCCAAGACCGATACCCACCGGCAGCGCGAACTGCTGGCGCTGGTGCTCGACACGACCGGCCCGCGCGGCTGATCAGCGCCGCCTGATCTCGACCGAGAGCGCCCTGGGCTCGTCGAACTGGATCACCGGGAAAGCCGCAATGCCGCTACGGATCGCGTTCGGATTGAAGACCACCCGCGTCGCCGTCGATTTCGAGGCCACGACGGCGGGCCCGGTCCCATTCTGGAACTTCGCCTTGGCCGGCGCGACCGGATCGAGCGCGAGCCCGCAAATGTCCTGGCCGTCGATCAGGACGCTCGCCATCTCGCCGACGTCGACCGCGTTCTCGCTATAGCGCGGACGCAGCTCGTAGATCTGGGCCTCGCAGGTGCTGCCAGCTGGTGCGGACAAGGTCACCAACCGCGCAAGAGCGGAGCCCGTCATCGCGACGGAGCCGCCTTGGGCGCCGGCGGCCTGCTGCCCCAGCGAAGGCACGCTTTGCTGCCCCAGGGAGGGGGCCGTCGCGCTTTGCTGATTGCCGGCCTGCTGCGTCGTCCCGCTGGTCCCGGGCTGGGTCAGCGTCGGCGGGACCTGATAGGGGTCCTCGGTCGCAGTCCCGCGCGTCAGGTACCAGCCCGCACCCGCCGCACCGGCGACGAGCACCAGGGCCGCAGCGGCGATCGCGGGCAGGCGCGAGGACGGTGAGGTCGAGGCCGGCTTGTCACCGAGCACCGAGCGACGGGGCTTGGGCGCCTGCGGGCTTTTCAGCACATCGGCGATCGAGGGTTCGTCCCCGGCCGGACGCGGCTGGACCAGGGTCTGCTCCGGCTGCGCCGCAGCCATCTGCGCGGGCTGCGGCTGGGCAGGCTGCTCGGCGTTTTGGGGCTCGAACGGTTTCAGGGCCATCGAAGACGATCCCGGTGCGGCCGGCCGCTCCGGCGCGGACGCCGCGGCCTGCGGTTCGAAGGAGCCGCTGCGCAGGAAGAGGTCGATCGGCGCAGCGATGTCCGCGAGAGAGGAGACCACCACGATATGATGCGGCTGGCCACCAAGAATCTTGCCGAGGATCGCGACCGCGCGCTCAGCCTCGTCGCCCCGTGGCACCAGCGCCAGCACCGGGGTCGCGCCATGCTCGGCATCGGCGAAGAGATGGCGGCAGCGGTCGATCTTGGTGGTGAGATGGTATTCCTGCTGGGTGACGCGGGCCTCGCCCGCCGTGTCGGCGACGGAGAGGTCGATCGCGCCGGTGCCCCAGATCACGAGCTTGGCCTCGGACGCCTTGTGCGTCACCGCCTCGCCATGGGCGAGCGCGCAATGGGCCGCAAGCGTCGGCACCATCCAGCTCTTGCCCTGGTCGATCGAGCCCGACGCCGCAAGGCGGTAGCTGCCGCCATCGGGCAGGCCGAGGATCTGGCGCAGCGGTTCGCCAGGGCGAAGCAGGTTGCTGTACTGCGTGCTCCAGGGCTCGCAGACCTCGGAGCTCTCGGTCGCCAGCACGACGCGCGAAACCGGCACGCGGGCCGACCAGGCGAGCTTCTTCAGGATGATCGGCTGGTCGGTCGTCGGCACGACGACGAAGACGCCGGAGCGCCTGACGTTATGATCTCCCGACATCATGTCTCCCGCAGGCCCTGCCGTCCCCTCAGCGCCAGGCAAAAGCGCTGCTGGTGGCAGCGCTCCTGACCTTACAGCAGATAAACGCCCGCGAGCGGGTTGGCGAGCATCAATCGCAAGAGGTCGCGTTCGGCATCCTGCCGTGGCAGGTCGATGACGATGTGCCTGTCGACCGGCGCCGGCAGCGGCAGGCGCACCACGCCCTCGATCGAAACGACCTCGATCATGGTCGGGGCGGGATCGGTCTCCGACAGGCACTGGATGACGAGGGCCGGCGGCGCATCGTCCTCCTCGATCACGTCGAGCTCGAAGGAGCCGATGCGACGGTGCGTGGCGCTGCTGTCATAGGCCGCAGCAGCGAGTTCGCTACGCGCCACGGCCTGGAAGGAGAGCAAGCGGCGATAAAGCCGCGCCGCCTCCGGGTCGGTGCGGATGGCGCGCTCCGCCGCGAAATTGACGGGCTCGCCGCGGACGCGGCGGGCATGGGCCCAAAGATCGGCGCGGCTGATGCTCGCGGCAGCCGCCTCTTCCGGCTCGGTGCTCGCGAGCGCCGCCAGAACCAGGCGGGCCGTGGCGCGGCCGACGCGGGGGTCGTCTTCGAGCGGACCCTGGTTGAGGAACTCTGTCATGGCCGTTTCGATCGCCCTTGATAACGCTGCGAAAAGACGTCGGTGAACCGCGCCTCGTCGCTGGCGGCCTGGGCTGCCAGGTCCGTCGTTTCGCCAAAGCGCTTCTGTTGCCTGTTGATCCGGTGCAGGGCTGCTGCGACCGTTCTCAGTGCTCCCCCATGCCTTGCGAAGATCAGCATCAGTTTCGCATCGTCGATCCGAAAACTGGCGCGGTCATGGCGCCAGCGCCGCAGCAGCTTCTGTCCCTCGGCTGTCGCCGCCTCGCTATGAGGGCCGTCGAACGCCTCGAGCGCGTTACCGATCAGCAGCAATTCCTCGAGCCGCTTGCCCAGCGCCGCAAGGCCGGCGGCGATGCCGGGATAGTCGAAGGCCTCCGGGCTCTGGTCGACCTGGCCGCGATTGGAGCCAGCGATCCGGCGGCTCGCCTCGACCAGCCGGTTCTCCCATGGCGCGACGGCACGCGAGCGCACCAGCGTCAACGGCTGCTCATGGGCGAGCGGCAGGATGGCGAGCGCCCGGCCGATCGATTCACGCTCTTCCTTGTTGAGGAATTTCGGCTCGGCCGGCAGGCGCATCAGCGCGGCGTAGACGCGCTCGCGCACCACGCCGTCCTCATCCTCCTCTTCCGGCTCCTCGTCCTCGCCCTCGTCAGGCTCCTCCTGCCCGAGCTCGCCGAGGATCGCCTGATGGTCGAGCCAGGCGATCAGCGCCTCCTCCGGATTCTCCGAGGGCTGGCGCGCCATCAGCGTCTCCATCGAGGCCGGCGCCATGAAGTCGCGCCGGCCGACGCTGGAGCGTTCCTCGCGCATGAGCGCGCTGAAGCGCTCGGCGAAGCGGGCGAAGCTCCAGGTCTCGCCATGCAGCAGGGCGAAGCTCCAGAGCGAGACCAGATCGTCCGGGTCGAACTCGCGCTGGCGCTCGCGCCGTCCGGAGGCGTTGAGGAAGGCCTCGCGCTGGCGGATCAGGTCGGCGAAGGCGAGCAGCGGCAAATGGCGCCGGCGCCAGGCCCGCATGAAGCGCGCCGGCTCCTGCACCGCCCGCTTCAGTCCGTCCTCGTCGAAGGCCGGCAGGGCGAAGACCGCATCGAGCGCGGTGCGCAAGGCCGCAAGCCCGCCCTCGGAGCGCTCATCGGCCTCGGCCGCGAACAGGAAGTCGGCGAGGCCGAGCGCACGCCTGATCCGGCTCCAGGAGAAGGAGCGGCTCTTCGCCTCGCCCTTGCCGCCATAGGACAGGACGATCTCCGCCGCCGAGGCCTCGATGGTCGCCCCGGCGAAGGTGGTGCGGACCGGCCCTTCCTGGCGCAGCGGCCGCAGCAGGATGCCGCTCTCATCGAGCATGCAGCCGATGGCGGCGTCTCGGGCCGGCATGCGCGGGCCCGCGGTCAGCGCGCCGAGCGAGAACAGCACCTGCAGCATGTCCCAGAGTGGCAGGTCGGCATTCTCCGAGCCGCCACCCGTAATCGCGAGAACGAACTTCTCGGTGTCCCGCGCAGAGAACCGGCGCGAAGACGCAATCGTGCTGATCTCCGCGACCCGCGCCGGGTCGATGCCCCAATCCATGTCTCAAATATCCGCATCGAGCGCCGGCCCGGCTGTGGCGAACGGAACCCCTGCCCATTCCGTTCGCGCCAGGTCGGCGCATATTGCTGCCACAATTAAAGTAACAAGCCGCCCGGTCGATGTCGACCGGGCGGCATTTTCGGCATAGCGAGCCGAGATTTATGGTTACCCGGCTGCCAGTCTTGATCAGCGGGTCGGCACCTTGGCGACGACGACGCGATTGCCGGAGAAGTTGACCTGACCGTTCAGGCCGACGAGCTCAAGCATCAGGCGGAAGTTGCGGGTCAGGCGGGCCGAGTCGGCCGAGGTGGTGTAGAAGTAGTCGGCCGAGGTCGAGGTGGTCTGCGTGGCGCGGTGGGCGCGGTAGCAACCCCAGCGGACGAACTCGCCCTCGATCCGGTCGACTTCGGTAGCGGTGAAGTCACGCAGCTGGATCATGTAGTCGGTCGGCAGGCTGTTGCAGCCGTCGCCGCCGGCGGCGACCGGAGCCGCACCACCACCGGCGCCGCCGCCGAGCACGATGCCATCCTTGCCGACAGCCGCGGCGCCGCCACCGGAGGGACGGGCGAAGCCTTCGAGCTTCTGGGCGATCGCCGCGCCGAGATCACCGGCGAGGAGGCGCGAATGGGTGCCGACCGTCTCGAGCAGGCACTCGGCGCTGCAGGGGTTCGGCAGAGCGGGCAGCTGGAAGCCGCCGACCTCGAAGGCCGCGATGAACTGGCCGGAGCGGACGTTGAGGACGCGGCCGGCGATGCGGATTTCGGGGAAGCGGATATCGGCGGCGACGGCGCGGCGGGCCGAGGCGTAGATCTGATAGACGACCATGGCGTCGACCGGCGTCGGCACGGCGCGGGCGATCTCGATCAGCTCGGCATCGCGGCGGCGGACACGGGCGGTCGGGGCGATGCCCAGCGACACGCTGGTCTCGTCATAGACCTGGAAACCGCGGGTGTTGAGGTACTCCGAGAGCTGGAGCTGAACCCGGTTGAAGATGCGGTTATTGCGCGGAACCGTATCCGGATCGGCGTCATCCGACATCACCAGGAGGTTGATGCGGGAATTCGACTGGGCGTGGGCAACGGCTGCAAAGGACAGCAGCAGCGCGAAGCCGAGCATGAGACGCTTGAACAAAGCCATGACAGTGCCCCCTGAGGCAAAAGGTTGGTTCGGGAAGACGGTAGAAGCTCAGCCGGTGATGGCGATGACCTCGACGCGGCGATTGACGGGTGAAGTAGGGCTGCGCGGATTGCGCAGCATGTCCGGGCCGAAGCCGTGGGCGACGAGGCGGCCTGGCGAGATCTCGCCATAGGAGACCAGCCAGTCGCGCACCGCGGCGGCGCGCTCCTGCGAGAGCTCGACATTGTAGTCGTAGCCGCCCTCGGCGCTGGTATGGCCCGCGATCAGGAAGCGCTGATCGAGCAGGATCGGATCGCGCAACGCCAAGGCGAGCCGCATCAGCGTCGCCTCCGAGCTGCGACGCAGCGACGCCGAGTCGTTGTCGAAGAAGACGGTGACCTCGACGCGACGGGTCAGGTCGATCACCACGTCGTAACCGCCAGCTCGAACCCGGCGCGGCACCGGCGCGACGCGGCGGACCACGACCCTGCCGCCACCACTGCCGCCAGCGCTCGGCACGCGATCATGCGGCGCCAGCGAGCGCAGGATATTGGTCGCGCCCTGATCAGTCTGCGCCAATGCGGGGATGGCGCTGAGCAGCGGCAGCGAAAGCACGAATCCACCGAGCGCACGGCGCGACATCATCTGCGGAAGCTCGACGCTGTCCTTGCGTTCATCTGCGTTCTTCATAGCCAGACCCCCTGTTTACCCTCTCTTCGCATAGTCCAGTAGCCTCGACAATGCGACGGCCCATCGGGTGAAGGCGGGGCGTAGCAGTGCGTTGCCCGAGCTTTGCCACGGTTTGCCGGATTTTCGCCGCGAGCCGCATTTTTTCATGAACAGCGGGTGAATGCGCCGCTTCTCACGCGCGCGTTCGACATTCTGGCGCCGCCATTGCGCGGTACTCGGCGAAACCGGCTCAGGGTCCGCCAAGGGCCAGGCAACGTGCCCAGCGCACACCCGTTCATGAGGAGACCCGCCATGGGCTTCCAGTTCGACAAGACCAGCCGCCTGCGCATCGCCGTCACCGCCCTCGCCGTCATCGTCTCGGCCGGCGCCGGCTTCGCCCAGACCGAGGGTGGTAACCCGGATGCACCGAAGGTCGCCGAGCGGCCGCAATCGCTGAAGCTGGAATTCTCCTCGCGCACGGTCTCGCTCGGCGTCGCCCAGGCGGCCCGCGAGATCATGACGACGCGCCAGATCGCCTTCGCGCCCGGCAGCTGGGAGGTCACCTCCGAGGCACGCCGCGCCATCACCCAGCTGCGCGACGTCTTCCGCGGCAACGCCCCGAAGGGCGCGCCCTTCGTCATACTGGTCTCGGGCGGCGACGAAGTCGTCAACTATCGCCGGGCCCGCGCGCTGCGCACCCAGCTGATCGAAATGCAGCTCGAGGACGCCGCCAAGGTGGCGATCGCCGCTCGCGCCACCGGCGAGGGCCAGGCCAATGACGACGGCAAGGCGCGCGTCGACCTCGTCCCGCTCGATCCGGCCCGCTGCGGCGGCTGCGGCGACGTCCCCTTCCGCACGCTCGTCCTCGACACCGGCGTCCAGAAGCTGGTGCGCGCCAGCGCCGAGGACGTGGTCGTCCCGGCCTCGCAGGTCGCCGGCAAGGATGGCGAGAAGACCACAGACGTCGCCACGGCGCCGGTGCCGCCGGTTCGCCAGCAGGCCACCGAGAAGGCGCCGCCCCGCGCCCAGGCGCCGCGCCCGGCTCAGAAGCTGGCGCTCGATCGCTCGGCCGAGCCGCGCTATGACGGCCGCACCGTCCTGGTCGAGCCCGACGATTACGGTCAGCAGCGCCGCCGCATCACTCGAAGCGCCAGCCGCGGCGGCTGCCAGATGCCGGACATCATCATCGACGACTACTATCCGGGCGGCCCGCTCGTCGGCTGCGACGGCAGCTACGGTCCGCGCCCGCGCTGGTGAACCCAGGGCGTTTTTCGGTCGACCTGTACCGTCATCCCGGCCGCAGCGCCGGGATCCATCGCAAGGCGCAGCCCTCTACGATGGATTGCAAAGATCACCTTGGCAAAATGGGCATAGAGGACGGCATGGCAACTACATTGCGTAATTTTTCTCAAGACGAAATTCTTATAACCAAGAATGAAGCGTGGTCTATTTTGCGCTTTTTCTGGTCAAATCACCGAATTCAAGAAATTGAAATCACATATAGTGACATGAATTTTGCACAAGGGCTATTAGTTGAAGCTATCGACGCGTCCTATAAAATGGGATTTGTTGAGATTATTTTTAATAATGCTTTCTTAAAAGTGCCAGGTAGCTTTAGCGACGTAAAGAAAATGATAAAAAAGATCGTCAAAGAATCCACAAAGCATTGGTACAAAAATATTGGCAAAAATAAATTAGACGACGCCACAATCTATGTTTCTGTACGCGACAGAATTGCATTAAACTTTAGAAGCACCATGGAAATTAGAATGCAAACAGGAAGTTATTAACAATAATAAACCAATATTGACAGGAATTTCTCGGTTCACACGACATGGTTGAGCAGCGCGGCCTCGCCACGCTCCAGGCGGCCGAGATTCTCGATGAGGATGTCGACGACATTGCTCTCATAGGCGCGGGTCTCACCGGCACTGTGCGGCGTCAGCAGCACCTGCGGCAGTCCCCAGAGCGGTGAGGCAGCCGGCAGAGGCTCCTCATAGACGCAATCGATGCCGGCGCCGGCGATCCGGCCGGATTCGAGAGCCGAGATCAGAGCCGGCTCCTCGACGACACGACCTCGCGCGACGTTGACGAGGTAGGCTGAAGGCTTCATCGCCGCGAGCGCGGCGGCATCGATCAGCCCTTCGGTCTCCGGCGTCAGCGGACAGGTCAGCGCGACGAAATCGGCCTGGGCGAGCGCGGCATGCAGCTCCGCCGGCGGCACGATCGTCTCGACATTCGGCTCCGAGCCCGGCCGGCGGCGCACGCCGATCACGCGCATGCCGAAGGCCGAAGCGATCGCCGCCAGCCTGAGGCCGATGCGGCCGAGCCCGACGATCACCAAGGTGCGGCCGCCAAGCTCGTCCTCGCGGCGGGAACGGTCGCTGATCATCGGCCGCCAATGGGCCTTCGCCTGGTTGTCGCGGGCGAGATGGAGCTGGCGGGACAAGGCCAGGATCAGCGAGATCGCGTGCTCGGCCACGGCGCGCTCATTGCCGCCCTGGGCGCTGGCGAGCCGCACGCCGGCCGCGGCGAGCTTTTGCTTGTCGAACTGGTCGGTGCCGGCGCTGACCGACTGGATGAAGCGCAGCTTGCTCAATCCGTCGAGGATCTCGTTGCGCCAGAGGCCGGAGACGACCAGCACATCGGCTTCCGCAGCGCGGGCCTTGAGATCGTCGAGATTGCGAACCTCGAAGCTGGTCGCTGCGCCCTTGCAGGCGAGATATTCGTCACGCAGCTGATAGGCCGGATGCGCGAAGCCGATGGTGAGGGCGGACTGCTTCGGCCAGGGCTGCATGCGTCTTCTCTCCGGATGGCTGGAATCATCCAACGATAGCGTCAGAGATGCGTTTCGTCCTACCTTCACCCGCATGCGCCGGCTGCAGGGATCGCGCAGCGAGATTCAGGCCGGCGCGAGCGTCTGCGCCAACCGTGCCCAGGCCGCCTCGTCTCCCGGCAGGCCGAAGCGCAGGCGCGCGGGATCGTGCTGGAAGCGGCGGACATAGATGCCGGCCCGGCCGAGGCGCTCGAACAGGGACGGTGCCTGCGGTGCCTCGAGCAAGCGGTAGAGCACGGTTCCGCCGATGATCCGGCCAAGCGGCGCAAGCAGGGCATCGAGCCGCCTGCTGTCGGCAGCGCGAGCCTCGCCTGTGGCCGACAGCCACCCTGCATCGCCGAGCGCAACAGCTCCGACATGCAGTGCGGGCCCCGCCACGGCCCAGGGGCCAAGCATTGCCTTGAGAGCGTCGGTGAAACGCGCCTCACCGACCGCAAAACCAAGCCTCAGACCTGCGAGGCCATAGGCCTTGCCGAAGGAACGCAGGACAAGGGCGGCCTCCGGCAGGATCGGCAGCAGGCTCATCTGCGGTGCAAAATCGGCGAAGGCCTCGTCGATCACCAGCAAACCGCCTCGCGCCGCGAGCACCCCGGCCAGCTCGATCAGCGTCTCCTGCGCAACGATGCACCCGTCCGGATTGTTCGGATTGACCAGCACCACGACATTGGCGTCGCCGACCTCGGCGAGGTCGCCGATCTCGCGCACCGTCGCTCCCGCCTTTCCCCAGGCCAATGCATGCTCGCCATAGGTTGGTCCGAGCACGGCAACGTGCACAGGTGGAACCAGACGCGGCAGCAATTCGATCAGGATCTGCGTGCCCGGCGCCGCGACGAGGCCACTTTGCGGGCGAATGCGATAGGCCTTGCGGGCAGCGGCCAGCAGCGCCGCCTCGTCCGCCTTGCCCGGCAGACGCTGCCACAGGCTTAACGGCAGCTCCGGAAGCGGATAGGGGATCGGGTTGATACCGGTCGAGAGATCGATCCAGGGTTTTGGCGCCTGCGGAAACAGCGCCTGGGCCGTGGCGAGATCGCCGCCGTGCCAGATCGCTTCCTTCGTCTCCCCGGCCGCCATGTCGCTCTCCGCAAGCCTGCCGCTCCTCCTCGCCGCCCTCCTGATCGAGGCGGCGATCGGCTATCCGGCGCGCCTGTTCGCATGGATCGGCCATCCCGTCACCTGGATCGGCGCGCTGATCGGCTGGCTGGACCGCAGCCTCAATCGCGAGACGATGAGCTTCGCGATGCGGCGAATGGCTGGTGTCGTTGCCCTCCTGATCCTGCTGGTGGTGACGCTGACGGTTGCGCTCCTCCTAACCGCGCTCTGTCGTCTCGCCGGGCCATTCGCCCTGCTGCCGCTGGCGCTGCTGGCCTCGACCTTGCTGGCGCAGCGTAGCCTTCATGAACACGTCGCCCGCGTCGCCGAAGGGCTGGAGCGGGACGGACTCCCCGGCGGACGCAAGGCCGTCGCGATGATCGTTGGCCGCGATCCGGAGAGCCTCGACGAGGCCGGCGTCGCCCGCGCCGCGATCGAGAGCCTCGCCGAGAATTTTTCCGACGGGATCGTCGCGCCGGCCTTCTGGCTGGGCGTGGGCGGCCTGCCGGGCGGGGCGCTTTACAAGGCGATCAACACCGCCGATTCGATGATCGGCCACAAATCGCCGCAACACCTCGCCTTCGGCTGGGCGGCGGCGCGGCTCGACGATCTCGTCAATCTGCCCGCTTCCCGCCTGACTGCTTTGCTGCTGACCGCCGCCGCAGCGCTAGACCGGCAGGCCGACGCCGGCGCGGCTTGGCGCGCCGTGCGCCGTGACGCCGGTCGCCACCGCTCGCCCAATGCCGGCTGGCCGGAGGCGGCGATGGCCGGTGCGCTCGGGCTCCGTCTCGCCGGTCCGCGCGTCTACGGCGCGGTCAGGGTCGAGGATGGCTGGATGGGTGATGGCAGGGCCGAGGCGACGGCGGCGGATATCCGGCGGGCGCTTGCCCTCTATCGGCGCGCCTGTCTGCTGCTCTGGGGGCTGGCGGCATTGGGGGCGATCGTAGCGCTCACGCTCGGTGTGTGACCGTCATCGGTTACCCTCGTAGCGAAAAGAGCTATACTATTGGTCCGGAACCGACGGATCGCCGCCATGGGAACGCATGTCACAATCGATGACGACGTCGTCCGCGCCGCGGAGAAGCTGGCGCGCGAGCAAGATCGTCCGGTCGGCGAGGTGATCTCGGAGCTGGCGCGCAGGTCGCTGCCGGTGGAACAGCAGATTGTCTACCGCAACGGAATCCCATTGTTGCCGATCAGCAGTCCAGGCGCCGTGGTCACAATGGAGCATGTTAATGCGCTGCGCGATGACGAGCCGTGACATTCCTTCTCGACGTCAATGTTCTTATCGCATTGATCGACCCGCTGCACATTCATCACCTGCAAGCTGAGGCGTGGTTTCTTCGGGAAGGAAAGGCTGACTGGGCGACTTGCCCTCTGACAGAAAACGGAACGCTCCGGATCGTTGGCGACAAGCGCTATGCCAACTCTCCTGGGTCTCCCGTGATTGTGGCGGAAGTGCTCTCCCGACTACGGGACGTTGGGCAGCACAGATTCTGGTCTGATGACGTCAGCCTTCTCGACCCGAAGTTATTCACGCCCGAGAAATTCACCTCGGCGCAGCATATCACCGACACCTACCTCCTTGCCCTTGCCGTTAAACATGACGGCAAGCTCGCAACCTTCGACAAACGATTGAAACCAGACGCGGTCAAATCCGGCGCAACAGCGCTGCACGTCATCGCGGCTGAGGGCCTTTAGAACTCGATTCCTTCCTGCGCCTTCACCCCGGCAGCGAAATGGTGCTTCACCAGCGTCATTTCCGTCACCAGGTCGGCCGCTTCCATCAGCTCCGGCTTGGCGTTGCGGCCGGTGACGACGATGTGGAGGTCGGGCCGGCGGGCCTGCAATATCGCCACGACCTCGGCGAGCGGCAGGTAGTCGTAGCGCAGGGCGATGTTGAGCTCGTCGAGCACCAAGAGCCGGATGCTCTCGTCAGCCATCAACTCCCTGGCTTTCTCGAAGGCGCGCGTCGCGGCCGCGATGTCGCGCGCCTTGTCCTGCGTCTCCCAGGTGAAACCCTCCCCCATAGAATGCCAGGAGACTTGGGTTCCGAAGGCCTCCAGCGCCTTGCGCTCGCCGGTCGACCAGGCGCCCTTGATGAACTGGACGACGCCGATGCGCCAGCCATGGCCGAGCGCCCGCAGGATCAGGCCGAAGGCGGCGGTCGACTTGCCCTTGCCCGGGCCGGTGTTGACGATCAGCAGGCCCTTTTCCAGCGTCTTGCCAGCGACCTCGGCGTCCTGCACCGCCTTGCGCTTTGCCATCTTCGCCTTGTGGCGAGCGGCGTCTTCGGCCTCATCAGTCATCGCAACTTCGCTCTACTTCACTTGCATCGGCAATCCGGCGACCATGAAGACCACGCGCCCGGCCTGTGCCGCAAGCCGCTGATGCAGGCGGCCGGCCTCGTCGCGGAAACGGCGGGCGAGCGCATTGTCCGGCACGATGCCGAGCCCGACCTCGTTGGAGACCAGCACCACCGGCCCCTCCGCCTCGCGGCAGGCAGCGATCAGCTCGCCGGTCGCGATCGCGATGTCGCGCTCGGCGAGCATAAGATTGGTCAGCCAAAGCGTCAGGCAATCGACGAGGATAGGTTGCCCGGACCGGGCATTACGGATCGCCTCGGGCAACGCCACCGGCGCATCGACCGTCTGCCAGTCGCGGGAGCGGCGGGCGCGATGCTCGGCGATGCGGGCGCGCATCTCGTCGTCATAGGCCTGTGCGGTGGCGATATAGGTCCAGGGCGCCGGCAGCGCCTCGACCAGCGCCTCGGCGTGGCGGCTCTTGCCGGAGCGGGCACCGCCAAGGACGAGCGTGAGCGGGGGAAGGATCATGTCTGCCGCCATGTGCTTTCGGTCGAGGCGCTGCATTGCACAGCACCGCGCCTATGGCTAATGATCATCGGTGACGGTGCCTCGACAACGAGGTGAAAAGGGAACGCGGTGAAAGGCCGCGGCTGCCCCCGCAACTGTAAGCGGCGAGTTCCGCGCCATCGGCCACTGGTTTGACCGGGAAGGCGGCGCAGGATTTTGACCCGTGAGCCAGGAGACCTGCCGTCATTCGATGTCGTCCAGCAGGCTGCCGGCGGGGTGGCCAAGGAGAACCAGATGAATACGGCTACCGTCACCAGCCAGGCCAGCGTTTCGGAACGCGCGAAAGCCGTCGCCGCCGCGCTGATCCTCGGCTTCGTGCTGATCTACACCGTCGGCTTCGCCGCCTCGTCCACTGTCCACAACGCGGCCCACGACACCCGTCACGGCCTCGCCTTCCCCTGCCACTGAGGGGAAGCACATGGTCACGCGTGTTCTCACGGTCAGCATCCTGGCCGGGCTTCTGGCTGGGCTGCTGATCTCGGCGCTCCAGCATGTCACCACCACCCCGCTGATCCTCAAGGCCGAGACCTATGAGGCGGCGCTGCGCATGCAGGGTGCGCCGATGCAGGCCGCCTTCACCGGCGAGGCCCGCATTCAGCTCGCTCACAACGACCCGAAGGCCGGCGCGGAACACAGCGGCGAGCACGAATGGAAGCCGCAGGACGGCTTGCAGCGCACGGCCTTCACCAGCCTGGTGACGATCGGCACCGCGATCGGCTTCGCCGCGCTGCTGCTCGCTGGGATGATCGCCGCAAACGAGCAGATCGACCAAAGGCGGGCGCTCGCCTGGGCGGTGTGCGGCTTTCTCGCCTTCGGGCTCGCCCCGGCGATGGGGCTGGCGCCGGAGCTGCCGGGCGCAGCCGCGGCTGAATTGCAGCAACGCCAGCTCTGGTGGCTGCTGACGGCGGTGGTCACTGCCGGCGCGCTCTTCGTCTTCCTGCGGGTCGAGGCCTCCTGGGCACGGGCGCTCGCCGTGCTGGCGCTGCTGCTGCCGCATCTGATCGGCGCACCGCACCCGGCCGCGCCTGAAAGCAAGGTGCCGGCCGAGATCGCCGCGCATTTCGCCGCGCTCTCGCTCGCTATCCAGGCCGCGCTCTGGCTCGTCACCGGCTTTGCCGTCGGCGTGCTCTGGCCCTGGGCCACGCGCCGCAGCGCCGCAACCGCGGCGGCCTGACGCCTCGCACGGCTCCCTCATGGGAGCCGTGCCAGCCCAAGGAGGCGTTTCGATGCTCGAAGGCGATCTCGCCCTCGCAACGCAAGCCCGGCAGGAGCCGGGCTGCACTATCCATGTCTGCACCGTCTGTCGGCGCCAGCGCGAGGACTTGCCTGATGGCTACGACCAGCCCGGCATCGGCCTCGCGGCAGCGCTCTCCGAGCGCATGGCCGGCAGCGGCATCGTCGTCGTCCCGGTCGAATGCCTTTCCGTCTGCAAGCGGCCCTGCACGATCGCGCTTACGGCCGAGGGCAAGTGGACCTATCTGATCGGCGATCTCGATGCCGGTCTTCATCTCGACGAGATCGTCAGCGGGGCGGAGAAATTCGCCGCCAGCGCCAACGGGATCGTTCCCTGGAAAGAAAGACCCGTCTCGTTCCGCAAGGGCGTGGTCGCGCGCGTGCCGCCTTTGCCGCGCCAGCAAGGATCAAACGAATGAACGCTCCGCAGAATCCTGCTCTCGGCAAGGTGCCGTGCACGATCATCACCGGCTTCCTCGGCGCCGGCAAAACCACCCTCGTCCGCCATCTCCTGGAGAACGCCGGCGGCAAGCGCCTCGCCGTTCTCGTCAACGAGTTCGGCGATCTCGGCTTCGACGGCTCCTTCATCGCCGGCTGCGGCATCGAGGGCTGCACGCAGGAAGACATCGTCGAATTGCCGAATGGCTGCATCTGCTGCACCGTCGCCGACGATTTCGTGCCGGCGCTGGAAAAGCTGCTGAACCGGGAGAACCCGCCACAGCACATCCTGATCGAGACCTCCGGCCTCGCTTTGCCGAAGCCGCTGGTCAAGGCCTTCAACTGGCCGGCGATCCGCAACCGCGTCACCGTCGACGGCGTCATCGCAGTGGTCGATGGGCCGGCAGTGGCCGAGGGCCAGTTCGCCGACGATCCGGAAGCGCTGAAGGCGCAAGCCGCGCGGGACCAAGCGGTCGACCACGACAACCCGTTGGAGGAGGTGTTCGAGGACCAGATCCTCTGCGCCGACCTGATCCTGCTCAACAAGAGCGACCTGGTCGACGCCGAAGGCCGCGAACGGGTCAAGGCCGAGATCGCCCAGCACCTGCCCAAGGCGATCAAGGTGGTCGAGACCGCCCATGGCAAGGTCGAGCCAGCTCTGATCATCGGGCTCGGCGCCGCAGCCGAAGCCGATCTCGCCGCCCGCCCCTCGCATCATGGCGAGGGCGAGGATCATGACCACGACGATTTCGACAGCGTCGCGCTGCCGCTGCCGCAGGCCGGCTCGCCGGAAGAGCTCGTCGCCCGCGTCGCCAGGGCGGCCGAGGCCGAGGGCGTGCTCCGCCTCAAGGGCTTCGCCGGCATTCCCGGCAAGCCGATGCGGCTCGTCGTGCAGGGCGTCGGCCGGCGCGTCGGCCATCATTACGACCGCGCCTGGGGCGCGGACGAGGCGCGCGATGGACGGCTCGTGGTGATCGGCCTCAAGGGCTTCGACCGCGCCGCAGTCGAGGCGGCGCTCGCCGGCTGATGCGATGCATCTTCTCCCGACCAGCGAGGTGAGGCTCGACGACGGCGAAGACGCCGTCGACCTCGCTCTGCCGCCGGGAGACCTCGTCGTCCTCTCCTTCAGCGACAGCGATCTTTCAGCACTGGCGGCGGCTGCACCCAGTAGCGGGCTCGACCTTCGCCTGGTGCCGCTCAGGCGCTTCAAGCACCCGCTTTCGATCGACCTGCTGATCGAGAAGACGCTCGCCGGCTCGCGCTTCGTGCTGCTGCGCTGTCTCGGCGGGCTCGATTATCTGCGCTACGGCGTCGAGCAGATCGCCAGCGCCTGCCGGCAGCACGGTGTCGCATTGGCGGTTTTGCCGGGTGATGACCGGGCGGACGAGCGGCTCGCCGGCTATGGCACCGTGCCGCCGGAGCTCGCGGCAAACCTGCTTGGCTATTTCCATGCGGGTGGCGGCGCCGAGAACATGCGGCGGCTGCTCGGTCGGGTGGATGGCTATCTCGCGGCACTGCCCTCATCCGACCCGGCTGCGCCGGGCCACCTTCTCCCCCAAGGGGAGAAGGAAGGCACGATACTGACAGCCTCCTTCTCCCCTCGGGGGAGAAGGTCCCGGCAGGGGGATGAGGGCCCGCGCGACCTCACCCCCGTCCCGCTCCCCACCCTCTTCGCCCTGGGGCCCAAGGCCACGCCTCAGCCCTGGCGCGAGGCGATCGCAGCCCTCTCGGTCGACAGCCCGCTCGTCCCGGTCCTCGTCTACCGATCCGGCGTCGCCGCCGGCGACACGGCCATGGTCGAGGCAATCTCCACGGCTCTCGGAGCCCGCGGTCTCAGCCCCCTTCCGCTCGCCCTGACCAGCCTCAAGGAGGCGGGCGTCGCCAATGAGCTCGCCGCCCTGATCGCCACCCGCAAGCCGGCGCTGATCGTCACCACCACCGCCTTTTCCGCCCGCGACGGCGCTGATTTCGTCCTGGACGCCGCCGATTGCCCGATCCTGCAGGCTGTGCCGGTCGGCAGCGCGCGAGAGGCATGGGAGGCGTCGCCGCGCGGGCTCTCCGCCGCCGACCTCGCCATGCAGGCGGCGCTGCCGGAATTCGACGGAAGGCTCGGCGCCATCCCCGTCGCCTTCAAGGAGGAGACCACCGATCCGGCGACCGGCCTGACGCTGCGGCGGCTCGCACCAGACTCCGACGGCGTCGCAGCGCTCGCCGACCTCGCGGCGAACTGGATCGCGCTCGGCCGCAAGCCGCGTAGCGAACGCCAGCTCGCTTTGGTGATGTCAGACTATCCGGCCCGGGGCGGCCGCGCCGGTTTCGCCGTCGGCCTCGATACGCCCGCGAGCGCGCTGGCGATCCGGGAGCTCCTGAGCGGAGCGGGGTATGATGTCGCGGCAGATCGTCATTGCGAGCGGAGCGAAGCAATCCAGCGGCGGCAGCGCGAGCCCTCCTGGATTGCTTCGTCGGCTGTGCCTCCTCGCAATGACGAACAAGGCCTCGGCCTTATGCAGGCGCTAACCGAAGGCCCGACCGACTTTACGGTCCCGCTCGCCGCTTACCGTGCCTGGCTCGCGACCATCACGGCAGCCGCGCGCGAAGCCCTCTTCGCCGGCCACGGCGCACCCGAAACCGACCCCGCCTGCAACGACGACGCCTTCCGCTTCCGGCTCGTCCGCCTCGGCAAGCTCGCCATCGCCTTGCAGCCAGCGCGCGACGCCACGCCCGACCGCAAGGCGCGCTATCACGATCCCGACGCACCGCCCGGCCATGCCTATCTCGCCTTCTATCTCGGCCTGCGCGAGGTGCTACGCGCCGATGCGCTGATCCATCTCGGCACCCATGGCACGACCGAATGGCTGCCCGGCAAGGCGGTGGCGCTCTCCGCCGCCTGCTGGCCACGGCTGGCGGTCGGCGCGTTGCCGGTGATCTACCCCTATGTCGTCGACGACCCCGGCGAAGCGGCGCCGGCCAAGCGCCGGCTATCGGCGCTGACGCTCGGCCATTTGCCGCCGCCGCTCACGAGCCATGATGCCGGCGGCGAGGCGGCGCTGCTGCGCGACCTCGTCGAGGAGTATTCGCAGGCGCAAGTGCTCGATCCGCGCCGGGCCGAGCTGGTCGCGCGCGAGATTCTGGACAGGGCCGAGCGGACCGGGCTCGCCGCCGCGAGCGGCGTCACGCCCGATCAGGACATGGCGAGCGCGCTCGCGGCGCTCGACGCCCATCTCTGCGACCTCGCCGAGACGGCCTTCCGCGACGGGCTCCACGTTTTCGGCTCTTCCGAAGCAGATCCTATCTCCGCAGAGAACGAGCGTCGCAATCTGCTGAAAGCGCTCGATGCCGGCTTCGTGCCGCCCGGCCCGGCCGGCGCGCCGCATCGCGGCCGGCCTGACGTGCTGCCGAGCGGGCGCAACCTCTCGACGCTCGATCCGCGCGCTCTGCCGACGCGCTCGGCGGCAAAGCTCGGCGCTAAAGCGGCCGAGGCCGTCATCGCCCGCCACCTTCAGGACGAGGGTGACTATCCACGCCGGATCGTGATGGATCTCTGGGCCTCGCCGACGCTGCGCTCAGGCGGCGAGGACATCGCCCATGCCCTGCATCTGATGGGCGTCGAACCTCTCTGGGACCATGGCTCGACCCGTGTCACCGGCTTCGCGATCATCCCGCAGGCCAAGCTCGCCGCGCCGCGCGCCGACGTGACCATCCGCATCTCAGGCGCCTTCCGCGATACCTTCCCGGCACAAATCGCCCTGCTCGATGCCGCCGCGCGCGCCGTCGCCGCGCTCGATGAGCTTGACGAGTGGAACGAGCCGGCCGCCGCCCACCGCCGCGGCGAGGCGGGCGCCCGCATCTTCGGTGCCGCGCCCGGCCGCTATGGCGCCGCCATGGCCGACCGGGCGCTCGACGGCGACTGGCAGGCGCGCGCCGAACTGGGCGAGGCCTATCTCGCCGCCACCAGCCATGCCTATGGCGGGCCGGACGGCGCCGCCGCGCCCGATGCCGGCTTCGCCAATCGGGTCGCCGAAGCGCAGGCCTTCGTCCATGTCAGCGACACCGCCGGGCGCGATATCATTGAGGCGACCAGCGCCGCTGACGTGATCGGCGGCTTCGTCGCGGCGATGCAGGCGCAAGGCGGCAAGGCGGCGCTCTACAGCCTCGACACCTCGGACCCGCAGACGCCGAGGGCCCGCACACTCGCCGAGGATGTCTCGCGCATCGTCCATGGCCGGCTCTGCCATCCCAAGTGGATCGCGAGCCATCTCGCCCATGGCTGGCGCGGCGCGGCCGAATTGGCTGAGGCGGTCGATGCACTCTTCGTCTACGCCGCGAGCACCGATGCGGTCTCCGACGGCCTGTTCGACGCAGTCTTCCAGGCCTATTGCGGCGATCCCGCCATCTGGCAGGCGCTGGAGCAGGCGAACGCGCCGGCCGCCGCCTCGATCCGCTCGCGCCTCGCCGAGGCGCAGGAGCGCGGGCTCTGGCACAGCCGGTCGAACTCGGCGGCGATGCTCTCAGGGCGGGAGGCGGCGGAATGAGCGCCCCAGCCCGCGAGACGATGCGGCGCGGCTGGTGCCCCGGCACCTTGCGGCCGATGCTGACCGGCGACGGCCTGCTGGTGCGCCTGCATCCGCCGCGCAATGCGCTGACGCCGGACCAGCTCGCTCGTGTCGCCGGGCTGGCAAGCCGCCATGGCAATGGCCAGATCGAAATCTCCGGCCGCGGCAATCTGCAACTGCGCGGCATCCGCGAGGAGGCGCATCCGGCGCTGGTCGACGACCTGCTGACGGCGGGCCTCGTCGACGAAGCCGAGGGTGACGGCCCGAACCGGCTGGTGCTGACCTCGCCGCTCGCCGGCCGGGCGGCCGACGAACTGCTAGACGCGGCCGCACTGGCTGAGGCGGTCGAGCGTGCCGGGCGCAGCGTTTCGGGCCTGCCGGCAAAGTTCTCGATCGTCGTGGATGGCGGCGGCGCGCTGGCGCTCGATGGTTTCGCCGCCGATCTCAGGCTAAGGGCGATCGCGATCGATGCAGTCGCGTTCGGCCTGCCGGGCGAGCTTTGGTTCGGCCCAATCGCTTTGGATGAGGCCCCGATATTGGCAGTCCGTTTGCTCGACGGTTTCGTCGCCGCAAGCGGGCAAAGCTCGGGACGGATCCGCCGCATGCGCGATCTCGCGCCGGAGACGCTGAATACGCTGGCGACATCATGCGGGCTCGTGCTGATGGTCTCGCCGACCACCCGCGCCAAACTAGCATCCGTCGGTATCGTCGCCGAGCGGAACGCCAAGATCGCCGTGCTCGCCGGATTGCCCTTCGGCCGGAGCGATGCCGCGGGCTTGCGCCGTTTGAGCGAACTCGCCCGCGACGCCGGCATCTATGAGATCAGGGTGTCGCCCTGGCGCGGCTTCGCCTTCTGCGACCTTTCGGCCGAAGCGGCGCATAGCTTGCAGGAAGGCTTGCGCGATGAGGGCCTGATCGTCGAGCCGGACGATCCACGCCTTGCCGTTTCGGCCTGCACCGGAGCGCCCGCCTGTACACGCGGCGAAGCGCCGGCCCTGGCCGATGCCGCGGCTCTCGCAGAAGCGATGACGCCGTGGCTGATCAGCGGCCTCAGCCTCCACGTCTCCGGCTGCGCCAAGTCCTGCGCCCATCCCGGCAGCGCCGACCTCACTCTGGTCGGGCGCGGCGGGCGCTACGATGTGATCGTCGCAGGCGGTACCACCGATGCCGCCATCGCCCATCTTTCGCTGGGGGAACTTGTGCGCCGGCTCGAACCGGGTCAGGACATCCGCGCGCGCCTGGAAGCGGCGCGGCACTAGAAGCAGGTTGGAAGTTGAGCACGCGTCACGCCTATATCCGCGACGGAGCCGCGATCTATGAGCGCTCCTTCGCCATCATCCGGGCCGAATCCGACCTGTCGCGCTTTTCGGGCACGGCCGAGCGCGTCGTCGTCCGCATGATCCATGCCTGCGGCATGACCGACCTGCCCCGGGACGTGGCGATGTCGCCGGATTTCGCTGGGGTTGCCGAGGCGGCGCTGGCGAAGGGCGCGCCTATCCTCTGCGACGCCCGCATGGTCGCCGACGGCGTCACCCGCGCGCGCCTGCCGGCCAAGAACGAGGTGATCTGCACGCTGCCCGACCCTAGCGTGCCGAAGCTGGCGGAGGAGATGGGCACGACGCGCTCGGCCGCGGCGATGGAGCTCTGGCGGCCGCATCTTGCGGACTCCGTCGTCGTCATCGGCAATGCGCCGACCTCGCTGTTCCGCCTGCTCGACATGCTCGACGAAGGCGCGCTGAGGCCTGCCGCCGTGATCGGTATCCCGGTCGGCTTCGTCGGTGCGGCCG
Source organism: Allobosea sp. (assembly GCA_035998995.1). Taxonomy (GTDB): domain Bacteria; phylum Pseudomonadota; class Alphaproteobacteria; order Rhizobiales; family Beijerinckiaceae; genus Allobosea. The sequence continues at coordinate 91,595 of DASYHC010000107.1, forward strand.
AGTCGAAGGAGGCGCTGGCGCAGGACGGGCGGGTGCCCTTCCTCGTCGTGCACGGACGGCGCGGCGGCTCGGCCATGGCGGCGGCGGCCGTCAACGCGCTGGCGCAGGTGAAGGAATGAGCGGCGTGAGCATTGAGGCGCCCCGTATCCTGCTCTACGGCGTCGGCCTTGGGCCCGGCGACCCCGACTACATGACCGTGCGCGCCCGCGACATCATCCTGAAGGCCGACCGTCTCGTCCATTTCTGCAAGCGCGGCCGGCGCGGCAATGCCCGCATCACCGCCGATGCCATCATCGCGCCCGACCCGGCCCGCGAGATCGAGCTCGCCTTCCCGGTCACCATCGAGGTGCCGGTCGAGGACGAGGGCTATACCGGGCCGATCGCCGCCTTCTACGATGAGGCCGCCGAGCAGCTCGCCGGCGAGATGGCGGCTGGCCGCAGCATCGCCGTGCTCTGCGACGGCGACCCCTTCTTCTACGGCTCCTTCATGCATTTGTGGCGCCGTCTCGCCCATCGCTTCCCGACCGAGGTGGTCCCGGGCGTCACCGGCATGGCCGGCGCCTGGGCCCGCGCCGATGCCCCGATCAGCTGGGGCGACGATGTGATGACGGTGGTGCCGGGCACGCTCGCCGAGAGCGAATTGACGCGCCGCCTGGTCGATACCGACGCAGCGGTCATCATGAAACTCGGCCGCAACCTGCCCAAGGTGCGCCGGGCATTGCAAGCCGCGGGTCTGATCAACCGCGCCATCTATGTCGAGCGCGCCACCATGGCCGGGCAGGTGGTGACCCGTCTCGCCGAGAAATCCGACGACGAGGCCCCCTATTTCTCGATGATCCTCGTCCCCGGCGAAGGACGGCGACTGTGAGCGGCTCGCTCGCCATCATCGGTCTCGGACCGGGCGAGGCGCGCTATCTGACGCCGTCGGCACTGGCGGCGCTCGAGGCCGCCAGCGATCTCATCGGCTACGGGCCCTATCTCGACCGCGCGCCTGAGCGCGCGGGCCAGACCAAGCATGCCTCCGACAACCGCGTCGAGGTCGAGCGCGCCCGTCATGCCTTGATGTTGGCGGCGGAAGGCAAGGCGGTTGCGGTCGTTTCCGGCGGAGATCCCGGCGTCTTTGCCATGGCTGCCGCCGTGTTCGAGGCGCTGGAAGCAGGCGAATCGGACTGGCGCAAGCTCCAGATCACCGTCGAGCCGGGGATCACCGCCATGCTGGCGGCGGCAGCGAAGGCCGGCGCGCCCCTCGGCGGCGATTTCTGCGCGATCTCGCTCTCGGACAATCTCAAGCCCTGGGAGGTCGTCACCGACAGGCTCACGGCGGCTTTGTCGGCCGATTTCGTGATCTCGCTTTACAATCCGATCTCGAAGGCACGGCCCTGGCAACTCGGCAAGGCGCTGGAGCTTGCGGCGACAATCCGCGCCGCGGAAACGCCGGTGATCTTCGCCCGCGCCATCGGGCGGCCCGACGAGAACCTGCGCATCCTGACGCTCGCCGAGGCGGTCGCGGCAGCCGAGACTGCCGACATGGCGACTTTGGTGATGATCGGCGCCAGCGCAACGCGATTGATCGCCCGCGAGGGCGAGAACCCGATCGTCTACACGCCGCGCTCGGTGACGAAGAGCCCCTGCGTCACCAGCCAGGGCAGGACCTGATCGATATGCTCGACGGTCTCGACATCGGGCTTGGGCGGCCGCTCGACCATCACCACGGGCAGTCCGAGCCGGCGCGCCGCGACGAGCTTGCCGAGGGTCATCGGGCCGCCGGCATTCTTGCTGACGAGGATTTCGACGCCCTCTTCCCGCATCAGCTTCTCCTCGGCCTCCGCCTCGAAGGGCCCACGCTGTTGCAGCACCTTGGCATGCGGCAAAGGCAGATCGCCGACCGGCTCGATCACGCGGATCAGATATTCGTGCTGCGGGGCGGCGAAAAAGTGAGGCAGTTCGAGCCGGCCAATGGTCAGGAAGACCCGGCGCCGTTCGTCGCCGAGCGCCTCGACGGCGGCGTCGATGTCGGGCACGCATTTCCAGCGATCGCCGTTCTGCGGCTTCCAGGATTCGCGCCTGATCGCCAGCAGCGGCACGCCTTCCGCCTTGCAGGCTGCCTCGGCATGATAAGGCATGATCGCGGCGAAGGGGTGGGTCGCGTCGATGACGGCGACGACGCCCTCGTCGAGAAGATATTGCCTGAGGCCGGCAATGCCGCCGAAGCCGCCGGTGCGGGTCGGCAAGGACAGAGGGCGCGGGTCGGAGGTATGACCTGCAAGCGAGATCACGGCGCGAATTTCGGGAGCCTGTTCAGCCAGGAGCTGATCGAGCGCAGCCGCTTCGCTGGTGCCGCCGAGGATGAGGACCGTCATGGAACAGTTTTCGCCTGAAACGACCAAACTGTCGAGCACGCCCCCCGGGCCCTGGCTGTCGCTGGTCGGGCTCGGCGAGGATGGTCGCGCCGGCCTCTGCGCCGAGGCGCTGGCCGCGCTGGAAAGCGCCGAGATCGTCTTCGGCGGTGAGCGCCACCTCAAACTGATCGGCGATGTGCCCGGCGATGCGCGGCCCTGGCCGCAGCCCTTCCGCAATGCGCTGCCGGCGATCCTGGCCGAAAAGGGCCGCAATGTCTGCGTGCTCGCGACCAGCGATCCGTTCCATTACGGCATCGGCGCCGGGCTGACCAAGGCGGTGCCGGCGGCGGAGATGCGCGTCATTCCACAGCTCTCCTCCTTCTCGATGGCCTGCACCCGCATGCGCTGGCCGCAGGAGGAATGCGGACTGGTCTCGCTGCACGGCCGTGCCCTTCAGAGGATCATCCCTTTTCTCCAGCCGGGCGCACGGGTCCTGGCGCTGTCCTGGGACGATTCGACGCCGCTCGCCGTGGCCCAGTTGATGAGCGCCCGCGGCTTCGGCGAAAGCACGATCACCGTGCTGGAAACGATCGGCGGCCCGAACGAGCGCATCCGCGAGGCCCGCGCCGACGCCTTCGCGCTCGATGGCATCGTGCCGCTCAACCTGCTGGCGATCGAGGTCGTCGCCAGCCGCGATGCCCGCATCCTGCCGCTGGCGACCGGGCTCTCCGACGACTGGTTCGAGCATGACGGCCAGCTCACCAAGGCCGACATCCGGGCGATCACGCTGTCGGCGCTGGCGCCGCGCGCCGGCGAGTTGCTGTGGGATATCGGCGCCGGCTCGGGTTCGATCGGCATCGAGTGGAGCCTGCGTCACCGCCACAACCGGGCGATCGCCTTCGAGGAGCGGCCGGAGCGCGCCGCCCGCATCGCCCGCAACCGGCTCGCGCTCGGCGCGCCGCCGCTCGAGGTGGTCGAGGGCAAGGCGCCCGAGAGCTTCGCCGGAAAAGCCTCGCCGGATGCCGTGTTCATCGGCGGCGGGCTGACTGATCCCGGCGTGTTCGAGGCGGCCTTCGCGGCGCTGAAGCCGCGCGGGCGATTGGTCGCGAACGCCGTGACGATCGAGGGTGAGGCCAGGCTCGCCGGACTGTTCTCGGTCCATGGCGGGAACCTGCGCCGCATCGGCGTCTCGCATCTCGACCCGATCGGGACGATGCATGGCTGGCGCGCCGCGATGGCGGTGACGCAATGGCGCGTGGTGAAACCGTGAATGGCATCACTGCCGGCATCGGCCTGCGTCCGGGCACGTCGGAAGCCGATATCGAGGCCTGCCTGACGCAGACGCTCGCCGCCGCCGGCCTGGCGGCGGATGCGATCGGCCGCCTCGCCACCCTGGCCTCGCGCCAGGATGAGCCGGGACTGGCTGCCGTGGCGCTGGCGCATGACCTGACGCTCGTCGCTATCCCCGACGAAGCACTTGCCGGCTTCGAAGCTGCCTGCGCGACGCGCTCGACCCGGATCTCCGGGCTCTATGGCGTCGGCTCAGTAGCGGAGGCGGCCGCGCTCGCTGCGGCAGGGCCCGGCGCCACCCTGATCCAGCCGCGCATCGCCACCGCCCGCGTCACCTGCGCGCTTGCCCGGAGCGCCGCGTGACCGTCCATTTCATCGGCGCCGGCCCGGGCGCGGTCGATCTCATCACCCTGCGCGGACGTGAGCTGATCGGGGCCTGCCCGGTCTGCCTCTATGCGGGCTCGCTGATCCCCAGGGCGATGCTTGGCTGGTGCCCGCAAGGCGCCCGCATCGTCGACACCGCCCCGCTCGACCTCGACGCTATCATCGCCGAAATCCAGAACGCCCATGCCAACGGCAAGGACATCGCGCGGCTGCATTCCGGCGACATCTCGATCTGGAGCGCGACCGGCGAGCAGATGCGCCGGCTCGACCAACTCGGCATCCCCTATCAGATCACGCCAGGCGTGCCGGCCTTCGCCGCCGCCGCCGCCGCGCTCAAGCGCGAATTGACGCTGCCGGGCGTCGCGCAATCGCTGGTGCTGACCCGCACCTCCGGCCGCGCCTCGGCCATGCCGGAGACCGAAAAGCTCGCGACCTTCGCGGCCTCGGGCGCGACGCTCGCGATCCACCTCTCGATCCATGTGATCGAGCAGGTCGTGACGGACCTGACGCCGTTCTACGGTGCCGACTGCCCTGTCGCGATCGTCTTCCGCGCCTCCTGGCCGGAGGAACACATCCTGCGCGGGCGCCTCTCCGACATCGCTGACCAGGTGCGGGCCGCCGAGCTGGAACGGACGGCCTTGATCCTGGTCGGTCCCGCGCTGGCGGCCGAGGACTTTTCCGAAAGCGCGCTCTATTCGACCGGCTATGACCGCCGCTTCCGGCCGGGAGGCGGCATCTGATGACTGGGCGTCATTGCGAGCGAAGCGAAGCAATCCAGAAGGGCTCGCTCGACGACTCATGGATTGCTTCGTCGGCTGCGCCTCCTCGCAATGACGAGAAGGACTGCTGATGACAGCCCGTGGACTCCTCATCGCCGCGCCGCGCTCCGGCTCCGGCAAGACGACGATTACGCTCGGTCTGCAACGGGCATTGTCCAAACGTGGCCTCAGAGTGCGCGGGCTGAAATGCGGGCCCGACTATATCGACCCGGCCTTCCACGCCGCCGCGACCGGGGCGCCCAGCGCCAATCTCGACAGCTATGCCATGCCGGACGCCCTGCTCGGCCAGATCGCCAGCGAGGCGGCTGGTTCTTCGGACGTCGTCATCGCCGAAGGCTCGATGGGGCTGTTCGACGGCGTGCCGGGCCCCGACGGCCATACCGGCACCGGCGCCGACATCGCAGCGCTGCTCGGCTGGCCGGTGGTGCTCGTCATCGATGTCTCCGGACAGGCGCAATCGGCCGGCGCGGTTGCGCTTGGCTGCATGCTCTATGACAAGCGTATCCGCATCGCCGGGGTGATCCTCAACAAGGTCGCGAGCGAGCGCCACCGAAGGCTGGCTGCGGCCGGCATGGAACGGATCGGCCTGCCCGTGCTCGGCGCGCTGCCGCGCGAGGCGAGCCTGATCCTGCCCGAGCGCCATCTCGGCCTGGTCCAGGCCGGCGAGACAGAAGATCTGCACCAGCGGCTCGATGCGCTCGCCGAAGCTGTCACGACGGCGGTCGACCTCGACGCCGTCATCGCAGCTGCCGGCACCACCGCTTTGCCGGCTTCAGCGCATCGGACGATACCGCTGCCCACGCCGGGCAAGCGCCTCGCCATCGCTCGCGATGCCGCCTTCAGCTTCGTCTACCCGCATGTCGAGGCCGGCTGGCGCGCGCTGGGGACCGAGCTCGTGCCGTTCTCGCCGCTCGCCGATGAGCCACCGCCCGAGAGCTGCGATGCCTGTTGGCTGCCAGGCGGTTATCCCGAGCTCCATGCCGGCCGGCTCGCCGGTGCCGCGCGCTTTCTCGACGGCTTGCGCGAGTTCGCCCTGACCCGTCCGATCCATGGCGAGTGCGGCGGCTATATGGTGCTGGGCAAGAGCCTGATCGACGCCGATGGGGTCAGCCACACCATGGCCGGGCTGCTCTCGGTCGAGACCAGCTTCGCCAAGCGCAAGATGAACCTCGGCTATCGCAATGCCGCGCTCGCCACTGACGGGCCGCTCGGCCGTGCCGGCGCGCAGCTCAGCGGGCACGAATTCCACTATGCGACCGTGATCTCGCAGGGCGAGGACCCAGCCTTCGCGCTGGTCACCGATCCGCACGGCTCGGCGCCAGCGCCCGCCGGCAGCCGCCGCGGCCTCGTTTCGGGCTCGTTCTTCCATGCCATCGCGATGCGGGAGGGGGCGTGAGTACGCCTCCCGTCTTCGACGAGGGTTTCCGCGACAAGCTTAGCGAGCTCTTCGCCTGGCGCCGCGATGTCCGGCGCTTCCGGCGCGAGCCCGTGCCGGACGTAATACTGACGAAGCTGCTCGATCAGATGCAGCTTTCGCCTTCGGTCGGCCATTCGCAGCCCTGGCGCTGGCTGAGGGTGGATGATCCCGAGCAGCGCGCCGCGGTGCAGGCGAGCTTTTCCCGCTGCAATGCCGATGCGCTGACCGATTATGAAGGCGAGCGCGCAGCGCTCTATGCCCGCCTCAAGCTCGAAGGCCTGCGCGAGTCGCCGGTGCAGTTCGCCGTGTTCTGCGACAATGGCACCGCGCAAGGCCATGGCCTCGGCCGGCGGACCATGCCGGAGATGCTGGACTATTCGGTGGTTGCGGCGATCACGCAGTTCTGGCTCGCCGCCCGCGCCCATGGACTCGGGCTCGGCTGGGTCTCGATCCTCGATCCCACCGAGATTGCAACAATCGTCAAGGCACCGCAGGAGTGGAAGCTGATCGGCTATCTCTGCCTCGGCTGGCCCGAGGAGGAGCAGGAGGTACCGGAGCTGGTCCGCGCCGGCTGGGAGAGCGACGCGCGGCTCGCCGAGCCCGGCTAGGGCCTCCGCCCCGGCGCACCGCGCAGGCCGAGCGCCGTCAGCATGGCAAGCACGGCCGCAGCGCCGACCAGCCCGGCCGCCGAAGGCCAACCGAGCGCTTCTATGACACTGCCGATAGCGACGGGCCCGACCACCTGGCCGAGATTGCTGCCCTGCATCAGCAGGCCGACGACGACGGGCGTCAACGTCGCCGTGGGCGCAAGCACAGGCGCCGACGACAGCAGCGTCGCCGGGATGATCCCGCCCACCATCGAGAACAGCACACACAGCAGGAAGGTCGCCGTATCGGGCAGCAGGCCGAGGAAGATGCCGATTGCGGACAAACCCATCACCAGGCTGGCAAAGACGATCAGGCTGACGCGCGAGACGCCGCGCGCGAGCAGCATGCCGGCGGCGAGATTGCCGATGATGTTGACTGCGCTGGCGAGCGCGCCGAGCAGGCCCGCTGTCGCCAAGGAGACCTGCATGCGCTGCATCAGCAGCACCGGCAGGAAATTGAACAGGGCGAAGAACATCAGCGCGTAGAGCGCGAAAGTAAGGCCCAGCAGCACCGGCCCGCGCGCGCTCAGCACCGCGCCGGCATCGCCAGCGAGCGCCGCCCAGGATGGCCGCGTACCGCCGCTCGTGTTCGGCACCGTCAGCATCGTCATGAGGATCGCGACGACCGCGAGCGCGCCGGTGACCTGCCAGATCATGCGCCAGTCGGTGAGCCAGAGGCCGGCGAGCATGGCGAGCGCGATGCCGGTCGGCATGAAGCAACTCCACAGCGCCATGGCGATGTCACGCTGGGCTGGGCTGGCGACGCGCTGAAGGATCGCCGGCCCGGCGATGGTGATCAGCAGGAAGCCGAGGCCTTCGACGACGCGCGAGGCGAGCAGCATCGGGAAGCGCGGCGCCGCCGCACCGAGCAAAGCGCCGACGGCGACCGCCAGCAGGCCGAGCAGCAGAACCCGCCGCGCGCCCAGGCCGATGGCGAGCGTGCCGACGGGAATGCCGCCGACCATGCCGAGCACGGCGAAGATCGAGGCGAGCCAGCCGAGCGTGCCGAGATCGAGCCCAAATTCGGCCTGGACCAGCGGCATCGCGATCGCCGCCTTGCCGACCTGCAGCGCCGCGACGATGCCGCCGGCGACGACGACGGAGACCGCGAGCCAGTCGGTCCTGGCGTCCTGCGTTGCGACGGCAGCCGTCATGAGCACGATCTCGCGGCGATAATGTCGGCGGGATGGTCGGCCATGCTCGGTTCCTTGGATGCCGCTACGGCTCGCTCGGAGATGCGGTTTCCCGTCGATCTCGAAAAGTGAGATAATTGGCATCAAGTCGATCAGGAAAATCGATCATGCTCGATGCACTCACCCTCGACCAGATGCGGACCTTCGTCACTGTGGCCGAAGCCGGCAGCTTCCGTGCCGCAGCGACGCGGCTGTCGCGGGCACAGTCGGCGATCAGCCATGCGATCGCGAACCTCGAAGCGCAGCTCGGCCTCCTGCTGTTCGATCGCTCCGCCCATCGCCCGGCCTTGACGTCGGAAGGCAAGGCCCTGCTGGCCGATGTCAGAGAGGTGCTGTTGCGTGTCGGCGCCTTGAAGGCCCGCGCCCACGGCCTGAGCCGGGGCGTCGAGATCGAGCTTTCCCTGACGATCGACGTGCTGTTCCCGTTTCCGCTGATCGGGGCAGCGCTCTCCGGCCTGCGCGAGCGCTATCCGTCTGTCTCGATCCGGCTCGCCATCGAGCCACTGGGCGGGCCGATCGCGGCGCTGCTGGAGCGCCGCAGCGCGCTCGCCATCACCGTCGGCGAGAATTTCCGCGACCCTCGCATCGCGGTCGAGGCGCTCACGTCCATCGAGGTGATCGCGGTCGTCGCGGCGACGCATGCGCTCGCCCGGGCCGGCGACGGGCGTCAGCTGACCCGGTCCGAACTCGCGCAGCATCTCCAGATCGTCCAGATCGACCCGACGCCGATCTCGGGCGCGCAGGATTTCAACGTGCTCTCGCCGCAGACCTGCCGCGTCACCGGGCAGGACACCAAGCATGCGATGATCCTGGCCGGGCTCGGCTGGGGTCGGCTGCCGCACTGGCTGATCAAACGCGACCTCGCCGAGGGCAGGCTGGTCAGGGTCGCGACCAGGGCGCTCGGCCGGAACGCGCAATTGCCGGCGGAAGCCTATCTCGCCCACCGCCTCGACGAGGCGATGGGCCCGGCCGCGCGCGCCTTCGCCGAGGCGCTGGCGCGGCTCTGCGAGGTCAGAGCGCGACCTTGAACGCGGCTTCCGTCTTCGCCTTGATCTCGTCGAGGGACACGCCCTCGGCGAGCTCGATGAGGGTCATGCCACCGCCGTTCTCATCGATCTTGAAGACGCCGAGATCGGTGATCACCATGTCGACGACGCCGGCGCCGGTCAGCGGCAGGTCGCAGGCCTTGAGCAGTTTTGGCGATTCCGAGCCGTCCTTGTTCTTGGCGACGTGCTCCATCACCACGACGACCTTCTTGACGCCGGCGACGAGGTCCATGGCGCCGCCCATGCCCTTCACCATCTTGCCGGGGATCATCCAGTTGGCGAGGTCGCCATTCTCCGCGACCTGCATGGCGCCGAGGATGGAGAGGTCGATATGGCCGCCGCGGATCATGCCGAAGGAATCGGACGAGGAAAAATAGCTCGTCGTCGGCAGTTCGGTGATGGTCTGCTTGCCGGCATTGATCAGGTCGGGATCCTCCTCGCCCTCATAGGGGAAGGGGCCCATGCCGAGCATGCCGTTCTCCGACTGGAGCTGCACGCTCATGCCGTCGGGGATGTAGTTCGAGACGAGCGTCGGGATGCCGATGCCGAGATTGACGTAGAAGCCGTCCTTGAGCTCCTTGGCGGCGCGAGCGGCGATCTGTTCACGGGTCCAGGCCATGTGCGTGATCTCCTCTTCAGGCCGTTTCGCGCTTGCGCGCGGTGCGCTGCTCGATGCGCTTCGCCGGATTGGCGACGTGCACGATGCGCTTCACGAAGATGCCGGGGGTGTGCATGTGATCAGGGTCGATCTCGCCGGCAGGGACGAGATGCTCGACCTGGGCGATCGTCATGCGCGAAGCCGAGGCCATCATCGGATTGAAGTTCCGCGCCGTCTTCCGGTAGACGAGGTTGCCCTCGGTATCGCCCTTCCAGGCGTGGACGATCGAGATGTCGGCGAAGAGGCCGCGCTCCATGATGTAGCGCTCGCCGTCGAACTCGCGCTCTTCCTTGCCTTCGGCGATCAGCGTGCCGACGCCGGTCTTGGTGAAGAAGGCCGGGATGCCGGCGCCGCCCGCGCGAATGCGCTCGGCCAGCGTGCCCTGCGGGTTGAATTCGAGCTCGAGCTGGCCGGAGAGATACTGCTCGGCGAAGAGCTTGTTCTCGCCGACATAGGACGAGATCATCTTCTTGATCTGCTTGGTCTCGAGCAGGATGCCGAGGCCGGCGCCGTCGACGCCGGCATTGTTGGAGATGAAGGTCAGGTTCTTGGCGCCGGAGTCGCGGATCGCCTCGATCAGCGTATCGGGAATGCCGCAGAGACCGAAACCGCCGGCCATGATGGTCATGCCATCCTTGACGACGCCGGCGAGCGCCGCCTTGGCGTCAGGAAAAACCTTCTTCATCGGAATGCCTTCGTCGCTGGATGATCGTAAGGGACGCCCGAAAACAACTAGCCGAGCGCATGGTGCGGTTGCAACATGCGTCACTGACGCGCCTCTCGTGCAGCGTTGCACGACACATGACAGCCCGGCCCGGCCGATGCTACCAAACGGCGCGCCCTGCCTTCCGGAGCCACGCCCTTGCCCGCTTCCCGCTCCATCCTGCTGATCATCGGCGGCGGCATCGCCGCCTATAAGTGCCTGGAGCTGATCCGGCGCCTGAAGGATCACGGCATCGCCTGCCGCTGCATCCTGACCAGGGCCGGCGAGCAGTTCGTCACGCCGCTCGCCGTGTCCTCGCTCGCCGGCGAGAAATGCTTCACCGACCTGTTCTCGCTGACCGACGAGGCCGATATCGGCCATATCGCCCTGTCGCGCTCGACCGACCTCATCGTCGTCGCGCCCGCCACCGCCGATCTGATCGCCAAGATGGCGAACGGCCATGCCGACGACCTGGCCTCCACGGCGCTTCTTGCCACCGACAAGCGCATCCTGATCGCGCCGGCGATGAATCCGCGGATGTGGGAGCATCCGGCGACGCGGCGCAACATGGCGACACTGCAGAAGGACGCCGTCCTCGTCGTCGGCCCCAATTCCGGCGCCATGGCCGAGCGCGGCGAAAGCGGCCCCGGCCGCATGGCCGAGCCGCACGAGCTGCTGGCTGCGATCGAACTCGCCCTTGCCGGCGATAGCAGGCAGACGCCGGCGATCGGCTTCCTCGGCCGCTTGCCCGGCGGGGCTCAATCGGGTCCGAAGCCGCTCGCCGGCAAGCGCGTGCTCGTCACCTCCGGGCCGACGCATGAGCCGATTGATCCGGTGCGCTACATCGCCAATCGCTCCTCGGGCAAGCAAGGGCACGCAATCGCCGCCGCAGCGGCGGCAGCGGGCGCGCAAGTGACGCTGATCTCCGGCCCGGTGACCATTGCCGACCCCGCCGGGGTCAACACCGTCCATGTCGAGAGCGCCCGCGATATGCTGGCGGCGACTGAAAATGCGCTACCGGCCGATATCGCGATCTTCGCCGCCGCCGTCGCCGACTGGCGCACCTCCGATGCCGCCGGCCAGAAGATGAAGAAGGACGGCAGCAAGCCGCCCAGCCTCGCTCTGGTCGAGAACCCCGACATCCTCGCCACCATCGCGGCGCGCGAGATCGACCGGCCGGCCCTGGTCATCGGCTTTGCCGCCGAGACGCAGAACGTCGTCGACTATGCCCGTGCCAAGCTGGCGAAGAAGGGCTGCGACCTGATCGTCGCCAACGATGTCGGTGGCACCGGCGTGATGGGCGGCGACGCCAACACCGTCCATCTCGTCACGACGGACAGCGTCGAGACCTGGCCGACCCTGCCGAAGTCGGAAGTGGCGACGCGCCTCGTCGCGCATTTCGCCGACCTGCTGTCGCAGAAGAGCTGAGGCGATGGCGACCCTTCGCATCCGGCGCCTGCCGCACGCCCATGACCTGCCGTTACCGGCCTATGAAACTGCCGGGGCCGCCGGGCTCGACCTGCGCGCCGCTTTGCCGGACGGAGCGCTGCAACTCGAGCCGGGCGCACGGTTGCTGGTGCCGACCGGGCTCGTGCTCGAATTGCCGGAGGGGACAGAAGGCCAGGTCAGGCCCCGCTCTGGCCTGGCGCTACGCCATGGCGTCACCCTGCTCAATACGCCCGGTACGATCGACGCCGACTATCGCGGCGAGGTCGGGGTCATCCTGATCAATCACGGGCAGGAGACCGTCACCGTCGCGCATGGTGACCGTATCGCCCAGCTTGTCGTCGCCGCGGTGCTGCAGGCCGACATCGTCGAGGCCACGGAGCTCAGCGAGACCACGCGCGGCGCCGGCGGCTTCGGCTCGACCGGGGTGAGCGATGCCGCGCCGCGGCAGGCGGCCGGAGGAAAGGCATGATCCAGATCTCGCGCCGCAGCCTGCTCGCGGTCACCGCGGTGGTCGACATCGCCCTGCATGCCCGCCCGGCCCCCGTCGCGGCCAAGGCGCTGGCGGCACGGCACGAATTGCCGCCGCGTCATCTCGAAACCGTGCTGCAGGCGCTGGTCCGGGTCGGCATCCTCAAGGGCGTGCGCGGCCCGCGCGGCGGCTACGAGCTTGCGCGCGAGCGCCGCCGCATCACCGCCGGCGAAATCGTGCGCGCCGCCATGCAGGCCAATGCCGACGAGACCCTGCCGCCGCTACCGCAATCCGCTCTGGTCGACGCTGTGATCGATCCGATGATGCAGCAGGCCATGGAAGCCTGGCTCGCTCGGCTCGATGCCGTCACCGTGGCCGAGCTCTGTCGCGAGGCCGAGGAGCGCGCCGCGACCGGAAAACCGATGGTCGATACAGATTTCACGATCTGATCCGTTAAATACCTCATTCCTCGACAGATTCTGTGATTAGATGCTAGCCTAAACGCAGGTTCTCGATCCAGATCACCTGCCAAGATCACCAGCAAGGGAGGCCGTCATGGCCGATGCAGCGCAGAAGCCCGCCCATGTTCCCGGCCGCGGCCGCGTCTACAATTCGATCACCGATACGATCGGCGACACGCCGCTAGTGCGTCTGAACCGCCTCCCGGCCGAGCGCGGCGTCCAGGCCACGATCCTGGCCAAGCTCGAATTCTTCAACCCGATCTCCAGCGTCAAGGATCGCATCGGCGTCTCGATGGTCGACGCGCTCGAAGCCTCCGGCGCGCTGAAGCCGGGCGGCACGCTGATCGAGCCGACCTCGGGCAACACCGGCATCGCGCTCGCCTTCGTCGCCGCCGCGCGCGGCTACCGCCTGATCCTGGTGATGCCCGAGACGATGTCGCTCGAGCGCCGCAAGATGCTGGCTTTCCTCGGCGCCGAGCTGGTGCTGACGCCCGGCCCCGGCGGCATGCGCGGCGCGGTCGCCAGGGCCGAGGAGCTCAAGAACGAGATTCCGGGCGCGATCATTCCGCAGCAGTTCGAGAACCCGTCCAATCCGGCGATCCACCGCAAGACCACAGCGGAGGAGATCTGGAACGACACCAATGGCGCGGTCGACATCGTCATCTCCGGCGTCGGCACCGGCGGCACCATCACCGGCGTCGGCCAGGTGCTGAAGGCCAAAAAGGCATCGGTGAAGATGGTCGCGGTCGAGCCGGAGGATTCGCCGGTCCTGTCGGGTGGCCAGCCCGGCCCGCACAAGATCCAGGGCATCGGCGCCGGCTTCGTGCCCGGCATCCTCGACCGCAGTGTCATCGACGAGGTCGTGACCGTCGGCAACCAGACGGCATTCGAGACCTCGCGGGCGCTCGCCAAGGCCGAAGGCATCCCGGCCGGCATCTCCTCGGGCGCAGCCGTCGCGGCGGCGCTGGAAATCGGCGCCCGTCCGGAGAACGCCGGCAAGACGATCGTGGTGATCATCCCCTCCTTCGCCGAGCGCTACATCTCCAGCGCCCTGTTCGAAGGCTTGTGATCCCAGCGAACCTGCAGATCGTCCGGCTCAGCGAAACCCTGCCGGACGATCTGCCCAAGCTTCGGGACGAAGCGGCGGCCGAGGGCTACCGCTTCGTCGATGGCATCCTGGAAGAATGGGATGCCGGCCGCTATGCCGGCGCAGACGAGCGGAACACGCTGCTGGCCGTCTATCGCGAGGGCGTGCTGGCCGCGATCGGCGCGGTGACGCCCGACCCTTACGACCCGGCTCCCGACCTGCTGCGCATCCGCCATGTCTATGTCAGGCCGGCGAACCGGCGCGAGGGTGTCGGCCGCGTCCTTGCTGGCGCGCTGATCCAGCAGGGCCTGGCGCTGGCGCCGCGGCTCTCGCTCAATGCCGCCGATGCCGGCGCCTCCGCCTTCTGGGAGGCGCTAGGTTTCCGGCCGGATCGCGGCGGCACGCGCCGCAGCCATCTTCTGGAACGCTGAGGCGTTCAGCCCCGCAGCGTGATCCGGTTGCCCCAGGGATCGACGGCCGACCCAACACCGCCTCCGGATTCCGCCATGCGCCGGCTCAGCGCCGCATGGGCTTCCTCGTCGCGCGCCACCAGTTCGAAGCTCGCAAGGCCGGCCTCGTTGTCGCGGCGCGAGCCGGCGCCGCGACTGTGCCAGGTATTGGTCGCGATGTGATGGTGGTAGCCGCCGGTCGCCATGAAGCTCGCGCCGGGATAGTGCACCATCACCTCGAAGCCGAGCGCATCGCGATAGAAGCCTTCCGCCTGCTGGACGTCACCGACGCGCAGATGGATATGGCCCATCACCGTACCCTCCGGCATGCCAGAATAGGCGCGCCCGTCGGCGTCGCGCAGCAGCGCGTCGAGATCGAGCCGCTCGGTCGCCATGGCGATGCGGCCGCCGTCGAGACGCGGCCATTCCGGACGGCTGCGGTCGCGATAGATCTCGATGCCGTTGCCCTCGGGATCGGAGAGGTAGAGCGCCTCGCTGACCAGATGGTTCGAGGCGCCTTCCAGCCCGGTGCGGGTTTCGGCTGCATGCCGCAGCCAATTGCCGAGATCGCGGCGCGAGGGCAGCAGGATCGCCATGTGGAACAGGCCGGCGGCCGAGGACGGATGCTGCGCCCCGGCCTCCAGCTTGACCAGCGGCTCGCCGCCGGCGCCGAGCACGGCGCGGTCGGCATCCTGCTCGATCACCCAAAGCCCGATCGCATCGCGGTAGAACGCCGTAAGGCCAGCGAGATCGCGCACGCGCAGGGAGACCGCGCCGATATGGACGGGGGCGTCGAGCGATTCGTTGCGATCGGCCAGGGTCTCTGCGACTGCGGACATGGGACTGCTCCAAACTTGCCGGCGGCAACGCCGCCTTCCCGCAAGATGAGCCTTTGGCGCTCGCTTGTCGTCCCCTTGTGAGGCAAGTTCGAGATTGCGTCGTCGCAATCTCGCGTTGTCGTCAGGCTCGCTCCGCCAGCGTCCGTGCGATCGCAGCGCGAAGCTCGGGGATGCCGAGCCCCTTTTCGCTTGAGGTCAGCAGCACCTCCGGGAAAGCGGCCGGGCGGCGCTTGATCTCGTCATAGGTCGCCTCGGCCATGAAGGTCTGGTCGGCCTGCTTGAGCGCATCGCCCTTGGTCAGCACGACCTGATAGCTGACGGCAGCCTTGTCGAGCGTCTCCAGCACCGCGCCGTCGACGTCCTTGATGCCGTGGCGGGCGTCGATCAGCACATAGACGCGCATCAGATTGGCGCGGCCGCGCAGATACTCGTGGATCAGCTTGGTCCAGGCCGCGACCTTCTCCTTGCCGACGGCGGCATAGCCGTAGCCCGGCATGTCGACGATGCTCAGGCGCTCGTCATGGCCGACCTGCCGGAAGAAGTTGAGCTGCTGGGTCCGGCCCGGCGTGTGCGAGGTGCGCGCCAGCGCGTTGCGGCGGGTCAGCGCATTGATCAGGCTCGACTTGCCGACATTGGACCGCCCGGCGAAGGCGATCTCCTGCCCGACCATGGGCGGCAGGTCGTCGATCCGGGTCGAAGCCCAGACAAAGTCCCAAGGGCCCTCGAACAGTTTTCGGGCGGATTCGAGTTCTTCGGCGCTGAAGGGTGTGGTTGTGCTGGCGGTCATGGCTTCTGCCTACACGGCGGAGCGGAGCGCGTCGATGTCCGCGCCGGCGATCAAGTGCAGGTTGCGCGCGATCTTTTCCGGCTCCCAGTCCCACCAGCGGATTTCGAGCAGCGCCGCGACCACCTCCGGCGGAAAGCGCAGCTTCACCACCCGGCCGGGATTGCCGACGACGACCGCATAAGGCGGCACGTCGCGGGCAACTTGCGCGCGGGTGCCGATGATCGCGCCGTCGCCGATGCTGACGCCTGGCATGATCACCGCCTCGCGGCCGATCCAGACATCGTTGCCGACCACGGTATCGCCGCGCAAGCCGAGGCCGTCGCGGGTGAAGTCCGGCACGTTCTCGAAGCCGAACATGCCGAAGGGATAGGTCGAGAACCCGCCCATCGGATGGTTGGCGCCATTCATGATGAACTGCGCCGCCTGGGCGATCGCGACGAACTTGCCGATGATCAGCCGGTCGCCGATGAAGTCGAAATGATAGCGCACGCAGCGGGCGAGGAAGTGCTCGGGCCCGCGCGAGTCATCGTAGTAGGAGTAGTCGCCCACCTCGAC
This sequence comes from Allobosea sp., assembly GCA_035998995.1. Classification (GTDB taxonomy): domain Bacteria; phylum Pseudomonadota; class Alphaproteobacteria; order Rhizobiales; family Beijerinckiaceae; genus Allobosea. The sequence goes on from DASYHC010000107.1 coordinate 108,147, forward strand.
GAGCGGGTGATCGACGACGGCCTTGAGGAAGGCCGTGCCCTTCCAGCCGGCGATCGGATGGAGGGTTTTCGGGTCAGGTAGAGGCATGGCGCGGCACTAAGCACATTGCCATCGCTCCGGACAAGCCGCGAAGCGGCGCAAATCCTTCGGCCAAAACAAAACGCCGGAGCCCCAGGAGGCATCCGGCGTTCGATCTCTCTGACGGGCGGGGCTCTCGCCCCGCTGCTTCACTTCTTGTTGCTGTTCCCCGGCTTGCCGGGAGCGGGCACAGCCGGGGTCGTCGTCTCGGCGGCCGGCTTCTTGCCGAACATGCCCTTGAGATTGTCCCAGAGCTCGATCTTCACGCCATGCTTGCGCATGATGTAGCCCTGCTGGGCGACCGAAAGCAGGTTGTTCCAGGTCCAGTAGATCACCAGGCCGGCCGGGAACGAGCCGAGCAGGAAGGTGAAGAACACCGGCATCCAGGTGAACATCATCTTCTGGACCGGATCCGGCGGCTCCGGATTCATCTTCATCTGCACGAACATCGTCACGCCCATCAGGATCGGCCAGATGCCGAGATGCAGCATGGCCGGCGGCGTGAACGGCAGCAGCCCGAACAGGTTGAAGAGATTGGTCGGGTCCGGCGCGGCGAGGTCCTTGATCCAGCCATAGAACGGCGCGTGCCGCATCTCGATGGTGATGAACAGGATCTTGTAGAGCGCGAAGAAGACCGGGATCTGCACCAGCACCGGCCAGCAGCCGGCGAGCGGATTGATCTTCTGGGTCTTGTACAGCTCCATCAGCGCCTGCTGCTGCTTCATCTTGTCGTCAGCATAGCGCTCGCGGATCGCCATCATCTCCGGCTGCACCGCCTTCATCTTCGCCATCGAGGCGTAGGACTTGTTGGCGAGCGGGAAGAACAGCAGCTTCAGCAGGACGGTGACGACCAGGATGGCGATGCCGAAATTGCCGACATGCTTGTAGACCCAGTCCATCACGTAGAACATCGGCTTCGTGATGAAATAGAACCAGCCCCAGTCGATCATCAGCTCGAAGCGCTTGATGCCCTGGTTCTTCTCGTAGCCGTCGATCGCCGCGACTTCCTTGGCGCCGGCGAACAGGCGCGAGGAGGCGCTGGCGGAAGCGCCGGGCGCGACATTGACCGCTTCGCCGAGGAAGTCGGCCTGGTAGGTGCGCACCGAGCCGGTCTGGACCGAGGAGTAGCGGCCCTCGTACTTCTTGCTCTGGTCGGGGATCGCGGCCGCGGCCCAGTACTTGTCGGTGATGCCGACGAAGCCGCCGACGACATCCTTCCAGGCCTTGCCATGCGTCGCCGAGCCGAGAGCCGGCTCCTTGTCGATGGCGTCGTAGGTGTATTCCTGCAGGCCCTGCTCGCCGAGCGAGCCGATCATGCCCTCATGCAGCACGTAATAGCCGAGCGTCACCGGCTTGCCGACGCGCACGACCTGGCCATAGGGGTAGAGCGAGACGGCGTTCGCGCTCTTGTTCTCGACCTCGTCACGGATCGAGAACATGGCGTTGTCGTCGACCGAGATGGTGCGCTTGAACAGCAGGCCCTGGCCGTTGTCCCAGGTCAGCGTCACCGGCTTGGCCGTGGTCAGAACGTCGCTATCGGCGGTCCAGACCGTGTTGGCGTTCGGCAGCGGGACGTTGGCGCCCGGCCCGGCGACCCAGCCGAAATCGGAATAATAGGCGTTCGGGCCGCCGGCCGGCGAGAGCAGCACGATGATCGGGCTCTTCGGGTCGACCGTCTCGTGATAGGCCTTGAGCGAGACGTCGTCGATGCGCGCGCCGGTCAGCGAGAGCGAGCCGGCGATCTTCGGCGTGTCGATCCTGAGGCGCGGACCGGCGGCGAGCGCCGCCTCGCGCGTCGCGGCGACGGGAGCAGCCGTGACCGGAGCCTGACCGGGCTGCGCCGGGGCAGTGCCCGGAGCCGGAGCGGCGCCAGACGCGGTCGGCGCACCGGAAGGCTGCGGCGCCTGCTGGCTCTGCGTCTGCTGGTTCTGCTGGGCGATCTGCTTCTGCTTCTCGGCCTGCGGCAAGCCGTAGAAATATTGCCAGCCGAGCAGCACGACGACCGAGAGCGTGATCGCCAGCAGCAGATTGCGGTTGTCTTCTTTCATCATCGTCTGAAAACGGTCTCGCTGGCGGCCCTGGCGGGCCTTATGAGGCTTGGCGCGGAGAGGAGCGCCTGTCGGGGCGGCGCTTGCCGCTGCTTGGGCGGGCGCGGTCGAGCGCGACCGCGATATCATCGACCATGGCCTTGAACGCAGCGTTCACGGTTTCGGGCCGGGCGACGATCACGAGATCACAGGGCTTGCCGCTCTGCTCCGCCAGAGCAAGCGCTGCAGCAGCGCGCAGGCGGCGGCGGATGCGGTTGCGCACCACGGCGTTGCCGGTCTTGCGCGATGCGGTCAGACCGAGGCGCAGGCCTTCCTGGGCCGGCTTGTCGAGAACCTGCGCGGTGAAGGCGGACGAACGAAAACGGCGGCCGTGCTCGGCCGCCGCGAGAAAGTCCTTGCGTTGCGTCAGACGGGCGATGCGCATGGCGGTTGGCCAGTCTTCCGGAACGGGCGCGCTTTAAACTGCGCGCCTTGAGCTCATCAGGCCGACAGACGCTTGCGGCCGTGGGCGCGACGAGCGGCGATGACCTTGCGGCCGCCCTTGGTCGCCATGCGGGCGCGGTAGCCGTGGCGGCGCTTACGCACCAGCTTGCTGGGTTGGTAGGTTCTCTTCACGGTCCGTCTCCGGGGCCTTGATCGGCAGGGTTAGCGCAGCTTTCGCGGGAAAGCCGATGCCAGGCCTGTCATGCAAAAAGGGTCCGCGCCGCCCGGTAAGGCAGCGCAGGTCGCGGGCTTATGGCGGATGGGGGACCCCGAGTCAATGCCGAAACGCCTGCGCCGCGCCGTCGCAGCGATGCATTTTGCCGCGGGCTTGCGCTCAGCTGCCAAAGCGACGATATAGCGCCCGGGAGGTTGGCGAGGGACGTCTCACTCGCCAACCCGGTCAGGTCCGGAAGGAAGCAGCCGTAACGAGACCGAACGGGTCTTCGTCCAACCTCCTACTTCGCGCAAGCTCGCGAGCCGCATCTTCTCTCACATTCCTGACGCGTTCGCGCCGCCTGCGGCAGATGCGGCGTTGACCACCGCGCCGCGATTGGCGAAAGCATGGTCATGACCGACGAGACCGTCCCCGCCGACGAACCGGGCTTCCCCGGCATGGCTCCGGCGCCAGCCCCGGCCGCAGCAGCCGCCGGCTATCGCGTGCTGGCGCGCAAATATCGGCCGGCCCATTTCGGCGACCTGATCGGCCAGGACGCCATGGTCCGGACGCTGACCAACGCTTTCGCCGCGGGCCGTATCCCGCAGGCCTGGATGCTGACCGGCGTGCGCGGCGTCGGCAAGACGACGACGGCGCGCATCCTCGCCCGCGCCCTGAACTACCAGACCGCCGACGGCAGCGGCGCCCCGACCACCGACCTCTCGCAATTCGGCGTGCATTGCCAGGCGATCGTCGAGGGCCGGCATATCGACGTGATGGAGATCGACGCCGCCTCGAACAACGGCGTCGACAATGTCCGCCAGATCAACGACGCGGTGCGCTATGCCCCGGTCTCGGCGCGCTACAAGGTCTACATCATCGACGAGGTCCACATGCTCTCGGGAGGCGCCTTCAACGCCTTCCTGAAGACGCTGGAGGAGCCGCCGCCGCACGCCAAGTTCATCTTCGCCACCACCGAGATCAGGAAGGTGCCGGTGACGGTGCTGTCGCGCTGCCAGCGCTTCGACCTGCGCCGCGTCGACGCGGCACTGCTGGTCGGCCATCTCGACAAGATCTGCCGGGCGGAGGGCATCGAGGCCGAGGAGGAAGCGCTCGCCGCCGTGGCCCGCGCCGCCGAGGGCTCGGTGCGTGATTCGCTCTCGATCCTGGACCAGGCGATCGCCCATGCCGGCGGCCGGATCACCCTGGAGGAGGTCCGCAGCATGCTCGGCCTCTCCGACCGGGCGCGCGTCATCGACCTGTTCGAACTCACGATGAAGGGCGACATCGCCGGAGCACTGGGCGAGCTCAGGGCGCAGTACGATGCCGGCGCCGACCCGGCTGTGGTGCTCTCGGACCTCGCCGAGTTCAGCCATCTGGTGACGCGCCTCAAGCTCGTGCCGGACGCGGCCAAGGACAACAGCCTCTCCCAGGCCGAGCGGGTGCGCGGCGCCGATTTCGCCCAGCGCCTGTCGATCCGCGTGCTGGCGCGGGCCTGGCAGATGCTGCTCAAGGCTGTCGGCGAAGTCCGTCAGGCCGACCGGCCGGTGATGGCGGCCGAGATGGCGCTGGTGCGCCTCGCCCATGCCGCCGACCTGCCGACGCCAGACGAGGCGCTCCGGATGCTGCGCGACGGCAGCGGTGCCGTCGGCGGCAATGGCTCGCCCGCGCCGCGCCCGCCGTCGGGTGGCGGTGCGACCGCGCTCGCGGCCCGCCCGGTGCTGGCCAGCGCCAATCCGATGCCTGCCGCCGCGCAGCCGCGCGCCAGCGCCCTGCCGCAGCCGCAGAGCTTCGAGGAGGTCGTCGCGCTCGCCTCGCGCCATCGCGACATCACCATGAAGCTGGCGCTGGAACGCGATGTCCGGCTGGTGCGCTTCGAGCAGGGCCGGATCGAGTTCTCGCTGGCCGAGCACGGCAATCGCCTCCTCGCCAACGATCTGTCGAAGCGGCTGAAGGAATGGACCGGCCAGACCTGGCTGGTCGCCGTCGTCAATACCGAGGGCTCGGCGACCCTGCGCGAGCAGGCGGTGGCGGCCCGCGACAAGCGCGAGAACGACGCGGCCAACCATCCGGCCGTGCGGGCCGTGATGGAGCGCTTCCCGGGCGCGCGCATCGTCGATGTCCGCGATCCGCGCGCGGCAGAGGCCGAGACGCCCGCCGCCACAGCTGGCGGCGACGAGGACCTGCCCGAAATCGAGCCGCTCTTCGACGATAGCGAGCCCGATTTCGACGGCGTCGAATTCTGGACCGACAACTGAACAGGAAGGGAGCGCCGCCATGCGCGACATGATGGGCCTGATGAAGCAAGCGCAGGACATGCAGAAGAAGATGGCCGAGATGCAGGCCCAGCTCGAGACGCTCGAATTCGAGGGCTCGGCCGGCGGTGGCCTGGTCAAGGTGGTGATGACCGCCAAGAACGTGCTGAAATCGGTGAAGATCGACCCGAGCCTGATGGTTCAGGGCGAGGAGGAGATCCTCGAGGACCTCGTCATCTCCGCCAGCAACGACGCCCGCAACAAGGGCGAGCGCGCCGTGCAGGAGAAGATGGCCGATGTCACCCGCGGCCTGCCGATCCCGCCCGGCATGAAGCTGTTCTGAGGGTCCAAGGCTGTCATGCCCGGGCTTGATCCGGGCATCTCTTGCAGAAGGCCCTCTTATCCCGAGATGGTCGGCTCAAGGCCGACCATTACGCCCCGAGACCCATGTCCCGCACCATCGCCGGCCCCGAGATCGAGCGCCTGATCCAGCTCCTGGCCAAGCTGCCGGGCCTGGGCCCGCGCTCGGCCAGGCGCGCTGCGCTCCACCTCGTCAAGAAGCGCGAGCAATTGCTCGGCCCGCTGGCCGAGGCGATGGCGGTGGCGCGCGAGCGCATCGTCGTCTGCTCGACCTGCGGCAATGTCGACACGAGCGACCCCTGCGGGCTCTGCCGCGATCCGCGCCGCGACGAGAGCCTGATCGTCGTGGTCGCCGACATCGCCGATCTCTGGGCGCTGGAGCGCTCGGGTGCGGTCGGCGGACGCTATCACGTGCTCGGCGGCGTGCTCTCGGCGCTCGACGGCATAAGGCCTGAGAATCTCTCGCTCGACGCGCTGGTCGCGCGCGCCTCCGACCCCGCGGTGAAGGAAGTGATCCTGGCGCTCAACGCCACGGTCGAGGGCCAGACCACGGCGCATTTCATCACCGACCTCTTGGCGCATCTTGAGGTCAAGGTGACCAAGCTCGCCCATGGCGTGCCTGTCGGCGGCGAGCTCGACTATCTCGACGATGGCACGCTGGCGGCAGCGATCCGCCAGCGCACCGGCTTTTAGAGCCCTCAATCGTCCCAGGGCCGCCCGCTCTTGCAGCGATAGCCGACGAAGCATTGCGGCGTGTCGCGGGCCGGCACCCAGGCCGGGTCGGCATATTCGTCGAACTGGCAGAAGCCACGATGGACCACGAAGCGGTCATAGGTATAGCCGCCCGTGCCGAGCACGATCGCGCCATTGGCGATGACGCTCTGGCGGTTGGCGGCGCAGCTGAGCGACGGGGATTGCGGGCGCCCTTGCGCCAGCGCTGTGCCGGCGAAGCCCAAAGCAAGAATTGCAATCAGGACCCGAGTCATCGTTCGCCTCCACAGCGTTAAGCCTGCTCGCATTGTAACATGCTTGCGCGGCTCGCGTTCCCGCTTTGCCTTGACGACGCCGCATGGTTCCGCCATCGCTCCGCCCGACATCGCATGACCCGCTGGAGCCCGTCCATGTCCCTGACCGATCTCGCCGCCACCATCGACGCCGCCTGGGAGAACCGGGCCGAGATCGGCATCGCCACCAAGGGTGCCGTGCGCGAGGCGGTCGAACAGGCGATCGAACTGCTCGACTCCGGCCAGGCTCGCGTCGCCGAGAAGGTCGGCGGCGACTGGGTCACGAATCAGTGGCTGAAGAAGGCGGTGCTGCTCTCCTTCCGCCTCGCCGACAACGAGGTGATGGCGCATGGTCCGGGCGAGGGCGTGTTCTGGGATAAGGTGCCCTCGAAGTTCGCCGGCTGGGGTGAGAACCGCTTCCGCGCCGCGGGCTTCCGCATCGTGCCGCCGGCCGCCGCGCGCAAGGGCTCCTATCTCGGGCCAAACGTCATCCTGATGCCGTCCTTCGTCAACATCGGCGCCTATGTCGATTCCGGCACGATGGTCGACACCTGGGCGACGGTCGGCTCCTGCGCCCAGATCGGCAAGAACGTCCACCTCTCTGGCGGCGTCGGCATCGGCGGCGTGCTCGAGCCGCTGCAGGCCAATCCGACCATCATCGAGGACAACTGCTTCATCGGCGCCCGTTCCGAGGTGGTCGAGGGCGTGGTCGTCGGCGAGGGCTCGGTGCTCGCCATGGGCGTGTTCATTTCTGCCACCACCAAGATCGTCGACCGCGCCACCGGCCAGGTCCATGTCGGCAAGGTGCCGCCCTATTCGGTCGTCGTCGCCGGCTCGCTGCCGGGCAAGCCGCTGAACGACGGCACGCCGGGCCCGTCGCTCTACTGCGCCGTGATCGTCAAGACGGTCGACGCGCAGACCCGCGCCAAGACCGGCATCAACGAGCTGCTGCGCGACTAGAAATGGTTCCTGTCAGCCCGCGGTGCAGGCTGATGGCAAAAGCGCTTCTAACTAACGTGAGAGCGGAATCAGGTCGGCTAAACCGATCTGATCCGGCTGCAACCCGACGGAGGCGGAGCCTTTGAAGAGCCTTTTGAGCGCCGCCGCCTTCTCGCTCTTCACATTATCCACGCAGCAGCTCCAGGCCGAGCCGGTCAATCTGACGCTGAAGCTCATCGACGAGGCCGGCAAGCCGCTCGCCGGCCATGCCGTCAGGGTCGCGATCGGCTCGGAGGCCGAGGCCAGCGCGCCCGGTGCCGGTCAGCGCCTGTCGACCGATGCAGCCGGCGTGGTACGCATGCAGGCCGATGCCACGGTCGACCGCCGCAGCGTCTCCTCGACCAGCGTCTTCACCCGCCACCCGGCCGAAAATCTCGTCGTCGGCGTCGAGCTCGATCTGATCGGGCGGCGGGCGCTCTACCGAGTCCGGCTCGACCAGACCAAGGCCGGCACCGTCGGCCAGATCAACGCCTTCCTGGCTGGCGCCGGCGGCCGCTTCGACCTGCCGCTCGCCTTCCATGCCGACACGCAGAGCTGGAGCCTGCCCGACGACCCGGCGGGCCTGCGCCTGACCGGCATCGGCGCCGAACTCAAGGCGCACAACATGGAAGGCTCGGCCCAGACCGGCCGCACCATCACCCTCACCATCGCCAAACAGAGCTTCAAGCGGCGATAGGAGAAAGACGCCTTACGGGACTATGCGGCATCGCTCCTTAGGCTCACCGCCAAAGCGGGGAGCCTTCAAAAGCGGTCGAGCAAGTCATGTGGCCGGAGCGGGATTGGTGGTCGCATCCGGAGCAGGACTGGCCGGCTGCGCGGCCGGCGAGGCGGCGAGCGCATCGCGCAGCTTCTGCTCCTGCGAATGATCGAGCGAGGTCTTGAGCACGACGCCGCCGGTGCCCTTGATCGCTTCGAGCACCTTGTCGCCCGTCATCTTCTGGATCAGCACGAAGAGCGCGGCATTGCCCGGCTGCAGGCTGGCGGAAAGCTCCTTCATGAAGGCGTCATTGACGCCGTAGTCGCTCAGCGCGCCACCGAGCGCGCCGGAGGCAGCGCCGATCGCCGCGCCGAAGATCGGCATCAGGAAGATCGCGCCGATCAGCAGGCCCCAGAAACCGCCTGAAGCGGCGCCGAGCGCGGTGGTGTTGAGCAGCTGGTTGAGCTTGATCTTGCCGTCCTCGTGCATCACCGCGATCGCGGCATCGCTGATCTGGATCAGATATTCCTTCTGCAGGCCGAACAGCTTCTGCCGCATTTCCTCGGCCCGGGCTTCGGTCGGATAGACGATGACGACGAGATCGGACATGGCGCACTCCTCTGACAGGACGACACAGGCTGCCGCCGCTCTGTGACGGGCGTGCGGCGAACGCGCGACGAAGCGACGCGTTCCCTCACTCGCCCGCCACCTCCTTCGCCGCGGCAAGCGCCGCGCCGCGCAGCGGCAGCTCCTGCATGCGTAGCAGGAAGAGAAGCGCCAGAGCGAATCCGGCAAAGCTCGCGGCGAAGACATAGCGGAACAGCCCGACCATGGTGGCGCGATCGACTGCACCTGCCTTCAGCGTCTCGGCCGAGAGCCCGGCACCGCTGGCACCGAGGCCACCGAGCACGATCGCGCCGAAGATGGCGACGATCAGCGCCCCGCCGATCTGGCGGAAGAAATTGGCGGTGCCGGTGGCGGTGCCGAGCTGGTGCATCGGCACCGCATTCTGGATCGAGACCGTCGCGACCGGCAGCAGCGTGCCGAAGCCGATGCTGATGAAGGCCAGCACCAACCCGAAACCCCAGAGCGGCAGCCGGTCGCCATAGGCGATCAGCGCGGCCGTGCCGGCGAGCGCGACGGCGAGCCCGGCCACCGGCACGCGCTTGTAATGCGTCAACTTGCCCAGCGCCCGCCCGGACGAGGTCGCGCCGAGGACCGTACCGCAGGTCAGTGGGATCAGGCCGAGGCCGGAATTGGCGGCGGACAGGCCAGCCACCGTCTCGAAATAGAGCGGCAGATAGATGGTCAAGCCGATGAAGGTGCCCATGCCGAAGCCGGCGGCGATGGTGCCGTTGCGGACCACCGGATTGGCCAGGACCGTCAGCGGGATCAGCGGCTCCTCGGCGCTGCGCAAGCGCCAGGCGAAGCAAAGCCAGAGCAGGGCCGAGCCAGCGACGAGGCCGAGGATCGGCGGTGAGCCCCACGGGTAATGCGTGCCGCCCCAGGACAGCGCCAGCAGCAGGGTCATGGTCGCGCTCGTCATCAGCAGCGCGCCGAGCACGTCGAGCTTGTGCGGCCGCTCATGCCGCGGCAGGCGCCGCAAGGCCTTGTCGGTCATCCAGTAGGCGCCGAGCCCGAGCGGCAGGTTGATCCAGAAAATCACCGACCAATGCAGCGCCTCGGAAATTAGGCCGCCCAGCACCGGGCCGAGCAAGGACGAGGTGAAGAAGACCGTGGCGAAATAGACCTGATATTTGCCGCGCTCCCTTGGCGGGACCATGTCGCCGACGATGGTCTGCGCCATGGCGATCAGTCCGCCGCCACCGAGCCCCTGCACGAAGCGGGCGGCAACCAAGAGCCAGAGCGAGGGCGCGAGGGCGCAGGCGACCGAGCCGATCACGAAGATCACGATGCCACCGAGCATGGTGACGCGCCGGCCGTGGATATCGGCGAACTTGCCGTAGAGTGGCGTCACCGCGGTCGAGGCGAGCAGGTAGGAGGTGACGACCCAGGGCAGGTGCGCGACGTCGCCGAGCTCGCGGCCGATCGTCGGCATGGCGGTCGCGACGATGGTCTGGTCGAGCGCCGCCAGGAACATGGCGAGCATGGTCCCGGTCAGGATCGATCGGATATCGGCATGGGAAAGCGCCGCCTGCGCCGGCGGCGTCTCGACCCGCTTGTCCATCGGCACCCTGCCTGTCCTGTGCGTGGGGAATGTCGGAGGATAGAGCCCGGGCTCGCCATGCGCCAGAGTCGGGGACGCAAGGCCGCCGCGAAGTGGGCGCAGTCCGGCATTGGCTCCGCCCATGGAGTGCGGCTAGCATGATCTCCTTCGCTGCGAGGGTTCATGCGCGCGCATCTGCTCCTGCCCCTGCTCATGCTGCCGATACGGGCCGAGGCGCTCGAGCTGACCGGCCGCTACGGCTATGCCGGCGAATGGGCAGTGACAGCGCGGCTCAGCGAGACGGACGCGGCCATCTCCAAGCGCAAACGCGATTTCGCGGGGCCGATCACACTGAAGCATCTCGCTTTGTGCGGACCGGGCGAGGTCGCGGAAAAATCCGGCACGCTCAACCTGCGCCGCGACGGGCAGCGCTATGCCGCGATGCTGGTGATCGGCGAGGAGAGCTGCGCCGTGACCGGCGCACTGTCCGAGGACGGCGTCGCCTTCGCCGACTGCGGCAAGGCCGGAAAGATACCGCTGAGACTTTGGCTGAAATGACGACATTGCGCTGTCTGGCTGCGCTGGCGGCCTCCCTCAGTTGCTGCACCGTCCTGGCCGATACACGGCCTTCCCTGTGCCAGGCTGGCGAAACCGCGATCTTCTCCTGCGCGATCGGCGGCAAGACCGCCTCGCTCTGCGCCTCCCCGGACATCGGCTCGGGTCAGGGCAGCCTGAGCTATCGCTTCGGCCGCAAGGGCGCGATCGAGCTGACGCATCCGGAGACACCAGCGCCGCCGGACCAGTCCTTCAGCACGGCCGTCGTCGGCGACGCCGGCTTTGCCGGCGACATCGTCCGCTTCAGCCGAGGCGAGACCCGCTACACGCTCTATTCGATCATCGTGAAGGGGCGAGGCGAGCGCGACGGTATCCTCGTTTCCAGAGGCGGCCGCCAGATCGCCGACCTCAAATGCAGGGATTTCGCCCTTGGCAGCGACGCCTGGAAGCTGCTCTATCGCGCCAAGCTGCCGAAGGCGGAGCCGGCCTCGCTCGACTAGCCTCGCCCTTCCGTCTCCGGCTCCCGAAACGATCAGAGCCGCTGCCTCGCGGCAACGGCCCTGACGCCCCCTTACTGAAGACCGGTCACTTCAGCTTGGCGGAGATCGCCTGCAGGCCGGCATTCGCGCATTCCTCGTCGAGATGGCCGCCCGGGGCGCCGCCGACGCCGACCGCAGCGATGACCTCGTCGCCGACCTTCACCGGCACGCCACCGCCGAGCAGCAGAAAGCCCTGGATATGGACGAGGTTGCGGGCGCCGGCATTATTGGCGGCAGCCTCAGCCATCGCGCCAGTGTTGTTCTTGGCCGAAACCGAGGTGAAGGCCTTGGCGCGGCTGGCGTCGATGGTGTGCGGGCCGGCGCGATCGGCGCGGATGGTGGCGAGCACGACGCCGCCGCGGTCGACGACGGTCGCGGCAACGTTGAAGTTCTTGGCGGCGCAGGCGGCGACGGTGGCCTGGGCGAGCTCGACGGCGAGCGCGGTCGGCAGAGCACGGACCTGGGCGACCTGGGCCTGGGCGAGCGTCGGCAGGGCGATGGCGGCGGACATGATGGCGAGACGGGCAAACGACATGGCAATCCCTCTGGTGACCACCGTTATGGTGTGAGGGGATGATGCCGAACCCGACCTGCCGCGTGCATCCGGGCGATCCGCGCGAACCTTACGTAGTTCTACCGATCCGCGCCGACGAGATGCAGCCTGACCATCTCGGCGACGGAGGTCGTCTCCAACTTTTCGGCGATATGGGCGCGGTGGGTGTCGACGGTACGCGGCGAGATCGCGAGCACGCGGGCGATCTCCTTGGTCGAGCGTCCCTCGGCGATCAGAGCGAGGATCTCGGCCTCGCGCTGGGAGAGCCGATCGAGCCGCTCTCTGAGCGAGGCCGTGCCGCTCTCGGAGGCGAGCATGCCGTCGAGCGTCGCCAGCGCGGCCTGGACAGTGTCGATCAGCACCTGCTCGTCGACCGGCTTGGTCAGGAAATCGGCGGCGCCGTTGCGGAAGGCGGCGCGGCAGGCCTCGACATCGCCATGGCCGGTGATGACCACGACCGGCCAGCGGCAGCGTGCAGCTGCGAGCCTTTCCTGCAGCTTCAGCCCGGTTAGGCGCGGCATGCGGATATCGGTGACGATGCAGCCCGGCCGCAAGCCAGGCAGCGCCTCCAGGAAGGCAACAGCATCGGCATGTGGCTGGACCTCGAGCCCGACGGTACGCAGCAGGAAGCTCAGCGCCTCGCGCACCTCCCAATCGTCGTCGATCAGATGGACGAGCTGCCGGCTCATTCGGCGGCCTCCCGCTGAGATTGGTCGGCGATGCGCGGCAGGCGGACGCTGAAGACTGCGCCACCACTCGGCGTGTTCTCGGCGGCGAGCGTGCCGTCGAAGCGCTCGACCAGCCTTACGCAAAGGGCGAGACCAAGGCCAAGCCCGGACGGCTTGGTGGTGAAGAACGGCTCGAACAGGCGCGCCTGCGCTTCGGGCGACAGGCCTGGACCGCTGTCGCGGACCGCGAGCACGGCATCGCCGCCCTGCGTGCCGACCTCGATCGTCACGCTACGCTCGCCATCGCAGCGCTCGACCGCCTCCAGCCCGTTGCGCGCGAGGTTGAAGACGACCTGTTCGAGTTGGACGCGGTCGGCCCGCACCAGCGGCCGGCTCTCGTCGCCAGCGACCCGCAATGTCGCGCCCGCGCTCTGCGCATTAGCCGCGAGAAGATGGACGACCTCGCCGGCAAGCTCGGTCAGGTCGACCGTTTCGACCACAGGCTCGGATTTGCTGATCCAAGCCCGCAGCCGCCCGAGAATGTCGCCGGCGCGGCGGGCATTGCGCGCGATCGCCTCGAAGGCTCCCGTCAATGTCTCCTTGTCTGCATCAGGCTGCGCCAACAGGCGCCGGCCCGCCTGGGCCTGGCCGAGGATCGCGGTGAGAGGCTGCGTCAGTTCGTGGGCGATGCCGGAAGCGAGCTCGCCCATGGCGTTGACGCGTCCGGCATGAGCGAGGCGAGCATCCTGCTCGGCCAGCACCGCCTTGCGCGCCGCCTCCTTCGCAGCACTGCGGGCTTCAAGCAGGCGATCGACCAGAAACGTAGCGAGGGCGATAAGGAGCCCCGCCAGCGCCACGAAACCCAGCGGCGGCAGCGGCCAGTCCGGCGCGCTCGTCGTCAGCGTCAGGCGCAAGGGCTGGGTCCGGCTGGCGATCTCGGCACTGAAGGCGCTCGCAGGCGGATCGTTCGCCTGGCCGGGCTCGATCAGCCGCAGATGAGCCGCTGCCCCTTCCGGCAGGGGCGTATCGCTCGCCGAGAGCCGGTCCATGTCGATGACGAGCGCGAGCGCATAATGGCCAACGCCGTCGGTCAGCGCCCGCTTGACCAGAAGGAGCTTGCCGCCGTCGAGCGCGCGCGTGCGCAGATTGGACCCGACGGCCTGCCGCGCTTCCTCCGCGACAATAGTGGGATCGGCGGCATCGAGCAGCGAACGCGGCGGGCTGAGCGCAAGATCGACCACGTCGATGCCGACGATGCGCGGATAGAAACGGACGATGCTGGCCGCGACCTGTTCGACCGTCGTGACCGGGGCCGGCTCGGCCGCCTGCACCAGCGCCGACAGGCTGGTCAGATGGGCATCATGCTGGTCGACCCGCTGCGAGATCAAGCGGTGCAGGGTCCGCCCGGCCTCCTCCAGCGCGGCCGCGTCATGATTGCGCCGGTTCAACGAATAGGCGGCGCAGGCGAGCCCGAACGCGACAAGGCCCGCAACGAGGATGGCGGCGCGGCGCGACCTCCTCAGCATCAGCGTGTCGACCTCCTGCCGGAACCTGCCGGCAAGACTAACCGGTTTCGTGCCGCCTTACAGGGGGCGGCTGCCGGCGGCTAGCCTTCCGCCAGCGCGGCGGTCGGCGCGTCAAGGGAGAGCACGATGCCGTCGGGAGCGAAATCGAGTTTGGCCGTGCCGCCGAGATAGCTGCCGAGCACCTTCTCGATCATCTGCGAGCCGAAGCCGCGCCGCTGCGGCGCCGTCACCGGCGGCCCACCGCTTTCCTGCCAGTGGAAATGGAACTCGCCGGCCTGGTTGCTCCAGGAGACGTCGACATGGCCGCCCTCCTGCGAGAGCGCACCGTATTTCACCGCATTGGTGCCGAGCTCGTGCAGAGCGAGCGCCATCGCCAGCGCACATTTCGAGGAGAGCGTCACCGAAGGCCCGTCGACTGCGAGGCGCTCGCCCGAGCGGTGCGGCGACAGCACAACCTCGACCAGTTGCTTGAGATCGGCGCCGTGTCGGCTCGCCATCATCAGCACGTCCTGCGCCGCCGCGAGCGCCTGCAAGCGGTCGGAGAGACGGCGCTTGACCATGTCGAGTGGTTCGTCCGAGCCGCGCAGCGACTGGTTGACGATCCCCGAGACCATGGCGAGCAGGTTCTTGATGCGGTGGTTCAACTCGCCCGCCAGCAGGCGATAGCGTTCCTCGCCGGCATGCATCTGGGTGATGTCGCGCGAGACCGAGAGGATCGCTTCGGGCTTGCCGTCCGGCCCGACGATCGGCGAGACCTGAACGTCCCAATAGCGCGGATTGCCGGCAGCAGTATCGGCCGGGCCCTGGAAGCGGTAGCTGCGGCCGGACCGCGCCGCGGCGAGCGCCGCCTCAGCCTCGGCATGACCGTCTCCCTGCCAGAACTGCGTCCAGGGACAGCCGCGAATCTTCTCGAAATCCTGCACCTCCATGACACGCTGGCCGCCCTCGCTCATGAATTCGAGCGTGCCGTCGAGGCCGATGACCTTGATGCAGTCGTCCGACGCGGACAGCACGGCACTCAGGAAACGGGCATCCTTGTTGAGCTGTGTCGGCACAAGCAGGCTTTCGAGTCGGGCTGAAGACGATACAGTTCGACCGCTAGCGCAGTCCCTGTCAAACGCGCATGTCATTTGACATGCCTTGCCGTCATGGCAGCACGGCACAGTGCCGCAGGTACTTAGCCGCCGAACAGACCGAGGTTGACGCTGCCGGGCGGCACGGTCAGCTTGGCGCCACGTCAAGAGGAGCCGGACATGGAGAGCATCACGCCACGCCAGCGCGAGATCGTGGCGCTGGCCAGGGCGCAGGGACGGGTCAATGTCGAGGAGCTGGCGGCGCGCTACGAGGTCAGCGCCCAGACCATCCGAAAGGACCTGAACCAGCTCTGCGACCAGCGCATCATGTCGCGGGTGCATGGCGGAGCGGTGGTCGCGTCCGGCGTCGAGAACCTCGCCTATGAGGCCCGTCGCTTCATCGCCCGTGACGAGAAGGCGGCGATTGGCCGGGCCGCGGCAGAGCTGATCCCGAACGACGCCTCGCTCTTCATCAACATCGGCACGACCACCGAGGAGGTGGCGCGCGCGCTCACCGACCATCACGGCCTGCTCGTCATCACCAACAACCTGCATGTCGCGACGCTGCTCTACCCGCATGAGAATATCGAGGTGATCGTCGCCGGCGGGCCGGTCCGGCGCTCCGATGGCGGCGTGATCGGCGCCGCCGCCGTTGACCTGATCCGTCAGTTCAAGGTCGACTACGCCGTGATCGGCACCTCCGCCATCGACGAGGAGGGCGCGCTCCTCGATTTCGACTATCGCGAGGTCCGGGTCTCCCAGGCGATCATCGAGAACGCCCGGCAATGCCTGCTCGTCGCCGACAGCACCAAGTTCGAGCGCTCCGCCCCGGTCCGGATCGGCCATCTGCGCGATGTCGACGTCTTCGTTACAGACCGCCTCGATCCACCGCCGCTGCGCGAGCTCTGCCGCAGCGAGGGCATCAAGCTGGTCGAAACCGAAACGCTGATCGGGCATGCTGCATACCGGGAAAGTGAAAGCTAGAATTTTCGCTTTGACTTTCGTTTTGCCGTTGCGCGCAAAAAAGTCACGCTCTACCGTGCGTTGAAGCGGCGACCGAAAGGGCCGCCTGCGGGAGGAAGCGTGTGACGGCTCCGGTGTTCGACATCGCCATCATCGGCGGCGGCGTGAACGGCTGCGGCATTGCGCGCGATGCCGCCGGGCGCGGGGCCTCGGTCGTGCTGTTCGAGCAGTCGGATCTCGCCAGCGCGACCTCCTCGGCCTCGACCAAGCTGATCCATGGCGGGCTGCGCTATCTCGAGCACTACGAATTCCGGCTGGTGCGCGAGGCGCTGACCGAGCGCGAGGTGATGTGGCGCGCCGCGCCGCACATCATCCGCCCCCTGCGCTTCGTGCTGCCGCATCATGCCGGCCTCAGGCCCTGGTGGATGCTGCGGCTCGGCTTGTTCCTTTACGACCATCTCGGCGGCCGTAAGCTCTTGCCGGCGACGCGCTCGCTCGACCTCAAGCGCGACGCTGCCGGTGAGCCGCTCCAACCGCGCTTCGACCGCGCCTTCGAATATTCCGATTGCTGGGTCGAGGATGCCCGCCTCGTCGCGCTCAATGCTCGCGACGCGGCCGAGCATGGCGCCAATATCCTGCCACGGACCAAGGTCATCGGCGCCCGACGCCAGGGCGATCTCTGGGTGGTATCGACCGAAGCTGCCGACGGAACGCGGGCCGAAACCAGCGCACGCGTCCTCGTCAATGCGGCCGGCCCCTGGGTCGCAGACGTGCTGAACGGCATCGTCGCCAGCAACCGCCCGGCTTCGGTGCGCCTCGTCCAGGGCAGCCATATCGTGGTGCCGCGCCTGTTCGAGCACGAGCGCTGCTACATCTTCCAGAACGCCGATGGCCGCATCATCTTCGCCATCCCCTATGAGGGCGACCTCACCCTGATCGGCACGACCGACAAGGATTATGACGGCGACCCAGCCAAGGTCGCCGCCAGCGAGGACGAGATCGCCTATCTCTGTGCCGCGGCGAGCGAGTATTTCCGCAAGCCGATCAAGCGCGAGGACGTGGTCTGGACCTATTCCGGCGTGCGCCCGCTCTATGACGACGGCGCCAGCAAGGCGCAGGAAGCGACGCGGGACTATGTGCTGACGCTCGATGAGCCAGCCGGCTCGGCGCCGCTGCTCTCGGTCTTCGGCGGCAAGATCACCACCGCGCGACGGTTGGCGGAAGCGGCGGTCGAGAAGCTCTCCGCTGCCGTGCCCGCCCTGCGCGCGCCGGCATGGACCGCCACAGCGCATCTGCCGGGCGGCGATTTCCCGGTCGAGGGTTTCGAGGGGCTGGTCGAGCGCATCTGTGCCCCCCGCCCCTGGCTCGACCGCAAGCTGGCGTGCCGGCTCGCCCGCGCCTATGGCACCCGCGCGGAAACCCTGCTCGAAGGCGCCAAGGCGATGGCCGATCTCGGCCGGGTCTTCGGTGCGGATCTCACCGAGCGCGAGGTCGCCTGGCTGATGAACCAGGAATGGGCGGTGAGTGCCGAGGACGTGCTGTTCCGGCGCAGCAAACTCGGCCTGCGCTTCTCGCCTGAGCAGTGCCGGGCGCTCGACGACTATATGGCGGCCAAGGCCGCGCCACCCGCTTCCGCCCGGATGGAGGCGCGCGGATGAGCCTGACGCTGGACAGTATCGGCCTGACGCGCGGCGCGCAGACCCTGCTCGCCGACATCTCGCTGACGCTGGAGAAGGGATCGCTCAACGTGCTGCTCGGCGCGACGCTCGCCGGCAAGACCTCGCTGATGCGCCTGATGGCCGGGCTCGATGCGCCCAGCAGCGGCAAGGTCATGGTCGAGGGCCGCGACGTCACCGGGCTGCCGGTGCAGAAGCGCAATGTCGCGATGGTCTACCAGCAGTTCATCAACTACCCCGCCTTGTCGGTCTACGAGAACATCGCCTCGCCGCTGCGGGTCGCCGGCCTCTCCGGCAGTGAGATCGAGACGCGGGTGAAGAGCGCCGCCGCGCTGCTGCGGCTGGAACCTTATCTCCAGCGCAAGCCGCTCGAACTCTCCGGCGGCCAGCAGCAGCGCACCGCAATCGCCCGCGCTTTGGTGAAGCGGGCCGAACTCGTGCTGCTCGACGAGCCGCTCGCCAATCTCGACTACAAATTACGCGAGGAACTGCGCGAGGAATTGCCGCGCATCTTCGCCGAATCCGGCGCGATCTTCGTCTACGCCACCACCGAGCCGAGCGAGGCGCTGCTGCTCGGCGGCAATACCGCGACCCTGTTCCAGGGACGCGTGACGCAGTTCGGGCCGACTGCCCAAGTCTACCGCCAGCCCGACGACCTCGTCACCGCGCAGGTCTTCTCCGACCCGCCGCTCAACACGCTTTCCGGGACCAGGCAGGGCGGGGAGGTCAGGCTCTCGACCGGCCAGAGCATCCCCGCGACCGGGGCCTTCGCCGGCGTGCCTGATGGCGCCTATACGATCGGCTTCCGCGCCCATCATCTCGCGCTCGACGCGCTGCCGCCCCCCGCAATCGCATTGCAGGCGAATGTCTCCGTCTCCGAGATCACCGGCTCGGAATCCTATGTCCATCTCGATGTCGGCGAGCATCGCCTGGTCGCGCTGGTGCCGGGCGTGCGCCGCCTGGAGCCCGGTGCGGCCGTGACCGCCTGGCTCGATCCCGCCCGCATCTTCCTGTTCGATGCCGCGGGCGGGCTCGCGGCGGCAGCCCCGGCAAAGGCAGCGTGAGATGGCCAGGATCACGCTCGACAAGCTGGCCCATTCCTACAAGCCCGATCCGCAGGGGCCGCAGGACTATGCCCTGCGCGAGGTCGACCATGTCTGGCGCCAGGGCGGCGCCTATGCCCTGCTCGGCCCTTCCGGCTGCGGCAAGACCACGCTGCTCAACATCATCTCCGGCCTCGTCGTGCCGACGCGCGGGCGCATCCTGTTCGACGACAAGGACGTGACGCAGTTGCCGACAGAGGCGCGCAACATCGCCCAGGTCTTCCAGTTCCCGGTCGTCTACGACACGATGACGGTGCGCGAGAACCTCGCCTTCCCCCTGAAGAACCGCGGTGTCCCGAAGGCGCAGATCGACACCCGCGTCGCCGAGATCGCCGGCCTGCTCGACCTCACCTCGGCGCTCGACCGCAAGGCGAGCCGGCTCGGGGCCGATGCCAAGCAGAAGATCTCGCTCGGGCGCGGGCTGGTGCGGCCCGACGTCGCTGCGATCCTGTTCGACGAGCCGCTGACCGTCATCGACCCGCATCTGAAATGGCAGTTGCGCTCGATGCTGAAGGAGCTGCACCGCAAGCTCGATCTCACCATGATCTACGTCACCCACGACCAGACGGAGGCGCTGACCTTCGCCGACACGGTGGTGGTGATGCATGATGGCGGCGTCGTGCAGACCGGCACGCCCGAGGAGTTGTTCCAGCACCCGGCGCACACCTTCGTCGGTCATTTCATCGGCTCGCCTGGGATGAACGTGCTGCCCTGCAAGGTCGATGGCGCGCAAGCGAGTCTCGCCGGACAGCAGATCGCGTTGGCGAGGCACTATCCGGCGCTCGGCGGCAAGGTCGAGCTAGGCATCCGGCCGGAATACGCGACGCTCGCCCCTGTTGGAGCCGGCCTGCCGGTCAGGATCGCCAGGATCGACGATATCGGCCGCGCCCGCATCGCCCGAGTCGAGCTCGATGGCCTCAAGCTCGCCGCGAGCGTGCCTGAGGGCGCAAGCTTCGACGGCGACCAGGCCGCGCTCGCGCTGCAGCCGGGCCAGATTCACATCTACAGCGACGGCCATCTTGTGAAGGGCGAAGCGCTGCCGGGAGGCCAGCCATGAAGCCGGTCAACCAGAAGGCCTGGCTGCTCGTCCTGCCGGTGCTGCTGATCGTTGCCTTCTCGGCAGTGATCCCGCTGATGACGGTGGTGAACTACTCCGTCCAGGATTCCTTCGGCAACAACCAGTTCTTCTGGAATGGCGTCGGCTGGTTCGCCGAACTGCTCGACCCCAGGAGCGATCTCGGCTCGCGCTTCTTCGACTCGCTCTGGCGCAACCTCGCCTTCTCCGCGATCATCCTCGCCATCGAGATCCCGCTCGGCATCCTGGTTGCGCTCTCGATGCCGCGCCAGGGCTGGACGGTTTCGGCCACCCTCGTCCTGATGGCGCTGCCGCTGCTGATCCCGTGGAACGTGGTCGGCACGATCTGGCAGATCTTCGCGCGCGGCGACATCGGCTTGTTCGGCGCCGCGATCAACGGCCTCGGCATCCGCTATAACTACGTCTCCGACCCGGTCGCGGCCTGGTTCACCATCATCGTGATGGATGTCTGGCACTGGACCTCGCTGGTCGCGCTGCTCTGCTATGCCGGGCTGAAGTCGATCCCCGACGCCTATTATCAGGCGGCGCGGATCGACGGTGCCTCGCGCTGGGCCGTGTTCCGCACCATCCAATTGCCGAAGATGAACCGCGTGCTTTTGATCGCCGTCCTGCTGCGCTTCATGGACTCGTTCATGATCTACACCGAGCCCTTCGTCGTCACCGGCGGCGGCCCCGGCAATTCGACCACCTTCCTCTCGATCGAGCTGGTGAAGCTCGCGCTGGGCCAGTTCGACCTCGGCAAGGCGGCGGCGCTCTCGATCGTCTATAACCTGATCATCCTCGCGGTCTGCTGGGTGTTCTACACGGTGATGACCACCGCCGATGCGCGGGCCGACGCCGACGCGGGGAGGGGCTGATGCGCGGCGGCCGATTGATCCTTGGTCTCTACCTCATTGCGCTGATGCTGCCGATCTACTGGCTCGTCAACATGAGCTTCAAGACCAACACCGAGATCACCAACGCGCTGACGCTCTGGCCGCGGACCTTCACCTTCGACAACTACGCCAAGATCTTCACCGACCCGAGCTGGTACAACGGCTACATCAACTCGCTGCAATATGTGGCGCTGAACACGCTGCTCTCGCTCGCCTTCGCGCTGCCGGCCGCCTATGCCTTCTCGCGCTACCGCTTCCTCGGCGACAAGCACCTGTTCTTCTGGCTGCTCTCGAACCGCATGGCGCCGCCGGCGGTGTTCGCCCTGCCCTTCTTCAACCTCTATTCGGCGATCGGACTATTCGACACCCCGCTCGCGGTGGCGCTGGCGCACTGCCTGTTCAATGTGCCGCTGGCAGTCTGGATCCTCGAAGGCTTCATGTCCGGCGTGCCGCGCGAGATCGACGAGACCGCGGCGATCGACGGCTATTCCTTCCCGCGCTTCTTCGTGAAGATCTTCATGCCGCTGATCGCCTCGGGCATCGGCGTCGCCGCCTTCTTCTGCTTCATGTTCTCCTGGGTCGAACTCCTGCTGGCGCGCACGCTGACCAGCGTCAGCGCCAAGCCGATCGCCGCGACCATGACCAGAACCGTCTCGGCCGCAGGTATGGACTGGGGCGTGCTCGCGGCAGCCGGCGTGCTGACGCTGATCCCAGGCGCGCTCGTGATCTGGTTCGTCCGCAACTACATCGCCAAGGGCTTCGCCCTGGGGAGGGTGTGATGGAACTTAACTGGATGGCCTGGACCTGGCAGACCGGCGTCTTCTTCGCCGGCATCGCCAGCCTGCTCCTGATCCTGACCCTGCTCGCGGTGTTCCGGCCCGAGACCGAGCGGGTCGGCGTGCTGGGGATCGCCACCACGCGCGGCGACCGGCTCTTCATCTCGCTGCTCGGCAGCGCCTTCATTCACCTCGCCTGGCTCGGGATCGTCGGCCAGCCGCTGTGGTGGGCTTCCGGCCTCGCGCTCCTCTATGCCGCGGCGGTGTTCCGCTTCGTCTAGAGGGCCGGGGCCCAACAACAAGAAACGACCGGCCCGGAAGAACGGGCGGCACCCCAAGGGAAACGTCGGAGGACAACGATGACGACGCTCAGCAAGACCCTTACCAGCCTTTCCGGCGCCAGCCTGTTCGCGCTGACGCTCGCCGCCGGGCCGGCCCTCGCCGGCCCCGAGGAAGCGCGCAAATGGATCGACAGCGAATTCCAGCCCTCGACGCTCTCCAAGGACGAGCAGATGAAGGAGATGGAATGGTTCATCAATGCGGCGAAGCCCTTCGCCGGCATGGAGATCAACATCGTCTCGGAGACGATCACCACGCATGAATACGAGGCCAAGACCCTGGCCAAGGCCTTCAGCGAGATCACCGGCATCAAGCTGACGCACGACCTGATCCAGGAAGGCGATGTGGTCGAGAAGATCCAGACGCAGATGCAATCCGGCAAGAACATCTATGATGGCTGGATCAACGATTCCGACCTGATCGGCACACATTTCCGCTACAAGCAGGCGACCAATCTGACCGACTGGATGGCCGGGCCGGGCAAGGACGTCACCAATCCGCAGCTCGATATCGACGACTTCATCGGCAAGTCCTTCGGCACCGGGCCGGACGGCAAGCTCTACCAGCTGCCGGTGCAGCAGTTCGCGAACCTCTATTGGTTCCGCTACGACTGGTTCCAGCGCGCCGACCTCAAGGAGAAGTTCAAGGCCAAATACGGCTACGATCTCGGCGTCCCCGTGAACTGGTCGGCCTATGAGGACATCGCCGAGTTCTTCACCAACGACGTCAAGGAAATCGACGGCACCAAGGTCTTCGGCCATATGGACTATGGCAAGAAGGACCCCTCGCTCGGCTGGCGCTTCACCGACGCTTGGCTCTCCATGGCGGGCAATGGCGACAAGGGCATCCCGAACGGCCTGCCGGTCGACGAATGGGGCATCCGCATGGAAGGCTGCCGCCCGGTCGGCTCCGCGGTCGAGCGCGGCGGCGACACCAACGGCCCGGCAGCGGTCTACTCGATCACCAAATATGTCGACTGGCTGAAGAAATATGCCCCGCCGCAGGCCCAGGGCATGACCTTCGGCGAGTCGGGCCCGGTGCCGGCGCAAGGCTCCATCGCCCAGCAGATCTTCTGGTACACCGCCTTCACCGCCGACATGGTCAAGCCCGGCCTGCCGGTGATGAGCGCTGACGGCAAGCCGAAATGGCGGATGGCGCCCTCGCCCAAAGGCGCCTACTGGAAGGACGGCATGAAGCTCGGCTACCAGGACGCGGGATCGGCGACCCTGCTGAACTCGACCCCGGTCGAGCGCCGCAAGGCGGCCTGGCTCTACCTCCAGTTCATCGTCTCCAAGACGGTCAGCCTGAAGAAGAGCCATGTCGGCCTGACCTTCATCCGCGAGAGCGACATCTGGGACAAGAGCTTCACCGAGCGCGCCCCGCAGCTCGGCGGGCTGATCGAGTTCTATCGTTCGCCGGCGCGCGTGCAGTGGACCCCGACCGGCAACAACGTCCCGGACTATCCGCGCCTCGCCCAGCTCTGGTGGCAGAACATCGGCGACGCCTCCTCCGGCGCCAAGACGCCGCAGGCGGCGATGGATGCGCTCGCCGCGGCGCAGGACTCGGTGATGGAACGCCTGGAGCGCTCCGGCGTGCAAGGCGATTGCGGACCGAAGCTCAACCCACGCACCACGGCGGAAGAGTGGTTCGCCAAGGCTGAGAAGGCCGGCACGCTGGCGCCGCAGCGCAAGCTCGCCAATGAGAAGCCGAAGGGCGAGACGATCGACTACGACACGCTGATCAAGAGCTGGCCAGCGTCTCCCCCCAAGCGCGGCTGAGCCCCCTCCTCCCGGCTCACAAGCGCGAAAGGGGCGCGGCAGCAATGCCGCGCCCCCGATTTTTGGACTTCTATCGCTCGGCCTGGGCTACGACTGCGTCGCGCTCTCATCCATCCACATGACCTCCCAGACATGGCCGTCGAGATCCTGGAAGCCGTGGGCATACATGAAGCCGTAATCCTTCGGCTCGCTATAGGTCGTGCCGCCGGCGGCGAGCGCGGCTGAGACGATCGCATCGACAGCCTCGCGGCTGTCGCGCGAGAGCGCGGTCAGGACTTCGAGCGACTGGCTGGTGTCGGCGATCGGCTTTGGCGAGAAGCCGGCGAATTTCTCATGCGTCAGCAGCATCGCGAAGATCGTGTCGCTGATCACCATGCAGGCGGCGGTGTCATCGGTGAATTGCGGGTTGAAGGAAAAGCCGAGCGCCTCGAAGAAGGCCATCGATTTCTTGAGATCCTTCACCGGCAGGTTGACGAAGATCATCTGGGGCATGTTGTGCTCCTTTTGTCGGCACCGTCTTTGTGGATGCGATGGCCAATGGGCCGGGGCGATGTGGCGCGGCTATGACACGGCCTGGAGCGCCTGCCTCAGTTGAACCGGTTCGATGTCGGTGAGGCGGGCATCGACCTCGTCATGCGTGCGCTGCCAGATCGGCATGGCCCTGGCGAGGAGAGCAATTCCCTCCGGCGTAATTGCCAGGAGCCGGCTTCGACGGTCCTTCTCGCCCGTAGTCACGACGACAAGGCCACGGCGCTCCAGCGGTTTCAGCGCCGCGGTCAGCGTCGTCCGGTCCATGCCGAGCAGAGTCGCGACCGGGCCGAGCGGCGGCGGCTCCGGCCGGTTCAGCGACATCAGGAGAGAGAATTGCTGATTGGTCAGGTCGACCGGGCGCAGCGCTTCATCGAACAATCGCGCCAGCGAGCGCGCCGCGCGCTGGACGTGCAGGCACAGACAATGGTCGCGCACATGCAGCGTCGTGGCGAAGGGAAGGAGGGATTCGAGCGGTGCTTCCAGTGATTTTGACATCGTTCAGATATGTTGATATCAACGCATCGAGCTTAGGCTGTGGGGCTGGATGCTGCAAGGAGGCGATGATGGAGCATCAGGTGGTTTCCCGTTCGCAATGGCTGGATGCGCGCAAGACCCTGCTCGCCCGCGAGAAGGAGTTCACCCGGCTTCGCGATGAGATCAATGCCGAGCGGCTGGCTCTGCCTTGGGTCAAGGTCGATGAGGACTACGCCTTCGATACGCCTGCAGGAAAGAAGACGCTGGCCGAGCTGTTCGACGGCCGAAGCCAGCTGGTGGTCTATCATTTCATGTTCGGACCGGACTGGGATGCCGGCTGCCCTGGCTGTTCCTTCATGGCCGACCATTTCGACGGCACGCTGGCGCATCTCAACAATCACGACGTCACGCTGGTGATGGTCTCGCGTGCACCGCTCGACAAGATCGAGGCCTACAAGGCGCGGATGGGCTGGACCGTGCCCTGGGTCTCGTCCTTCGGCAGCGCGTTCAACTTCGACTATCAGGCCTCCTTCACCAAGGAGGAGCTGGCCCAGGGCGCGGTTCTCTACAACTTCACCCGCACGCCGTCGGAGCAGGCCCATGACGAATTGCCCGGGCTGAGCTCCTTCATCCGCGACGAGAACGGCGAGGTCTTCCACACCTATTCGGGCTACGCCCGCGGCAGCGAGGAGATGCTGGCGACGCTGATGATCCTCGACCGCGCCCCGAAGGGCCGCAACGAGAGTTCGACGCTGAGCTTCATCAAACGCCACGACGAATACGAGGACAAGCCGAAGGCTCACGCCTGCTGCGCCGCCTGACGGCGCAGCGAGCCAGACCACGCGCATAGGGTCGGTGGGATGCCCGCTTCCGTAAGGGACCGGGCTTGGGGCGCGTGTTTGTTTCGATGATCGACGCGGGCCGGCGGCCATTCCTGAGGCCGGCCTGCGCCAGCGCCTTTGCCAGCAGCGAACCGGACGGCGCCCGTCAACGCCCAAGCGCGATCCGCCCGCCCGTCATCGGCTCCTCGACGCCGGTGGTCAGCGGGAAGGAGATCGGCAGGCCAGCCTTGCGGCGCATGGCGAGAAAAGCGAAGCACTCCGCCTCGATCGCATCGCCGCGCCAGCCGACCGCCTCGGCCGGAACGGCGTCGGTGCCGGTGCGGGCATTGAGCGCTGTCATGATCGCGGGGTTGCGCCGCCCGCCGCCGCAGACGATCAGCCTTTCCGGCCTGACCGGGAGCAAGTCGAGCCCGCGCCCGACCGCGCCGGCGGTAAAGGCGGTCAGCGTCGCCGCCCCGTCCTCGAAGGAAAGCCCATCGGCCATGGCGGCGGTGAAATCATAGCGGTCGAGCGATTTCGGATAGGGCGCGAACAGATAGGGGTGCTCCAGCAGGCGCGCGAGCCGGGCTTCATCGACAGTACCGGCGAGCGAGAAGGCGCCGTCGCGGTCCATCTCGCCCTTTTCGTGCTGCTTGATCCAGTCGTTGAGCGGCGCATTGCCCGGGCCGGTGTCGAAGGCGAGCACGCGTTCGGCATCGGCGAAGGCGCTGAGATTGCCGACGCCGCCGAGATTAAGCACCGCGGTCTCCTGCCCGGCGCCGAGGCTGCGCATCAGCGCAGCATGATAGCTCGCGACGAGCGGGGCTCCCTGGCCGCCGGCGCGGACATCGGCGGTGCGAAAATCATAGACGACATCGATGCCGAGCTTTCCGGCCATCAGCTCGCCATCGCCGAGCTGGCGGGTATCGCCCTTGCGCTCCTTGGTCGGGGCGCGGTGCAGTACGGTCTGACCGTGGAAGCCGATGGCTGCGACCTCGCTCGCAGCGATGCCCTCGGTCGCCAGAAACTCGGCGACGGCCTCGCCCTGCGCCAGCGTCAGGGCACGCTCGGCCTGCGCGAAGACCGCAGGCTCCGGCCCCTCGAAACGCCAGATGAGCGCTGCCTGCACGGCTTCCGCCAGCAGATCGCGCACCTCCTGGCGATAGGGCGCGAGCCGCCACGGCCCGAATTCGGCGACCGTCGTGCCGTCAGTCCGGATGGCAGCGATGTCGATATTGCCGTCGAGGACCGTTCCGGTCATCAGGCCGATCGCCCAGGCTGGCTGCATGCGCGATATCTCTCGTGTTCGGGACGATGCCCGCCGAACTCAGCCGGCCCGCAGCGCCGCGTCGAAGGCGTCTTGCAGCATCTCCCGGCATTGCCGCGCCTGCTCCCGGCTGGGCTCGTGCAGGATGTGCGGGGTGATGTCGGCGAGGTCGCGCAAGGCGAAGTCGATCGCCGACATCAAATCGAGCGCATCGCCGTCACGCTCGGCGACCGGCGGCTTCAACCGGAACTGCAAGACCTGACCCATCGAGACCTGACCCATTACGCTCTCACGAGACTAGAAGGCGAATCGTTCTCCTAAGTCTCGTCCGCAATCGGTCAGGAACCGGTTAACGCTGCGCTTGCGTCACTTCTTCTCGATGTTCCAGAACAGCATCACCGGCGCGGCGAGCACGCCCGAGACAGTCGCGCGCCGGGCATAGGGCTGGTCGAACTGGCCGAGCACGCGATAGGGCTGCATCTCGGCGAGCCGCTTGTGCAGGGCTTCGACCGCCGCCTTGCGCGCGGCGTCGTCGGGCGCATCGACGACGGCGCCGCGCAGCTTCTCCGCCTCCGCGTCGCAGGGCCAGCCGGCCCAGGCCTTCTCGCAGGCCATGTTGGTGCCGATATTGGTCATCGGCGACTGCATGGTCGCGCCCGAGGCATAGGTGACGAACAGGTTCCAGCCGCCCTGGTCCGGCGGGCTCTTGTTCTGCTGGCGGGTGGTGACGGTGCCCCAGTCGGAGAACTGGACGTCGACGGCGACGCCGACCTTCTTGAGCTGGGCGGCGGCGACCTCGGCCATTCGGCCGATCGCGGCGATGTCGTTGCTGGTCGTCAGCACCAGCTTCTCGCCCTTGTAGCCGGCTTCCGCGAGCAACTGCTTGGCCTTTTCCAGATCGGGCTTGGCATAGCCTTCCGTCCCGGCCTGCGTGCCGTTGGGCGCACCGCAGATGAAATAGGCGGCGCAGCGCTTCCACCATTCCTCGTCGCCGAAGCCGCCGGCGAGGAATTCGGCCTGGTCGGTGGCGTAGGCGAGGGCGAGGCGCGCCTTCGGATTGTTGAACGGCGGGTGCAGGCTGTTTGGCCGCAGCATCACCTGGTTGGCGAGGTTGGAATAGCGCTCGACCTTGACGTCCTTCGCCGCTGCGACCACGGGGATCAGGTCCTGGCTCGGCTGCTCCCAGATGTCGATCTCGCCGGTCTGCAAGGCGGCTGCCGCTGTCGCCGCATCCGGCATGATCAGCCATTCGACCCGGTCGACCTTGACGACGCGCCCGCCGGCGAGCCCATCGGCCGGCTCGGAGCGCGGCACGTAATCGGGGTTCTTGTCGTAGACGACCTTGGCGCCGCTGCGCCATTCGGCGCGATTGAACCTGAACGGGCCGGAGCCGATCGTCTCGGTCACCGGCTTCAACGGATCGGTCGCAGCATCGGCCTCGCGCATGATCACCGGAATCTGGCCGACGGCCGAGCCGAGCGCGAACGGCACCAGAGCCATCGGCTTTTTCAGCTTGAGCACGAAGGTCTTGTCGTCCTTCGCCTCCATGCCGTCGGTGTATTCGCCGAGCTTGCCGCCGATCGTGTCGCGCTTCATCCAGCGCGCCAGCGAGGCGATCACGTCGCGCGTCGTCACCGGCTGGCCGTCATGGAACTTCAGGCCCGGCCGCAGCGTGAAGGTCCAGCTCAGCTTGTCGTCCGAGGTCGAGAAGCTCTCGACCATCTGGGGCTTGGGCTGGAGATTGGCGTCCCAGGCGAACAGGGTCTCATAGATCATCAGCCCGTGCATGCGGGTGATCACGATCGAAGCGGCGACGGGATCGAGCGTCTTGAGATCGGCATGCGGCGCGACCCGCAGGACGTTCTTCGGTGCAGGTTGCGCCTGTGCGCCGGCCGCGATCAGCAGCGCGGTCGTGCCGAACAGCGCGGCGACGAGACGGGAACGGGTCATGACTGGCCTCCTTCGATGCGTTGGAAATGCAGGATGCGCGAACGATGACCGGCAAGGCGCAAGCTTCCGTCCGGCTGCAGCCAGAGGCAAGGCCGATGCCGCCACGGGCCATGCGCGAGGTCGGCCAGGGCCCGTCCGCCGGGCAGCGGCGTCAGACGTGTTTCGCGGCCGATCTTACCGGCCCAGGGCCAGGATGCCGTGCCATCCGCGCGGATGGTGATCTCGACGCCGAGCCGTGCATCGCGCCAGCGCCCGACGAGGCGCTCGTCGAGTGTCGTCTCGGCCGGCACCGGCAGAAGCCGGCGTGATACGCCACCAATCCTGCCTGTCAGCGCGCCTGCGGCTTCTTCTTTCAGCCTGATATCGAGATAGGCCGGCAGGCTGCGCATCCCGCCTTCATTATCCGAGACGAGCTTCTCATAGCCGCCCATGAAGCTGATCGCGCCGCCGGCGAATTCGGCCCAGAACGGCCCGTCCGCGGTGGCGTAGAGTCCGTTCGGAACACGCTCGGGATTCCCCGGCAGGGGCTCGCCAGTCAGCGCCGCCAGCACGCGCAGCGCCGGCCAGAGCGCATCTTCCTCGCGATTGGTCAGCACGACGACGCCGACGCCCTGCTCCGGCGCCATCAGCATATGATTGCGATAGCCGGTGAGCGAGCCGCCATGGCCGATGACCCGTGTACCGCCAAGTTGGGTCGCGACAAGCCCGAGCCGGTAGAGGCTCTCGCTGCCATCGGCGAAC
Organism: Allobosea sp.; assembly: GCA_035998995.1. GTDB lineage: Bacteria > Pseudomonadota > Alphaproteobacteria > Rhizobiales > Beijerinckiaceae > Allobosea. The sequence continues at coordinate 137,696 of DASYHC010000107.1, forward strand.
TGGCGCGGTGACGCGAGCCGGTCGAGCAGCGCTGCATAGGGTTCGCGCCCGGCGATCAGGCCTGCCGCCCAGCGCGCCAGGCCGGCCGCACTGCCGGCCATGCCGCCCGAAGCCGAGAAGTTGAAGCCGTAGAAGCCGCGCCGCCAGCCTTGCCCATCATGCCAGTAGCCCGTCGCGAGCCCGGGGACGACCTCGCTCTCGTCGGAGACGAAGCGGATCGGCAGGCCGGCCGGTGCCATCAGCTCCTCGACCAGTTGTGCCGCGCTCCTGCCGGTTCGGCGCTCGAGGATCACCTGCGCCAGCCGCCAGCCGGTGTTGGAATAGGCCATTTCGCTGCCGAGCTCGGCATTGAGGCTCGGCAGGCGACAGGCGGCGGCAAAGACCTCGCTGGCAGAGAGGCTCGCGGTGAACGGCGTGCCCTGCTGCCAGAGCGCTTCCATCATGTCGGGCAGCGCACCGGTCATGTCGAGCGCCCGGCCGAGCGGCACTGCACCCAGCGTGTCCGGCAGCTCGGGGATGAAGCTGCCGAGCGTTGCCTCCAGCGGCACATCCTCGCGCAGCAGCAGGGCAGCGCAGATGTGCTTGCTGATCGAGGCCAGGCGGTTCTGCGTGTCGGCGGTGAAGGGCAGACGATGCTCGATCACGGCGAAGCCGCCGCTCGCGCTCTCGCGAACGCCGTCGCGGTCGAACAGTACGATGGCGCCGCCCGGCCCACCCTGCCGTGTCCAGGGTTCGGCGATCGCCTGCGCCTCGCTGCGCCCCTTTGTCCAGTCGGCCATGCGCGTTCGTTCTCCGGCGTTTCCGTCCCGGATGGGACTTTCGCGGATGTGCATGGTGCTAGGCAATCCTTCCGGTCATGCGTTGGCGTTCGAGCCCCTCGTCATGAAAGCGGCACAATCACTGGTCGATCCTGCCGCCGCGCGCCCGCGCGGCGGCGAGCTGGACCGTGGCCCGGCCTTGCTGGAGACTGCGGATTTGATGAAGGCATATTGAGGAGGCGAATTGGTATGAAACGCGCGTTTTTCGTGGCCGGGGCTCTCGGTCTCGCCGGCATCGCTGCTGGTTGCTCGCAGCCTCAGCGCTTTGGCGCCCCGCCTCCCGGCCTCTCGCCTGCCCCCACCGTGATGACGAAGCGGATCGTCAGCGACGGCGCCGGCGGCCTGCAATTGCCCGATGGCACGCGCGTCCAGACCGATCCGAGCGGCGGCTTCGCCCTGCCCAATGGCGCCTATGTCCGGCGCGACCGCTCCGGCGCCCTCACCCTGCCGAACGGCTCGCGCTGCGTGCCCGACAACCAGGGCGGCTACGTCTGCCCGTAGGGCGAGAGCGGCTCAGTTCGTCTCCGCGACGCGGTTGAAGAAGTCGGGCGTGCCCATCTGGCCGCCCTTCAGCACGATATCGAGGCCGTCGAGCCGGGAATCGTCGCTATGGGCGCGGCACAGCGGCGCGCCCGGCGTGCAAGGCGAGCGATAGGACAGGCCCCAGAGGTCGAGCGAGCGGATCGCGGATGTCGAGGTGTCGCCGCCGGCAACCACCAGCCGTGCGATTTTCGCCTCGTTCATGACGGCGCGCAGCAGTACCCCGGTCGCGGCGGCGACCTTGCTCGTATCGAGCGGCGCCCCGGCGGGCTTGTCGGTGATCAGCATGACGTTGCGCTCGGCAAGACGCGCCAGCGTCTCGGCGCGTAATGCTTCGAGGTAAGCGGGTTCGCTGGTCAGGCGCGCTGGATCGATCGCGACACCGTCATAGCCCTCTGCGAGCTCCACCTGGGCGCGGGTCACCGGCGACAGGCTGCCCACAAGAGCGAGCAGGTTGCCGCCGGAGATGGGGCGCGCGAGCCTCGGCATCTCGGGTTGCCCAGAGCGTGGGAAGCCGGCGAATGCCTGCGCCACCGAGCTTGCGCCGATCGCGAACATCGGACGCGCGCTCATGCGCTCGCGCAGCAGGGCACCGATCGCGACGAGATCGGCAGCGCGAGAGACGTCGAAGAGCACCGCCTCGGGGCGAGACGCCAGTGCGGCATCGAGAGCCTGTCCGGCTCCCTCACCCTCGTGGCTGCGATAGTCGACGAGGCCGACCCGCTCCAGTCCCTGCGCCGCGAGGTGCCGCCGCAGATCAGCCTCACCCATTGGCGTCACCGGATGGACGCTCATCGTCGGATGGCGATCGATGCGGTGGACCGTGCCGCCGGCTCCCGCGGCGGCGAAGAGGTTGCCGAACAGGCAGTAGCGCCCGAGATTGGGCTGCCCTCCGATAACCGGCAGCAGCGGATTGGGGAAGTGCGGCCGCAAGGCGAGTGCCGCGGCGCCGAGGCTGCCAACCTCGGGAGCGCTGTCGAAAGTCGAGCAGCATTTGTAGTGCAGCAGGCTGACCCCAAGGAGGGCGAAGAAGCGCCCGGCCTCGTCCAGTTCCCGCGCCATCGCCTCAGGCGCCATCGCCCTCGTCGCGCCGGCGATGCCGACGGCATCGAGTGGGCCGGCGCTGGCAAGTTGCTGGGATGTCGGGATGCGGAGGAAGAGCAGAGCGCGCTGGCCGGCTTCCGCCAATGTCGCGAGCGTGTCGGTGGCGCCGGTGAAGTCGTCGCCATACCAGCCGTAGCGGGGCGCTTCGCCTGCCATGCTCAGCCGCTGCCCTTGCCGAAGAAGGCGAGCGCCTGCGCGAGTTCTTCGTGCTCCTTCGCCGCCGCGTTCAGCGGCACGCCAGCCGCGACAGCCTGCCAGGCCTGGCGGATACTGGCGACGCCAGCCGCAGGGCCGCCGGGATGGGCAAGGATGCCGCCGCCGGCCATGAACAGCAGGTCGTCCTGTCCGATCGCATCCCAGGTCGGCTGCGCCGTGCCGGCCCATTGTCCGGAGGAGAAGGCCGGCAGCACGCGGTCATCGATGCCATCCGTCAGCGGCGTCACGCAGTCCTTGGCCGAAGTCACGACCTCCTCATCCTCTTGCGCGAACTTGCCCTGCAATCCATGCACATGCATGTGGTCGACGCCGGCGAGCCGCCACAGGGTCTGATAGGCTTGGAAGCCGATGCCGAGCAAAGGATGACGCGAGAGCGCGCCGAAGCCGTTGCGATGGCCGTGCAAGGCAAGGCTGGTCGAGCGGCGCAAGGTCTCGACCGCCGAAAAGCCGCACCAGTTCAGGCTGACCATGACGCAGGTGCCGCCCTCGCGCTCGACCAGCTCGGCATGGCGGCGCATCTGCTCGGTCTCGGCACTGATGTTGAAAGCGACCATCACCGCCTTGCCGGTGCGATCCTGATGACGCCGCACCGCGGCCATCACTGCCGGGACGCGCTGGGCCAGCGGCGCATGGATTGGATCTGCCGAGATCTCGTCATCCTTGATGAAGTCGAGCCCGGCTGCGCAGAGCCGGCCGACCAGCTCGGCGGTCTCATAGGGGCGCAGGCCGACATTGGGCTTGATGATCGAGCCGATCATCGGGCCGTCAGTCACGCCGGTCGCCCGGCGCGTGCCGGCGATGCCGCGCGTCGGCAGCGGAAAGAGGCGGCGATAAGCGGCCGGCAGGGCCATGCTCTCCAGGCGCAGACCCGTGACCTCGCCGAGATCGAACAGGTTGCCGGCGACGATCGAGGCGAGCGTCGGCAGGTTGGCGCCGACATTGTCGACCGGGAAGGACAGCGTGATCCGGGCCCGCCGCCATGGGCCGCTGGCACCTTTCCGTGCCAGCCAGGCATTGGGCAGGCTCGGCTCGGCGGCGCTCTCAAGCTCCTCGACCGTGATGACGGCGGCGCGAGTGCGGTCGCGGAGTTCGTCGGTCTCGCCGGCGACGCGGGTGAAGGTCCCGCTCGACTGCTCGCCAGCCATGACCTCCGCGACCCTGCGGGGATCGAGCGGCGTCTCGATCAGATAGGTCGCTTCGAACCGTTCAGCAGCCATCGTCATGTTCCGAAGCCCCGCCCGTCATTGCGAGCGTAGCGAAGCAATCCAGGAGGTCTCGCGCAATCCTTCTGGATTGCTTCGTCGGCTTCGCGTTCTCGCAATGACGAGGAGGCGCCATGGTCGCTCAAAAGCTGAGATCGGGGAACGGACGCACCGGATCCTTGCCTTCCCAGCTCTCTGCCGCCTCGCGGATCAGCCGGAACATCTCGCCCTTGGGTCCGGCGACCTCGGAGAGCTCGATCACCGTGCCGGGATGGTAATGCGTATCGAAATAGATGAAGCGGCCGCGCTCGCCGACCTCGCCGGACATCACCGGCTTGAAGCCTTCGGCCAGCAGCCGCTCCAGGTCGGCATCATAATCCGAGGTCCAGTAGGCGACATGCTGCAGGCCGCTATGGCCGGCATCGGTGAAGTCCTTGTACATCGACGGCACGGCGTTGCGGCACTGGATCAATTCGATCTGCAGCGGGCCGGAATTGGCGAGCGCCACTGAATTATGCGGCTCATAGGCCTCGCCCTTGTAGCGATAGTTCCTGATCGGGACTTTTGGATTGTAGAAGAACGGCCCGACGCCGAGCACCCGGCTCCAATAGTCCATCGCCGCCTCGATATCGGGGACGACATAGCCGGCCTGACGGATCTGGCCAAAATGACGGCTCATGGCGGGTGCTTTCCTGCGAAGATCAGTGGTTGGGCATTAGAGGAAGCCGATGGAGAACCACGGCACGGCGGCGACGATGACGAGGCCGACCAGCAGGGCCGCGACATAGGCCCAGATGTATTTCAGGCCCTCGTCGGGATTGATCTTCGAGATCGCGCAGGCGCCATAATAGCCGACGCCGAAGGGCGGGGCGAAAAGCCCGATGCCCATCGCGAAGATCACGACCATGGCGTAGTGCACCTCGTGCACGCCGATCTGCTTGGCGATCGGGAAGAGCAGCGGTCCGAACAACACGATCGCCGGGATGCCTTCGAGCACGCTGCCGAGGATGACGAAGGCGACGATCGAGATCGCGAGGAAACCCCAGGTGCCGCCGGGCACCGCCGCCATGATCTTGGCGAGGTCCTGCGAGAAGCCCGATTGCGTCAGGCCCCAGGCCATCGCCGTGGCGCAGCCGATGATGAAGATGATCGCGCCGGTGAGCGAGGCTGTGTCGACCAGCATGCGCTTGAGCCGGCGCCAGTCGAACTGCCGGTAGATCAGGATGCCGGCCAGCACCGCGTAGGCGATGCCGATGGTGGAGACCTCGGTCGCGGTGGCGACGCCCTCGACGACGGCGGCGCGGATGACGAAAGGCAGCGCGATGGCGGGCGCCGCGATCAGGCAGAGCCTGCCGATCTCGCGCTTCGAATATTTGGTGACGTGGCTGAGGTCCTCGCCCCGGTTGCGCCACCAGACGACGAAGCAGAGCGCGATGCCGAGCACGACGGCCGGCAGCATGCCGCCGGTGAACAGCGCCGCGATCGAGACGCCGGTGACCGATCCGATGGTGATCAGCACGATCGAGGGCGGGATCGTCTCGGTCTGGGCGCCCGTCGCCGAGAGCAGCGCGACGAGGTCGCCGGGCTTGGCGCCACGCTTCTGCATCTCCGGGAACAGCACCGGCGCGATCGCAGCCATGTCGGCGATCTTCGAGCCGGAAATGCCGGAGACCAGATACATCGCGCCGACCAGCACATAGGACAGGCCGCCGCGGACATGGCCGAGCAGCGAGGCCAGGAACTGGATCATGGCGCGGGCCATGCCGGTCATCTCGATCAGCGCGCCGAGGAAGATGAACAGCGGCACGGCGAGCAGGATGAGATGGCTCATGCCCTCGTCGAGCCGGCCGACCATGACCACCATCGGCGTGGACGTGGTCAGCGAGAGATAGCCGAAGGTGGCGAGCGCGAAGGAGAAGGCGATCGGCACCCCGGCGAAGACGTTCGCCGCGACGAGGCCGACGAAGAAGATCACGAGGTTGAGCTTGCCGAGCGGCTTCAGCACCGGGCCGAGCAGCCAGAACAGGATGATGAGGACGATCGTGAGGGCCGCGGCCGCCAGGACAGGCTTCCAGGCACCGAAGCGCAGCAGCCGGCAGAAGGCCGCGAACAGCATCAGCACGATGCCGATCGGCAGCGCCGCGGCGCGCCAGGAATTGGCGATCTCGAGCGCGGGCGTGACGATGAAGCGCTCATCCTCGGCATATTCGAGCGCGTCCGGCAGGATCATCACCAGGAAGGCAATCGCCGCGGTGATGGCGAGCGCCTCCAGCAGGAGGCGCGCCTGTGGCCCGACGCGGGTGACGAGCCCGGTCATGCGCATGTGCTCGCCACGGCGCAGCGCCACCACCGCGCCGAGCATGGAGAGCCAGAGGAACAGGATCGAGGCGAGCTCGTCCGACCAGACCAGCGGCGCGTGGAAGGCGTAGCGGGCGGTGACGCCCGCACCCAGGATAACGATCTCGGCGAGAACGAGCACGGCGGCGACGAGCTCGACCACCGTGCCGATGGCGCGGTCGAGCCTGTCGGCGAAGCGACCGAGGCCAGTCGCCGGCATGGCCGGCGACGGCAGAGTGGCGGCGTGAGCGTCCATGGCGTGTCCTCGAGGTTCGGTCCCGGCAAGCCTCAGGCGAGCTTGCCAACCGCTCCCTCGAGCAGGCCCCAGGCTTCGGCGCCGAAGCGCTCCTGCCATTCCTTGTAGAAGCCGCCGTCGCGGAGCTTGGCGCGGAAGCTGTCGGGGTTGGTCTTGTTGAAGGCAAGCCCCTTGGATTGCAGGTCGGCCTGCACGGTTTCGTTGAGGCTCTTGATGTCGCCACGCTGGGCAACGCCGGCATCGTTGATGGCGGAGGCGACGATCTTCTGGATGTCAGCAGGCAGGCCGCGCCAGGCGCGGCCATTGGCGATGAACCAGAAGCCGTCCCAGATATGGTTCGAGACCGCGCAGCTCTTCTGGACCTCGTAGAGCTTGGCGACCTGGATGATCGGCAGCGGGTTCTCCTGAGCGTCGACGACCTTGGTCTGCAGCGCCGAATAGACCTCCGAGAACTGCAGGCTCGCCGGAGCGGCGCCGAGCGCCTTGAACATCGAGATCGACAGCGGCGAGACCGGCACGCGGATCTTGAGCGAAGCCATGTCGGCCGCCTGCTCGATCGCCTTGCCCGAGGTGGTCATCTGGCGGAAGCCGTTGTCCCACATCTTCTCGAAGGCATAGAGATTGACCTTCTCGATCGCGGCGCGGACATGTGCGCCGACCGGCCCGTCCATCGCCTTCCAGACCTGGTCGTAATCGGCGAAGGCGAAGCCGACCGCATTGATCGCCGCGACCGGCACCAGAGTCGCGATCACCAGCGCCGACGGGGTGAAGAAGGTGATGCCGCCATTGCGGACCTGACTCAGCATGTCGGTGTCGCCGCCAAGCTGGTTGTTCGGGAAGATCTTGATCTCGACCCGCCCGTTGGTCTCCTTGGCGACGCGCTCGGCCGCCTGCTGGGCGCGGATGTTGAGCGGGTGGCTTAGCGGCAGGTTGTTGCCGTATTTCAGCTCGATCTCGGCGGCCCGCGCGATCATCGGCATGCCGATCAGCGATGCGGCGGGGGCGGCGGCGAGGCCCTTGATGAGCGTGCGGCGGCTCGGTCCGGTCATGATGTCCTCCCTGGACGGCTGATGCGATTTGATCGCTCTTGAGTGCTTGACGCTCAGCATAGAAATCGCCTCTGATGGTCTTCAAGCTCATTTTCTGATGGTTTTTGATTGAATGAATGCGCCGATCCGCAAGCCTGACGAAGAGAACGCGCTCCCCCGCCGTCGCCAGATGGCGCGGGTCGAGGACGTCGCGCGCCTTGCCGGGGTCTCGACGGCGACCGTCGACCGGGTGCTGAACCAGCGACCGGGCGTGAGGCCTGCGACCGTGCAGCGCGTGCTGAAGGCGGCAGGCGAGCTTGGCTATGTCATGGAGGGCGCACTGCCGGCGAGCGCGCTCCGGCCCCTGCGCCTCGCCTTCCTGCTGCCGGCCGGCAACAACCGCTTCCTCGGCATGCTCGGCCGGCTGATCGCGGGATCGCAGGACCAGCTGGCGTCGTTCAACATGCGCGCAAGGGTCGAGCATATCGAGAGCTTCAAGCCGGAGCTGCTCGCCCAAGAGCTCAGACGGATTGGCCGCGAAGTCGACGGCGTCGCCTTCATGGCGCTGGAGCATCCGACGGTGCGCGAGGCGGTCGACGCCCTCGCCGAGCGCGGCGTGCCGAGCGTAACGCTGATCTCGGACATCGCGAACACCGCCCGCGCCGCCTATGTCGGCCTCGACAACCGCGCTGCCGGGCGCACCGCCGGCCAGCTCATCGCCCGCTTCATCGGGCCGCGCCGGGCGAAGGTCGCCAAAGTGGCCATGATCGCCGGCAGCCTGAGCTACCGCGCCCATGAGGAGCGCGAGATGGGCTTCCTGCATTTGTTCGAGGAGCTCTATCCGGACATCGCGGTCGTCGGCCTGCGCGAGGGCCATGACGACGAGGCCAAGAACTATCGCCAGACGAAGACCCTGCTCGGCCAGCATCCCGACCTCGCCGGCATCTACAATATCGGCGGCGGGCCGGAAGGCATCGCCCGGGCGCTGAAGGAGGCCGGGCGGCAGGACGTCGTCTTCGTTGGCCATGGGCTGACGCCGGAGACGCGCGGCCTGCTGGTCGACGGCACCATGGACGCGGTGATCACCCAGCAGCCGCTGGCGACGCTGATGAGCTGTGTCGCGATCTTCGCAAACCTGCGCGCCGGGCGGCCGGCGGCGGAAGGCACGGCGCGACCGGGCATCGAAATCGTGCTGCGCGAAAACCTGCCCTGAGGGGCGCAGCGCTTCAGCCCTGCGCCACCGTCGCCCGCCTGACGATCCCGGCCAGCTCCGGCGAGGGGTCGAGCGTGCCGAAAACATAGCCCCAGTCGGCATCGAGCCGCGAACGGCAGAAGGTCTCGAATACCGCCTCGTTGGCGTGCTTTCGGAGCTCGGAGGCCTGCAGCGCATAGGCCATCAGATTGGCGAGCCGGCGGCCATGGCCGTCATCGTTGCGGGGTTTGGCGGCCTCGTCGCCGAGCCGGTCAAGCCAGCGGTCGAGGGCGCGGTTGGCGCCGCGTGCCTCGCCGACCTCGGTCATGAAGGTCTCTCTGGTGCGCGGATCGCGGTTGAAGGCGCGCAGCACGTCCATGCACATCATGTTCGATGTGCCCTCCCAGATCGCGTTGAGCGGCGCCTCGCGATAGAGCCGCGCCATCGGGTTCTCCTCGATGAAGCCATTGCCGCCATGGCATTCCAGGGCCTCGACGACGAAGGCGGCGGCGCGCTTGCAGTTCCAGAACTTCGCCAGCGGGGTGGTGACGCGGGCGAGATGACGCTCCTGCTCGGTCGTCTCCATCGCATCGGTCGCGGCGGCAACTCTGAAAGCCATCAGCGTCGAGGCTTCCGAGTCGATGGCGAGATCGGCGAGGATATTGGTCATCATCGGCTGCTCGGCCAGAGATGAGCCGAAGCCCCGGCGCGACTGGGTGTGGTTCAATGCCAGCGTCAGCGCCTGGCGCATCAGCCCGGCCGAGCCGACGGCGAAGTCGAGCCGCGTCAGATGGGCGTGGCTGAGGATTTCCTTGATGCCGGCGCCCTCTTCGCCGACGAGCCAGCCGAGGCATTCGCGGAACTCGACCTCGGAGGAGGCATTGGAGCGGTTGCCGGCCTTGTCCTTCAGGCGCTGGATTTGCAGGTGGTTGCGGCTGCCATCGGGCAGGAAACCCGGGCAGAACAGGCAGGAGACGCCACTCTCGGTCCGCGCCAGGGTGAAGAACCCGTCCGATTGCGGCACCGAGAAGAACCATTTGTGCCCGGTGATCAGATAGACGCGGCCCTCCGGCGTATCCTCGAGGAACCGTGCCGTCGTCTGGGTCTGGCGCAGGTCGGAGCCGCCCTGCTTCTCGGTCATCGCATAGCCGATGCTGGCTCCCGTCTTCTGCGCCACCGGCAGCGGGCGCTTGTCGTAGCGGCCCGAGGTGATCTTCTCTCGCCAGAGTGCGAACTCCGGCTGGGCGAGGCCGGGGAAAGCGGCATAGGTCATGCCGGTCGGGCAGCCCGTCCCGTGCTCGACCTGGTTCCAGAGATAGGACAGCACGGCGCGGGCGAAATGGCCGTTGGGCTTGCTCGTGGTCCAGGCGAGAGAGGGGACTTCATGGGCGAAGGCGAGGCGCATCAGCTCGTGCCAGGCCGGATGGAATTCGATCCAGTCGATGCGATTGCCGTAGCGGTCGTGGGTCCGCAGTTCCGGCCCGTGCCGGTTGGCGAGACGGGCAAGGTCCTGCACCTCGGGATCGCCGGCCTGAGCGCCGAGCGCCGCCGCCTTCTCCGCGACCCAGGGCGCACCGCGCGTGACGATGCCCTGCAGCACCGCATCGCCGGAGAAGGCGTTCCAGCCGGTCGCCGGACGGGCCTGGTTGAGGACCTGATGGGTGGCGTGAGCGTGCATGGTCATTCCGCCGCCTCCTGCGTCGTGATGCGCTCAGGCACCTCGCAGCCGGTGGCGCAGCAGCGGCCGGGCTGCTTCGACACCCGCGAGCCGTCGGCGAGCACGCCGCGGTCGAGCAGGCTCTCGACCAGCGCGACCTTCTCCATCACCGGGTAGTTCCGCCAGATCTCGCGCTTCATCGCTTCCGGCGAGCCGCCGCCATGCAGCGAGATCACCGAATACCAGCCCGCCTCCTTGGACACCGTGAGGTCCTCGATGAAGCGGGCGACCTCGGCGCGCTGCTCATAGGGGATGTCCGGCCGCCCTTTCAGCACCGCCGCGAGCGACGCGGCGGTTTCTGGGTTGTGGTCCTCATCCGGGCCGGGCAGCGCCACGATCAAGCCTCCCGAGACGTAGTGAGCGATCTTGTGCATGTCGTAGATCTTGGTAGCGAGCAGCAGCTTGCCGATATTGGCAAAAACTGCGTCGGGCATCGCCACGCCCGAAGCGTCCTTGCTGCAATAGACCGAGGCCGCGACGCCGCAGGCGAAGAAGCTCTCGGTGATGGTGATCAGCTCGACCAGTTGCTCGCGGACATGGGAGTGCCTGTCGGCATCGAGCCCGTTGGCTTCGACGATCAGCGCGCCGGCGCCGATCAGGAGATCGCCGAAGCCGGCCCGTGCGGCGATGCAGCTCTGGCGGTGATGCGTGGCGTAGCTGGTGGTGAGATAGCCGGCTTCCTCGGTCTCCCCGGCCATGAAGACGCGGTCCCACGGCACGAAGACATCATCGAACATCACCGCGCCGGTCGACTGGCCGTATTTCGCCGAGAACTTCGCGGCGGGATCGCCGGGCCGCCCGGCCGGGCGCGCGACGATGGTGATGCCCTCGGCATCGCAGGGCACGGCGCAGCAGAGAGCAAAATCCTCGTCTCCCTCGCCGTGGGTGCGACAGGGCATCACCAGGAATTCGTGGACGTAAGGCGCGCCGGTGACGATCGCCTTGGTGCCCCGGATGACGATGCCGTCGGGCCGGCGCTCCTTGATGTGAACATAGGAATCGCGATTGGCCTGCAGGCTCGGCCGCAGCGAGCGGTCGCCTTTGGCGTCGGTCATGGCGACGCCGCAGGTCAAATCCTCGTCCTGGATGCGGTGCAGATAGGCGAGGAAACGCTGGGTGTAGTCGGTGCCGCGATCGGCGTCGGCCCGCACCGTCGCCTGCAGGATGCCGTTGAAGGCGTCATGCGTCAGGTAGCGCTGGGCGCAGCCGGAGATCTTGCAGACCAGGCGAACCGCCTCGAGCTTGGCGAGCAGGTCGCTGGAGCCGGCATCGATATGGAGCATGCGGTTGACGGTCTTGCCGGACGAGCCCTGAACCGCAGTCATGATCGGCCGATAGGCCTCGTCATGGGCGAGATCGTAGGTCACGCCGATGCCGTTGATGCCGGGCAGCAGCAGCGCCTCGTCGGCGACGCTTTCGACACGCTGTCCGCCGACGAAGACACGCGGCCGATAGGCGCGTAGCGATTCACGATAGCCGGCGGCGTCCATCAGCATGCTAGCGTCCTCCCGAACTATTGTTGCCACTAAAATTGAACGGCGTTAGATTTTCGTCAAGAGGGTTGGAGGCATTCCAGGGTGAGCGAACAGACCGCGGGCCGGAAGCGCGGCCGTTATGCCGCAACTGATGCAAAGCGCGAGGGTATCGTCATTGCGGCGCGCACCATCTTTGAGCGCGAGGGGCTGGACGGCGCCACGCTGCGGGCGATCGCCGCCGAGGCCGGTTATACGCCGGCAGCGCTCTATTTTCATTTCGACTCCAAGGAAGCGCTTTATGCCGAGGTCCTCGGCCGTTCGATCGCGGTTTTGCAGGAGGCGGTCGATGCGGCCGTCGCCGCTGCAGCTACGCCGGCGGAGCGCTTGTCAGCAGTTGCTCTCGCCTTCTTCGATTTCTACGCGGCAAACCCGCGCGATCTCGACCTCGGCTTCTATTTGTTCCGCGGCGGCATGCGTCCGCACGGCCTCGGGCGCGAGCGCGACAGAGCGTTGAACGAGGCACTGGAGGCGACGCTAGCGCCGATCCGCGAGGCGGCGCTCGCGCTCGGCGCCGATGCCGAGCAGGCCGACTTGATCATGACCGACGCCTTCGCCCATGCTTCCGGCGTGCTGCTGCTGGCGCATACGCGGCGCATCCGCATGTTCGGCGCTTCGGCGCGCACGCTGATGGAGCGCCATGTCGAAACCGAGCTCGACCGGCTCCTGCGGAGATGACGCCTATGCCTCTGATGAACGCCAAGCGCTCTCGCCTCGTCATCATCGATTTCCAGGCGCGCCTGATGCCGGCGATCCATGATGGCCCGCGCCTCGTCGCCAATGCCGGCAGGCTCGTCGCGGCGGCGCAGCTCCTTGAGGTGCCGATGGTGATGACCGAGCAGAATCCGGCCGGTCTCGGCCCGACGGTGCCGGAACTGGCCGAGGCCGCTCCCGCGATCGCAAAGATGAGCTTCGACGCCTGTGCCGCGCCGGCCTTTATCGAGGCCATCGCCGGCGACGAGGATCTCATCCTCTGCGGCTGCGAGGCGCATGTCTGCTTCGGCCAGACCGCATTGTCGCTGCTCGAGCACAAGCGCCGCGTCCTGGTCGTGCAGGACGCCGTCGGCGCGCGCGTGCCGGAGAGCAAGGACGTAAGCTTACGCCGGCTTGCGCGAAACGGCGCCGAGGTCGTCACCACCGAAATGGTCGTGTTCGAGTGGCTGCGCACCGCCGAGCATCCGCAGTTCCGTGCCGCCCTGAAGCTGGTCAAGTGAGCCCGACTATGCCTGCGCCGGCCCTCTGGTATTTCGACGTCATCTCGCCTTTCGCGCATCTGGCACTGACGCGGCTGGGTGCGATCCGGGAGCAGCGGCCGGTCGTGCTGAAGCCGATCGTCTTCGGCGGGGTGCTCAAGGCCTGGGGCCAGCTCGGGCCGGCGGAGGTCGCACCGAAACGCGTCCATACCTATCGCCTCTCGACGCATCTGGCGCAGGCGATGGGCGTGCCCTTCCGCTTTCCGCCGGCGCACCCGTTCAATCCGCTCGCGATGCTGCGGCTGCTGACGGCGCTCGACGGCAGCGAAGCGGCGATCACGGCCGCCTTCCGCCTCGTCTGGGGCGAGGGGCGCGACGCCAATGATCCGCAAGTCCTGCAGGCGGTCGCCGATGCGGCCGCCCGCCCCGATGCGCTGGCGCTGATCGGCGAGCCGGAGGTCAAGGATCGACTGCGCCAAGCGACCGAGGAGGCCGTCGCCGCAGGGGTGTTCGGCGTGCCGAGCCTGGTGATCGACGGCGAGGTGTTCTGGGGTGTCGACGCCATGCCGATGGCGCAGGACTATCTCGCCGATCCCGCGGCGTTCCGCAGCGGAGAGATGGCGCGCGTCTCGACCCTGCCTGAAGGCATCCAGCGGCAGCGCTGAGACCCGTTTCGGCCGCCTCAGCCCTCATCCTGAGGAGGCCCATAGGGCCGTCTCGAAGGATGATCCAGATGACTCCGGAGCCTCTTGGACCATCCTTCGAGACGCCGCTGACGCGGCTCCTCAGGATGAGGGCTCACGGGGAACGAATGGCCTTCCGTCATCAGACGGAGGGAACCGTCTGGCCACAGCCACAGTTTCACGATGTTGTCGGTTTACGCCTGCGCTGGACAGGCGGATCATTCGCCGGCCGACAACGAAAGGAGACGCCGATGCTGCGCCGTTCGTTCCTGAAATTCGGCCTTGCTGGCCTCGCCGCGCCGAATCTGATCCTGCGCAGCGCGCAGGCGACCGGTCAGACCCAGCCCGGCAACCCGTTCATCGTCACCTATTTCGAGGTGCCGGACATCAAGGGCTCGCGCGACGTCACCGATGCCGGCGACGGCACGATCTGGGTCTGCGGCCAACGCAACGGCGTACTCGGCCGCTTCGACCCGCGCACCAGCCAGACCAAGGTGATCCCGCTCGGCGACGGCGCCGCCCCGCATGGCGTGGTGCGCGGCCCGGATGGCGCGGCCTGGGTCACCGAAGGCGGCCAGAACGCCATCGCCCGTATCGACGACAAGACCCACAAGGTCGAGCTGTTCAAGCTGCCGGAAGGCCGCGAACGCGCCAATCTCAACACCCCGGTCTTCGACAAGGCCGGCATGCTCTGGTTCACCGGCCAGAACGGCATCGTCGGCCGGCTCGATCCGAAATCGGGCAAGATGGACATTTTCGACGCGCCGCGCGGTGCCGGCCCCTATGGCATGACGCGCACGCCATCAGGCGAGATCTGGTTCGCCTCGCTCGCCGGCAACTACATCGCCAGGATCAACACGCAGAGCGGCGCCTTCACCGTGGTCGACCCGCCGACCGAAGGGCAGGGCGCGCGCCGGGTCTGGTCGGATTCGAAGAACCGGATCTGGGTCAGCGAATGGAATTCAGGGCAGGTCTCGTCCTTCGACACCGAGAGCGGCAGCTGGAAGGGCTGGAAGCTGCCCGGCCACAAGCCACGGACCTATTCGGTCTATGTCGACGATGCCGACAAGGTCTGGCTCACCGATTTCGCTCTCAACAGCATCGTCCGCTTCGACCCGCTGACAGAGGAATTCAACAGCTTCCCAAGCGACAAGCCGGGCGCCAATGTCCGCCAGATGGATGGGCGGACCGGCGAGGCCTGGGGCGGCGAAAGCGGCACCAACCGGCTGGTGCGCATCCAGACGGTGAAGCCGGCGTGAGGGTGGCTTCGGCTACGCTCATCGCGTTTGGACTGATCTCTGGCAACGCAGTGCCGGCGCAAGAGCCGGCAGGCGCAGCCGTGTTCAAGGCCTGCCAATCCTGCCACAGCCTCGATCCGGCCCAGGCCGGGATGGCGGGTCCGCACCTCGCCAAGCTCGGTGGGCGCGTGCTCGGTTCGGCCGAGGGTTTCGACTATTCGCCGGCGTTCAGGGCCGCGAAAGCGCGGGGGCTCGCCTGGGATCGCGAGCGACTGCTTAGCTATCTCGCCGATCCCGATGCGGTCGCGCCCGGCGGCTGGATGAGTCCGCCCGCCGGCGTCAGCGCGGCGGACCGGGCGGCCGTGACCGACTATCTGCTCGGCCGGTAGCTCCCGTCATTGCGAGGAGCGAAGCGACGAAGCAATCCAGGAAGACGTAGAGCTCTGCCGCCCCTGGATTGCTTCGCTACGCTCGCAATGACGATAGCCTCACAGCGGCTTCTTGATCCATTTGGCGATGACGCCGACGATACCCTCGCGGAAGAGCAGCACGCAGATCACGAAGATGATGCCCTGCACCACCGTGACCCAGGCGCCGAGCGTCGCCAGGAAGTTCTGCATGGAGACGATGACGAGCGCGCCGACGATCGGGCCGAAGACGGTCCCGAGCCCGCCGACCAGCGTCATCAGCACGACCTCGCCTGACATCGACCAGTGCACGTCGGTGAGCGACGCCAGCTGGAAGACGATCGCCTTGGTCGCGCCGGCGAGGCCGGCGAGCCCGGCCGAGAGCACGAAGACCGCGAGCTTGTACTGGCTGGCGCGGTAGCCAAGCGAGATGGCACGCGGCTCGTTGTCGCGTATCGCCTTGCAGACCTGGCCGAAGGGCGAGTGGATGATCCGGTAGATGAGCAGGAGGCCGCCCATGAAGACCGCGGCGACGAGCCAGTAGAGGGCGCGGTCGTCGGCGAGGCTGAAGAGGCCGAAGAGCTTGCCGCGCGGCACCGCCTGGATGCCGTCCTCGCCGCCGGTGAAGCGCGGCGTCTGCAGCGAGAAGAAGAACGCCATCTGCGCCAGCGCCAGGGTGATCATGGCGAAGTAGATGCCCTGGCGGCGGATCGCCAGCGAACCGAAGGCCAGGCCGAGCAAGGCGGCGATCAGAGTCCCCGAGAGGATGGCGAGCTCCGGCGTCAGCCCCCAGTGCTTTGCCGTATAGGCACTGACATAGCTCGCCATGCCGAAATAGGCGGCATGGCCGAAGGAGAGCAGGCCGCCATAGCCAAGCAGCAGGTTGAAGGCGAGCGCGAACAACGCAAAACAGAGCACCTTCATCACGAACACCGGATAGGCGACGAAGGGCGCGATCGCCAGCAGCACCGCGATGCCGATGAACAGGTTGCGGTGCAGACGGGCGGTGCCGTCATCGGTCTCGCCGATGGTGAGGCCGGCGGCGGGAGCGTCGGTGGAAGCGATGTCTGCCATCTCAATTCCTCACGCGGCGCGGCCGAACAGGCCGGCCGGCTTCACCAGAAGCACGATCGCCATGATGATGAAGATCACGGTCGCCGAGGCCTCCGGGTAGAACACCTTGGTCAGGCCCTCGACCAGCCCGAGCGAGAAGCCGGTGACGATCGCGCCCATGATCGAGCCCATGCCGCCAATGACGACGACGGCGAAGACGACGATGATCAGGTCGGCGCCCATGTTCGGGTTGACCGAATAGATCGGCGCCGCCAGCACGCCGGCGAAGGCGGCGAGCGCGACGCCGAAACCGTAGGTCAGCGTCACCAGCAGCGGCACGTTGATGCCGAAGGCCTGGGTCAGCGTCGGGTTCTCGGTCGCAGCGCGCAGGTAGGAGCCGAGCTTGGTCTTCTCGATCATGAACCATGTCGCCAGGCAGACGATGAGCGAGGCGATGACGACCCAGCCGCGATAGGTCGGCAGGAACATGAAGCCGAGATTGTAGCCGCCGCGCAATTCGGCCGGGATCTGATAGGGCAGGCCGGAGGAGCCGTAGCTGTTGCGGAACAGGCCCTGGATGATCAGCGCCAGGCCGAAGGTCAGAAGCAGCCCGTAGAGATGATCGACATGAGCAATGCGTTTCAGCAGGAAACGCTCGATCACCACGCCGGTGACGCCGACGGCGATCGGCGCCAGCAGCAGCGCCGCCCAGTAGTTGATGCCGAGATAATTCAGGCACATCCAGGCGACGAAGGCGCCCATCATGTACTGGGCGCCATGGGTGAAGTTGATGATGTTGAGCAGGCCGAAGATCACCGCCAGGCCAAGACTCAGGATCGCGTAGAACGAGCCGTTGATCAGGCCGAGCAGAAGCTGGCCAAACAGGGCTTGTGGAGGGACACCCAGGAGCTCGAACATGCGATCGACCGTTCTTCAGAAAGCTGGTCCGGGGCCATATGCGGCCCCGGAACGACGCGTCGGGACAGGCTCAGCCCGTCACTTCTTGACGAGCGGGCACTCGCTCTCGGCGAGCGGCTTGAAGGCTTCGTCGGCCTTCAGCACCGCGACCTGCTTGTAATAGTCCCAAGGGCCCTTCGATTCGGAGGGCTTCTTGACCTCGAACAGGTACATGTCGTGCATCTTGCGGCCATCGGCGCGCACCGAGCCCTTGCCGAACAACGGATCGTCGGTCGGCAGCTCCTTCATCTTGGCCATGACGGCGGCCGAGTCCTTGCTCTTGGCCGCCTCGACGGCCTTCAGATAGTGCAGCATGCCGGAATAGACGCCGGCCTGGACCATCGAGGGCTTCTTGCCGCCATTGAGCTTGGCGAAGCGA
Source organism: Allobosea sp. (assembly GCA_035998995.1). GTDB lineage: Bacteria > Pseudomonadota > Alphaproteobacteria > Rhizobiales > Beijerinckiaceae > Allobosea. The sequence goes on from DASYHC010000107.1 coordinate 155,548, forward strand.
TCCGACCAGGCGCGGGTCCCGTCATCCTTGTCCCAGTAGAAGGATTCGGTGAGGACGAGGCCTTGCGCCGTCTGCAGGCCGAGCGCATGCACGTCGGTGGCGAAGACGAGCAGTCCGGCCAGCTTCTGGCCGCCGGCGACGATGCCGAACTCACCCGCCTGCTTGATCGAGTTGATGGTGTCGCCGCCGGCATTGGCGAGCCCGATGACCTTGGCCTTCGAGGCCTGCGCCTGCAGCAGGAAGGACGAGAAGTCCGTGCCGGGGAACGGCGTGCGCACGGCGCCCAGCACCTTGCCGCCGGCCTTGGTCACGACCGCGGCGGTATCGCGCTCGAGCGCATGACCGAAGGCGTAGTCCGCGGTCAGGAAGTACCAGCTGTCGCCGCCGGCCTTGGTCATGGCGCCGCCGGTGCCCTGGGCCAGCGCGTAGGTGTCGTAGGTCCAATGCACCGTATTCGGCGAGCATGCCTTGCCGGTGAGGTCCGAGGAGGCCGCGCCGGAGTTGATGTGGACCTTGTTCTTCTCGCGGGTGATCTGGTTGACCGCGAGCGCGACCGAGGAGGTCGGCACGTCGAGGATCAGGTCGACGCCGTCCTGATCATACCATTGCCGGGCGATGGTGGAGCCGACGTCCGGCTTGTTCTGGTGGTCGGCCGAGACGATCTCGACCTTGATGCCCTTCTCCGCTGCCTTGAAGTCCTCGACCGCCAGGCGCGCGGCGATCACCGAGCCCTCGCCCGAGAGGTCGGCATAGAGGCCGGAGCGATCGTTGAGCACGCCGGCCTTGACCGAAATCTGCTGCGCCAGCGCCGGCGAGGCCATCAGCGCGCCCAGCGCCGTGGCCGCGAGCAATGTCTTGAGCTGCATGTTCTTTCTCCCTGAGATGTCTGATGTCCGTATGTTCTTGTTGGACGCCTTGCGTCAGACTCCGAGATAGGTGTGGAGCTTGTCGATATTGGCGTCGAGTTCGGCATTTTGGATCATGTCGACGACCTTGCCCTGCTCGACGACATAGTGTCGGTCGGCAACGGTCTGGGCGAACCGGAAGTTCTGCTCGACCAGGACGATGGTGAAGCCCTTCTGCTTCAGCATGCGGATGGTGGCGCCGATCTGGTCGATGATCACCGGCGCGAGGCCTTCGGTTGGCTCGTCGAGCAGGAGCAGATTGGCGCCGGTGCGCAGGATGCGCCCGATCGCCAGCATCTGCTGCTCGCCGCCCGAGAGCTTGGTGCCCTGGCTCTTCAGCCGCTCCTTGAGGTTGGGAAAGAGCGTGAAGATCTGCTCGACCGGCAGGCCGCCCGGCTTCACCTGCGGCGGCAGCATCAGGTTCTCCTCGACCGAGAGGGTCGAGTAGATGCCGCGCTCCTCCGGGACATAGCCGATGCCGAGCCGGGCGATGGCGCGAGAGGGCAGCCCGATCGTCTCCTGCCCGGCGAAGGTGACCGAGCCCTTGCGCTTGCCGATCACGCCCATGATCGACTTCAGCGTCGTGGTCTTGCCGGCGCCGTTGCGGCCGAGCAGCGTCACCACCTCGCCCTCGCCGACATCGAGATCGATGCCATGCAGGACATGGCTCTCGCCATACCAGGCCTCCAGCCCGCGCACGGCGAGCAAGGGCTTGCCGCCGGTCACGGCCGGGCGCTCCCGCACCGCCTCAGTGACCATGGCCGACCCCCGAACCGATATAGGCTTCGACCACGCGCGGATCCTTCGAGACGGTGGCATAGTCGCCCTCGGCCAGGACCTGGCCGCGGGCGAGCACGGTGATGCGGTCGCAGAGCGAGGCGACGACCGAGAGATTGTGCTCGACCATCAGGATGGTGCGGTTGGCCGAGACCTTGCGGATCAGCGCCTCGATCCGCTCGATGTCCTCGCGGCCCATGCCGGCCATCGGCTCGTCGAGCAGCAGCATCTCGGGCTCGAGCGCCAGCGTCGTCGCGATCTCGAGCGCGCGCTTGCGGCCATAGGAGAGTTCGCCCGCCGGCAGTTCGGCGAAGGCGGACAGGCCGACCGCATCGACCAGGCGCAAGGCCTCGGCATCGAGAGAGGACAGCGCCCGCTCGGAACGCCAGAAGTCGAAATTGTCGCCGCGCTTGCGCTGCAGCGCGACGCGGACATTGGTCTTGACCGAAAGCTGCGGGAACACCGCCGAGATCTGGAAGGAGCGCACCAGGCCGAGCCTGGCGATCTCGGCCGGCTTCTCGCCGGTGATGTCGCGGCCGTTATAGACGATCTGTCCGCGCGTCGGCGGCAGGAACTTGGTCAACAGGTTGAAGCAGGTCGTCTTGCCCGCCCCGTTCGGCCCGATCAAAGCGTGAATCGAGCCGCGCCGAACCTTCAGGTCAACCCCATTCACCGCTGTGAAGCCGGCAAATTCTTTCGTGAGGCCTGAGGTCGAGAGAATAGTATCCTCAGACATCCCTAGATAACCTTACCCATTGCTCGATTGTGCGTTTCCCGGGCGGCATGCTGCACCGCGCATAACGCCCATGTCAACGGCGCGGGTGTGCGCAAATGCCCATGCCAAGCCGCAAAGGGCTCGCCGATAGACGAAAGGCTTATGACAAAAGGCGAATTGGCAGTCTTACCGGCCCTGCGACGGCATGCCCTCGGAGACGGCGGCCGCGAACACCGTGGCGATCTCGCGCAGCCGGATGAGATAGTGCTCGCAGGATGGCTGCTCGCCATATTTCGCACCGGCTGTGGCGCGCGTCAGCGTCGCGATCAGGCTGTTGAGCGACAGGCCGCTGCGCGCGATCGCGATCTCGCCACGCGCCGCCGCGTCCTCGAACAGCTCGCTGGCGAAGCGCACGAAGAGCGCTTCGAAGGCGGCGAGCTCGTCTCCGGCGACGCTGACCATCACCGCCTTGAGTTCGCCGAGGTGCTCGCCGGCGCTGAAGGCGGCGTAGGCAGTGCCGTGATGGGCCTCCATCAGCGCGGCGAGCCGCTGTGAGAACGGGCCTTGCGTCGCCAGCGCCTCGCGGCAACGTGTCTCGACTTGACCCCCGAGGCCCGCGAGCATGGCCCGGAAGACGTCGTCCTTGCCCTTGAAGTGGAGGTAGAGCGTGGCGCGGGCGACCCCGGCCTCGCGCGCGATGTCGTCCATCGAGGTGCGTTTGTAGCCATAGCGGGCGAAGAGGCGCAGCGCCGCCTCCGCGATCTGCTCGATGCGGCCCTTGCCGTCCTCGCCGGACGCTACGGAACTTTCGCTGCGGTCGCTCATTTGCAGTCTTGACAGAATCCAAACTGTCGGCGACCATTCTAGTTAGACGCAAAACGTCTAACTCGTCTAGTCGCGCGACCCGAGACGACGGATCACCGCCCGCCTTCTGATATGTCAGAACGGGCCTTCGAGCGAGCCTCGATCCGGCAGCCCTGGTGCCGCGCTGTGTCATGCCCAGCGAGCCAGAGAGGCAGCCATGGCTTATTTCATCACAGTCAACGGAACGCGCCACAGCGTCGACGTCGACGACGACACCCCACTGCTCTGGGTGCTGCGCGACAATCTCGGACTGACCGGCACCAAGTTCGGCTGCGGCGTCGCACAATGCGGCGCCTGCACCGTCTACATGGACGGCCAGCCGCTGCGCTCCTGCTCCATGCCCGTCTCCGCGATCGGCGAAGCGAAGATCACGACGATCGAGGCGCTCGCCGGCAAGGAAGCGGAAGCCATCCAGGCCGCCTGGGTCAAGCACGACGTGCCGCAATGCGGCTACTGCCAGTCCGGCCAGGTGATGAGCGCGATCGCGCTGCTCAAGGAGATCCGCAAGCCGACCGACCGCGACATCGACCTCGCGATGAACGGCAATCTCTGCCGCTGCGCGACTTATGTCCGTATCCGCGCCGCGATCCACGACGCCGCACGCACGCTGGAGGGCTGACCCATGACCGCGCACGACATCTCCCTTTCGCGCCGCAACCTCCTGAAGGGCGCCGGCGCGCTCGTTATCGGCATGAGCCTGCCGCAGGGCGGCCGGGCGCAATCGGGTGCGGCGCAGGCCTTCCGGCCAGGCGGAAACGCGACCTTCGCGCCGAACGCCTTCATCCGGATCGCGCAGGACGACACCGTCACGGTGCTCGTCAAGCATATCGAGTTCGGCCAGGGGCCCTTCACCGGGCTGGCCACGCTCGCGGCCGAGGAGCTCGACGCCGACTGGAGCCAGATGCGCGCCGAGCACGCGCCGGCCGACGTCAAGCTCTATGCCAATCTCGCTTTCGGCGTGCAGGGCACCGGCGGCTCGACAGCGATTGCCAATTCCTACGAGCAGATGCGCAAGGCCGGCGCCACCGCGCGCGCCATGCTGGTGCAGGCGGCCGCCGAGGCCTGGAAGGTTCCTGCGGCCGAGATCAGCGTCGAGAAGGGCGTCCTGAAGCATTCGTCCGGCAAGCAGGGCCGCTTCGGTGAGTTTGCCGAGGCCGCCTCCAAGCTGCAGGCCCCGGCCGAGGTCAAGCTCAAGGACCCTGCCCAGTTCAAACTGATCGGCAAGGACGGCGTGACCCCCCGCCTCGACAGCCAGGGCAAGTCGACTGGCAAGGCGCAGTTCACCATCGATATCCGCACGCCGGACATGCTGACGGTTGTCGTCGCCCGGCCACCGCGCTTCGGCGGCAAGGTCGCCTCCTTCGACGCGACCGAGGCGAAGAAGATCAAGGGTGTCGTAGACGTCCAGCAAATCCCGTCCGGTGTTGCCGTCTACGCGACCGGAACCTGGCCGGCGCTGAAGGGCCGCGAGGCCCTCAAGGTGACCTGGGACGAGAGCGCCGCCGAAAAACGCGGCAGCCGCGAGTTGATCGCCGAGTACCGAAAGCTCGCGCGCACCCAGGGGACGGTTGCGGGCAAGCACGGCGACGCCGAGGCGGTGCTCGCCAAGGCGGAGAAGGTGATCGAGGCGGAATATGTCTTCCCCTATCTGGCGCATGCGCCGATGGAGCCGCTCGACGGCTATCTCGAATGGAACGCACAGGGCGCGCTCGCGCGCTTCGGCAGCCAGTTCCAGACGACGGAGCACCAGACCATCGCGACGATCCTCGAGCTGCCGCCCGAGAAGGTGCAGTTAGAGACGATGCTGGCCGGCGGCTCTTTCGGCCGGCGCGCGCAGGTGAGCCAGCATCTGGCGGCGGAGCTCGCCATGGTCGGCAAGGCGATCGGCCCGAACCGGCCGGTCAAGCTGGTCTGGACCCGCGAGGACGACCTTTCCGGCGGCTACTATCGCCCGCTCTTCCTGCATCGCATGCGCGGCGCGGTGAAGGACGGAAAGATCACCGCCTGGAGCAACAGCATCGTCGGCCAGTCCTTCTTCCTCGGCACGCCCTTCGAGGCGATGACGGTGAAGGACGGCATCGACGCCACCATGGTCGAAGGGGCGAACGAGCTGCCCTACGAGGTCGCCGATTTCCGCTGCGAGGTGCACGCGACCAAGGTCGGCGTGCCGACCCTGTGGTGGCGCTCGGTCGGCCACACCCATACCGGCTATGCGGTCGAGTGCTTCGTCGACCAGTTGCTGCAGGCGGCGGGCCAGGACCCGGTCGCCGGGCGGCTCGCCTTGATGGGCAAGGAGCCGCGCCTCGCCAATGTGCTCAAGGCCGTCGCGGACCTCGCCAAATGGAACGGGCCCGGTCCGGTCAACGGCCGCGCCCGCGGCGTCGGCGTGGTCGAGAGCTTCGGCTCCTATGTGGCGCAGATCGCCGAGGTTTCGCTCGGCGAGGGCGGCGAACCCAAGGTCCACAAGGTCTGGTGCGCAATCGACTGCGGCGTCGCCGTCAATCCCGACATTATCCGCGCCCAGATCGAGGGCGGCATCGGCTTCGGCCTGGGGCATGCCCTCTACGGCGAATTGACGCTCGACGAGGGCAAGCCGGTCCAGACCAATTTCGACAGCTATCGCTCGCTGCGCATCCACGAGATGCCGGAGGTCGAGGTCAGGATCGTGCCATCCGCCGAGAAGCCGACCGGCGTCGGCGAGCCCGGGGTGCCGCCGATCGGGCCAGCGGTCGCCAACGCGCTGGCACGGCTGGGGCGAGAACGGCCGCTGTCGCTGCCGATGGTCGGAGGGACGGTATGATGCGTCAGGTCGCTGTCGCCGTCGCGGCTGCCGCCGCCACCCTGCTGCTCTGCAGCGCCCTCACCCTGGCGCAGACCGCGCCGACGCCGCAACCGGGCGGCACGACGCTACGCCCCGCCGCGAGCTTCTCCAACATCGCCAATCAGCGCGATCGCTCGGTCGCGCTGTTCACCGAGATGGGCAAGGTCTTCCAGCATCCCCGCTGCGTGAATTGCCATCCCGCGACGGAGCGGCCCCGCCAGACCGACGAGCGGCGATTGCACCAGCCGATGGTTGTGCGCGGCAAGGACGGGCACGGCGCGCCCGGCCTCGCCTGCACCACCTGCCACGGCAAGCAGAACTTCGATCCGGCCGGCATTCCCGGCGACGGTCACTGGGCGCTGGCGCCGGCCTCGATGGCCTGGGAAGGCAAGACGCTCGGCCAGATCTGCGAGCAGCTCAAGGACCCGAACCGCAACGGTAGCCGTGACCTCGCAGCGCTGGTGAAGCACGTCACCACGGATACGCTGGTGCTTTGGGGTTGGAACCCCGGCAAGGGACGTCAACCAGCGCCGGGGTCGAGCGCCGAATTCGGCGCGCTCATGCAGGCCTGGGCCGATAGCGGGGCGGCGTGCCCCGCCGGATAGCTCAACGGAATGGCGGCTCGTCGAAGCTCCTGAGCTTGCGCGAATGGATCGATGAGCCGGCTTCTTTCAGCTTCTCCAGCGCGGCGAGGCCGATCTTGAGGTGCTCGCCGACGGCGCGCTCGTAGAAGGCGTTGGCGGCGCCCGGCAGCTTGATCTCGCCATGGAGCGGCTTGTCGGAGACGCAGAGCAAGGTGCCGTAAGGCACGCGCAAACGGTAGCCCTGCGCCGCGATCGTGCCGGATTCCATGTCGACCGCAATGGCGCGGGAGAGGTTGATGCGCTTGCGCTCCTTGCTCCAGCGCAGCTCCCAATTGCGATCGTCCTGGGTGACGACGGTGCCGGTGCGCAGGCGCTGCTTCAGCCGGTCGCCCTTCTCGCCGGTGACCTCGGCTGCCGCCTGCTGCAGGGCGACCTGAACCTCGGCCAAAGCCGGAACCGGCACGTCCGGCGGCACCAGCTCGTCGAGAATGCCGTCCTGGCGGAGATAGGCGTGGGCGAGGACGTAATCGCCGATGATCTGCGTCTGGCGCAGGCCGCCGCAATGACCGACCATCAGCCAGCAATTCGGCCTGAGCACCGCGAGATGATCCGTGATGTTCTTGGCGTTGGAGGGGCCAACGCCGATATTGACCAGGGTGACGCCCTCGCCCTCCTTGCGGATCAGGTGATAGGCCGGCATCTGGAAACGGTGCCAGGGTGCCGACATCACCCGCTCGGCGGCGCTGACGTCGATGCCGTCGCGATCGATGCGGATGCCGCCCGGCGCAACCAGCGCCTCTGCGGTCCCCGCCTCGATCTCGGCCAAGGCCAGCCGGACGAACTGGTCGACATAGCGGTGGTAGTTGGTCAGCAGCACCCAGGGCTGCACGGCGCGCCAGTCTGTGCCGGTGTAGTGCACCAGCCGGCGCAGCGAGTAATCCACGCGGACCGCATCGAAGAGCGAGAGCGGGCGCGGCTCGCCCTCGACGATCTCGAAGGTGCCGTCGGCGATCTCGTCGCCGACCAGCGCCAGCAGCGGCGTCGGGAAATACCGGGCGAGCTCGGCCGCCGTGACCGTGCCACGGCCGAGCTCGTCACCGCCATCGAGCGCGTAGGGATAGGGGATTTCCTGGCTGCTGATCCCGGTCTCGATCGTCGCACCATATTCCTCGACCAGCGGCTGGAGCTGGTCGAGCAGATAGGCGCGGAACTCGGCCGGCTGCGTCACCGTGGTCGAATAGATCCCCGGCGTCGAGAATTTGGCATAGCCGCGCCGCGTCGCCGCCGGGAGCTTGGACGGCTCATAGGTGACGCGCAGCATCGGGTAGCGATAGAGCGCGCGATCCTCCAGCGTCGGGGCCTGCGCGGTCTGGAAGAAGCGCTGCAGATCGTTGCGCAGCGCTGTCCGCGCCTGCTCGTAGAGCAGCTCCAGCCGGTCGACGGCCTCCTGCGGCGTGGCGGCGATCTCGAATGTCATGCGCGAACGATCCTCTCGTTCGGGGAGCTTGTAGCTGGGCCGGCGCGGCCCTGACAACAGCGGCGCATCGACCCTACTTGCAGTCGGCCTAATATTGGATACAATTATCCCATGATTGTCACCCGCCTCGCCGCCACCACGACCGCCTCCGCCCTCGCCCAGCGCCTGCGCGAGGCGATCGATGCCGGTCATTGGCAGCCGGGCGAACTGCTTCGCCAGGAGCAGATCGCGGCCGAGTACGGCGTCAGCCGGATCCCGGTGCGCGAGGCATTGGCCCAGTTGCAGAGCGAAGGCCTGCTCGACGTCGCGCATTATCGCGGCGCGCGCGTGAGCCGACCGCGGGCTGAGGAGATCGACGAGCTCTTCGATCTCCGGCTGATGGTCGAGGCCGATCTGCTGGCGCGGGCGCTTGAGCGACACGACCAGCGTTCGCTGCGCGAAATCGAGCGATTGCAGGATGCACTGGACGATGCCGATGACCGGCTCGGCTGGATTTCCGGCGATATCGCTTTCCACGAGGCCCTCTACCGACCGGCGGAACGGCCGCGCAGCCTTGCTCTGTTCCGCCAGCTGCGCGCGCCGATCGACCGGTTCAGCGTGCAAGCGCTCGGCCCCGGCACGCGCAAGAAGGACTGGGCCGACGAGCACCGCCAGTTGATCGCCGCTGTTGCAGCCCGCGATGCGGCGGCGGCCAAGACCATCCTCGAACAGCATTTGCAGGCAACGCGGGCGGTGGTGCTCGCGGCCTCCTCGGAACAGGGAGAGAGCTGATGGCGACGCATGGCGCGACGATCACCTGGCAGCGCGGAGAGGAGTCCTTCCTCGACAACCGCTACAGCCGCGCCCATCTCTGGCGCTTCGATGGCGGGCTGGAAGTGCCGGCCTCAAGCTCGCCGCATGTCGTGCGCGCACCCTTCTCGAATCCCGCCAATGTCGATCCGGAGGAGGCTTATGTCGCAGCGCTCTCAAGCTGCCACATGCTCTGGTTCCTCAATCTGGCGGCGCTGCGCGGCTACCGGATCGACAGCTATGCCGACGCCGCCGAGGGCGCGATGGCGAAGAACGCCGACGGCAAGGAGTGGGTCGCGACGGTGACGTTGAAGCCGCATGTCGTCTTCAGCGGATCGAAGGCGCCGGACGAGGCCGCCGTCGAAGCTTTGCATCACGATGCTCACGCCAACTGCTTCCTGGCCAATTCGGTGCGTTCGGCGCTGGAGACGCATGGCAGCTGGGATTATCGCGACGCCTGAAACTTGGCCTCAGAGCCTCGGGCGACAGGCGATCACTGCGCCGCGAGCAGATCGTCCTCGGCGACGAGCCGGCCGATGAAGCCGAGCTGACGATCGACGCAGGCCTCGCGCTCATAGCGTGCGAGCACGGTCTGGCGCGCGGCGACGCGCAATGGCGCTACCTCGTCCCGCCGGTCGAGCGCGGCGATCACGGTCTTCGCCAATCGCCCTTCGTCGAAGAACGGCGCGAGCAGGCCGTTGACGCCGTGGCGGATCACCTCCTGCACCGGCGGCGTCGCCGAGCCGATGATCAGCGCGCCGCAGGCCATCGCCTCCAGCATCGACCAGGACAGCACGAAGGGCACGGTGAGATAGACATGGGCGGCCGAGACCTGGAACAGCCTGACCAGATCGGGGTGAGCAAGCCAGGGGATATGGACGATGCGGTCGGCGAGACCGGTCTCCTCCAGCATCACCTCGCGCCAGAGCCGCTCATCCGGGCGCGGCCGGCCATAGCCCGGACCGTCGCCGCCCACTGCGACGAACTGAACCTCCGGCCGCTCCTGCGCGATCCGCGCCGCGGCCCGCATGAACTGCGGATAGCCGCGATAAGGGTCGAGATCGCGCGCGGCGAAGGTGACCACGGGATCGCCGGGGCGGAGCACGCGCCCGTCCGGCAGGGTGAACGTCGCCTGCCCATCCGGCCGGCAGGCATGGACATCGATGCCGTCATGGCTGACGGCGATGCGCTGCTGCAGCGCGCGCGGATATTGCAGCTGCTGCCAGCGCGTCGGCGCATAGGCGAAATCGAGCGTCTGCAGCGTCACCAGCTGGGCGGCGTTGCGCATACGGATGCGGCGCCGCTCGGCTTCCGGAACAGCGATGCCCGGATCGAAATCAAGATCGGAGCCGGCGGCGTTGTAGAAGTACTCGCAATAACCTACCAGTGGCACGCCCGGCATCGCATCCTTGGCAAAGAGCATGCCGCCCCAGCCGACATGGCCGAGGATGGCGTCCGGCCGATCGTGCCGGTGCAACCTGCTCAATTCAGCAGCAACCGCCTCGCCGGTGCGGACATGATAATCGGTCGCCGCCAGCGTCGCATGTCCGGTCGCAGGCTCGCCGACGGAATAGGCGATCTGCCTGATTCCCGGGCGATCCGGTTCGAGCCTCTCCGTCACCAGCGTGACCTCGCCGCCCTCGGCGACGAGGCGCTGGATCAGGTGAGCGAACTGACCAGATCCTGAACGATGAACGAATAGGACGTGCATGAGGCCAGCAGGATCCCGCCATAGCGCAGCGCGTCGCCCCACCATTGTTCGAGGCGGCGCAGCGTGTCGTGAGTGGTCTGGAGGTCGGCGTCGAGATCGATATCTTGCCCCTGGCCGAACTGGCTGGTCTCGTCGAGGAGCTTCAGGCGTTCGACCAGAAGCTGGCCCTTCGGCGAGAGTGAGATGCGAGCGAGGCGGCGGTCGCGCGGCGACGCCCCGCGCTCAAGATAGCCGCTCTCGACCAGCTGCTTGAGATTGTAGGAGGCATTAGAGCCGACATAATGGCCGCGATCGAGCAGATCGCGCACTGCGATCTCACCGGAGCCGATGGTGAACAGCACCATAACCTGCGAGGGCGAGATGTCGTGGACGCCAAGCTTGGTCAGCTCGAGCCTGAGATAGTCGAGGAAGCGCCGGCTGACCCGCTCGACCATGCGGGCGAGATCGAGCTGCGACACCGGCGCCCGCGTGGCGGCTGATTCTACATCGAGACGGCGAGGGCCGTCGGAGTGATCTCCGTTAAACGCATTGCCTAGGAATCGAGCGCCGTCATGGGGTTTTAGATGCATTCCCTACTCCGCCTGATCTCGAAATGAGCAGTCAGCCCTCCGAGCCCCTTCGGCTGACGAATAGCCTATACGCAAAGCACATGCCACCCCGAACATAATGAGATTAAGATTTTATCGGAATCGACATAGTCATGAACTGTTTCAAATTTTGAAATTTAGCACCTTTCGGCCATATTTCGGGTAATTGTCTATATTTCATAAGGCTTCATCTGTCATATTATAGACACGACTTGTGTGGCACGCTTTATATAGCGTTCAGAACTTGCCGTATCGGCAGCGGTGTCGATAGCGCCATCTGATGGCCAGCCCCATTCGGAGACCTGCATGAAGGTTGCGATCCAGCCTGCCGATGTCCTGATTCGCGGTTTGCAGCGCGGTTTTGCCGGTGGCCTGGCCTATGCCGCCTTCCTCAGCTTCTGCGTCAACATCCTGCTGCTGACCGTGCCGATGTTCATGCTGCAGGTGCAGGATCGCGTCATCGTCAGCCGCAGCTACGACACGCTGACCATGCTGCTGGTGATCGCCGTCGGGGCGCTCGCGCTCTATGGCACGATCGAATTCATCCGCTCCCTCACCTTCCAGGCGATGGCGAGCATTCTCGCCCGCCGGCTCAACCTGCCGGCATTGCAGGCCGCCGTCTCGACCTCGCTGGAGAAAGGCTCCGGCCAGGCGACGCAGGCGATCCGCGACCTCAACGAGCTCCGCTATTTCATCGCGAGCTCGGCGATTGCGACCCCGTTGGAAGCGATGTGGTCGCCGATCTTCCTCGCCGTGCTCTTCGCCTTCCACTGGATCTACGGCCTGGTCGGACTGGCCTCGCTGCTGATCCTGCTGCTCCTCGGCGTCGTCTCGGACATGCTGACCCGGCGTGCGCTGAAGGAGGCGAACGAAGAGGGCGTCGCCTCGATCAACGAGATCAGCGCCACCCTGCGCCACGCCGAGACGATCGAAGCGATGGGCATGCTGCCAGCCTTGTCCAGCCGCTGGCGCACCAAGCAGATCGCCATGCTGGAGCATCTCGATCTCGGCACGCGCCGCGGCAAGTTCATCGCCGCCATCACCCGCGCCAGCCGCATGACCATGCAGCTCGCCATCTATGCGACAGGCGCAGTGCTGATCATCCGGCACGAGGTCTCGGCAGGCACGCTGATGGCAGCGAGCATCCTGCTCGGCCGACTGCTGGCGCCGTTCGATTCGATGATCACCGATTGGCGGCAATGGGTGCTCGCCGCTGCGGCCTGGAAGCGCGTGCGCAACCTCCTGCAGTCGCAGAGCTCGCAGCGCCAGAGCGTGCCGACCCCGGCGACGGAAGGCGATCTCGTCATCGACCGGCTGGTCTACGCCCCCAAGGGCGGCGAGCAGACCGTGATCAAGGGCGTCTCCTTCACGCTCGAGCCGGGCGACGTGCTCGGCCTGGTCGGCCCGTCCGGAGCCGGCAAATCGACGCTGGCACGCCTGATCGTCGGCGTGCTCAAGCCGAATGTCGGCGGCGTCTATCTCGACGGCCACAACACCTATCTCTGGGAGCGTGGCTCCTTCGGCGACATGGTCGGCTATCTCCCGCAATCGGTCTCGCTGCTCGACGGCACCATCGCCGAGAACATCGCCCGCATGCGCAAGCCCGATCCGCACGCCATCCTGGAGGCGGCGCGCATCGCCGGCGTCCACGAGCTGATCGGCCGCCTGCCGCTCGGCTACGACACCAATGTCGCCGACAGCGATTTCAAGCTCTCGGGCGGCCAGCGCCAGCGCATCGGCCTGGCGCGGGCGCTCTACGGCATGCCGCGCCTGATCGTGCTCGACGAGCCCAACGCCAATCTCGACGCCGAGGGCGAGCAGAGCCTGATCCGCGCGATCAACGCCGCCCGCGAGAGTGGCGCGATCGTCATTCTGATCGCGCACAGGCCCTCGGTGATGCAGGTCGTCGACAAGATCCTGGTGCTGCGCGAGGGCCGCGTCGCCCAGTTCGGCCCACGTTCGGCGATCTCCGGCATGATCACGCCCGCCGGCGTCGTCGAGCTCGAACCGGCGAAACAGCCTTCTGCCCCGCGTGAGGTGAGCGCATGAGCGAGCTTCCGATGCTGCGCCGGCCCGACCGCGCGCTCGTGCCGCTGAAGACCGAGGCGGAGCCCGAGGAGCGCATGCCCTCGCTGCGCAATCTCGTCCTCGCCGGCGTCTGCGCGGTGGCGATCGGCTTCGGCGGCTTCGGCGCCTGGGCGGTCACGGCGCGGCTCGACAATGCCGCCGTCGCGCAGGCGACCGTGATCGTCGACAGCCGGCGCAAGACCGTCAGCCATCTCGAAGGCGGCATCCTCAAGACCCTGCTCAAGGCCGAGGGCGAGCGCGTCACCCAGGACGAACCCCTGCTCCGGCTGGAGGATGCCCGCGCCCGCGCCGAGCTGCAGCAGCTCGAAGCCAAGCGCGTCGGCCTCGACGCCCGGCTCGCCCGGCTGCGGGCCGAGCAGACCAACGCGGCCGAGATCGACTTCCCCGATGATGTCGAGACGGCGCGCACGCCGATCGCGCGCGAAGTGATCAGGGCCGAGCAGACGCTCTTCCGCGCCCGCGCCCAGGTCTATGACGGCAAGACCCGCATCCAGCAGCGCGTGATCGAGCAGCACCAGGCCGAATCCGAGGCACTGCAGGCGCAGATCGACGCGGTGCGCAACCAGCGCACGCTGATCGACGAGGAGGTGAAGACGATCGCCGAGCTCTACGAGAAACGCTACGCCAAACGCTCCCAGCTCGTCGACTTGCAGACCAAGCAAAGCGAGCTCACCGGCCGTGCCGGCGAGATGAAGGCGCGCAGGGCCAAGGCCGAGCAGGCCGTCGCCGGGGCGGAGCTCGAGATCAAGTCGATCAGCCTCGAGCGCCAGAGCGAGATCGCCAAGGAATTACAGGACAGCCAGCTCCAGCTCTCGGAGGTGGTCGAGCGCATCGTCCAGGCGCAGGACGTGCTGCGCCGGTTGGTCGTGACCTCACCGCAGGAAGGCATCGTCGCCAATATCCGCATGCGCACCGCCGGCAGCGTGGTCGCCGCGGGTGAAGCGATCCTCGACATCGTGCCCGAACAGGAGCCGCTGGTCGTCGAGGCCAAGGTCGATCCGCGCGACATCGATTCGGTGCGCGTCGGCGCCGACACACAGGTCCGGCTCACCGCCTTCAACGCCCGGCTCATGCCCCCGCTTCTGGCGAAGGTCTCCTATGTCGCAGCCGACCAGCTGATCGACGACAAGACCGGCAACGCCTTCTTTATCGTCCGTGCCGAGATCACGCCGCAGAGCCTGAAGGAGAACAAGGTGACGCTGCACGCCGGCATGGCGGCAGAGGTGCTGATCGTCAACGGCCGGCGCTTCGCGGCCGACTACCTGCTTTCGCCCATAAGGGACAGCTTCAACCGCGCTTTCCGGGAGGATTGAGGCTCCGCGCAGTCGCAGACAGCAAGGGCGCGGAACTCACGCAAAACATATTCGAACCAAAATCCTTCGAAAATCAAAGCAAGTTCTAGAATTAATCTTCAGATCAATAATATATAATGTGACATAAACTTTGCTGCATCGCAAAATGGTCATAATATATTGCTTGATACGACATGCTTCTTGGCTACTCTCCCGAACGTCGCACGATAGCGAGCCTATTGCTCGCTGTCGCAATCGCACCGTGACCCAGAACGAGCGGCGGAGTTCTCCGCATATCTGGTGGTGCTCTCTGATCACCGAGGAGGTGACGAATGGCCACGATCGAAGGCAGTGCATTCGATGATTTCTTGATTGGGACACGCTTCAGTGACGTGATCCTCGCAGGCGCCGGGGACGACATCGTCCATGGCGGCAGTCAGGTGGATTCCCTCTTCGGCGAAGAGGGTGACGACCTGCTTTATGGTGACTCGGGCAACGACTTCCTGTCCGGCGGCGAGGGCAATGACGCCCTCTTCGGCGGTCTGGATGACGATGTCCTCTCCGGCGGCGAAGGCAATGACAGCCTGTTCGGCGGCGAGGGCAACGACGTTCTCGACGGCGGCGAAGGCAACGACATCCTGCGCGGCAACAATGGCGACGACGTGCTGCGTGGCGGCGACGGCGACGACATTCTGCAGGGCGGGCCGGGTGACGACATCCTGCTCGGCGGCGCCGGCAACGACGTCCTTCAGGGCGGCGATGGCGCTGATGTGCTCGAAGGCGGCGCCGGCAACGACGTCCTCCAGGGCGGCAATGGCGACGATCTGCTCTTCGCCGGCGCGGGTGACGACATCCTGTCCGGCGGTGCCGGCAGCGACGTCTTCATCTTCAATGGCGGCGGCGGCAACGACGTCGTTCTCGACTTCGAGGCCGGCAACGATCTGCTCCAGATCTCCAGCGGCATCAACGGCACCGATATCGGCTCGGCCGAGGACGTGGCGGCGCGCGCCACCACCGTCGGCGGCAATGCCGTCGTCGATCTCGGCAATGGCGACACCGTGACCATCGTCGGCGTCACCGCCGAAGATCTCCAGGCCGATCCGAACTCCTACTTCTCGGTCGCCTGACGCTTTGGGTCGCCGGCCGGACTTCGGTCCGGCCGGCGTCTCATCCCTGCCCTTTCGGAACAGGTTCTTCATGCTCTCTCTCGCGCCCGCGCCGGTCACGGACGGCCTGAGCCCGCAGCTACATCTCTCCAGGCTGAGCGGCTCGGTCTTCCTGCTGAGCTGGACCATCGACGCTCCCGTGCTCTCGCGGCCGCGCATTTCGCTCGCGGCACGCGAGAAGCGCCTCGCCTCGGCCTCGGTCGTCCTTTCGCTCGGCGATGGGCGCATGCGCGCCGTCGTCGCCTTCCGCCATGGCGGGCCCGGCGAGGTCGTCGCGACCCTGTCCGACGACAGCCCCGGCGGCGATACCACCGCACGTTTTGACCCCGATCTCGTCCACGGCATGGCCGATGCGGAGGATCTCGTCCGCGACGCCACGCCGGATGCCCGCCGCATGCTCGCCAATGCGCTTGTCGGCCATTGGCCGACCCTGTTCGGGCTCAGCCAGGCCGCCGGCTATCTCGGCTTCCTGCGCCAGTTCCTGCTGATCCTCGCCCGCAAGCCCTCGTCCGCGACACCGGTCGCCAAGCTCACCGAAGGCAAGCTCCTGCTGGAATCTGCGGTTTCCGGCCGGCTCTCCGGCGTCCGCGCCGCCTATCGGCTCGATGCCAGCGGCCTCGCCCGCCTGCCTGGGAAGCCGCGGCTCGGCCGCTCCGACCGCGCCGGCAACCGGCCCTTGCACCTGATCATCGACGCGTTTCCGCCGCAGGCCGGCGGGCTGCTCGTCCTGCAGACTGAATCCGGCCTGATCGTCCGGACCGTCACGGCCAGGCAGGACATTCCCTCGCTGGGTCGCTGGTGGGCCGGCAAGGCCAGCCAGCGCGACGGCTTGCGCAGCTGGCTTGTCGAGCAGCTCTCGGGCCTCTCCGAGCAGGGTCGCCTGCTCGCGGTCGAGATGCAGCGACGCCTGCCGCTCGCCGCCCAGAGCGTGCGCCGCAATGACGATTTGCCCTCGGCCGAGCTCGACCTCGCCGTCACGACCCCGGCGGGGCTTCTGGTGGGCGGCTGGTATCGCGACGCCGAAGGGCTGCTCGACGAGATGTTGCTGCATCGCTCCGAGGGCGAGCCGACCCCGGTGCTCGACCGGCTCGACCGCTTCCCGGCGCTGCTGCCGACCGGCACGAAAAGCGAGGCCAAGAAGGGCGACGTCATGCGCGCCACCGGCTTCGCCGCGCTGATCCCTGGCTACGCCGCGGGCGCGCCGGTCTTGCAGCCGCGGGTGGAACTCAAGCTGAAATCCGGCACCGTGCTGTCGCTGCGCCCGAATGTGCAGCCTGCCGACGCCGTCGCAATCCGCGCCCGCGCGCTGGCCGCGATCCCCCCGCAGCATCTCACCGCGCAGATGCTGGAGCGGACGATCGCGCCGGTGCTCGCCGACTGCCAGAAGGCATTGCGCGAGAACCTGCCGGAACCGCGGACCAGGCGTTTCGGCAGGGGGCCGGCGAGCCCGGCGGTCTCGGTCGTGATCCCGCTCTACCGCGTCTACGACTTCCTGCGCGTCCAGGTCTCGGCCTTCGCCGCCGATCGCTGGTTCGCGGAGAAGGCCGAGCTGATCTATGTGCTCGATTCGCCCGAGCACGAGGGCGAGGTCGCCCACCTCCTCGGCGGGCTCTTCCTCGCCTATGGGCTGCCGATGCAGCTCGTGGTGATGGGCCGCAATGGCGGCTTCTCGGCCGCCTGCAATGCCGGCGCCGCCGCCTCGCGCAGCCAGGCTCTGGCCCTCGTCAATTCCGATGTCATCCCCAATGGCGATGGCTGGCTGCCGGCGCTGCTGCAGCGCATCGAGCCGCACCGGCGTACCGGCGCTGTGGGCCCCAAGCTGCTCTATGATGACGGCTCGCTGCAGCATGCCGGCCTTTACTTCAAGCGCGACAGTAAAGGCACCTGGCTCAACCATCATTACTACAAGGGCATGCCGAGCCAGTACGCGCCGGCCAATGTCGAGCGCCCGGTGCCCGGCGTCACCGGCGCCTGCATCGTGATGCCGCGCGCGCTGTTCATGGAGATCGGCGGCTTCGACGAAAGCTATGTGATCGGCGACTACGAGGACAGCGACCTCTGCCTCAAGATCGCCCGGGCCGGGCTCGGCATCGTCTATGTGCCCAGCGTGTCGCTCTATCATCTCGAGCGCCAATCGATCTCGAAGAGCCTCGACTACACGCGCGGCGTCGCTTCGCAGCACAATTCCTGGCTCCAGACCAAGCGCTGGGACACTCAGATCGAGGCGCTGATGGCGGCAATCGACAAGCCCGCGGCGCAAGCCTCGGCGCCGACGCCGGCCTCGCGGCTCGATCCCGAATTCCTTCTCTCCCGCGCCAATCTCAGAAGGGCGACAGCGGCATGACGGCGACCCTCGCCCTGCGACAGACCACGGAAGCGGCGCCCGCGATCGCGCCGGCGACGCCAGAGCTCGCCTGGCTGATGGCCCATGTCCAGACGAACCGCTTCCTGCCGCATCCGCCGCCGGATTCGATCTTCGTCGGCGATGGCGATTATCGCGCCATCGGCGCCGAGTTCCTCGGCCACTTCGTCCGGATCGGCCGGCTGCAGCCGCATGAGCGCGTCTTCGACATCGGCTGCGGCATCGGCCGCATGGCGGTGCCGCTGACGCAATATCTCGACCCCGAGCGCGGCAGCTATGACGGCGTCGACCCGGTGATGGACGGCATCCTCTGGTGTGCCCAGACGATCACCCCCGTCTATCCGCGCTTCCGCTTCCAGCGCCTCGACATCGCCCACCCGCTCTACAATCCGCAGGGCTCGCTGCCGGGCAACGAGGTGCGCTTCGGCTTCGCCAACCAGAGCTTCGACTTCATCATCATGACTTCGGTGGCGACGCACCTGCCGCCGGACGAGCTCGTGGTCTATCTGAACGAGGCGGCGCGCCTGCTCGCGCCGGGCGGGCGGCTCTTCCTGACCGCCTTCGCGCTCGATGGCTCGACGACAGGCCAGGAGCGGCTGAAATTCCGGCGCTGGGGCGAGGGCCCGGGCTGGTACGCGATCGAGGAGGCCCCGCTGGCGGCCGCCGGGGTCGATGCCGGCTTCCTCCTGGAGCATGCCACCCAGGCCGGCCTCGCGGTCGAGCGGCTCGATCCCGGCCATTGGCGCGGCCAGAGCGCGGCCCATTACCAGGACCTGCTGGTCGCGGTGAAACCGGGGATCCAGCGATGAGCCGGCGCATCCTCGTCATCGCCCATAACCATCCGGACCTGCACCCGGGCGGCACCGAGATTTTCGCGCATGACCTGGCGAAGGCTTATCGCGGCGAAGGCTGCGAGGTGCTCTTCCTCGGCGCGACCAATGCGATCCACCGTCAGCCGCACCCCGGCACTGCTTTCCAGGCGACCGGAGCGGACGGCGACCTCCTGCTCTGGAGCGGCCATTTCGACCGCTTCCATCTCAGCCAGATCGACCATTACGGCACCTTGCAGGATCTCGGCTCGCTATTGACCGAGTTCCGGCCGGACGTGATCCACATCCACCATCTCGTCTTGATCGGCGCCGAGTTCCTGGCGCTGGCGCGGCGGCTGCTGCCGCAGGCGTCGATCGTGATGACGCTGCACGACTATTATTCGATCTGTCATCATGACGGGCTGATGGTGCGCACCAGCGACAAGCAGCGCTGCACCGGCGCTTCGCCGGGCAAATGCCATGGCTGCTTCCCGGAGATCGGCCCGGACCGCTTCCTGCTGCGTGAGCGCTTCCTCAAGACGCATCTTGCCGCCGTCGATCGCTTCGTTTCGCCGAGCCGTTTTCTGCGCCAGCGCTATATCGACTGGGGCCTGCCGGGCGACAAGATCGAGGTCGTCGCCAATGCCAGGCCGGTGCAGATGCCGGTGCCGCACCGGCACACGCATGGCGCCCGCAACCGCTTCGGCTATTTCGGCAACCTCAACCCGTGGAAGGGCGTACTGCCGCTCCTGCAGGCGGCCAAGCTTCTGCGCGAGCAGGGCACGGACGGCTTCGAACTGCGCATCCATGGCGGCGCGCCGTTCCAGAGCGAGGCCTTCACCACGGCGCTCGACAAGGCGCTGGCGGAAGCCGGCGCCGAGGTGACGCATTGCGGCCCCTATCGCCGTGACGAGATCCCGGCGCTGATGGCCGAGGTCGACTGGGTGGTGACGCCATCGATCTGGTACGAGAACGCCCCTCTCGTCATCCAGGAAGCCTTCCAGCACCTCAGGCCCGTGATCGCCAGCAGTATCGGCGGCATGGCCGAGATGGTGCGCGACGGCGTCGACGGATTGCACGCCCGCCCCGGCGATCCGCGCCATCTGGCGCAGGTGATGGCCCGCGCCGCGAGCGAGGACGGGCTCTGGCGCCGCTTCGTCGACGGCATCGATCCCCCACCCGGCATGGATGACTGCGCCCAGGCGCACCTTGCCCTGTTCGATCAACTCAAACTGGCGGAGGCGGCATGACCAGCATGACGACGATGCACAGTCCGGACGGAACCGTGAGCGAAGCGAGCGTGACCCCGGCAAAGCTCAATGGGCGCGTCGACGCGCTCGACGGCAACCGGCTGCATGGCTGGATCTGGGATGAGGCCCGTCCCGAGGAACGGCTGACCGTGCGCCTGATGCGGCACGGCCTCAAGGTGCAGGAGGCGGTGGCCGATCAGGGCCGCATCGACCTGCGCCGCAATGGCATCGGCGACGGCCGGCACGCCTTCGCCATGGAGCTCGACGACCGGACCGCGGCGGCACGCGAAGCGCTGACCATCGTCGGGATATCGCCGAGCACAGGCGCCGAGCTCGAACTGCGTCTGCCGCCGCCGGCGGAGCTTGCGGCCGAGGCGGCGATCGCCGTGCCGCTCGCCCGCTTCTTCGATCGGGTCGAGGCGCTGATCGCGCTGCAGCGGCGCTCGCAGCTGACCCAGAAGGAGTTGCTCGACAAGGTCGGCGAGCTCGGCGTGCAGCTGGCGCAGCATCGCCAGCGCGAGGCCGAGGCGAAGCAGTCGGAGGAGAGCGAGGGCAATGGCGCGATCGCCTCGCGCCTTGCCGAGATCGACGTCTTCCAGATGCGCTTCGACCAGACGTTGCGCGCCTTCGACGACCGCCTCGTCGCGATCCGCAAGGAAGCCAAGGCGCCGCTCCGGCAGGTCACCGTCGTGCTCGGCTTCCTCTCGGGCCTGTCGGCGCTGCTCTCCTTCGTCACCCTCACCGTCATGCTGATGGGCAGGTGAGCATGAACGAGGTCATCATCCCCGAGCGGACCATGATCAGCCCGGCGCCGACCGTCGCCTGGACGCCGCTCGGCGAGAACGCGATCCTGGTGATGAGCGCCTGCGACGCGCTGCCCGGCAAGGTGCCGGTCGCAGTCGACGGCAATCCGCGCAACCGGGTCGAGACGATGGCGCTGACCTGGCGCCGCCCGCAAGCCGACGCTGCTCATGCCACCGGCTTCCTCTGCCTGGCGCCCGCCCCGTCGCCGGATCGTGCCGGCTCCGGCGCGATCCTGCTCGGCCGGCCCGGCCGGCCGCTACGGCTGATCCTGGCGCCGAAGCCGATGCCATTGCAGGCCTTTCTCGCGGCGCTCGCCGACGAGGCCGGGCAGTCCTTCCCGACCGTCGTCGACGGCCTCCTCGAAGTGCTGCTCGCCGGCAAGTCGAATCCGCGCCGCCTGCGCGCCGTCGGCATGCTGCTGCAATCAGTCGCCAAGCCCGGTGGTTTCGTCGAGGTGATGGGCCCGCTCGACGAGGGCATCTTCCTGCAGGGCTGGACCTCGAATTTCGCCGCCGGGCGCACCAAGCTGCTGATCGCGCATGGCGGGCTCTCGCCGGCCGTGCTGGAAGCGGGAACCTTCCAGCGCGACGATCTCGGCGAAGGCGCCTGTGGCTTCTTCGGCCTGCTGGAAGAGTGCGCGATCCGCCATCCCAGCGAGATCGAGCGACTGTTCTTCCGCGCCAATGACGGCTGGCGCGCGCTCGAAGTCTATGACCGCCACGTCCTGCTCGAGCAGATCACCGTGCCCGGCCATCTGCGCGACGGGCTGCAGCGCGGCATGGCGCCGCCGGCGACGGCCGAGAAGCTGAAGCAGGCCTCGCAACGCTTCGACGGGCGCGACACCATCTCCTTCCTGGAGCAGCCGGTGCGCGCCGGCATCGACGACGCCACCATCGTCGAGGGCACCGGCGTCCTGATCATCGGCTGGCTGTTCGATCCCGAACGTCTCACGGGCAATGTCGTGCTGCGCAGTGGCACGCAGTCTTGCGCCATCGACGCGATCTGGACGCGTGCGGTGCGGCCGGACGTCACTGCCGCCTTCGCCGAGGATCCGCGCTTCGGTCCGGCCATGGCGAGCCGGCGCAACAGCCACGGCTTCATCGTCTTCGCGCCGAAGCTGCTGCCGGAGCCGGGCCAGCCGCTCTACCTCGAATTCGAGGTCGAGGGTCACGGGCCGGCCTTCCTGCCGCTGGCGCCCGGGCGCAACCCGGCCCGGCGCGCGCTTGAGCGGGTCTTCGGCCTGCTCGATCCGCGCTCCTCGACGGCGACCGCCGTGGTCGAAAGGCAGATCGCGCCTGCCCTGCAAGCCGCCGAGATCCCGCCGCCCAAGGCGATCGAAACGCATGACATCGGCCGCTTCAACGCCGATGCGGCGCTCGGCCTGGTGATCGGCCTCGACCAGCGCCAACGCGAGCTTTCCAGTCTGTTCGCCCTTCTGGCGATCGATCCCGAGATCAGGCCGTTGCCGATCGTCGTCGCCGCTCCCGGCGAGAGCTTCGACCGGCTCGGCGCCGAGGCGCGCCGGCTGGCGAAGTTCTACGGGCTCCAGGTCCGGCTCGTTCTGGTCGAAGGCGTCGAGGACAGCTGCGATGCGCTCGAAGCGGGCGTCCGCGCCTGCCGTTTCCAGACCGTGGCGCTGCTCTCCGGCGCGGCCCAGATCCGCATGCCCGGTTGGCTCGGCCGGCTTGAGCGCGCCTATCGCGGCCGCAGCGGCCAGTGCGTCGCGAGCCCGACCCTGCTGTTCGAGGACAATTCGATCCGCTGGGCCGGTGCCTGGCTCGAAGGCGAAGGCCTGAACCGACGCGTCTACAACCGTTTCGTCGGTTATCCCCTCGATGCGATCGGCAGCCTCGGGCCGATGGAGGTCGCCGCCGGCGCGACCGAATGCTGCGTGATGTCGCGCAACGCCTTCCTCGAGGCGGACGGCTTCTCGCGTAGCTATTTCACCACCGGCGAGAAGGGTCTCGATCTCTGCCTGAAGCTCAGGATGAACGGGGTCCCGTCGCTCTGGGTGCCTGAGGTCGAGGTCTATGTCGTCGAGGACGCCGAGACCCGCCCACATGTCGGCGCGCTGATCAATCTTGCCGACCGTACCAGTTTCGACCGGCGCTGGGCGCTGGCCATTTCCAACATGAGAGGATGAGCATGCGTATCCTCGTCGTCTCGCACGGCCACCCATCATTTTCGCTCGGCGGCGCCGAAGTCGCTTCGTACAACCTGCACAAGGGCTTCCAGGCCAATAGCGAGGTGGACACCCACTACCTCGCCCGGGTCGGCGCGCCGACACCGCGACATGCCGGCACGGCCTTGATGAGTCTCCGCCAACGCGGCGGCGAACTGCTCTACTACGCCGAGGAGTACGACCACTTCCTGCTCTCGAACCGCGCCACCGACGAGATCGAGCGCGACTTCGTCCGCGTGCTGCGCGACCTCAAGCCCGACGTGGTGCATTTCCACCACTTCATCGGGCTCGGCCTCGAATGCATCTTCGCGGTACGCGACACGCTGCCGGATGCGCTGATCGTGGTGACCTTCCACGAATATCTCTCGATCTGCCACCATCACGGGCAGATGGTGAAGACCGGCGCCTTCAAGCTCTGCTACCGGGCCTCGCCGAGCGACTGCAATGCCTGCTTCCCGGACATCTCGCCGTCGCGCTTCCTGGCGCGCGAAACCTTCATCAAGGGCATCCTCAACCTCGCCGACCATTTCATCTCGCCGAGCCGCTTTCTCGCCGAGCGCTACCAGCAATGGGGCCTGTCGGCCGAGCGCTTCTCGGTGATCGAGAACGGCATCGACGTCGCCGAGGTCGCACCGCCGCGGCCGGGGCCCGAAGCGAACGGCCGGCGCTCGCGCTTTGCCTATTTCGGCCAGCTCACCCCCTATAAGGGCGCCGACGTGCTGATCGACGCCGTCACCCGCATCCCGGAGCAGGTCTGGGGCGAGGACAGCGTGCTGCTCGTCTATGGCGGCAATCTCGACCGCCAGCCCGAAGCCTACAAGAAGAAGTTCACCGATCTGGTCGAGGCGGCCGGGCGGCGCGTGCGCTTCTGCGGTCCTTTCCAGAACCACGAGATGCCGAACCTCATGCGCTCGGTCGACTGGGTGGTGATGCCCTCGGTCTGGTGGGAGAACTCGCCGATCGTGATCCAGGAGGCCTTCTTCCATGGCCGCCCGATCCTTTCCAGCAATCTCGGCGGCATGGCCGAGAAGATCACCGACGAAGTCGACGGGCTGCATTTCCGCTCCGGCAGCCCGGAGGACCTCGTCGACTGCATGACCCGGGCGCTGAGTGAGCCCGGGCTATGGGAGCGCCTGCGCGCAGGCATCAAGAAGCCGCTCAGCCATGTCGACTGCGCCAACCAGCATCTTGCGCTCTACCAGCGCCTGATCGCCGAGCGGGGCATGCCGGCTCCGGCCAACCGCGCCGCCGCGCCGATGATCGCGTGAGCTGCGCGGACAGAACAAGGGAGAACGCAACCATGGCCCGCATCCTCGTGATCAGCCCGTCAGGCGAAGTCTACGACCACGACAATGTCCGCTGGTACCGCCACGCCGACCTGCAGAGCCACATCAACCACTACCACAATATCGGCGACGCCTTCGTCTTCGATTCCTCGCTGAAGCTTCTCAACTTCGAGAAGCTCGAGGAATTGCCGATCACCAGCATAGACGCGGCCCAGATCGACCGGTTCAACGCCGAGTTCGACTATGTCTTCCTGCGCGGCTCGAACTATGTGCACGCGGGCATGAACTGGAGCCGCACGTCCGAGGTGCTGCGCCGGCTGAAGCTGCCGGTGCTCGCCTTCGGCATCGGCGCGCAGGCGCCGGTCAGCGGCAAGCTCGAGCTTAGCGAGGACAGCAAGACCGTTCTCAAGCTGATCTCGGATTCGACCGCCTCGGTCGGCGTGCGCGGCACCTATTCGGCCGAGGTGATGAACGAGCTCGGCATCAAGAATGCTCGGATCATCGGCTGCCCGACCGCCTTCCGCAACAATCGGCCCGACCTCGCCATCCGCCTGCCGGCGCTCGACAGCATCAAGCAGGTCGGCGTCACCCTGCGCCGCGAGGTCTCCAAGCACTACGCCAAGGACATCAAGCGCTACCTCACCTTCCACCGCGACCTGGTGAAGGCGATGGCGGATCGCTTCGAGGTCACCCTCATGTCTCAGGGCGAGGTCGAGGAGAAGAAGCTCGCTTTGGGTACGCCCGAGCAGAAGCTGGAGGGCATGGCCGCCCTGCGCGAGAACGGCTGGGCGATGTCCTGGTATCTCGACGAGCAGATGGAAGCGCTCTACCGCGACCGGATGTTCTATTCGGACGTCGTCGCCGGCTACGAGCAGCTTGTGCGCAAGCTCGATCTCGTCCTCGGCTACCGGCTGCACGGCAATCTGATGGCGCTCGCCAATGGCACGCCCTCGATCTACTTCACCTACGACAGCCGCACCGTCGAATTCGCCGAGACCTTCCAGATCCCGAGCGTCGACGTCTTCGGCGACAAGCCGTTCAAGCTGGAAGAGTACTGGGACCAGGCGCTCTTCGACCGCTTCAACGCGGCCTATGCCCGGACCTATGGCGCGATGAGCGCCTTCCTCAGCGAGAACAAGGTCGACCACAAGATGGTGAGACCCGCGGCCGCTGCCGCGTCCGCGCCGCCGGCTCCCGAGCCGGAAAGGAAGGTGGCATGAGGAGCGCCCGCAGCGCCTTCGCCTGCCTGCCGGCTGTCCTGCTGGCAGTAGCGGCTCCCGTCGCTGTCCTCGCGCAGCAAGGGCCGGCTCCTCAGGGGGCCGGCTACCGGCTGGAGATCGCTCCCGACGCGAAGGAAGAGACGGTCGTCTCCTGGGCGCGCGAGCGCTGTGAGGAATGGGACCTGCCCGACGCGCCCTTGCGCGCCTTCCGAAACAGCAAGGGCGAGGTCGTCGCCTTCGCCAGCCATTACCGCAGCCGGCCGCTGATCGGCGGCAATCTCGGCGCGATCCGCAAGAGCTGCGCTGTGTCCTTCGAAGCAAAGAGCAGCGCCGACCCAAGCCAGTTCAGCGACAAGAGCTGGATCGCCGCGACCTGGACCGGCGATGGCCGCACTGTCGAGGCGCTGGTCCATGCCGAATATCACGCCGACAAGCATCCCGGCGCCTGCCGCTTCAAGGATGCGATGAGCTGCTGGTACAATGTCGTCACCGCCGCCCATTCCGCGGATGGCGGCCTCAGCTTCAAGACCGATGAGCCGCGCCCGCTGGTGGCCGCACCCGGCTTCCCCCAGGATGTCGGCCAGGGCCGGCATCGCGGCTTCTTCAACCCGTCCAACATCGTCCAGAAGGATGGCGCCTGGTACGCCCTGATCATGACGACTGGCGGCGAGGGTCAGAAGAACGGCGTCTGCCTGTTCCGCTCGACCGACATCAAGGACCCGACCTCCTGGCGCGCCTATGACGGGCAGGACTTCACCATCCGCGCCGTCGATCCCTATCGCGACGACCTCAGCCAGGCGCGGCCCTGCCAGACGCTGAAGCCGCTGCCGACCACCGTGGGATCGCTGACCCGGCACGAGGCGAGCGGGAAATGGCTGGCGCTCTTCCATCTCGGCCCCGATCCCAGCCAGAACATCGCCGGCGGCCGCGTCGCCTATAGCTGGTCCGACGACCTCGTCCGCTGGTCGCCGCTGCAGACCCTCATGGTCCAGCCGACGATGTGGAGCAAGAACTGCAGCGACCGGCTGCGCTACGGCTATGGCGCCCTCGCCGACCCCGCCTCGCGCTCGCGCAATTTCGAGACCACCGGCGACGAGGCCTATCTCTTCATGACCAGGATGAAGGTCGCCGACTGCAAGCTCGGACCCGATCGCGATCTGGTCCGCCTCAAGATTCAGTTCGTCAAGGAGGGGCCATGAACGCGCCCGTGCTCAATCTCGGCTCCGTCGTCTCGGCCGAGAACGCCATCAAGATCCTGCGCGCCACCACCGGCGAGGTCGTGGTCGCCATTGGGCGCCGGCCCGACCGGAGCTGGCCGGTGCTCAAGCTGATGCTCGACGGGCAGGACTACGCCACCATCCAGCCCGGCGCGATTGTCACCGGCGAGGCGGATGTCGCCGAATTGACGATCCCGCTGCCCATCCTGCCCAATGGGCGCCCCCGCTCGGTCGCGATCGCCGACGCAGCCACAGGCACGCTCGCCCCGGGCTCGAATCTGCGCCCGATCGCGACCGAGGCCAAACTGCGCGCGCTGGTGATCTATCCGGCCGGTGAGGTCCATGAGCACGACAAGGTGCGCTGGTACCGCGCGCCGATGGAGAAGCTGCTCTCCGACTATTTCAACATCGGCGACATGATCGTCTACGATTCGACGCTGAAGCTCCTGCGCTATGCGCATCTGGAGCCGATGAAGATCATGTCGCCGACCGAGGCCGACATCGAGCGCTATGCCAGCGAGTTCGACTTCGTCTTCGTACGCGGCTCGAACTTCATCCATGAGAACATGGAGTGGTTCCGCGCCGTCGAGGTGCTGGAGCGGGTCAAGCTGCCGGTCTACGCCATCGGCGTCGGTGCCCAGGCGAGCCAGAACCGCAAGATCGAGCTGCCCGAGCCTTCGAAGCGTTTCTGGTCGATCGTCGCCGAGCGCTGCGCCTCGATCGGCGTGCGCGGCGCCTTCAGCGCCGAGACCTTGCGCCAGAACGGCATCCGCAATGTCGAGGTCGTCGGCTGCCCCTCGATCTTCCGGACCCGCAATCGCGACCTGAAGATTCGCATCCCGGACCAGCGCGAGATCCGCAAGGTCGCCTTCAGCCTGCGCCGCGAAGCCGACAAGAGCTACACCGCCGACCCAGAGGCCTATCTGCACAATCAGAAGGCCGCCCTGCTCAAGGTCGACAGCCAGAGTGAGATGGTGATGTCCTCGCATGGCGAGCAGGAGGAGAAGGCCTTCTTCCTGCGTGACGGCGCCGCGAAGGAGAAGGCGGTCGCCGAGTTCGTCAAGACCAAGTGGTGGGACGGCCCGGACGATACCGCCATGCGGCGCATCTACGAGAAGCAGCTGTTCTCCTTCTTCGACGTCGAGCGCTATGACGAGTTCGCCCGCTCGATCGACCTCGCCGTCGGCTACCGCGTCCACGGCGTGCTGCCGGCCGTCGCGCATGGCGTGCCGGGCGTGCTCGTCGCCTATGACACGCGCAGCCAGGAGCTGGCGGAGACGCTGAAGATCCCGGTCGTGCCGGAAGCGGCGCTGGCCGAAGGCGGCTGGCGCGCCGTCTATCAGGAGGCGGCGCTGAACAACCTCGCGAAGAGCTATGCCGCCTCCTACGACCGAATGCGCGGCTTCCTCGACCGTAACGGCATTCCCCACCGCATGTGAGGTCAGGCTCGGCGCGGCGAAGATCGTGCCGATTGGAGGAAACGCCCGGAGGTCACCGGGCCATCAGCAAACGCCCGGCGAACTTACGAGACTTCCCTTAGTCCGCAGCGTCGAGCCCGTGAGGTTTGCACGAACCAGGAGACGATCGATGAAGATCGAATACGATGCAGGCACGGCCCTTTCCATCATGCGCGGCAATCCCGTGCGCGGCTGGATCTCGGGCAAGCCTGAGAAGATGGCCAAGGAGCGCCTGACGACCGGCAACTACCTCGCCGTCCAGCACAAGCCGAAATTCAAGATCGACCCGACCTGGCCGATCTTCACCATGGGCTCCTGCTTCGCGCGCGAGGTCGAGAACCTCCTGATGATGCGCGGCCTGCCGCTATTGCTGCGTGGCCATGGCGTGCCGGCAGAGCATTTCGAGAGCTGGGACGAGGAGACCGGCCGCGGTGGCGGCGCTGATCGCGGCCAGCTCAGCCGCGGCGCGCTCAACAAGTATTCGGTGCGCTCGATGACGCATGAACTCAAGCGCGTGCTCCGTGGCGAGGATTATCCCAATGACGGGCTGATAGAGCTCGCGCCGGGGCAATGGTTCGACCCGCATGCCAGCGGCCTCAAGCTGCTCGACCGCGACACCGCCTTCGCCAACCGCAAGCGGCTGACCGAAGCGACATCGACGATCAAGCAGGCGAAGATCTGCTTCTTCACGCTCGGCCTGACCGAAACCTGGCTCGATGCCGAAACCGGCATCGCCATGAACGCCCATCCCGGGCCGAGCTGGCTGCAGCGCATGCCGGAGCGCTTCCGCTTCGTCGACTACGGCTATGACGCGACGCTGGCCGACATGCTCGACATCATCGGGTTGATCCGCGAGCACTGCAATCCGGAGATGCGCTTCGTCGTCACCGTCTCGCCGGTGCCGTTCGGCGCGACCTTCAAGGATGCCGACGTGATCGTCGCCAACAGCGCCTCGAAGTCTCTGCTGCGCGCAGTGGCCGAAGAATTGTTCCGCCGCTTCGACTATGTCGACTACTTCCCGAGCTACGAGATCGTGCTCAACTCGCCCCGCGCCATCGCCTTCGAGGACGACCAGCTCCACATCGCCCGCGAGATGGTCGCGCATGTGATGACGACCTTCCAGGGCGCCTATCTGCCGCCCGCCGAGCAGCCGCAGGCGGCCTGATCCGACAAGCCGGTCGCCGCGGCCGGCAGACCATGCCAAGATGCGCCGGGCGCCGAAACGCGGCCCCGGCGCAGCCATGTCCGGCGGCCGTCCGACCGCCCGATCACAATCGGGAGGACGAGATGAACATCGCCAATCTCCAGCTCGAAGGCCTGCTGCTGGCCTTCACCGCCGTGCTGCGCTCTCTGGTGAACTCGGGCGCCCTGAGCGAAGCCGAGCTCAAGGCCGCGCTGGCGGAGGCCGAGCAGACCGGACTGGGCGACAAGCAGCGTTGCGACCAGCTCAGCCCGAGCCAGCGCGATTCCCTCGCCTTCGCCGCCCGTTTCCTGTCGATCGCGACCCGGCCGGAAGGCGGGATGCGGCCATTCTCGGCGGTGGCGCGCGAGGTCGGCCGTACCACCTGACCTGCGACCTCGCGCCGCCCTCACCCGCTTGTCATTGGCTTTTCGCGGCGGAAGCGGGCATCTGATCGGCATGACCGCGACGAGCCTTCCGCGCCGGACCGCAATCCGGCTGTTGCAGCGCGCCACCATGGCGCTGGCCTTGCTGGCGCCCGCGCCGCTGCTCGCGGCTGAATCCGCTGCCGTGACCTCGCCGCGCGTCACCGCCACCTTGCTGTCGAGCCGCGATGCCGTCGCGCCGGGCGAGCGCTTCCAGGTCGCCCTCACCCAGAAGCTGGCGCCGGGCTGGCACAGCTATTGGCAGAACCCCGGCGATTCGGGCGAAGCGACGCGGATCGAGTGGGCGCTGCCGGAAGGCGTCAGCGCCGGCGCGATCCAGTGGCCCGCGCCGAAGGCGATCCGGGTCGAGCCGCTCGTCAATTTCGGCTTCGAGGACAATGTCGTCCTGCCGGTCGAGATCTCGGTCCCGGCCAATGCCAAGCCGGGCGAGACGGTGACGCTCTCGGCCAAGGCGACCTGGCTGGTCTGCGAGAAGATCTGCATTCCCGAAGAGGGCGCCTTCACGCTCGATCTGCCGATCGCGGCGGCCGGCACTGTCGATACCGCTGCGGAGGCGCGCATCGACGAGGCTCGCGCCGCCCTGCCGAAGCCGGCGGGTTTCACCGGCAAGCTGACGGCGAAAGGCGACGACAAGCTCGTCCTCACCTTGCCCGGCCTGCCGGCCGGCGCCAGCAACATCCACTTCTTCCCGGTTCTGGACACGCTGATCGAGCACGCGGCCGAGCAGCCCGTCGCGAACGGCGCGCTCACCCTCACCCGCTCGACCGCCTTCAAGGTGGGCACGCCGACGACCGACGGCGTCATCACCTTCGAGGAAGGCGGCAACAAGCGCTCGCTCGCGCTCAGCGCCGAGGTCGAGCCGGCCTTGCTGCAGGCTGCGGCCGCCCCGGCGCAGGCGCCTGCGAAGGTGACGCTGCCGCCGCCCCCGGCCGAGGACCTGACGCTCCTTCTGGCGCTGGCCTTCGCCTTTGCCGGCGGTTTGATCCTCAACCTGATGCCCTGCGTGCTGCCGGTGCTGTTCATCAAGGCGCTCGGCTTCGCGCAGGTGGCGCAGGCGAGCCGGAGCGAAGTCCGCCAGCAGGGCCTGCTCTTCCTCGCCGGCGTGCTCGCGACCTTCTTCGTGCTGGCCGCAGCTGTGATCGCACTCGGCGCCGGCTGGGGTTTCCAATTGCAGTCGCCGCCGCTCGTCATCCTGCTCGCCGTGCTGATGACGCTGATCGGCTTCAACCTGATCGGCGCCTTCGAGATCGGCGGCAAGCTGCAGGGCGTCGGCGACGGGCTCGCCAGCCGCAGCGGCCCGGTCGGCGCTTTCATGACCGGCGCGCTCGCCGTCATCGTCGCGACGCCCTGCACCGCCCCGTTCATGGGCGCCGCGATGGGCTATGCCCTGACGCAGCCTCCGGCCGCGGCGCTGGCGATCTTCATGGCGCTGGCGCTCGGCTTCGCCGCGCCGGTTGTCGCGCTCTCCTTCGCGCCGGGGCTGCTGCGGCTGCTGCCGAAGCCCGGCCGCTGGATGATCGTGCTCAAGCAGGCCTTCGCCTTCCCGATGTTCGCGACCGCGATCTGGCTGATCTGGGTCGCGACCATGCAGGCCGGGGCCGATGGCGCGCTCGCCGCGCTGGTCGCTATCTTGATCGCCGGCTTCGCGCTCTGGCTGATCGGCGTCACGCGCGGCAGCGGGCGTAGCTTGCGGATCGTTGCAGCCGCTGCGGCGATGCTGCTCGTCGGCGCGACATCGGCCTTCGTGATCGAGAGCGCGACACCCTCGGCTCAGCCGACCGCGCAGGCTGGCACCGATGCGCCCGGCGTGTGGTCGCCGGCGCGGGTCGCGGAACTGCAGGCGCAGGGCAAGCCGGTCTTCGTCAATTTCACCGCCGCCTGGTGCATCACCTGCCTCGCCAATGACCGGGTGGCGCTGTCGCGGCAGGAGGTGAAGGACGCCTTCGCCAAGCTCGGCGTCGCCTATCTCAAGGCCGACTGGACCAATCGCGATGCGGTGATCGCCGCGACGCTGGCCGAATACGGCCGGGCCGGCGTGCCACTCTATTTGTTCTATCCGGGAACGAAGGGCGCGCAGGCCGAGGTGCTGCCGCAATTGCTGACGCCCGAGACCGTGGTGAGCGCTGCACAGCGCGCCGCCGGCAAAGAGGTGAAGACCGCTACCGCACGATAACTGAGCACTGCCCACGCCAACCCCTCTGCCACCGACCAATGGAGACAGACATGACAGACGTGACCAGACAGCTTTTCATCGCCGGCCTGACCGCCACCGCACTGGCGCTCGCCTCCGGCGCCGCCTTCGCCCAGAGCGCGGCGAAGCCTGGCGCGAAAGCCCCCGATTTCTCGGTCGTCGACGTCGACGGCAAGCTGCAGAAGCTCTCCGACTATGCCGGCAAGACGGTGGTCCTCGAATGGACCAACCATGACTGCCCCTATGTCCGGAAGCACTACAACAGCGCGACCATGCAGACCCTGCAGAAGGATATGGCCAAGGACGGCATCGTCTGGCTCTCGGTGATCTCCTCGCCCGCCGGCGAGCAGGGCCATGTCGACGCGGCCAAGGCCAAGGAGCTGAGCAAGACGCGCGACGCCGCCCCGGCCTCGATCCTGCTCGACCCGAAGAGCCAGCTCGCCCGTGCCTATGGCGCGCAGACGACGCCGCATATGTACATCATCGATCCCAAGGGCACGCTCGCCTATGCCGGCGCGATCGACGACAAGCCGTCATCGAGCGCCTCCAGCCTCACCGGCGCCAAGAGCTATGTCCGCCAGGCGGTGGCCGAGCTCAAGGCCGGCAAGGCGGTCTCCGAGCCGGCGACCAAGGCCTATGGCTGCGTGGTGAAATACGCGCCAGTGAGTTGAGTTCTTCCCTTCTCCCCTTGCGGGAGAAGGTGGCGCGAAGCGCCGGATGAGGGGTCGCGCTGCCGTTTCCGGCATCACCTCTCATCAATCTCAACGTGTCGAGCGACCCCTCACCCCAACCCTTGTGTGTAGTAGAGGCGTGAGCCTTGATGCTGAGGCTCGCGGGGTCTCTGCGGGGAGCCCGCCCCTACCCGTGGTGGCCAAGACCGTGGGAGAGCCGAGGGCCGCCGCAGAGCGTCATTCACGCCCGGACAG
>DASYHC010000026.1:0-147760 GCA_035998995.1 Allobosea sp.
TTGCGCAGCACCTTGACGTCGTAGCCATTGGCCTTGGCCTCGGAATAGACCTCCTTGATATCGTCGGAGATCGTCTTCTTCTCTTCCTCAAGCCGCTCGATGCGCTGCACGATGCTCTTGAGCTGATCGCCTGCAACCGGATCGTCCATTCTCAAAACCCTTCTTCGGAATTCGGCCGCAGGGGTTCGCAAGGATGGGCGGCGAGGTCAAGCAAGAACGGCCAGAAGTTCACATCTCTCGTGCCGCAGCCAGCGCTCCCGGCAGCAATCTGGCCAGCCTGAGGCCCCAGGCGCGGGCCGCATGCGGCTCGCCGATCAGGTCCTGCCGGATCTCGATCAGCGCGTCGAGCAGGCCGCGGCGGGTCGCATGGCGGTCGATCGTGTCGCCGGGCAACCCGCCATTATAGGGCTCGTTGTCGCCGACGATCAGGTCGCCCTCCGCCTGCAGCGCCGCGATCAGCGCCTGCGCCAGTCTTCCTTCCCTGTCCCAGAGCACGCCCGCATGCCAGGGCCGCGGCACGCCCTTCCAGAACGGCGTGAAGGAATGCAGCGAGACGATCGCCGGGGGATGCCCCGCGGCGAGCGCCGTTTCGACCGCGGCATCGATCGCCGCGTCATAGGGCGCGTAATAGCGCGCGATCCGCTCGGCGATGCCAGCCTCGTCGATCCTGGCATTGCCCGGTACGATCGCGCCGTCGGAGATCCGCATCACCAGGGTCGGATCGTCCCGGCCGCGATTGGGATCGATCAGCAGGCGCGAGAAATTGCTGAGCACGGCGGGAGCGCCGAGCGCCTGCGCCATCGCCCGCGTCATCTCGGCAGCGCCGATGTCATAGGCGATATGGCGTTCGAGCTGCTGCGGCGGCAGGCCGAGCAGGTTCAGCTCGGCCGGGATGGCGTTCGTCGCATGGTCGCAGAGCAGGAGGACGCCCGTCGCCGGATCGCCGGGGATGATCTCGACATCGCCAGGCTGCCGAACCGGATGGTCGCTCTGCAGGCCCTCGTCCGCACGCATCATGACCTCGGATTACATCATCAAATCGCGGCTGACGCCCGCTCCCGCGCGACATAGCTTGCTTTCGCCTTGCCCGGAACGGGAGCGCAGCAAGAATCCGCACCGACTCATCATCCTGGAACATGTCCTGATCGCAAATGCGTATCCACTTTCACCCGACATGCTCTAGTAAGACGCCGATAAGCGGCTAAGACGAAAGTCGAGTGCCAGCAGCAGATTCGCACGGGGAAGACGCTTGGAGCAGCGGCAGGACGCAATCGCGGAACGGCACCGGACCGCCCGCCGGATTTTTGACGCGGCCGTTGCTCGCGCTCATCCCCGGAGCTGGCTCGCCGCGCATCTGCCCCCTCCTCCGCCGAACGGCCGCTTGATCCTGCTTGCCGCCGGGAAGGCGGCCGGCAGCATGACCTTGCTGGCGGAAGCCCATTATTTCGACACGCTGAAGCTCTCGCCGGACCGCTTTATCGGCCATGCCGTCGCCCGCCACGGCTACGAGGCGCAGACCCGTCACATCCCGATGCTGGCCGCCGGACACCCCGTTCCCGACGAGGGCAGCATCGCCAGCGCGACGCGCGCTCTCGAACTTGCCGCCTCCGCCACCGCCGACGA
The DNA here is from genome assembly GCA_035998995.1 of Allobosea sp. Classification (GTDB taxonomy): domain Bacteria; phylum Pseudomonadota; class Alphaproteobacteria; order Rhizobiales; family Beijerinckiaceae; genus Allobosea. The sequence goes on from DASYHC010000026.1 coordinate 1,624, forward strand.
CCTCGTCCTGGTGCTGCTCTCCGGCGGCGGCTCGGCCAACTGGGTCGCGCCGGCCGGTGCGCTGGCGCTGGCCGAGAAGCAGGCGGTCAACAAGGCGCTGCTGCGTTCCGGTGCGCCGATCGGCGAGATGAACATCGTCCGCAAGCGGCTTTCGCGCATCAAGGGCGGCCGGCTCGCGCTCGCGGCCGCGCCGGCGAAACTACTCACGCTCGCGGTCTCCGACGTGCCGCATGACGATCCCGCCGCGATCGCCTCGGGCCCGACCGTGCCCGATCCCAGCAGCATGGCCGATGCCCGCGCCATCGTCGCGCGCTACGAGCTCGCATTGCCACCGGCAGCGCAGGCCCTGCTCGCCGACGATGCCAGCGAGACGCCCAAGCCCGGCGACCCCGCCTTCGCCGCCAGCGAATACCGCATCGTCGCCCGCCCGGCCGACGCCATCGCCGCAGCGGTGAAGGCCGCGGCCGAGGCCGGCTACGAGCCGATCGATCTCGGCCCCGATCTCGAAGGCGAAGCGCGCGAGGTCGCGGCCGCCCAGGCGGCTCGTGCCCGCGAGCTCAAGGCGGCCGGGCGCCGCGCCGCCCTGATCTCAGGCGGCGAGCTCACCGTCACCATCGCCGGCAATGGCCGCGGCGGGCCGAACCAGGAATTCGCTTTGGCGCTGGCGATCGCGCTTGGCGGAGAGCCCGGCATCGTCGCGCTCTCCGGCGACACCGACGGCACCGATGGCGGCGGCGGCGAGGCGACCGACCCGGCCGGCGCGGTCATCGACGAGACCACGCTGGCCCGCGCCCGTGCTCTCGGCCTCGATCCTGCCCAATCGCTAAGCCAGAACGACTCGACGGGCTTCTTCTCGCCGCTCGGCGACCTGTTGCAGACCGGCCCGACCCTGACCAATGTCAACGATTGCCGCGTGATTCTGATCGATCCAAGACACACTTCATGAGCCGAAGCGGATTTCTTCTTCCAGCAGCACTCGCGACCGGGCTGCTCTTGGCCGGCGCCGCCCCGGCGCTGGCGGATTTGCGCATGTGCAACACCACCGGCAGCCGCATCGGCGTCGCGCTCGGCTATCGCGATGCGCAGGGCTGGGTCACCGAGGGCTGGTGGAACCTGGCGCCGCGTGCCTGCGAGACGCTGCTGCGCGGCACGCTGGCGGCGCGCTTCTATTACGTCCACGCCGTCGATTACGACAAGGGCGGCGAGTGGACCGGCAAATCCGTCATGTGCACGCGCAACAAGGAATTCACCATTCGCGGCATCGAGGACTGCCTGGCGCGCGGCTATGAGCGCGCCGGCTTCTTCGAGGTCGACACCGGCGAGCAGAAGGGCTGGACGATCCAGCTGACGGACACGGCTGGCGGAGCACCGCGCCCATGACTGCACTGCGGCAATCGGCTTGCTCTAATCGTTTGAATCGGCAAGGCCTGCAAGAAGCAGGCGTTCGGGGCTTTTGAAGGGGACATGACGTGATGAGGCGGGAACGGCGGATCAAGATCATCGCGACGCTGGGACCAGCCTCGTCGACGCCGGAGATGTGCGCGGCGCTGTTCAAGGCCGGCGTCGACGTCTTCCGCATCAATATGAGCCACACCCAGCGTGAGGATCTGCCGGCCAAGGTCGCGATGCTCCGGGCGCTGGAGAAGGAATTCCGCCGTCCGGTCGGCATCCTCGCCGATTTGCAGGGCCCGAAGCTGCGTGTCGGTCAGTTCGGCGGCGATGGCGCCGTGATGCTGGAGAAGGACGCCCGCTTCACCCTCGACGCCGATCCCGCACCCGGAACCGTGAAGCGCGTGCACCTGCCGCATCCGGAGATTCTCTCGGCCCTTGAACCAGGACATCATCTCATCCTCGACGACGGCAAGATCCGTCTCGTCGTCGAGAAGGCCTCGCCGAAGCAGGCGGTGACCAAGGTCCTCGTCGGCGGCAAGCTCTCCTCGCGCAAGGGCGTCAGCCTGCCCGACACGACGATCCCGGTCTCGGCCATGACGGACAAGGACCGCTCCGACGCCGAGGCCGCGGCTGAGATCGGCGTCGACTGGATCGCGGCCTCCTTCGTGCAGCGGCCGGAGGACATGGCGGATCTCCGCAAGATCGTGCGGGGCCGGGCGCTGGCGCTCGCCAAGATCGAGAAGCCGCAGGCGGTGGCCCGGCTCCAGGAGATCATCGAGGCCTCGGACGCGATCATGGTGGCGCGCGGCGATCTCGGCGTCGAGATGCCGATCGAGAAGGTGCCGGGCACGCAGAAGCGCATGACCCGCATGGCGCGGCGCATGGGCAAGCCGGTCGTCGTCGCGACGCAGATGCTGGAGAGCATGATCACCGCCCCGGTGCCGACCAGGGCCGAGGTTTCCGACGTCGCGACCGCGGTGTTCGAGGGCGCCGACGCCGTCATGCTCTCGGCCGAGAGCGCCGCCGGCCAGTACCCGATCGAAGCGGTCACGATGATGAACCGCATCGCCGAGGAGGTGGAGAGCGAGTCGATCTACCGCTCCATCCTCGAATCGCAGAAGGCCGAGCCGGAAGCGACCGGCGCCGACGCCATCGCCAAGGCGGCGCACGAGATCGCCGACGCGCTGCACCTCAAGGCGATCGCGGCCTGGACTTCCTCGGGCTCGACCGCCTTCCGCATCGCCCGCGAGCGCCCGAACTCGACCGTGGTCGCTCTCACGCCGAACGCCGCCACGGCGCGTCGCCTGACACTGGTCTGGGGCGTCCATTCGGTGGTGACCAAGGACGCCAGCGATGTCGACGACATGGCCTTCCGCGCCTGCAAGTTCGCTGTGCGCGAGGGATTCGCCGCCGAGGGCGACCGCCTGATCGTCGTCGCCGGCGTCCCCTTCGGCACGCCGGGTGCAACCAACATGGTCCGCATCGCCTTCGTCGCGAAGGAGCATGTCGAGCAGGCGTGAGGCTTTCCCGTCATTGCGAGCGAAGCGAAGCAATCCAGGAGACGTAGAGCTCTGCCGCCCCTGGATTGCTTCGTCGCTACACTCCTCGCAATGACGGTAGGCAGCCTACCATTCCCCTGCGGCCATCCCTGCTCTACTGCTTGAGCCGTCAGCCTCTGCGAGCCAGCGACGCCCATGGCCCTCACCGACATCGCCACCCGGACCTATAATCACAGCTGGCGACTCGACCCGATCATCCGCAGCCTGCTCGACACCGATTTCTACAAGCTGCTTATGCTGCAGATGATCAGGAGCTTCCATCCGGAGGTGCAGGTCACCTTCGGCCTGATCAACCGCTCCCGGCAGATCCGCCTCGCCGACGTGATCGAGGAAGCCGAGCTGCGCGCCCAGCTCGACCATGCCCGCGAACTGCGCTTCACCAAGAAGGAGCTGATCTGGCTCGCCGGCAACAGCTTCTACGGCAAAACCCAGATGTTCACGCCGGACTTCATCGCCTGGCTCGCCGAGTTCCGCCTGCCTGAGTACGAGCTGCGCAAGGTCGATGGCCAGTACGAACTGACCTTCGCCGGCCCCTGGACCCATTCGATGATGTGGGAGATCCCGGCGCTCGCCATCGTCAACGAGTTGCGCTCGCGCCAGGCGCTGAAAACCTGGGACCGCTTCGCCCTCGATGTGCTCTACGCCCGCGCCAAGTCGAAGCTCTGGGACAAGGTCGAGCGGCTGAAGAAGCTGCCCGACCTGCGCATCTCTGATTTCGGCACGCGCCGCCGCCACGGCCATCTCTGGCAGCGCTGGTGCGTCGAGGCGCTGAAGGAGGGACTGGGGCCGACCTTCACCGGCACCTCCAACGTCCTGCTCGCCATGGAGAACGATCTCGAGGCGATCGGCACCAACGCCCATGAACTGCCGATGGTGCTGGCGGCGCTGGCCGACAGCGACGAGGAACTGAAGCGCGCGCCCTATCGCGTGCTCGACGAATGGCGCCAGGTCTATGGCGGTAACCTGCTGATCGTGCTGCCGGACGCCTTCGGCACCACTGCCTTCCTCGATGATGCCCCGTCCTGGCTCGCCGACTGGACCGGCTTTCGCCCCGACAGCGCCCCGCCGATCGAGGCCGGCGAGCAGATCATCGCCTGGTGGAAATCCCAGGGGCGCGATCCGAAGAGCAAGCTCTTGATCTTCTCCGACGGCATGGACATCGACTCGATCGAGGAGGCCTACCGGCACTTCCACGGAAGGGTCCGCACCGGCTTCGGCTGGGGCACCAACCTGACCAATGACTTCGTCGGCTGCTCGCCGGTCGGCACGCCCGATCTCGACCCGATCTCGCTGGTCTGCAAGGTCGTCAGCGCCAATGGCCGCCCGGCTGTGAAACTCTCCGACAACCCGAACAAGGCGACAGGAGACCCGGCGGAGATCGCGAGGTATCTGCGCGTGTTCGGAGGGGCGGACCGGAAGGCGAAGGCGGTGAGAGTCTGAACGGCCCAGCCGCGGGTCGCGCGCGGTTCAAGAGTAGCCGAAAGCTGTCATAGACAACTGGCAATATTCCAAGCAGAAAGTAATGTTTTAGGCGATCACTGGCCGGGCGACAGGCGATGGTGGACCGGGAGACGTTGATTGACCGCATCTACGAAGCGGCTGTCATTCCCGAATTGTGGCCGAGCGTCCTGCATGACGTTTCGGAACTCGCTGGCTGTTTCGGCGGAATCCTGTTCACGACAGCAGCTCGACAGATCACGCACTGGACGAGTTCCGCGGACGTCGAGCAGGTCATGGCGGACTTCATCAGCGACCCCGCTTTGCAGGCGAACAACATGCGGCTTCAGAAGGCCGTCGCTGCACGCCATCACGGCTTCTTCGCGAACCATCAGCTCTACAGCCGTGAGGAGATGGACGATAGTTACGTCTATCAGCGCTTCTTTTTCCCGAGGGGACTTGGGTATGCGGCGGGCACGGCCCTGCCGATGCCGAACGGCGATATCGCCATCATCGATCTAGAGCGTCGTTATTCGGACGGCCCGGTATCATCGGATGAGATCGGTATCCTTGATGGCCTCCGACCTCATTTGGCTCGTGCGGCGGCACTATCGACGCGCCTCAATCTCGAAAAGGCACGCGCCGTCGTCGAGGCGCTTGGCCAGGCCGGCATGCCGGCGGCGGTGCTCGGCGCCGGAGATCGGATTCTGGCCGCGAACCAGGCCATCCAGGCCCTGCCCCAGCAGATCGTCTTCCTGGCCCACGGCAAGCTCGGCCTGTCCGATCCCGCCAGCAACCAGTTGCTGACGACGACATTGGCCGCCCTGGGCCGGCGCGACAGCACGAGCTCGATCCCGCTGCCCCCGACCGACGAAGCCGCTGCCGGCGTTCTCCACGTCCTGCCGCTGCCCGGCGGCGCGAGGGACGTCTTCAACGGCGCAAAGGCCCTGCTGATCGTCACGCAGCTCGACCGCCCGACCTCCCCCACCGCAGAGCTTCTCACCGGCCTGTTCGACCTGACACCTTCGGAGGCCAGGGTCGCGCGCGGTCTGTCGGAAGGACACTCGACCGATGAGGTCGCCGCTGCGCTGGGGCTGTCGCGCGAGACCGTCCGCTTCTACCTGAAGGGCGTCTTCGCCAAGACCGGTGTCAGCCGCCAGGTCGACCTGGTCGCCCTGCTGTCCGGCACGGCACTCCCCAACGCCTGATAGCCCGAATGCGCCTGCCTCGACCTCCCATCTGAGAGGTTTGGCCGCTGTCGGGATCGATAACGATCACTCCTGCCATCGAGGGCGGGGCGTCGTGAAGAGTTCCCTGCCCAGCTGGAACGACGCTTTCGAACGGGCCATGGGAGGGCCGCGTCATGCATAAGAGGACACATCAGGCGATCATCTGCGGAACAGCTGTGGCTGGGCTGACCATGCTTCTCGCCGCCCCTGCCCTGGGCCAGCAGCAAAGAGGGCAGCAGCAAGCGCAGCAACAGCAGGTCTACACCTGCGCTGCCATCCACCAGCGCTGCGTCAGCCGCTCGACGGGAACCTATGTGTCCATGTGCGACGGCTATTACGCCGATGCGAAGAGAACCGGGCAATGGCCGGCCTTCGGGCAGAGCCCGGCGGTGCCCTGCAAGCGGTGAGTTGGGCCGGCGATCTCAGCCACCAAGCTACCCGATCCGGAACACCTTCCCGGTCCCGGCCTCGCGGTAGAGATCGACCCGCTCGCCGTTCCAGTGATAGTCGAGATGGCGGCCCTGGACGGGATTGCTCGCGAGGTCGGGCCAGAACAGCCCGGCGCATTCCCCGTCCGGCCGGCGCACGCTCGGATAGACGACGCCATCCGAGCTCGCGGCGCGCAGCTTTGCGCCCAGAGCCTGGCTCGCTGCGTAGTCGTCCGGCTGCAGCAGGATGCTCTCCCCTGCCCGTTCGCCGCGCAGATCGTGCAGGGTGGCGTCGATCGACAGCACTAGTTCGCGGAACTGCGAGGTCCAGCCGGGTGCCTCCCTCGTGCGGGCCATGAAGCGGCCATGGTGATGGATCGTCTCGAACAGCGCCGTCTCGAAGCTCTCGGCGACATAGAGCACGCCGAACGAGCCATCGCTGAAGCGGCTCGGCCGGTCGCGGCTGACATGGGTGAACGGCGCCATCAGCCAGCTCGCTCCCGGGCCGGAGACACGGCGGGACGGCGGCACCAGATCGAGATTGCCGATCGTCTCCATCAGGCGCGGGTTGGTCTTCATCTCGGCCAGGATCAGCAGCGGCCAGTCGGCGGGATCGGCAATGTCCTCGAACAGGTCGATCGGCGGGAAGGCGCTGCGGATGATGCGGACCGCGGCCGGCCATGCGACCTTTGCGACCGGAAAGGTGCCGGAGCTCACCAGAGCCCGCGCTCCGCGTCGAGATAGCGCCGCACCCGCATCAGGTCGGTGAGTTCGCCGCCGAGCATGACCTCCAGTGCCGATTTCCCACCGAACGCCTCGTTGCCCGCATTGACCCAGGCATAACCGCGCTGCGGCTCGCGGAAAATCAGGCGCAGCGCCTTGTGGATGCCCATCAGATTGGACAGCCGCGCTTTGGCGTCGCGATCGATCCGGCCGATATCGCCGGCTTTCCAGCGCCGATAGCTGCGCACCGGCTGGTCAAGCAGCACGGCGGCCTCTTCGTCGGTCAGGCCCCAGAGCCGGAACAGGTTCACCGACGCCCGGAACATCGCCGCAGCCTCCGCTTCGGTGATCGCGGCGGGTGAGAAGGCGTCGGGTGTGGTCGGAACCGGCGAGAGCTGGCTCATCAGGAAATCTCCATTTGGCAGAATATAGATAAAATGCTGCCAAATGGCAAGGTCGAGACCACGGGTCATTCTCGGACACAGCGAAGCGCAGATTCAAGAATCTCAGGACGAGAAGGTGTTGAATGGAGCCTCAACCGGCCAGAGATGCTCGGGTCGAGCCCGAGCATGACGTGTGAGTCGTCTCACGCGTCGCGGCCGTCGACCTCGAGCTTGAGTGCTTCGACGGCGTCCTTCACCGCTTCCAATTGCGGGTAGACCACCAGAGCCCGCCGATAGGCGACCATGGCGCGCTTGTCGTCGCCCTGCTGGCGCAGGATCGTGCCGAGCCCCATCATCGCGCCGTAATGGCGCGGCTCGCGCTTCAGCGTCTCGGCGATGTCGAGCAAGGAGCGAATCGGATCGCCCTGCAGGAACAGCGCATTGGCGCGCTGATTCCAGCCCTCGGCCCAGTCGGGTTCCAGGGAGATGACCCGGTCGAGCAATTCGATCGCCAGCGGCAATTCGCGCGCCTTCAGCGCGTCCTGCGCCCGGGTCATCAGCAGATCGGCGGTATCCGAGCCCGAGCGCGCCCAGCGTCGCTGAATCAGATTGGCGATGCCCTTTGCCTCGTCCGCGGTCTTGGCCGCGGCGAGCCGCTCGAACAGCCGGTCGAGCGTGACGGCCGGACTGCGCGGCGGCGGCGCTTCCGGCAGATTCGGCTTGTCGTCGCGGTCGGCATTCGGCACCGCGCCGTCGCGCAGGGGCGCCTGCTGCGCAAAGCTCCCCGGCATGGCTGCGAGGAGCAGCCCCGGAATCAGCACAAGGCGGGCAAGACGAGACAGCTTCATGCCACCAAGGTGGGCGCGAAGGGGCCTCGCGTCAATTCACGGCCCAGAGAGATCGCGGGAGAATGAGGTCGAGCCCAAGCCAAAAAAGCGGGCCGCACAATGTGCAGCCCGCTCTTTCAATCTCGACAAGGACGCTGATGGCGCAGCCCGAAGGCCGCGCGACGCCTCAGCCCTGACGCGCCTTGAAGCGCTTCTGGACCTTGTTGATGATGTAGACGCGGCCCTTGCGGCGCACGAGCTGGTTGTCGCGATGGCGCGCGCGCAGCGACTTCAGCGAATTGCGGATCTTCATAGCCGGTACTCCCATCGGCCCACCTTTCGGCAGAACCGGTCAAAAAACTGAAGGCGACGCGAACCGGAGACCGGCTCTCATCGAGCAAACGACATGCGCGCCTGATGCGATGGCCGGCTGTATAAGGATTTTACGGGGATTGGCAAGGCCCCGGCGCGTTTTTCCGCCTGATGATCGCATGCGTCATGCTCCCGTCGCAATTGCATGGCGGCCCTAGCGTCCCGGTGGACGCATGCCTAGATTGCGGCCGCGGCAGACCTATCAGGGAGCTTTCTCGATGTTCAACGCCAAGTCCCTCCTCGACGCCCTCGTCAATGCAGGCAGCCAGGCTGGCGCCCAGGGCGGCCAGGCTGGCGGGCTGGGCGGCGTGCTCGGCAATCTCGCCCAGCAGGTCCAGCAGGCCGGCGGCACCGGCGGTCTCGCCGGCATGGCCGGCCAGATCTTCGGCCAGGCGACACAGGGCGTGCAGGACGCCGCCCGCAACACAGGCGTGCAGCAGGGCGCGACCGACATCGTCGGCCGATTCTCCGGCGGCAAAACGCCGGAACAGTTGATCGAACAGGCCAAGGGCATGCTCGGTGGCAACCAGCTCGCTGCCGGCGCCGTACTCGGCGGTCTCGGCGCGCTGATCTTCGGAACCTCCGCCGGCCGCTCGCTCGCCGGCTCGGCAGCCAAGATGGGCGGCCTCGCTCTGATCGGCGGCCTCGCCTACAAGGCTTATCAGAACTATCAGGCCGGTAAGCCGCTGCTCGGCGCCGACCAGCAGGCCGCACTGCCGGCCCCCGCGGGCTCCGGCTTCGAGCCGGAAGCGGCCAAGAACGAGCACGCATTGGTCTTCATCCGCGCCATGATCGCCGCCTCCGCCTCCGACGGCCATATCGACGATGGCGAGCGCAACGCTATTCTTGGCGGCCTGCGCGAAGCGGGCCTCGATGCGGAAGCCAATGAATGGCTCGCCAACGAGCTGGCGAACCCAGCCAGCGTCGATACGCTGGTCGAAGGCGCCGAGAGCCCGGAGCTTGCCGCGCAGATCTATACGGCCGCCCGGATCGCCATCAATCCGGATACTCCGGCCGAGAAGGACTTTCTCGCTGGTCTCGCCGGCTCGCTCGGCCTCGATGCCGAGCTGGTCGCGAACATCGACGCTGCCGCCAGCGCCGCCAAGGCCTGACCGCTGACGCAAGGCCGGAGTGCGCCGGGCACGGATTGACCGCCCGGCTCGCCCGGCCATCCAATGCGGGATGCAATCATCATCCCCGCATTGGTCGGCCCGCCTGCCCTTCTACTATGGCTGGGTCATCATCGGCATCGCCTTCGTCACCATGGCGATCGCCGTCAGCGCGCGTACGGCCTTCTCGCTGCTGCTGCCGCCATTGATCGACGAGTTCGGCTGGGACCGCGGGCTCGCCTCCGGCGCCTTCTCCTTCGGCTTCCTGCTCTCGGCCGTGACCAGCAATTTCGTCGGCCGCGTCATGGACCGGCATGGCCCGCGCGTCGTCATAGAGATCGGCGTGGCGATGCTGGCCGCGGGACTTTTGATCGCGCCCGCGATCGGCGCGGCCTGGCATCTCTATCTGACGCTCGGCGTCCTGGTCGGCTGCGGCGCCAATCTGATGAGCTTCTCGGCGCAATCACTGTTCCTGCCGAACTGGTTCGTGCGCCGCCGGGCCTTCGCGATCAGCATCGCCTTTTCCGGCGTCGGTGTCGGCGCATTGCTGCTCCTCCCCTGGCTGCAATCGATCATCAACCGCGACGGCTGGCGCGCAGCCTGCTGGATCATGGGCCTGCTCGTGCTCTTCCTGCTCGGCCCGCTCAATCTGCTGGTCCGGCGCAAGCCGCAGGATCTCGGATTGCAGCCGGATGGCGAAACCGGTCCGGCCGGCCACGTCGCCGCGCAACGCAAGGCGGCCGTGGTCGATCCGGCCTGGGTCGCGGTCGAATGGACACTAGCGCGGGCGCTGCGCACCGCGCGCTTCTGGTGGATCATGATCGGCTATTTCTGTGCCCTGATCGCCTGGTATGCGGTGCAGGTCCACCAGACCAAATACCTGATCGAGGTCGGCTTTTCCCCGCTCACCGCCGCATGGGCGCTGGGGCTGGTCAGCGCCGTCGCCATCCCCGGGCAGATCGGCCTCGGCGCCCTGTCGGATCGCATCGGCCGCGAATGGATCTGGATGGCCGGCTGCCTGGGCTTCGCCATCTGCTATGCCGCGCTGATCGCGCTGGAGCACACGCCTTCGCCGGTGCTGCTCTATGTGATGGTGATCGCGCAGGGTTTCCTGGGCTATGCGATCACCTCGGTCTTGGGTCCGATCGTCTTCGAGATATTCGAAGGGCCGCATTTCGGCGCGATCTTCGGAACGGTCACTGTGGCGCTGCTCGGCGGCGGCGCGGCCGGCCCCTGGCTCGCCGGCACGATCCATGACGCGACCGGCAGCTATCGCCTCGCCTTCCTGCTGGTCATCGCCTGCTGCTTCGTCTCGGCGGCGGCGATCTGGCTGGCGGCGCCACGCAAGGTCCGGCTGGTTCCGGGACGGGTCAAGGCGCCCGCTTGACGCCCTGATCGTCCTCGAAGACCGGCCGGAAGAAGCTGCGCTCATAGCTGATGATGAAGCGGTGCTTGTCGTTCTCGGCGACCACGGCAAGGCACTCGGCGTCCTTGGACGCCGCCTCGCGATAGGCCTCATATGTTGCGAAGGACGGGAAGCTGAACATCGCCAGCGCGACGTTCGAGGTTCCTTCCGACGGCATGAAATAGCCGTGATGCTTGCCGCCGAACCGCTCGACCAGTCGGATCCAGGCCTTGCCATAACCCTCGAAGGCCGGCAGCTGGTAGGGGTCGACGACGTAACGCAGATGGCAAGTGATCGTCATTGTCAGGCCGCCTTCGCGCTCTTGAGGAACTCGGCCATCCGGCCCAGCGCCCGCTCGATATTCTCCAGCGAGTTGGCGTAGGAAAGCCGGATATAACCCTCGCCATGCACACCGAAATCCGGTCCGCCGATCGTGGCGACGCCAGTTTCCTCCAGCAGGGCGGAGGCCAACTTCTTCGCCTTCCAGCCGGTCTGCGACACGTTCGGGAAAGCGTAGAAGGCGCCTTTCGGCACGATGCAGGAGACGCCCAGCAGATCGTTCAGCCCGGCGACCACCGCCTTCCGGCGCCGGTCGAACTCCGCCAGCATCATCGCGACCGCATCCTGCGGGCCGGTCAGGGCGGCGAGACCCGCCCATTGCGCCGGCGCGTTGACGCAGGAATGCGAGTTCACCGCGAGCTTGCGGGCATTGTCGTAGAGCGGCTTCGGCCAGACCGAGAAGCCCATGCGCCAGCCGGTCATGGCATAGGTCTTCGACCAGCCATTGAGCAGGATCAGCCGGTCGCGGATCTCGGGATAGCTCAAGAGGCAGACATGCTTCTCGCCGTCATAGAGCATCTGGTCGTAGATCTCGTCCGACATCACCGCGACATCGGGGAACTTCGCCAGCCCGGCGACGAGCTTGTCGACCTCGGCCTTGGGCGTGACGCCGCCGGTTGGGTTCGCCGGCGAGTTGACGATGAGGAGCCGCGTCTTCGGCGTGATCAGCGCCAGCGTCTCCTCGGCCGAGAAGGCAAAGCCGTTCTCCTCGCGGATCGGCACGGGGATCGGCGTTGCGCCGGTGTACTCGATCATCGAGCGGTAGATCGGAAAGCCGGGATCGGGATAGAGGATTTCGGCGCCGGGCTCGCCGAACATCAGGATCGCCATGAACATGGTGACCTTGCCGCCCGGCACGATCATCACCTCCTCAGGCGAGACATTCACTGCGAAGCGCTTGTGCAGGTCGGCGGCGACCGCCTCGCGTAAGGGGAGGATGCCGTTGGCCGGCGTGTAGCCGTGATGGCCGTCGCGCAGCGCCTTCACGGCTGCCTCGACGATATGCTCGGGAGTCGGGAAATCCGGCTGTCCGATGCCGAGATTGATGATGTCCTTGCCCTGGCGCTGTAATTCGGTCGCGCGGGCGAGCACGGCGAAGGCGTTCTCCTCGCCGATCCGGCCGAAGGATGGGACGATTTGCAGCGTCATGGCGGTTTCCTCTTCGCTCGCGGCCGGTCTTCAAGCCACCGCGGTTCAATCTGTCTTGGCCGCAAAGCTAGCGGCGGCGCAAGCCCGTCTTCTGCGCTGCGGTCGCGACGGGGGCGCATTTGGAACACTTGCAAACTGCGCCGCGGCGACCTTTGCTGGCGACGGCGCCCTCCAAGCGATTGGCACGGCGCGCCAAGTCGTTGTATGCAGCATACAGCGATCACGGCAAGCGCCCTTGCCGCTCCGCTCATGATCGGCATGACCTGTCGATCAAATCGATTTAAAGACGATGCCGAAGCGGCGCAAAGGCCGCCGGGCCGCGAGAGGGAATGACGGGATGGCCAAGACGCCTACTAGCAAGACGCCTAACGGGAAGAAGCCGGTCCGCAAGATCAAGCCGGAGCAGTTGCGCTCGAAAGCCTGGTTCGACAATCCCGCCAATGCCGACATGACCGCGCTCTATATCGAGCGCACCATGAATTTCGGCCTGTCGCGTGAGGAACTGCAATCCGGCCGCCCGATCATCGGCATCGCCCAGACCGGCTCCGACATCGCCCCATGCAACCGCCATCATCTCGAGCTCGCCTCCCGCGTCCGCGACGGCATCCGTGAGATGGGCGGCGTGCCCTTCGAATTCCCGATCCATCCGATCCAGGAAACCTGCAAGCGCCCGACCGCGTCGCTCGACCGCAACCTGCAATATCTCTCGCTGGTCGAGATCCTCTACGGCTACCCGATCGACGGCGTCGTGCTGACCACCGGCTGCGACAAGACCACCCCCGCCCAGATCATGGCGGCCGCGACGGTCGACATCCCGGCGATCGCCCTGCCCGGCGGCCCGATGTTGAACGGTGACTTCCGCGGCGAGCGCACCGGCTCGGGCACGATCGTCTGGAAGGCGCGCCAGATGATGGCCGCCGGCGAGATCGACTATCGCGGCTTCGTCGATCTTGTTGCATCGTCCGCGCCATCCGCGGGTCACTGCAACACCATGGGCACGGCCTCGACCATGAACGCGCTCGCCGAGGCGATGGGCATGACCTTGCCCGGCGCAGCCGCGATCCCCGCGCCCTATCGCGACCGCTACGAGATGGCCTATCTCACCGGCCGCCGCATCGTCGAGATGGTCTGGGAGAACCTGATCCCCTCGAAGATCCTGACGCGCGAGGCCTTCGAGAACACCATCGTCATCAACTCGGCGATCGGCGGCTCGACCAATGCGCCGATCCACGTCAACGCCATCGCCAAGCATATCGGCGTCAAGCTCGACAACGAGGACTGGACCAAGATCGGCTACGACACGCCGCTGTTGGTCAACATGCAGCCGGCCGGCGAATATCTCGGCGAGGACTACTATCGCGCGGGTGGCCTGCCTGCCGTGATCGCGGAACTGCTCGAGAAGGGCAAGCTCAAGCCGGCGATCACCGCTAACGGCCGCACTCACGAGGAGAACTGCAAGGGCTTCTTCGCGATCAACCGCGACGTCATCAAGAGCTATGACGAGCCGATGAAGAAGGAGGCCGGGTTCCTCAACCTCTCCGGCAACCTGTTCGACTCGGCGATCATGAAGACCTCGGTGATCACGCCGGAATTCCGCAAGCGCTATCTCGAGAACCCGAAGGACCCGATGGCCTTCGAGGGCCGGGCGATCGTCTTCGACGGACCGGAGGACTACCACCACCGCATCGACGATCCCGCGCTCAAGATCGACGAGCACTGTGTCCTGTTCATCCGCGGCGTCGGCCCGGTCGGCTATCCCGGCGCGGCCGAGGTGGTGAACATGCGGCCGCCGGACTACCTGATCAAGAAGGGCGTCACCGCGCTCGCCTGCGTCGGCGACGGCCGCCAGTCCGGCACCTCGGGCTCGCCCTCGATCCTCAACGCCTCCCCGGAAGCGGCGACTGGCGGCGGGCTCGCCTTGCTCAAGACTGGCGACAAAGTCCGCATCGACCTGAAGAAGCGCACCGCCAACATCCTGATCTCGGATGCGGAGCTGGCGCAGCGCCGCGCCGAGTTCAAGGCCAATGGCGGCTACAAGTATCCGAAGAGCCAGACGCCCTGGCAGGAGATCCAGCGCAAGATCGTCGACGAGCTCTCCGAGGGCATGGTGCTGAAGCCGGCGGTCAAATACCAGAAGATCCACAAGAAGTTCGGCATCCCGCGCGACAACCACTGACACGGCTGAAGGCCGGCGGCGGAACTCCTGCCGCCGCCATTCCCGCGACGCATCGCGCCTCGCCGGCAGATGCGTGGGAGCGGGGCTGACAAATCGGCTCAGGGACGACAGTATGACGCCCCTGAGCTCATTTGAAACGATTTAAAATGGCTTACACCCCGCAAGTCGACGCGTTTCGCAAACTCCACGAATCCGGCTGCTTCGTCATGCCGAACCCCTGGGACGAGGGCTCGGCCCGTTGGTTGCGCGGCCAGCGCTTCAAGGCGCTGGCCTCGACCAGCGCCGGCTTCGCTTTCACTAAAGGCCGAGCCGACCAGGACGTGCCGCGCGACATGATGCTGGCTCACCTCGCCGAACTGGTGAAGGCGGTGCCGGACCTGCCCATCAACGCCGATTTCGAGAACGGCTATGCCGATACGCCCGACGGCGTTGCCGCCAACATCAAGCTTTGCATCGCGACCGGCGTCGCTGGCCTCTCGATCGAGGACGCGACCGGCCGCAGCGACGAGCCGCTCTATCCCTTCGAGCTTTCCGTCGAGCGCATCAGGGCCGCCCGCCGCGCCGTCGACGAGACTGGCTCCGGTGTCGTGCTGACCGCGCGTGCCGAATGCTTCCTGACCGGCCATCCCGACGCGCTGAACGAGTCGGTTAGGCGCATCAGAGCCTATGCCGAAGCCGGCGCCGACGTGCTCTACGCCCCCGGCCCGAAGACGACGGCCGATATCGGCGCCATCGTCGCAGCGGCCGGCGGCAAGCCGGTCAACACGCTGGTCTACAGCGATGTCGGCCTCAGCGTTTCCGACATCGCCGCCACCGGCACGCGCCGCATCTCAATCGGTGGGGCGCTCGCCCGCGCCGCCTGGGCGGCCTTCATCGAGGCGACGCGCCTGATCGCGCAGGAAGGCAGCTTCAAGGGCTTTGCCGGCAACGGCGCCTCGGCCCCGCTCAACCCGTTCTTCAGCGCTGATCTCAAGGCGCGCTCGTGAGCGGACAGCTTCTCATCGCCCCGGAATGGCTCGGCAAGAGCGGGCTCTGGCAGATCGACGCCAAGGGCAAGCGCAAGCCGGTCGATGCCGACGATCTCGATTTGTCGGACGGGCTCGCCGACCGACTGGAAAGCTGGATGGACACGTTCGACGCGATCTATGACGAGGCGAACGAGGCCGCCTCCGACTTCGCCAACGAGGCCGAGCGCAGCGCCTGGGAGGCGGAGGGCGCGGCGCTCGCCGCATCCATCGCCACCGAGCTCGGCCCGGACTGGCAGATCACCCAGGACCTCACCGGCTGGCGCAGGACGATCAAGGCATGACGACGCTGAACTGGACGCCCCGCCCCTTCCCGCCGGCCAAGGTGCTGCAGGGCCGCTATTGCCGGCTCGAGCCGCTCGATCCGGCCCGCCATCTCGACGATATCTGGCAGGCTATGGACGGGCATCCTTCCGTCTGGGACTGGCTGCCCGCAACGCTGCCGCCGAGCCGAGAGGCCTATCGCGAATTGCTGACGATGATGGCGGACAAGGCCGGCATCATTCCCTTCGCCGTGATCGACGAAGCCGACGGCAAGGCCAAGGGCCATCTCTGGATGATGGAGATCAGGCCCGAGCACGGCGTCTTCGAGGTCGGCTGGATCACCTACTCCCCGTCGATGCAGCGCACCCGCATGGCGACGGAAGCGGTCTATCTCGTCGGCGAATACGGCTTCTCGCTCGGTTATCGTCGTTATGAGTGGAAGTGCAACAACCTCAACGAGCCCTCCAAGCGCGCCGCGCTTCGCTTCGGCTTCCAATATGAGGGCCTCTTCCGCCAACACCAGGTGGTCAAGGGCGCCAACCGCGATACCGCCTGGTTCTCGACCCTCGACAGTGAATGGCCGAAGGTCGGGCAGGCCTTCCGCAACTGGCTCGCGCCAGAGAACTTCGACGCGCAGGGCCAGCAGAAGAGTTCGCTGGCCGATTGCATGAAGAGCGCGGGGGCCGCCTGAGATGGCCCTGCGTCGCGCCACGACGGACGATATTCCGGCGATCGTGGCGCTGACGCAGGCCGCCTATCTGCCGAACGAGAGCATCATCGGCGTGCCCTCGCTGCCGCGCATCGCCGACTATCATGAGGTCCTGGCGGAGCATGAGGTCTGGCTCGCTGAAAGCGAGGGGGCGCTCGACGGCGTCCTCGTGCTCGAGGAGGAGCCGGCGAAGTTCACGCTCTGGAGCATCGCCGTCTCGCCGGCCGCCACCGGCAGGAAGATCGGCTCGCAATTGATAGACTTCGCCGAGGAGCGGGCCCGGGCGCTCGGTCACGATGCGGTGCATCTCTACACCCACGAAAAGCTCGCCGACCGTATCGGCTGGTACGAGCGGCTCGGCTACCAGACCACCCATTACGAGGATCTGCCGGATCGCCGGCTGATCCATATGCGCAAAAGCTTCCGATAATCGGAAAACCAGGGAAGAAACGACAATGGCAGGACGTTTGAAGGGCAAGGTCGCGGTCGTCACCGCCGCTGGACAGGGCATTGGTCGGGCGATCGCCGAGGCCTTCGTCGCCGAGGGCGCGACCGTCTGGGCGACCGACAAGGACGTCGCCTTGCTCGAGGGCATTCCGAAGGCGAAGAAGCGCAAGCTCGACGTGCTCTCGACCAAGGCGGTCGAGGCCTTCGCCGAGAAGGTCGGCACCATCGACATCCTCGTCAACGCCGCCGGCTTCGTCCACCACGGCACGATCCTGGAATGCGACGACAAGGCCTGGGAATTCTCCTTCGACCTCAACGTCAAGTCGATGCACCGCACGATCAAGGCCTTCATTCCCGGCATGCTCGCCGCCGGCAAGGGCTCGATCGTCAACATCGCCTCGGGTGCCGGCTCGGTGCGCGGCATCCCGAACCGCTATGTCTACGGCGCGACCAAGGCGGCGGTGATCGGCCTGACCAAGGCGGTCGCTGCCGACTACATCAAGAAGGGCATCCGCTCGAACGCGATCTGCCCCGGCACCATCCAGTCGCCCTCGCTCGACCAGCGCATCATCGAGCTCGCCAAGGTGACGAAGACGACCGAAGCCGCCGCCCGCCAGGCCTTCATCGATCGCCAGCCCATGGGCCGGCTCGGCACTGCCGAGGAGATCGCCTGGCTCGCGGTCTATCTCGGCTCGGACGAGGCAAGCTACACCACCGGCCAGATCCATCTCGCCGATGGCGGCTTCGCGCTTTAGACCAGCGCGGGAGAAGCGCTATGCACGTCCTGATCAGCGGCGCCGCCGGCATGATCGGCTCGCGACTCGCCGCCCGCATCGCCCGCGAGGGCGCCTGCAACGGCAAGCCGCTCACAAGGCTGACGCTGACCGACGTCTTCGAGCCGCCGCGCCCGGCCGGCTTCGACGGACCGATCGACACGCGCACCGAGGATTCGAGCTCGGCGGCCGTCGCTGCCGAGCTTGCGGCCCTGCGGCCCGACATCATCTTCCACCTTGCCGCGATCATCTCGGGCGAGGCGGAGCGCGATTTCGACAAGGGCTACCGCATCAATCTCGACGGCATGCGCAATCTGCTGGAGGCGATCCGGCAGGAGGGCATGAGGAACGGTACCTATGTGCCCACGCTCGTCTTCTCCTCGTCGAGCGGCATTTTCGGCGCGCCCTTCCCGCCGGCCATTTCCGACGAATTCCACGTCACGCCGCTGACCAGCTACGGCGCGCAGAAGGCGATTGGCGAACTGCTGCTCGCGGATTATTCGCGCCGGGGTTTCGTCGACGGGGTCGGCATCCGCTTCCCCTCGATCGTGATCCGGCCGGGCAAGCCCAACGCCTCGGCCGGCGGCTTCTTCTCCGGCATCATCCGCGAGCCGCTGCAGGGCCAGGAGGCGCTGCTGCCCGTCGAGGATAGCGTCATCTTCACCCATGCCTCGCCGCGCTCGGCCGTCGGCTTCCTGCTGCACGGCGCCTCGCTGACGCGAGAGCAGCTCGGCCCGCGCATCAATCTCAGCATGCCCGGCGTCTGCGTCACCGTCGGCGAGCAGATCGAGGCGCTGCGGCGCATCGCTGGCGACAAGGCAGTGAAATTGATCCGGCGCGCGCCTGATCCGGCCTCCGCTGCCATCGTCAAGGGCTGGCCGACGCGCTTCGATGCGAAGCGAGCGCTGTCACTCGGCTTCCGGGCCGAGCAGGATTTCGACGAGATCATCCGCGTCCATATCGAGGATGATCTC
Organism: Allobosea sp.; assembly: GCA_035998995.1. GTDB lineage: Bacteria > Pseudomonadota > Alphaproteobacteria > Rhizobiales > Beijerinckiaceae > Allobosea. The sequence goes on from DASYHC010000026.1 coordinate 20,344, forward strand.
GGCGGCCGCCTACCCAACTGAACGCAAGAAGCGAAAGATCGGACAGAAGCATGCATATCCTCGTCATCGGCGGCGCCGGCATGGTCGGCCGCAAGTTCATCGAGCGCCTGGCGCGCGACGGCGGCCTCGGCGGCAAGGCGATCGACAAGGTGACGGCGCAGGACGTCTTCCCCGCCGCGGCGCCGGCGAACGCGCCCTTCGCCTTCGAGTCGCTGACCTCGGACCTGTCGCAGCCGGGCGAAGCCGAGAAGCTGATCGCTTCGCGGCCCGAGCTGATCGTCCACCTCGCCGCGATCGTCTCCGGCGAGGCCGAGGCCGATTTCGACAAGGGCTACCGCATCAATCTCGACGGCACGCGCTATCTCTTCGACGCGATCCGCCTCACCGGAGACGGCTACAAGCCTCGCGTGATCTTCACCTCCTCGATCGCCGTCTTCGGCGCGCCCTTCCATGACAAGATCGAGGACGAATTCTTCACCACGCCGCTGACCAGTTACGGTACGCAGAAGGCGATCGGCGAACTGCTGCTCAGCGACTACTCCCGCCGCGGCTTCTTCGATGGCGTCGGCATCCGCCTGCCGACGATCTGCGTGCGCCCTGGCGCGCCGAACAAGGCTGCCTCCGGCTTTTTCTCCAACATCATCCGCGAACCGCTCGCCGGCCAGGACGCGGTGCTGCCGGTCTCCGACCAGGTCCGCCACTGGCACGCCTCGCCGCGCTCGGCCGTCGGCTTCCTCGTCCATGCCGCTACGATGGATACCAATGCCATCGGCCCGCGCCGCGCACTGACCATGCCGGGCTATTCCGCCACCGTCGCCGAGCAGATCGAGGCACTGCGCAAGGTCGCCGGCGAGAACGTGGTCAAGCGCATCAAGCGCGTGCCCGATCCGGTCATCGACGCCATCGTCGCCGGCTGGCCGCGCAATTTCGACGCCAAGCGCGCGCCGGCGCTCGGCTTCAAGGCGGAGTCGAGCTTCGAGGAGATCATCCGCGCCCATATCGACGACGAGCTCGGCGGCACATTCGTCGCGTAACATAGGGCGTCATGGTCGGGCTTGCCCCGACCATCTCTTCCCAATGAGCGAGAGATGCTCGGGTCAAGCCCGAGCATGACGGCAGTGGTCTAAGGCAGCTTCTTCAGCATCAGTGGCGCGCCGACCGCCGGGTCCTTGCGCCATTGCCCGCCCTCGAAGACCAGCTCGACCTTGTGGCCCTTGCGGGCGATCAATTCGAGCCGGCCCGCTTCGTAGCGCCAGGCGACGGGCGAGAAGATCGTCAGCCCGGTATCGGGACAGAGCCCGTCGAAGCTCGTCGTGAAGGCTCCCGCATTGGCGGAGGGGCTGGTCGAGAGAGCGAGCTTGCAGATCTCGCGACCGGCCTGCCGCATCACCGCATAGCGCCCCGGCACGCTTCCTGCCGCCGGCGCGCTCGCCAGATCGACCGCGGTCGGACGCGCCGCCGCCGTCGCCGCAAGCTGCGCTTGGCTGGGCGCCGGCCGCTGCTGTGCCCGGACATAGCCGGTGGGATCGAGCCCGTATTGCGCGCCGTCGCTGCCCTTGCCACGGCGGCCCGGATCGGCCTTTTCGCTGAAGACGATCACCGCCTTGCCATGGCCATCGAGCAGCCTGGGAGAACCATCGGCCACGTCCCAGGCGACGACCCCGGTGAGAATCGGGAGGGCACGCCGGCAGGTCGCCGGAAAGCGGAGCTGACGCCCCTGCCCCGCCACCTCGGCGCCGAAGGTCACGGTGCATTCCCGTGCAGCGCCGAGCTTGTCGAGGTCCCAGGCGCCGATGAACGGCTTCAGCGCCTCGGGGGCCTGCTCGGCGCCGCGCGGCAGGGGCGCCGTCTGGGCGCCTGCCGGTGCGGCTGCGAGCAGAGCCAGAGCGGCGAGCGTTACGCCCCGCCGCATCCGGCAGCTTGAAATCGTGATCAGGCTTTTGTCCATGGCGTCTCGGCAACCGGTGTCAAAGGACCCTTGCCATCGAACCATGAAACCAGGTTGTCGACCAGAAGCTGGCCCATCTGTTCGCGCGTGTGCACCGATGCCGAGCCGACATGCGGCAAGAGCACGACATGGTCCATCGCAATCAGCTCGGCCGGCACGCGCGGCTCGTCCTCGAACACGTCGAGGCCGGCGGAGAGGATGGTCTTGCTCTTCAGCGCTTCGATCAGAGCCTGCTCGTCGATCACCGTGCCGCGGCCGACATTGACGACGATGCCGTTCGGCCCGAGCGCCTTCAGCACCTCGGCATTGATGATGTGATGGGTCGAGTCGCCGCCCGGCGCGACCGAGACCAGGGTGTCGACATCCTCGGCCATCTCGACCAGCGAGGGATAATAGCGATAGGCGACATCGGCCTGACGCGAGCGGCCATGATAGACGATCGGCACGTCGAAGGCTTCGAGACGGCGCGCCACCGCCTTGCCGATGCGGCCGAGCCCGACGATGCCGATCTTGCGCTTGCGCAGCGAAGTGGTGAGCGGATAGGCGCCCTGCAGCCACTTGCCGGCGCGCAGATAGCGATCGACCTGCGGCAACTGCCGAACGGTCGCCAGCAGCAGGCCGATGGCAAGGTCGGCGACCTCGTCGGTCAGCACATCGGGCGTGTTGGTGACGGTGATGCCGCGCTTGCCGGCAGCCTTGGCATCGACATTGTCGTAACCGACGCCGAAATTCGAGACGACCTCCAGCTTCGGCAAGGCATCGAACAGTGCATCGTCGATGCGCACATGCGCGCCGCCGCCGGCGACGCCGCGCACCCGGTCCTTCACCGCAGCCAGCGCCGCCGCGCGATCCTGCTCCTTCCAGAGCTCATGCACGATGAAGCGCGCCTTCAGCTGGTCGGCCGCATAGGCCATCAACGGCCCGGTCATGACGATCTCGATCTTGTTCTGCGCGGTCATGGTCCTGCTTTCCTGGAACGCTACGTGGCTTGATTTCAAATTATTAAAACGATTAGATCAATCTAGCCGCCCGAATGCGACTGGGGAATTCCCACGGCGCGCAAGCGGGGGCTGCTTGCGGAGTCGGGTATGCCATTCCGGCTCGGCTGTCGATTCAGCCCGATATAGTATGATTTAATCACGCGCTTTTCGCCGCCCCGGCCTGTGCCCGCGCAGCGAGCAGGCCCAAAGTGCTGTTCAGGCTGTCGATCACCAGACTGCTCATCCGTGCTGCCGCTAGATCGCTGTCGCGCTGCACGATCGCGTCGAAAACGCGTTCGTGATCAATCAATGACGCCGTGAAAAAGAACTGGTCGTCGGGCGCCTTCAGGAACAGCGACCATTGGATCGTCGCACTGACGGCCGGCGCCAGGCACTGCAGCGGCGGGTTGCGGGTCGCGGCGAAGATCGCCTCGTGGAAGGCAAGATCGGCATTGACCGTCGGCTCGGCATAGGGCGGGTTCTCGACCATGCCGCGAAAGGCCGCCTCGATCCGCTTGAGGTCGGCATCGCTGCGCCGCTGCGCCGCCAGCCGCGCTGCGCTCGGCTCGACGAAAAGCCTGAGTTCGAACAGGTCGCGGATGAACTTCTCGTTGGGGTCAGCCGCGAAATGCCACGCCAAAACGTCCGGATCGAGCAGGTTCCAGGCCTCGCGCGGCGCCACCCGCGTGCCGCTCTTCGGACGAGCCTCGACCAGCCCCTTGCCGCTAAGGAACTTCACCGCTTCGCGATAGGCCGTGCGCGAGACCGAAATCTCGTCCTTCAGGTCGTCCTCGTTCGGCAACAGCGCGCCTGTCGGCGAGGCGCCGGTGATGATCGCGACCGCAAGCCTGTGCGCGACCTGGCCGAACAGCCGGTCCGGATTGAGCCTTGTCGCGCGTACGTTGACGTGAAGCTGCATCGAACCGCGTTTTTCCTCCGTGATCGACGGTGCCGGAGCGGTTGTCCCGCGGCCCGCCCGGCGCTTGACACGCCTGTTTCTATCGTATGACTTTATCCGGGAACGAGGTTGACGCAACAGGCGGCTCGCCTGACTTGCGCGGCCTCGTTTCGATCGGTCGTCAGAACCGATGTCTGCAACGCCGCCGACGGGGATTGTGTCAGGCACCCCGGGGCAACCAAAGAGCGGGAGTGAAACTGAAGATGGCATCCGTCCAGATCGCCGACGTGCGCAAAGCCTATGGCTCGACGCAGGTCATTCACGGCGTCGACATCGACATCAACGATGGCGAGTTCGTCATCCTGGTCGGCCCCTCGGGCTGCGGAAAATCGACCCTGCTGCGCATGATCGCCGGCCTCGAGAACATCTCGGGCGGTGAGATCCGCATCGGCCCGCGCGTCGTCAACGACGTGCCGCCGAAAGAGCGCGACATCGCCATGGTCTTCCAGAACTATGCGCTCTATCCGCATATGACGGTGGCCGACAACATGGCCTTCTCGATGAAGCTGCGGAAGGCGCCGAAAGCCGAGATCGACGAGCGCGTCAGCAAGGCCGCCGGCATTCTCGGCCTCGACAAGCTGCTCGACCGCTATCCGCGCCAGCTCTCGGGCGGCCAGCGCCAGCGCGTCGCCATGGGCCGCGCCATCGTCCGCGATCCGCAGGTCTTTCTGTTCGACGAGCCGTTGTCGAACCTCGACGCCAAGCTGCGCGTGCAGATGCGCACCGAGATCAAGGAGCTGCATCAGCGCCTGAAGACCACGACGGTCTACGTCACCCACGACCAGATCGAGGCCATGACCATGGCCGACAAGATCGTCGTGATGCATGACGGCATCGTCGAGCAGATGGGCGCGCCGCTCGATCTCTACGACAACCCCGCCAACCTCTTCGTCGCTGCCTTCATCGGCTCACCCTCGATGAACCTGCTGAAGGGCACGATCCGCGCCAACGGCTTCGAGACCGAGGGCGGCGTGATCTGGCCTATCGGCAAGCATCCGGCCGATTCGAATGACCGGGCCGCGGTGCTGGGCATCCGCCCGGAGCACCTCATTCTCGATCCGAACGGCCTGCCTGCCGAGGTCGTGGTCATCGAGCCGATGGGCTCGGAGACCCAGGTCGTCGTCCGCTGCGGCGGCCAGGACCTGACCTGCATCTTCCGCGAGCGCATCACCGCCAAGCCCGGCGAGACGATCAACATCCGGCCCGACACCTCGGTGACCCACCTCTTCGACGCTGCGACCAGCAAGCGTATCTGACTTCCGTCGCCGCCGCACGGAGAACACTCCGGCGGCGGCGATGTCCGAATAAATCGCGACGAGGCTCCCATGCAGGGCCTCGCGGCAACCCGGAGGAGACAAGCGATGAGCATTTCCAGACGTGACGTATTGATTGGCGGCGCGGGGCTGGCAGCCGGCGCGACACTTGCCGCGCCGTCGATCGCCCAGACCGCCAATATCGAGAAGGGCGCGACGCTGCGCGTGCTGCGCCCGACCAAGTTCGTCGATCCCGACCAGACCATTTTCAACGAGAACACCGAGGCCTTCACCAAGGCGACCGGCGTCCCGGTCCGCGTCGACTATGCGAGCTGGGAGGATCTGCGCCCGCAGACCGCCGTCACCGCCAACACCGGCGCCGGCCCCGACATCGTCGTCGGCTGGGCTGACGATCCGCACATCTTCGCCGACAAGCTGATCGACCTGACGCCGATCGCCGAAGACCTCGGCAAGAAATATGGCGGCTGGTATCCGGTCGCCGAGAAGTACGGCAAGAAGGACAAGACCAACCAGTGGATCTCGATCCCGATGGGCGGCTCCGGCGGCCCGGCGGTCTATCGCGAATCCTGGGTCAAGGAAGCCGGCTTCGACAAGTTCCCGACCGACCATGCCGGCTTCCTCGATCTCTGCCGCAAGCTCAAGGCCAAGGGCCATCCGCCCGGCTTCGCGCTCGGCAACGCCGTCGGCGACGGCAATGCCTTCTGCAACTGGCTCGTCTGGTCGCATGGCGGCTACATGGTCGACGAGAACAACAAGGTCGCGATCAACAGCAAGGAGACGATCGAGGCGCTGAAATACGCCAAGGCGCTCTACGAGACCTTCATCCCCGGCACGTTGTCCTGGCTCGACATCAGCAACAACAAGGCGCTGACTGCCGGCGAAATCGGCCTGACCCAGAACGGCGTCTCGCTCTACTTCTCGATCAAGAACTCCAAGGACGAGAAGACCGCGGAGATCGGCAAGGATCTCAACCACGCCCCGATGCCTGTCGGTGCCGGTGTCGGGCGGCCGACCGAGACCTCCCTGGTCATCAACGCCATGGTGTTCAAGCACACCAAGTTCCCGAACGCGGCCAAGGAATATCTCCGCTTCATGATGGAGACGGAGCAGTACGACAAGTGGCTCACCGGCTGCTTCGGCTACTGGACGCAGCCGCTCAAGGGCTATGCGAAGAGCAAGGTCTGGGAGAGCGATCCCAAGATCCTGGTCTATCGCGACACCTGGGAGCGCGCTCTGTGGAGCGGCTACAAGGGCGCGATCACCGAGGCGGCCGGCACCGTCAACGCCGAATACGTCATGGTCCAGATGGTCGCTTCCGTCTGCGCCGGCCAGGCGACGCCCGAACAGGCAGCCGCCGAAGCCGAGCGCCGCGCCAAGCGCTACTACCGCACCTGATCATCCGTCGACACCGCGCCGCTGGGATAACCGGCGGCGCGGCTCCATCACGGGATAAAGCGCCATGACGATTGCGGCGGAGGCCCGGCCGACCCACCAGCCCGAGCAGAGCTGGCTGGTCAGGCTGTTCGACTACAAGCCATTCCTGATCTTCATCTGCCTGCTGCCGGCACTCGGCCTGCTGCTGGTCTTCCTGAGCTATCCGCTCGGCCTCGGCATCTGGCTCGCCTTCACCGATACGCGCATCGGCCGCAGCGGCGTCTTCATCGGCTTCGAGAATTTCGAGTCGCTCTGGCACGACCCGGTCTTCATCACCTCGGTCTGGAACACGCTGCTCTACACCGGCGTCGCCACCGTCGGAAAGTTCGGGCTCGGCCTCTGGCTGGCGCTCCTGCTCAACAACCATCTGCCGTTCAAGTCGCTGCTCAGGGCGCTGATCCTGGTGCCCTGGATCGTGCCGACCGTGCTTTCGGCGATCGCGTTCTGGTGGATCTACGATCCGCAATTCTCGATCATCTCCTATGTGCTGGTCGACGTGCTCGGCTGGCGCACCACCTATATCGACTTTCTCGGAGAGCCCTGGGCTGCGCGCTGGTCGCTGATCGCGGCAAACACCTGGCGCGGCATCCCCTTCGTTGCAATCTCGCTGCTCGCCGGTCTGCAGACGATCTCGCCGACGCTCTACGAGGCGGCGATGCTCGACGGCGCCAATGCCTGGCAGCGTTTCCGGCATGTCACTTTGCCGATGCTGATGCCGATCCTGGCGATCGTGCTGACCTTCTCGGTGCTGTTCACCTTCACCGACTTCCAACTCGTCTACGCCATCACCCGCGGCGGCCCGATCAACTCGACCCATCTGATGGCGACCCTCGCCTTCCAGCGCGGCATTCCCGGTGGCCAGCTCGGCGAGGGAGCGGCGATCGCGGTGGCGATGATCCCCTTCCTCGTGATGGCGACGCTGTTCAGCTACTTCGCGCTCGCCCGTCGCAAATGGCAGCAGGGAGAAGACAATGACTGATCACGCTGCCGCGGAGCGTCCGCATCTGGTCGAGAAGGAACAGACCGGCGTTATCGACTGGTCGTCGGGGCCGCGTCGCTTTATCACGGTTTACCTGCCGCTCTCGCTCTTCGTGATCGTGCTGCTCTTCCCGTTCTACTGGATGGCGATCACGGCGATCAAACCGAACGGCGAATTGCTCGACTACAAGAACAACAACCCGTTCTGGGTGAAGTCGCCGACGCTGGACAACATCAACAAGCTGCTCTTCCAGACCGACTATCCGCAATGGCTGCTGACCACGATGACGGTGGCGACGGTGGCGACTGCGCTCTCGCTCTTCGCCAGTGTGCTCGCCGCTTATGCGATCCAGCGCCTGAAGTTCAAGGGCTCCGCCTATGTCGGCCTCGCCATCTACCTCGCCTATCTGGTGCCGCCCTCGATCCTGTTCATCCCGCTGGCGACGCTGATCTTCCAGTTCGGGCTGTACGACTCGCAACTCGCGCTGATCCTGACCTATCCGACCTTCCTGATCCCGTTCTGCACCTGGCTCCTGATCGGCTACTTCAAGTCGATCCCCTACGAGCTGGAGGAATGCGCCATGATCGACGGCGCGACCCGTTTGCAGACGCTCTGGAAGATTACCTTGCCGCTGGCGCTGCCGGGATTGATCTCGGCCGGCATCTTCGCCTTCACCCTGTCCTGGAACGAGTTCATCTACGCGCTCGCCTTCATCCAGTCGGCCGAGAAGAAGACCGTGCCGGTGGCGGTGCTGACCCAGCTCGTCGAGGGTGACGTCTACCATTGGGGCTCGCTGATGGCCGGCGCGCTGCTCGGCTCGATACCTGTCGCGATCCTCTATTCGTTCTTCGTCGACTACTACGTCGCCTCGATGACGGGCGCCGTGAAGGAGTAGTTTCCGGCGGGCGGCCAGGCCGCCCGCCTTCCAACCAAGGCAAATCGTCGTGACCTCAATCGCCTTCGTCGGGCTCGGCGCCATGGGCGCGCCGATGGCCGAGAATCTCGTCAAGCGCCAGTTCCACGTCACCGGTTTCGACATGAGGGAGAGCGCCCGAACCGCGCTCATCGCGGCCGGAGGGCACGCCGCCGACAGCGCCGCCGCGACGGCGAAGGACGCTGACACGCTCGTACTGATGGTGGTCAACGCCGCGCAGGCCTGCTCGGTCCTGTTCGACGCCGGCGCGCTCGCTGCACTGGCCCCTGGCGCGACCGTGATCCTGATGGCGACCTGCCCTCCCGGCGAGGTCGAGGCCATCGCCGAGGCCGTGACGAAGACCGGCCGGCATTTCGTCGACGCGCCGGTCTCGGGCGGCGTCAAGGGCGCGCAGGGCGGCACGCTGACGATCATGGTCGGCGCGCCCGCAGAGAGCTTCGCCAAGGCCAGGCCTGTGCTCGACGCGATGGGTGACAAGGTCTTCCATGTCGGCGAGAAGCCGGGCCAGGGCGCGACGGTGAAGACCGTCAATCAGCTGCTCTGCGGCGTCCATATCGCGGTCGCGGCCGAAGCGCTCTCGCTGGCGCAGAAGGCCGGCATCGACGGCGCGCTGCTGTTCGAGATCATGGGCGGCTCGGCCGCCTCGTCCTGGATGCTCAGAGATCGCGGCCCGCGCATGCTCGCCGACGAGCCGCCTGTCGCGAGCGCCGTCGACATCTTCGTCAAGGACCTCGGCATCGTCCTCGATGCCGGCCGCGCCGCCAAGGCGGCCCTGCCGCTCGCGGCCGCCGCGCACCAGATGTTCCTCGCCGCCTCCGGCCTCGGCCATGGCGGGCGCGACGACTCGCATGTGGTGCGCGCCTATCGGGCGCTGAACCGCAAGCCGGATAACGATGCCTGAGCCAGCCCTAGCGCGTCTTCGGCGGCGCCGTCGTCCCGCGCACGACCAGCTCCGGCGTGAGCACCGCGCGCTGTGGCGGCGCGGACGGATCGGCGATACGGTTGAGAAGCATCTCCGCCGATTTGCGCCCCATATCGTCCTGGAAGTTCTTCAGCGTCGTCAACGCCGGATACCACTGCGCCGCTTCCTGGACGTCGTCGCAGCCGATCAGCGAGAAGTCGCCACCGGCCTCCAACCCGCGATGGCGCAGGCCAAGCATGGCGCCGAAGGCAGTGAGATCGTTGAAGCAGACCGCAGCCGTCGGCGGGTTTGCGGCGTCGAGCACCTTCTGAACGCCCTTGAGCCCGTTCTCGCGCGTGCCATAGGCCGAGTAGACGATCGCGGGGTCGAGCGGCAGGCCATGCTTCGCCAGCGTCTCGCAATAGCCGCGATAGCGGTTGCGACCGGTCGAGATAAGCGGGCTCTCGCCGAGGAAGGCGATGCGGCGATGGCCGAGAGCGAGCAGGTGCTCGACGGCCAGCACCGTGCCATGCCGGTCGTCCGAGCCGACGAAATCGAGCCCGATGCCAGGGATCTCGCGCGAGAGCTGCACCAGCGGCACCTGCGCCGCCATCAGATGCTGCAGCGTCTCGGCGGTGGTGCCGCCAGCCGGGCAGATGATCATGCCGTCGGGGCGGTATTCCTTCAGCGTGGTGAGGACGCGGTCCTGCCTTTGCAGGTTCTCGGCATAGGTGCCGAGCAGGATCGTGCGGCCATGCGCCGCCGCCGTCTCCTCGATCGCCGCGAGCAGCTCGGCGAAGTAAGGGTTGGTGATGTCGTGGAAGCCGACGCCGAGGATGTTGGTCCGGTCGGTTCGCAGCGAGGCCGCGCTGCGGTTGTAGCTGTAGCCCATTTCGCGCGCGATCTGCTGCACACGCAGGCGCGTGCCGTCGGCCACGAGCGGACTTTCGCGCAAGGCGAGCGAGACGGTTGCGGTCGAGACCTCCAGCCGGTCTGCGATGATCTGCAAGGTTACGCGCCCGCGCCCACCGGGTCTCACACCCGCCTTCCCTGCCCCCGAGGGATCGCGCGAGTGTCCGTCATTCGCCATCAATCGCTTCTCCTGAAGCCTCGAAGCCGATGCATTCAACCAGTTCTTGGTCAAATCGTTCCGCATTACCTAATTCCATCTCATACATTTCGGAGAAACTGAAGATGAGCGCGACTAAAGAATCGATCGGCTTCATCGGCGTTGGTTACATGGGCCAGGGCATGGCGAGCTGCATTCTCGCTAAAGGCTTTCCGCTTACGGTCATGGGCCATCGCAACCGTGGGCCGGTCGAGGAATTGAAGGCGGCGGGCGCCGCGGAAGCCGCAACACCGAAGGAGCTCGCCGGGAAGGCGAGCATCATCTTCCTCTGCGTCACCGGCTCGCCGCAGGTCGAGCAGGTCATCAATGGACCTAACGGCATCGCCGCCGGCGCGAAGCCCGGCACGATCATCGTCGACTGCTCGACCTCCGACCCCGTCTCCACGATCGCGCTGGCGGAACGGCTCGCTGCCATGGACTTGCACCTCTGTGACGCACCGCTCGGCGGAACCCCCGCCCAGGCCAAGCTCGGTCAACTCTCGACCATGATTGGCGCCGACAGCGCGGTTTTCGAGCGCATCCGCCCGGTCTGCGAGGCCTGGGCCCAGAAGATTGTCCATCTCGGCCCTGTCGGCGACGGCCACAAGATGAAGCTGCTCAACAACTTCCTCTCCCTCGGTTACGGCGCGATCTACGCCGAGGCGCTGACCCTGGCGCAGAAGGTCGGCATCACCCCGCAGACCTTCGACAGCGTCATCACAGGCGGGCGCATGGAGTGCGGTTTCTACCGGACCTTCATGCAATACGTGCTGGAGCGCGATAGGGATGCACACAAGTTCACGCTCTCCAACGCGCTGAAGGATGTCCGCTATCTGGAGAGCCTCGCCAACGCCGCAGGCGTTCCCAATCCGGTGGGCGGCGCGGTCAAGAACGTCTATGCGGCGGCCGTCGCCAGCGGCAAGGGCGAGGACTACGTCCCGATGCTCTCGGATTTTGTCGCCGGGCAGAGCAAGGTCTCGCTCGGCTGAAGCAGGTGCCCGTGTCATAGCGGGACGCGCCCGGACCACAACTGTACCGAGCGGAGCCGCCAATAGCCTGTTGCGATACGATACCGTCATCAAGGCCTCCATCCACGGGTGGAGGCTTCAAGGACCGTGCCGGATCAGTCGAGCCGGGCCGAGCCCTCGGGCACGTGCCGGATACGCTCGCGATAGAGCAGATAGAGCCCCGACGCGATGACGATCCCGGCGCCGATGAAGGTGAAGCGGTCTGGAATCTGGCCGAAGACGAACCAGCCGAGCAGGATCATCCAGATGATCTGGGAATAGATGAACGGCGCCAGGATCGTCGCCGGCGCCCGCTGATGCGCCAGGATCAGCAGCCAATGGCCGACGGCGCCGAAGAAGCCAGTCCCGCACATCAGCAGCCAGCTCTGCCAATCCGCCGGCCATGACCAGTAGAGCGGCAGCAGCGGCAGCATGATTACGACACCACCGATGCCGGAATAGAACATCGTCGTCTGCGGCGAATCGCTCGACGCCAGCATTCGCGTCGACAACGCGTAGAAGGCGTAGCACAAGCAGCCGCAGAGGCTGAGCAGGGCCGCCGGATGCAAGCCACCCAGCCCCGGCCGCGTCACCACCAGCACGCCGAGGAAGCCGATGCCGATTGCGATCAGCCGGCGCGGCCCGGCCCATTCGCCGAGCAGAGGCCCGGCGAGCAGCGCGACCAGCAGCGGCGCCGCGAACATGATCGAGACCGTCTCGGCCAGCTGCAGATATTGCAGCGCGACAAAGTTCAGCGCCGTCGAGCCGAGCAGCAGCAGCGAGCGGAAGCCCTGCAGCCAGGGCCGCTTGGTCCGGGTGATGCCGGGATGGCTCCAGGGATTGAGCAAAGCCGAGACCAGCGCGACGCTGACCAGATAGCGCGCCAGCACCACCTGCATCGGATGCATCGTGCTGCCGAGCCATTTCGCGCAGGCGTCGAGCAGGGAAAAGCAGATGATCGCCCCGCTCATCAGGGCGATGGCGGTCAGGCGTGTCCGGCGCGTATCCGGAAGCGGAGCGGGAGCGGCCGACAAGGCTGAGCGTCTCGTCATGCTCTGGAGGAATGACGAGACATCAATGAACCGATTTAAGACTTGAAACCAGCCCCTCAGCGCATGCGAGTCATGTTGCCGACGCGACCTGCCTCAAGCGGCGTCTTCCGCCTCGTCCTCGGCGTCGTCGACTTCGGCGCCTGCCTTGGAAAGGCCCTTCGAAGCTTTGCGCAGCAGCTTGCGCAATTGCTTGCGCTCCTTGGCGTCGAGCTTTTCGAGTAGCTCTTCTTCGACTTGGTTCCAGACCGCATCGAGCGCGGCAGCGGTCTTCTGCCCATTCTCGGTCAGCGCCACCTGCACCAGCCGGCCATCGCGGCCGCCACCCTCGCGCGTCACCAGTCCCTGCAGCGAGAGGCGGCCGATCGTCTTCGATACCGTCGGCGGCTTGACCCGCAGCAGGGTCGCAAGCTCACCCATCGTCATCGGCGCGCCCTGCAGGGATTTCAGGGCCTGTTCCTGGCCCGGGAAGAGCCCGAGCGCGTTGAGCCGCTCGCCCATCCGCGCCCTGTGGAGCCGGGCCGTCACCAATAGGGCACGGCCGACGCTTTTTTCGAGGGACTTGGTCATGAGCCGGCCCTTGGAAAAGGTTGCGGATACTTTTCGCCGGCTGTGCAATCGCCCGCCTTCATGACAAGCCGATGACAATTGTCAGACAGGCTTTTGAATCCGTGCGATTTCCTCTTCGACCTTGGCGAGAAAGGCGGCCCGGCTCTGTGGCGTCGAGCGGTTCATGTCGTAATGGGCGAGATAGGAGACCCGCGCCGCCGGGTGGCACACCGCCCGCAAGCCGCGCTTGATCTGCCGGCGCGGCGGGTCGCCCATCAAAAACGTGCGCCAGCGCGAGCCGCCATAGCTCGTCACCGTCGTCAGCCGGCGAATGTTCCAGAGATTGGGGCGGATCGAACCGTCGACCAGCTTGAACGATACGCCCGGCAGGAAGACGCGATCGAAATAACCTTTCATGATCGCGGGATAGCCATAGTTCCAGACCGGAAAGCAGAGGAACAGCGCCTCCGCCCGCAACAGGCGTTCGACATAGCCGGCTACGGAGCTCTGGTTGTTTGCCAGGTCATGATAGCCGACACGCTCCTCGCGGCTCAGCACCGGATCGAAGCCTTCGGCATAGAGGTCGCAATCGTCGACCTCGTGCCCGGCGCGGCGCAGGCCGGAGACCACGGTCTCGTGGACCGCCGCGCCGAAGCTCGCAGGGTCGGGATGCGCGTAGAGGACCAGCGCACGCATGGACCGGATCAGGCGCCGACGCCGGCTTCGCCGAGGGCCTTGAACAGGAAGGTCTTGCCCGAGCGGTAATCGTAGTTCGGGTCTTCCCAGGCGATCATCTTCCCGGGATTGAGCAGCCCCTGTGGATCGGCCTCGCGCTTGAAGGCGAGTTGGACCTCGTCGGTCTGCTTCATACCGCCCTCCTCCAGCGTGTAACGGTGCGGGTTGAAGATCGGCGCGCCCATCTCCTCATGGATCGCCATGATCTCCTCCAGCCGCTCCTCGCTGGTGAAGCGCACCAGGGGCAGGCCGAAGCAGGTGATCTTGCCGTCGAAGCGGACGAATTCGAGATGGCAGGTGACCTCGTCGCCGAAGCGGGAATGGATCTTGTCGACGAGATCGACCTGGTTCGGGAAGGGATAGAGCACCTGGAGGTAGGTTATCGACGGATCGACGCGCAGCGCCCGCAAAGTGGTGTGGTTCCAGCCGAGCTCGAAAGTCGGCGGCAGCCCCTTCGCCTCCTCGGCCGTCAGCTTGTCGGAGCGCATCAGCACTTGCGAGCCGCCGAAGCGACGGGCGAAGGCCAGCATGGATTCGACTGCGAAATCGGCGACCATGATCATGACGCAGTGGCTCTCGCGCGGCAGGAACTTCTTGTGGCGCAGGAAATAATCGTGCGGCGCGGGCGCGGCGACCACGGCGAGGTTCTTCAGCGCCAACCCGTCCTGCTCGCCGAGCACATTGGCGAACTCGGTCGCCGCCCGCAAATCGCCAAAGCCGAGGATGACGTCGACCCAGGCATAGGCGGGGCCGAGTGGCATCTCGACCTGAGTGATGATGCCGTTCGTGCCATAGGCATGCGCGACCTTGTGCAGGTCCTCGCCCTGGAGTTCGAGGATGCGCGGCGCCCCCTCCATCGTCGCGACGCGCAGCGAGATGATGTTGCCCCAGTCGCGCAACCCACCCCATTTGATCGAGCCGACGCCGCCGGAGCCCCCGGCGATGAAGCCGCCGACCGATGCGGTGTGATAGGTCGAGGGGTGCAGCCGGATCTCCTGGCGCGAATGGGCGCGCGTTTCCTGGTCGATCTTCGCCAGCACGGCTCCGGGCTCGGCGACATAGCGCCCGGCCTCGATGCTCGTCACCTTGTTGAAGCCGGAGAGGTCGAGCACGATGCCGCCCGAAAGCGGCATGGCCTGACCGTAATTGCCGGTGCCGGTGCCGCGCGGCGTCACCGGAATGCCGAGCGCATGCGCCGCCGAGAGCGTCTCCAGCACCTGCGCCTCGCTCACCGGCGAGACGATGATGTCGGCGACGACGTGGTCGAGCTGGCGCTTCAGCTTCGGCGAGTACCAGAAGAAGTCGCGGCTCTTCTGCTTGACCAGCGCCGGATTGTCCTCGGTGCGGATGCCGTTCAGGCGGCGCTTCAGGGCGTCGATGTCGTAGCGTGCGGTCATGCGGAGCGGCTCATCAGATGATCGAGTTCGCGATAGTCGGGCAAGGCGCGGTCGATGGCGCGGCCATTGACCAGAACGGTCCGGTCGGCCTGCGGCCTGCCGAAGAATTCGGTCCAGTCGCGGGCACGGGTCAGGATCAGGTCGGCTGGGCCGCCTGCCGCGAGGCGGCCAGCGCTTGAAAGCCCCATGACATCGGCCGGTGTCGCCGCGATCGCCTTCGCCCAGTCGCGATCCGAGTGATCGAGCTGGAGGATGCGGGTGCCCTCGCGCAGCGTCTCGACGAGGTCGAGATCGCCATAGGCGTAGAACGGATCGCGGGTGTTGTCGGAAGCGATCATCACCGGCACGCCCGCACCCTTCAGCTCGTGCAATGCGGTGACGCCGCGCCAGCGTGGCGTGCGCCCGCGCTGGCGACCCTGCAGATACATGTTGCACATCGGCAGCGAGACCACGGCAATGCCGGCCTCACGTACCTTGGCGATGATGCGCGCCTCGTCCTGCGGCTGCTGTAGCGAGAGCGAGCAGCAATGCCCCGCCAGGATCTTGCCGGGAAAGCGATGGCGCAACGCCGCATCGGCGATGTGCTCGAGCGAGCGCGCCGAGGGATCGTTGGTCTCGTCGACGTGGAAGTCGAGATCGAAGCCGTGTTCGATCGCGGCCCGGAAGAGCGTATCGAGCGCAGCGTCGAGCTCCGGCACCATATAGGTGACGGCGCCGAGCAGGCCGTCGCCATGAGCTGTGACGGCGCGCGTGATCGCCTGCATATGCGCTGGATCGGCGACGGCATCGACACCGAACAATGGGGAGGCTTGCAGGGCGATCCGACCGGCCCACTCGACGCGCAATTCGGCATAGACCGGCCAGGAGATGCCGATCTGCTTGCCGAGCGAGTCGAGATGGGTGCGGATCGCTGCCGTGCCATGGGCGTAGGCGCAGCGCAGGCCGAATTCCATGCGCGCCCGCACATCTTCGGCCGACCAGTTCGCCTCGCGATCGGCGGCGACGGCACTTAGAGCGCCCATGAAGCTGCCATCCGGATTGGGCCGGCGCGGCCAGATATGGCCCTTGTCGAGATGGGTGTGGACATCGACCAGACGTGGCAGCGCGATGCCGCCATCGAGATCGAGCGAGGGCAAGGCATCGAGCGCAGGCGTGCCCGCCGGCAGGATCGAGGCGACGGCGCCATCCTCGACGGCGATGTCGAGCAGCGCCAGGCCGTCGCGGCCGCTCGCGAGGCTGCCGGCCTCGACCAGGCAGGCAGGCGCCCTGGCATTGCGCAGCACATAGCTGCCGGAGGCCGGGATTGCCGCAAAGCCGGTGGTCACGTCGATCGCCTCCGGCTTGCAGGCCGCCCTCTGAATCACCCGCCGACCATGCTGGCTCGCCGCGTCCCGATCAAGCGGCACGAGCGGCATCCCCACCCGCCGGAGACTCAAAGCAAGGCGGCCCTTGTCCGTTCTGTCGCAATGCAGCAAGAGAACGGCGCAGGGCATCAAACCGGAAACAGGTATCCGCTTTTCGATCCGATGCCTCACCAAGGAGCTGGTCATGGCGGCACGCATCATCGACGGCAAGGCGGCGGCGGCGGAGCTACGCGCCGAGATCGGTCGCGAGGTCGCGGCGCTCAAGGCCGCCGGCAAGCCCGTACCCGGCCTGCATGTCGTTCTCGTCGGCGAAGACCCGGCCAGCAAGGTCTATGTCGCCTCCAAGGAGAAGCTCGCGGCCGAGATCGGCATGAATTCGGTCGCCCACCGCCTGCCGGCCGAGACGACCGAGGCGGCGCTGCTCGCCAAGCTCGCCGAACTGAACGCCGATGACGGAGTCGACGGCATCCTCGTCCAGCTGCCACTGCCCAAGCATATCGACACCGGCCGCGTCATCGACGCCATCGACCCGGCCAAGGATGTCGACGGGCTGCACCCGATCAATGCCGGCCTGCTCGCCGGCGGCAAGAACGGCCTCGTGCCCTGCACGCCGCTCGGCAGCATGCTGCTGCTGAAGCAGACGCTGCCCTCGCTATCGGGGCTGGAAGCGGTCGTGATCGGCCGCTCCGAGCTCGTCGGACGCCCGGTCGCGCAGTTGCTGCTGCAGGCCGACTGCACCGTCACCATCGCCCATTCGCGCACGCGCGACCTTCCAGCCGTGGTGAAGCGCGCCGACATCGTCGTCGCTGCGGTCGGGCGTCCGCGCATGGTCAAGGGCGACTGGATCAAGCCGGGCGCGACGGTGATCGATGTCGGCATCAACCGCATGCCCGACGGCAAGCTCTCCGGCGATGTCGACTATGCCGAGACGGCCGAGGTCGCCGGCGCCATCACGCCCGTCCCCGGCGGCGTCGGCCCGATGACGATCGCCTGCCTGCTGCGCAACACGCTGACGGCCTATCGCGCGCGGCGGGGCTGACAGAAGCACGTCATGGTCGGGCTTGCCCCGACCATCTCAGGACGAGATGGTGCCCTATCCTGCACGAGATTCTCGGGTCGGCGCTGAGCGCCGCCCGAGAATGACGCATTAGCGCCCGATCACATATGGATCGGGCGCTTGTCGACGGCGAGCGCCGCTTCCTTGACCGCCTCGGCCAGCGTCGGATGGGCGTGGCAGGTGCGGGCGAGATCCTCGGCCGAGCCGCCGAACTCCATCAGAACCGTCACCTCGGCGATCAGGTCGCCGGCATGCGGGCCGATGATGTGGCAGCCGAGCACGCGATCGGTCGTCGCGTCCGCAAGGAACTTGACGAAACCGTCGGTGTGGCGCATCGCCCGCGCCCGGCCATTGGCCGTGAACGGGAACTTGCCGATCTTGTAGGCGACGCCCGCGGCCTTGAGCTCTTCCTCGGTCTTGCCGATCGCGGCGACCTCGGGGGCTGTGTAGACGATGCCCGGAATGGCATCGTAATTCACATGGCCATGCTTGCCGGCGAGGATCTCGGCGACGGCGACGCCCTCATCCTCGGCCTTGTGCGCCAGCATCGGCCCGCGCACCACGTCGCCGATCGCGTAGATGCCCGGCACGTTGGTCTGGAAATGGTCGTCGATGACGACGCGGCCGCGCTCGGTCGTCACCCCCGCCTTGTCGAGGCCGAGGCCATCCGTGTTCGGGCGCCGGCCGATCGCGACCAGCACGATGTCGGCGTTGAGCGTCTTGGCCTCGCCGCCTGCTGCCGGCTCGACCGTGACGGTAGCGCCGCCCTTCTTGCCGGTCTCGACCTTGGTGACCTTCGAGCCGAGATGAAAGGTGAAGCCCTGCTTCTGCAGGATGCGCTGGAACTGCTTGGCGATCTCGTCGTCCATGCCGGGCAGGATGCGGTCGAGGAATTCGACCACCGTGACCTTGGCGCCGAGCCGGGCCCAGACCGAGCCGATCTCAAGGCCGATCACGCCGGCGCCGACGACCAGCAGCTCCTTCGGCACGCCGGAGAGCTCGAGCGCGCCGGTCGAGGTCACCACCGTCTTCTCATCGGTCGTGACACCCGGCAGCGCCGCGGATTCAGAGCCGGTGGCGATCACGATGTTCTTGGTCGTCAGCTCCTGCGTCTTGCCGTCCTCGGCGGTAACGAGGACCTTGCCGGCGGCCGGGATCGAGGCCGTGCCGTGGAACGGCTCGATCTTGTTCTTCTTCAGCAGGAAGGCGACGCCATTGACGTTGGCGTCGATGGTCTCCTGCTTGTGGACCATCATCTGCTTCAGGTCGAGCTTGGGCTTGCCGACATTGATGCCGAGGCTCTCGAAGGTATGGCCGGCTTCCTCGAACATCTCGGAGGCGTGCAGCAACGCCTTTGAGGGGATGCAGCCAACGTTCAGGCAGGTGCCACCATGCGTCTTGCGCTTCTCGACCACCGCGACCTTGAGGCCGAGCTGGGCGGCGCGGATGGCGCAGACATAGCCGCCGGGGCCGGTTCCGATGACGACGAGATCGTAGGACATGGTCTCTCTTTCAGTCTGTTTTTATGAGTGTTGCGCCAGCGGCGCGTTGAAGGCCCAGACATGGCCGAAGGGGTCGCGCAGCCTTGCATAGCGCGCACCCCAGAACACGTCCGTGGGTTGAAGCAGGATATCGGCGCCGGCGGCCCCCGCCTTTGCCGTGGCGGCATCGACATCGGCCGGCGTCGGCAGGTTGATGCTGATCGCCATGCTGGCGCCGCTGCGCGAGCTCGGCGCCATGACATCGCCGCCGAACTCGGGAAATTCGTCATGCAGCATCACCTCGCTGCCGAACATGGCGAGATTGGCATGCATCACCCGCTCACCATCCTCGGCCATCGCCTTGAAGGCGCACTGCGCGCCGAAAGCCTGCTCGTAGAAGGCGATCGCCGCGTCGCCGCCCTTGACGCAGATATGCGCCTGGATCGGAGGCGGGTTGGGTCCGAAGGCCATCGCCGCGTCAGCCCATCAGCCTGATCAGCATCATCACCAGCCCGATCATCGAGCCGAGCCAGACGAATGTGCGAACCACCGGAATGCCGGCCGCGTAAAGCGCGACATAGACGACCCGGCACCCCAGATAGAGCCAGGCGCCGGTGGCGCCGATGCCGCCTGCCTTGCCCGTGATCGCGAGGGCCAATGCCAGCGCGACGAAGGCCGGATAGCTTTCGAGCAGATTGGCGAGGGCGCGCTTCAGCCGCTGCGAGAGAACGCTGTTGCTTTCGCGTTTTTCGTCGCGCGGGCTGAACAGGTATTGCGGGCCGAGATCTCCTGACGTCCCAGCCTGCAGCACGATCTGAAGCAGCAGGAGCGCAACGCTCCAACCGAGAACCGTGATCTCCGTTGTGGCTGCGATCGTGTTCATGCCAACCTCCCCGCCTCACGCCTCATCAGCACAATGCCGCCGCCTACGGTAGGCCGCGATCGGATCGGATCGCAGGCCATCCTGCCGTCATCCCGACTTCAACGCGTCGGCATCACACACGCCAAGGCCGTCGGCGCGAGCGCCAAGAGCCCGATGATATCGGCGATCACGATCTTCGTAATGGCAGGGCCATAACCGCCGACCGTGAACGCAATCACGATGAAACTCGCCATGCTTGCGCCAGCGACGAGCATGGCCACATTGCGCAGCCCCGGGCGAAGAGCCGCGGCCAGCAGCAGCAACCCGACAAGGCCGAACAGGACGGCGCGATGCCGCAGCAGGATTTCGAGATCGGGGTTGGCGATCTCGAAACCGTAGAGCGAGCGCAGCCAGCTGGTCCCGGCTACGCCAATCGTCGGCAGCAGGTTGACGATTCCGGCGATGACGAGGCCGATCGGGACCAGTTTCGCCGGGATCGCCATCTCAATGAGGTCTCAGAGGTCGAGCACGAGGCGCGCCGGGTCCTCCAAGCCTTCCTTGACGCGGACGAGGAAGGTGACGGCTTCCTTGCCGTCGATGATGCGGTGGTCGTAGCTGACCGCGAGATACATCATCGGGCGGATCACGATCTGGCCGCCGACGACCATCGGCCGCTCCTGGATCTTGTGCATGCCCAGGATCGCCGATTGCGGCGCGTTCAGGATCGGCGTCGACATCAGCGAGCCGTAGACGCCGCCATTCGAGATGGTGAAGGTGCCGCCCTGCATCTCCTCGATCTTGAGGGCGCCGTCGCGGGCCTTCTTGCCGAATTCGCCGATCTTCTTCTCGACGCCGGCGATGGAGAGCTCGTCGGCATCGCGCACCACCGGCACGACCAGGCCCTTGTCGGTGCCGACGGCGACGCCGATGTGATAGTAGTTCTTGTAGACGATGTCGGTGCCGTCGATCTCGGCATTCACGGCCGGGATCTCCTTCAGCGCCTGCACGCAGGCCTTCACGAAGAAGCCCATGAAGCCGAGCTTCACGCCGTGCTTCTTCTCGAACACGTCCTTGTACTGGTTGCGCAGCGCCATGACGTTGGTCATGTCCACCTCGTTGAAGGTGGTCAGCATCGCGGCGTTGGTCTGTGCTTCCTTGAGGCGGCGCGCGATGGTCTGGCGCAGCTTGGTCATCTTGACGCGCTCTTCGCGCGAGGCGTCGTCCGGAGCCGACGGCGCCCGGACCTGAACCGGAGCGGCAGGCGCGGCAGAAGCAACGGCGGGGCCGGTCGCGATCGCCGCGAGCATATCGCCCTTGGTCACACGGCCATCCTTGCCGGAGGCGTTGACGCTGGACGGGTCAATACCGCTCTCGGCAGCGAGGCGCGAAACAGCCGGACCGGAATCGGCCGCCTTGGTCGCCGGCTTGACCGGAGTGGCGCCAGCGACTTCGCCGGCCTTCTTCTGCGCTTCGGCAGAGGTCTCGGCACCGGCCTTGCCCGCGGCCTGCGCGACCGCGGTATCGGCCTTCTTTTCGGCTGGAGCAGCTGCCTTGCCGTCGCCGGCGGCGATCGTGCCGAGCAGCGCGCTGACACCCACCGTCTCGCCTTCCTTGGCGACGATCTCACCGAGCACGCCGGCGGCCGGAGCATTGACCTCCAGCGTCACCTTGTCGGTCTCGAGCTCGACCAGGGGTTCGTCCGCCTTCACCGCGTCGCCCGGCTTCTTGAACCACTTGCCGATGGTGGCCTCGGAGACGGATTCGCCGAGGGTCGGAACGCGGATTTCGGTCGCCATGTCAGGCCTCTTCTCGTGTCTTTATGTCTGAGCGTGATCCCGAAAAGTGGAAACCGGTTTTCGGGAAAGATCATGCTCCGCTGGATGAATTCGGATCAGACCGCGAAGGTCTCGTCCAGGAAGGCGTTGAGCTGGGCGGTGTGCTTCGACATCAGGCCTGTCGCGGTCGCGGCCGAGGCCGGACGACCGACATAGCGCGGCCGCTTCGACTTCGAGCCGGCATGACCCAGCACCCATTCCAGATAGGGCTCGACGAAGGTCCAGGAGCCCTGGTTCTTCGGCTCCTCCTGGCACCAGACGACGTCGGCGCCCTTGAAGCGCGCCAGCTCCTGCGCCAGCGACTTCAGCGGGAACGGATAGAGCTGCTCGACGCGCATCAGATAGACATCGTCGATGCCGCGCTTCTCGCGCTCCTCCAGCAGGTCGAAATAGACCTTGCCCGAGCAGAGCACGACGCGGCGGATCTTGGAGTCCTTGACCAGCTTGGTGGTCGACTTGCCGCGCTCGGCATCGTCATGCAGCACGCGGTGGAAGGTCGAGCCCTCGGCCAGCTCGCTGAGGTCGGAGACGCAGCGCTTGTGGCGCAGCAGCGACTTCGGCGTCATCAGGATCAGCGGCTTGCGGAAGTCGCGCTTCAGCTGGCGGCGCAGGATGTGGAAATAGCTCGCCGGGGTCGAGCAGTTCGCCACCTGCATGTTGTCCTCGGCGCACATCTGCAGGAAGCGCTCGAGGCGGGCCGAGGAGTGCTCGGGACCCTGGCCCTCATAGCCGTGCGGCAGCAGGCAGACGAGGCCCGACATGCGCAGCCACTTGCGCTCGCCCGAGGAGATGAACTGGTCGAACACGACCTGCGCGCCGTTGGCGAAGTCGCCGAACTGCGCCTCCCACATTGTCAGCGCGTTCGGCTCCGACAGGGTGTAGCCGTATTCGAAGCCGAGAACCGCCTCTTCCGAGAGCATCGAGTTGATGACCTCGTAGCGCGCCTGGCCCTCGCGGATGTTGTTCAGCGAGGTGTGGCGGGCCTCGGTCTCCTGGTCGATCAGCACCGAATGGCGCTGCGAGAAGGTGCCGCGCTCGCAATCCTGGCCGGAGAGGCGGACGGGATTGCCATCGAGCAGCAGCGAGCCGAAGGCGAGCGCTTCCGCCGTCGCCCAGTCGATTCCCTGCCCGCTCTCGACCGCCTTGCGGCGATTGTCGAGGAAGCGCTGGATCGTCTTGTGGACGTTGAAGCCTTCCGGGACCTCGGTGATCTTCTGCGTGATCTCCTTGAGCGTCGCTTCCGGCACGCCGGTGGCGCCGCGGCGCGGGTCGTCCTCGTCGGCGCGGATCGCCTTCATGCCGGCCCAGCGGCCGTCGAGCCAGTCGGCCTTGTTCGGCTTGAAGGCCTGGCCGGCGTCGAACTCGACCTCCAGCTTCTCCTTCCAGGCAGCGCGCATCTGGTCGAGCTCGCCCGGCTGGATCACGCCCTCGGCTTCGAGCTTGGTGCTATAGAGCTCCAGCGTCGACTTGTGGCCGCGGATCTTGCGGTACATCAGCGGCTGGGTGAAGCCCGGCTCGTCGCCCTCGTTATGGCCGAAGCGGCGATAGCAGAACATGTCGATCACGACCGGCTTGTGGAACTTCTGCCGGAACTCGATCGCGATCTTGGCGGCGAAGACGACCGCTTCCGGATCGTCGCCGTTCACATGGAAGACCGGGGCCTCGACCATCTTCGCCACGTCGGACGGATAGGGCGAGGAACGCGAATAGCGCGGATAGGTGGTGAAGCCGATCTGGTTGTTGATGATGAAGTGCAGCGAGCCGCCGGTGCGGTGGCCCTTGAGGCCCGATAGGCCGAGGCACTCGGCCACGACGCCCTGGCCGGCGAAGGCGGCGTCGCCATGGATCAGCAGCGGCAGCACCTTGGAGCGCTCGACGATGTCGCCGAACTGGTCCTGCTTGGCGCGGACCTTGCCGAGCACGACGGGGTCGACGATCTCGAGATGCGAGGGGTTGGCGGTCAGCGAGACGTGGACATTGTTGCCGTCGAACTCGCGATCGCTTGAGGCGCCGAGATGGTACTTGACGTCGCCCGAGCCCTCGACGTCGTCCGGAGCGAAAGAGCCGCCCTTGAACTCGTGGAACAGCGCCCGGTGCGGCTTGCCCAGCACCTGCGTCAGCACGTTGAGGCGGCCGCGATGGGCCATGCCGAAGACGATGTCGCGCACGCCGAGCGAGCCGCCACGCTTGATGATCTGCTCCAGCGCCGGGATCAGCGACTCGCCGCCGTCGAGGCCGAAGCGCTTGGTGCCGGTGAACTTGAGATCGAGGAACTTCTCGAAGCCCTCGGCTTCGACCAGCTTGTTCAGGATCGCCTTCTTGCCCTCGCGGGTGAAGGCGATCTCCTTGTCCGGCCCCTCGATCCGCTCCTGCAGCCAGGCCTTCTGCTCGGGATCGGAGATGTGCATGAACTCGACGCCGAGCGTCTGGCAATAGGTCCGCTGCAGGATCGCCGTCATCTCGCGGATGGTGGCGAACTCCAGGCCGAGCACGTTGTCGATGAAGATCTTGCGGTCGAGATCGGCCTCGGTGAAGCCGAACGCCGCCGGCGACAGCTCCTCCGGATCCTT
Source organism: Allobosea sp. (assembly GCA_035998995.1). Classification (GTDB taxonomy): domain Bacteria; phylum Pseudomonadota; class Alphaproteobacteria; order Rhizobiales; family Beijerinckiaceae; genus Allobosea. The sequence goes on from DASYHC010000026.1 coordinate 44,766, forward strand.
CTGGCTCTCGATGCCCAGCGGGTCGAGCTGGGCATGGAGATGGCCGCGCATGCGATAGGCGCGGATCAGCATGATCGCGCGGACCGAGTCGCGCGTCGCCTGCTGGACATCGGCGGCGGACAGGGTCGCGCCGGCGGCCTTGGCCTTGGCGCCGAGCTTCTCGCCGACCGCCTTCTCGACCGCGGCCCAGTTGCCGTCGAGCGCCGAGACGAGCTCGCCACCGGCCGGGATCGGCCAGTTCGGCTTCTTCCAGGAAGCGCCCTTGGCGTTGTCGACGATCGCCTGCTTGTCGTCGTTCAGCGCGGAGAAGAAGCCCTGCCACTCCGGATCGACCGACTTGGGATCAGCCTGATAGCGGGCGTAGAGATCCTCGATATAGGCCGCGTTGCCGCCATAGAGGAAACCCGTCTGCGCGAGAGCCTCGTTGATGTCCTGGCGAGCCATGGTCGTCCTGCCTTCTTCCTAACCTGCAGCTTCGTCTTGCCGTCATGCTCGGGCTTGACCCGAGCATCTCATTGTCGTGCCGGCTGGTCATGAGATGGTCGGCTCAAGGCCGACCATGACGCAGCCTGCTCCTCAGCCCTTCAATACTTCGACCAAGGTCTTTCCAAGGCGCGCCGGCGACGGCGAGACCCGGATACCGGCCGCTTCCATCGCCGCGATCTTGTCTTCCGCGCCGCCCTTGCCGCCGGAGATGATCGCGCCGGCATGGCCCATGCGGCGGCCGGGGGGAGCCGTACGGCCGGCGATGAAGCCGACCATCGGCTTCTTGCGACCGCGCTTGGCTTCGTCCTTGATGAACTGCGCCGCATCCTCTTCGGCCGAGCCGCCGATCTCGCCGATCATCACGATCGACTTGGTCTTCTCGTCGGCGAGGAACATCTCGAGCATGTCGATGAACTCGGTGCCCTTGACCGGATCGCCGCCGATGCCGACCGCCGTGGTCTGGCCGAGGCCCTCATTCGTGGTCTGGAACACCGCCTCATAAGTCAGGGTGCCGGAGCGCGAGACGATGCCGACCGAGCCGGGCTTGAAGATGTTCGCCGGCATGATGCCGATCTTGCTCTCGCCGGCCGTGACGACGCCCGGACAGTTCGGCCCGATCAGGCGGGTCTTCGAGCCGGAGAGCGAGCGCTTGACGCGCACCATGTCGAGCACCGGGATGCCCTCGGTGATGCAGATCACCAGCGGGATCTCGGCGTCGATCGCCTCGCAGATCGCATCCGCGGCGCCCGGCGGTGGGACGTAGACGACAGAGGCGGTAGCCCCGGTCTTGTCGCGCGCCTCGGCGACGGTGTCGAAGACGGGCAGGCCGAGATGGAGCGAGCCGCCCTTACCGGGCGAGGTGCCGCCGACCATCTGCGTGCCGTAAGCGATCGCCTGCTCGGAGTGGAAGGTGCCGTTCTTGCCGGTGAAGCCCTGGCAGATGACCTTGGTGTTCTTGTCGATCAGGATGGACATTGGTTTACCTCAAGCCTTCTTGATCGCGGCGACGATCTTCTGCGCGGCGTCGTCGAGGTCGTCGGCGGGAATGACGTTCAGGCCGGAGTCGCGGATGATCGCCTTGCCTTCCTCGACATTGGTGCCTTCGAGGCGCACCACCAGCGGGACTTCGAGGCCGACCGTCTTCACCGCAGCGATCACGCCGCGGGCGATGACGTCGCACTTCATGATGCCGCCGAAGATGTTGACCAGGATGCCCTTCACCTTCGGGTCGGCAGTGATGATCTTGAAGGCCGCCGTGACCTTCTCTTCGGTGGCGCCGCCGCCGACATCGAGGAAGTTCGCCGGGCTCTCGCCATAGAGCTGGATGATGTCGAGCGTCGCCATGGCGAGGCCGGCGCCATTGACCATGCAGCCGATCGTGCCGTCGAGCGCGATATAGGCGAGGTCGTATTTCGACGCCTCGATCTCCTTGGCGTCTTCCTCGGTCTCGTCACGCAGCTCCATCAGCTCGGGATGGCGGTAGAGCGAGTTCGAGTCGAACGAGACCTTGGCGTCCAGGCACTTGACCTGGCCCTGCGTCGTCACGATCAGCGGATTGATCTCGAGCATCGCCATGTCCTTGCCGACGAAGGCGGCATAGATCTGCGTGAGCACCTTCTCGGCCTGCTTGGCCTGGTCGCCGGAAAGTCCGAGCGCCTTGGCGACGGTGCGGCCGTGATGCGGCATGATGCCGGTCGCCGGATCGACCGAGAAGGTCAGGATCTTCTCGGGGGTGTCATGGGCCACCTTCTCGATGTCCATGCCGCCCTCGGTCGAGACCACGAAGGCGACGCGCGAAGTCTCGCGGTCGACCAGCGCCGAGAGGTAGAACTCCTTCGAGATGTCGGAGCCGTCCTCGATGTAGAGGCGGTTGACCTGCTTGCCGGCCGGGCCGGTCTGCGCCGTCACCAGCGTGTTGCCGAGCATCTCCTTGGCATGGGCCTCGACCTCTTCGATCGACTTGGCGAGGCGCACGCCACCCTTGGCGTCGGCCGGCAGTTCCTTGAACTTGCCCTTGCCGCGCCCGCCGGCATGGATCTGGCTCTTCACCACATAGAGCGGTCCGGGCAGCTTCTTCGCGGCCTCGACGGCCTCCGCCACCGATAGCGCCGGGAAGCCGGCGGAGACGGGCGCGCCGTACTCCTTCAGAACCGCCTTGCCCTGATATTCGTGGATGTTCATGCCTGATGTCCTGTGCCGGTAAAGGGAGAGGCGATGGCGTGATGGCCGCCGGCCATCACGCCATCCGTCTGTCTCACGCCAATGACGCGTCGATGCTCTTGCAGGCGTCGATCAGGGTCTGGACCGAGGCGACCGACTTGGCCAGCATCTCCTTCTCGGCGCCGTTGAGGCGGATCTTGACGACCCGCTCGACGCCCTTGGCGCCGATCACCACCGGCACGCCGACGAACATGTCGTTGACGCCGTACTGGCCCCTGAGCGCGGCAGCCGCCGGCAGCACGCGCTTCTGGTCCTTGAGATAGCTCTCGGCCATGGCGATCGCCGAGGCGGCCGGGGCGTAGAAGGCCGAGCCGGTCTTGAGCAGGTTGACGATCTCGCCGCCGCCCTTGCGGGTGCGCTCGACGATGGCGTCGAGACGCTCCTGCGTCGTCCACTTCATCTTGACGAGGTCCGGCAGCGGGATGCCGGCGACGCCCGAATAACGGACCAGCGGCACCATGTCGTCGCCATGGCCGCCGAGCACGAAGGCCGAGACGTCCTTAACCGAGACCTTGAACTCGTCGGCGAGGAAGTGGCGGAAGCGGGCCGAGTCGAGCACGCCGGCCATGCCGCAGATCATGTTGGGCTTCAGGCCCGAGAACTTCTGCAGAGCCCAGACCATCGCGTCGAGCGGGTTGGTGATGCAGATCACGAAAGCCTTGGGAGCATACTGCTTGATGCCCTCGCCGACCGACTTCATCACCTTGAGGTTGATGCCGATCAGGTCGTCGCGGCTCATGCCGGGCTTACGCGGCACGCCGGCGGTGACGATGATCACGTCGGCGCCCTTGATGTCCTCATAGGACTGCGTGCCCTTATAGCCGGCATCGAAGCCGTCGACCGGAGCGGACTCGGCGATGTCGAGGCCTTTGCCTTGAGGGATGCCCTCGGCGATGTCGAACAGGACGACGTCGCCCAGTTCCTTGAGACCGGCGAGGTGAGCGAGCGTGCCGCCAATCTGTCCGGCGCCGATAAGGGCGATCTTCTTGCGGGCCATTGCCGAATCCTTGTTGTTGGATGCGAGAGCAGGTGAAGCCGAAAAGCCGACGGTTCTTTGACCCAAGCCGCTCTCAGGCTCAACCCTGTCCAAAATTGGACATTGGAACGTCCCCAAGCGGCGATTCTGGCCTTCCGATGACGGAATGCCCAGCAAAACCAATTCGTTAGAAGCTAACTCACGAAAACGTGCCGTCAACCTGCCGGCAAAACGGGCAGTTACATTTTACAAAATCTGTTATTTTTTTAGATCACGCCGGTCGCGAGCGTGCGCAGCGCCACCCTGATCAGCGTGGCGAGCCTGGCGTCGACAGATTCCTGTGGGACGTCCGCCTCCAGTTCCAGCGCCGCAGGATGGATGAAGCGGTGTGTCGCGTCGATCACGAAAGCGATGGCGCGGTCGCGATCGCGCGGCTCGAAGGCGCCTGTGGCGATGCCGTCATCGATCACGCGCTCGAACAGGGCGCGCACCCGCGTGCGATTGCGCCGGCTGATCGCATGGCGCTTTGCCACCGCCTGCGACAGCGCCGCGAACAGGTGCGGCTCCTCGTGCAGCAGGTTGCGGTTCGCCTTTGCCAGCGCGAGGATCAGGCGCTCGAGCTTGTCCTCGGCCGGGTCCGGCCCGTCGGCGATATCGGCAAGCGAGCGCTCGGCCGACTTCAACCAGACATCGACCACCGCATCGATCAGCGCCGTGCGCGAGGGGAAGTAGCGGTAGACATTGGCATGGGTCATGCCGGCCTCTTCCGCCACCGCGACTACGGTGAAACGGCGCAGGCCGTGCTGGCGCAGATGCTCGCCGGCGACCGCGAGAATGCGCATCTCGCTCGGTTCGCGCGGCGTCGCCACGCTCAGGTCTCCACCAAGCCGGTCGCGTCGCCGCTCGCAGCCGAGTCGGCCCGGCCATGCGGCAAAGCGAGATACTCCTCCGAGCGCATCTCGATCAGGCGGGACACGGTCCGGTCGAACTCGAAGGCCTCACGGCCGGCCTGCCCCAGATAGAGCCCCGTCGGCTCCGCCGCCGCCGAAGCGACGAGCTTCACATGGCTCTCATAGAGCGTGTCGATCAGGATGATGAAGCGCTTGGCCTCGTTGCGACGCTCCATGTCCATGATCGGGATGCCGTCGAGGATCAGGGTATGGAAGTGCTGGGCCAGCGCGAGATAGTCGGAGGCGCCATAGGCCTGGGCGCAGAGATCGGCAAAGCTCGCCCGCGCCACGCCGCCCGCCGCCTGCGGCAGCTTCAGTTCATGGCCCTTGATCGTGATCGTCGTTGGAGAGCCCTGCGCCAGGCCTGTGAGCTGACTGAAGGCCTTGTCGAGCGCGGTCTTGGCCTTGTCGTCGGCAGGAACGTGATAGGTCGGCGCGCCGCCGAGCTTCTCCAGCCGGAAATCAGTACGCGCCTCCAGCTTGATGACGTCGACCTTGCTGGCGAGCAATTCGATGAAGGGCAGGAACAGTGCGCGGTTGAGACCACCCTCATAAAGCCGCGACGGCTCGACATTGGAGGTCGCGACCACAGTGACGCCGTCGGCGAACAGCTTGGTGAACAATCGCCCGAGGATCATCGCATCGGCGATGTCGGTGACGGTGAACTCGTCGAAGCAGAGGAGGCTCGCCTCTTCTGCCAACTCCGCCGCCACCGGGCCGATCGGGTCAGGCTCCTTGACCGTCCCGGCCTTCAGCGCCTGGCGGTAGGCATGGATGCGCTCATGGACGTCGGCCATGAAGGCGTGGAAATGCACGCGCCGGCGCGCCGCGACCGGGACCGTCTCGTAGAACAGGTCCATCAGCATGGTCTTGCCGCGGCCGACCGAGCCCCAGATGTAAAGCCCCTTGACCTCCTCGGCCGGCTGCTTGCGGCCGAACAGCCAGCCGAGCGCGCTGCTCTTCTTCGCCAGTTTGCGGCTGGCCAGCGTCTGCGACAGCGCCTGCAATCGCCTGACGACGGCGACCTGCGCTGGATCGCGCTCGATCGCACCCGAGGCGACCAGGGCATCATAACGTTCGGGGAGCGTGGCGGGCATGGCTTCGAGGAAGGCAGGAAAGCAAAGACGTCGCCTCTCCGGGTTACGGCAGGGCGACCCGGCCTGCAACCCTCGGCGAGTCCGCCCGCCTATGCGACTTGCCGCGGGCGCAGCAAGCCGGCGCGCAGATGGCGGGCGAGCTCGCGCGCGGCTTCGGAAGGCTGCGAGCGCGACAGATGCAACATGATCGCAAAGGGCGGCAACTCGGGCAATCCGTCTGCAGCGCCGAGAATGTCGAGATCCGGCGGCACCGTGCAGGCGAGCCAGGCGGTGATAGCGAGGTCGGTCCGGACCGTCGCCGTGGTCGCATCGATATTGCCGTTCTCGAACACGCTGCGCCAGGCGCGGCCCTGTTCGTCGAGCGCCGTCGTCACCGCCGGTCGGAAGGCGCAGCTATCGGCGACGAGTGAGAGCGGTAGCGGCTGCTTTAGATGGGCAGTGCCGGCCCTGGCGCCGACCCAGACCAATCTCTCGATGCCGAGGCATTCGCCGCCCGCCGTTGCCAGCGGCTCCTCGACCAGAGCGAGATCGACCTCACCCTTGCCGAGCGCCTCCAATAGTTGCGGTGAGGATGCGCAGACCAGCGAAATCTCGACCAGAGGGCTCGCTTCGGCAAAGCCCTTCAGGATCGGGGCGAGCGAGGTGCCAACGAGATCATAGGGCACCCCGAGCCGCACCGTGCCGGCGCAGCCCGTTGTCATCTCGGCCCAGATCTCATCATTGAGGCCAATGAGCCGGCGCGCCTTGGCGAGCAGGCGATGCCCCGCCGCGGTCAGCTTCAGCCCGCGCCGCTCGCGCAGGAACAGCGCCTGCCCGAGCCGACGCTCCAGTCGCATGATCTGCTGGCTGACCGCGCTCTGGGTCAGATGCAGCGCATTGCCGGCAATGGTCATGCTGCCATGGTCGGCGACCGCGACGAAGGCCCGGATCAATTCGAGGTCGAGATTACGCATCATAAGCATTATTATTCGTAATGCTGGATCGCTTCAACATTCGTTTTCATCATTCACCGGGCGAACCTAATCCCATGGCTCCGCTTGGAGCCAGCCATGTCACCGGACTCTCTCCTGCCGCTCATCGCCTTTGCCGCCATCTCGACGGTGACACCGGGCGCCACCACCACGCTTGCCACCGCCTCCGGCGCCCATTTCGGCTTCCGCCGCTCCCTCCCCTTCATGATCGGCGTCGCGATCGGCTTGGCCGGGATGGCCATCGCCGCCGCCGCCGGGCTCGCTGGCCTGCTGCTGGCTGCACCCTCGCTCGAATTCGCAATGAAGCTCGCCGGCTCGGCCTACCTGCTCTGGCTGGCGATCCGGATCGGCCGCAGCGGCCCGCCGCATCTCGACCGCAGCATCGCCAAACCGACGAGCTTCCTCGGCGCGCTCTGGATCCAGCTGCAGAATCCCAAGGGCTGGGCGATGACGCTCGGCGCCGCCGCCTCCTTCGGCGAACTTGCCCGCGGCGCAGGAGAGCTCGCAGCCCTGTTAGGGACCGTCTTCGGCATCCTCGCACTGGTCTCGCTGATGCTCTGGTGCGTCGCCGGGCTGCTTCTGGCGCGGCTGCTGCGGCATCCCTGGCAATGGCGCGTTCTCAACATCGCACTCGCTTTGATGCTCGCGGCCTCGATCGCGACGATGTGGCGTTAGCGCGCAGGCTTAACCATTTCCGCCATTTTCACAGGCATTTAGCCGTAAATTGCCGCAATCGCGCCTCTTGCATTCCCAGATCGGGAGCGCATCTTGCTCTCCGAGTTAGGGAAGACACGCCTCCTTGGGCAGCGCATCCGCGCTTTCACAGGAGTTGCAATTGAACCGATCGATCAAGTCTGGCGCAAAGGCCAGGCACGGCGAGGTCAGGCGTCTCTGGCCTGCCGAGCGCGATCTCTTCACCGCCCATCTGCTTCGCCTCGATGCCGCAACGCGGCGCGAGCGCTTTGGGACGGCGGTCACCGATGATTTTCTGAAGAGCTACGCCGAGACCACCTTCGGCGTCGGCGGGCTCGTCTACGCCTATGTCGAGGCTGGCGAGGTTCGCGGCGCCGCGGAGCTGCGCGGGCTGGAGGAGATCATCATCCAGACCGGCGAGGCCGCCTTCAGCGTCGAGCGCGACTGGCGCCGGCGCGGCATCGGCGAAGCGCTGTTCGGCCGCCTGATGACGGCGGCGCGCAACCGCAACATCCGCACGCTCTACATGACCTGCCTGCCCGAGAACGCCGCAATGCGGAATCTCGCGCGCAAGTTCGAGGCCGAGATGGTCGGTGGTTACGCCGACGTCGAAGGCCGGATCGCCACCGGCGCACCGACGCCGTTCACTTTGCTTGACGAAGCCCTCGACAACGCCCGCAGCTTCGCGACCCTGTCGCTCTCGCTGCAGCGTAAGTTCTGGCCGCAGGCCCTGTTCGGCCGCAGTGCCTCGCGGCACTGAACGACGACGGGCGCCGCGTTCTACCGATTCATCGAGAGTCCGGCGCCCGATTTCGTGATCGCGCCGTTCATGGCGCCGCCGCTGCCGACACGCAACCGCGCCACCACCGCGCCGCCCCGCTGGTAGAGATAGACCTCGCCGTCGCGATAATCCCAGGCATTGACCTGCTGCAGGTCGCGATTGCTGCAACCCGTGGCATTGGCGCGGTAGAGGTCGAGCGAGGGCGAGCTGGAGAGCTGCACCCGGCAGGAGCCGCCGGTCGCCTCCTGCGCCGTCCAGCTGCCGATGACGCCGTCACGTGACGAGACCGCGCCGCCGCGTGTCGAACCGCCGCCCGGCGTCGCGCCAGGATTGGCATTGGCGACCTGATTGCTCGGCGGTGCCGGCTCGACCGGGCGCTGTTGCACGGGGGGCTGCTGCGGCGGCTGCGCCGCCTGCGGATCGAAGAACGGGTCGTTCTGCGGCGGCATGCCCGGCGCAGGACCACCGGGCGGGTAACCGCCCGCTTGCGGCGGTGGCGCGCTCGGATAGCCGCCCGGCGGCGGTAGCGGCTCGGATGTGACCGGGGCCGACTGGATCGGCGGCGCCGACTGGATCGGCTCGCCATAGGCCGGCGCGCGGGCGACGGCCTGGCCCGAGCCATACCCGCCGAACCGTTGCGAACCCGCGCAGGCGGTCAGCAACAGGAGAGGCAGCAGGCTCGCGGCCCGCAGCAGCGCAGAAGTCCTCAAGCTCATTCCCACCATCTCGACAAGTCGCCCGTCTGCAGCATTGTGCCGGTGTCGCCTGAACATGGCATGAAACCTTGCATGAGCGCCTTCAAGGCCGCAAAGGGGCGCCGGTCAAGTCTCAACATGGTTTTGCAGTGGCGGGCCGGCATGGCAGAACGATGCCCCGACCATCCGGACCATCAGATGAAGCAGCTCAATCCCGCCTCGATCCGCGCGCCCTTCGCCCGCTACAGCCATGGAGCCGAGGTACCCGCTGGCCAGCGGCTCGTCTTCTGCTCAGGCCAGCTCGGCATCGCAGCCGACGGCACGATCCCCGAGGGCGCCCGCGAGCAGGCCGATCTCTGCTTCGCCAACATCGCGGCGATCCTGGGTGAAGCCGGCATGGCGCTGAAGGACATCGTCCGCATCAACGCCTACGTCACCGACCGCGCTCATATGAAGGGATATATGGAGTCGCGCGACGCCCATGTCGGCACGCCGCCCCCGGCCTCGACCCTGATGATCGTCTCCGGCTTCACCCTGCCTGAGTTCAAGGTCGAGATCGAAGTCGTCGCCGCTGCTCCCGAGAAGCGGCGAAAGCCGGCGCGCAGCGCGAGCGCGCCGCAGTTCTAGCTGGCCGTCAGCTCGCGTCGGGTGCCCGCCATGGGAAGCTCCAGGTCTCGGTCAGCGTCTTGCTGCCGCTCTTCAGGAAGGCGCGCATCTCGGCGAGCTGGCCGGGCTCGACCACGATGTCGATGAAGGCGCGGAAACCCTCCGTCTTCGGGTTCGGCACCAGGAAGGCGCGGTTGATCCGGCCATAGGCGATCGAGGGCACGATCTCGACCTTCTCCGGCTGCTTCAGATAGTAGCCAAGATCGCCCCCGGCGAAGTCGACGATGAAGCGGCGGGCGTTCTCCGTCACCGGCTCGCCCGAGCCGAGCGCCTTGGGCTTGGCCTGATATGTGTTGATTGCCCGCCCGCCGGGGTGCAGGTCGCTGGAATCGACCATCGCCGTCAGCTTGTAGCCGAAGCGGAACTCGCGGCCGGGCTCCAGCGCCAGCTTCGGCGCCCAGAGCGCGACGATGTTGTCGTTGGTCTCGTCGGTGGTCGGCAGCTCGATCAGCTCGACCACGCCCTCACCCCAGTCGCCCTGCGGCTCGATCCAGTAGGACGGGCGCAATTCATAGGCGAGGTCGAGGTCCTGGTAGTGCTCGAATACGCGGTCGCGCTGCATCAGGCCGAAGCCGCGCACATTGCGCTCGACGAAAGAGGAGGTCGCCGGAACCCTTGCATTGCGCAGCGGTCGCCAGATCCATTCGCCGGTGCTGGAATGGATCAGCAGCCCGTCCGAATCGTGCAGTTCGGTGCGGAAGTCGTCGTGGAAGCGCCGGTCGTTCTCGCCGGTGAAGAACATCGAGGTCAGCGGCGCGAGGCCGAGCTTCTCGATCGGCTTGCGCGCGAACAGCGCCGCGCCGACATCGACCACGCTGTCGCCATCCGGGTAGATGTGGAAGCGATAGGCTCCGGCGACCGAAGGTGAATCGAGCAACGCATAGACCGTGATGCGGTCGGCATCCGCCGCCGGTGTCTCCACCCAGAACTCGCGGAAGACCGGGAATTCCTCGCCACCCGGCAGGCCCGCCCCGATCGCAAGGCCCCGCGCCGAAAGGCCATAGCGCTGGCCGCGCCCGAGCACACGGAAATAGCTGGCGCCGATGAAGGAGATCAGCTCGTCGAAGACGCGGGGATCATTGAGCGGATAATGCAGCCGGAAGCCGGCGAAGCCGAGATTGACCGGCAACGGCTTCTCGAATTTGGTGCGCCCATAGTCGAAGAGATTGGCAGCATAGGGCACCGGCATCGGCACGCCGTCGCGGATCACATTCACCGTCACCGGCCGCGTAAACAGGAAGCCGGGGTGGAACATCTGCATGCGGAAACCGGAATTCGACTGGGCGAGCAGCGCCCGCTCCGGCCGGAAGCGGATCTCGCGCCAGGTGTCGAAATCGAGCCGCGTCAGCGCCTCCGGCAGCGCCGGCCCTGCTTCATAGGGAACAGCGGCAATCTCGCGGGCCCGTCGCACGACGTCCTCGAAGCCGAACCGCGGTTGCGGCGGCGCCTGCTCCGGCTGCTGCGCCAGCAAAGCTTGCGGCGCGGCAGTAGCGCACAGAGCTGCGCTCAGCCCGGCGAGAACCCGGCGGCGATCGGTGACCGTCATGATAAAAGCTTGCCCCGTCGAAACAAGCGCGCGAAGGCGCGCTGCGCCAACGACTTAGGCGATGAAATGGGGCTGGTCTAGGGCGCTCTCGCGACATCCGTCAGACTGAGGCCGGCAAGACCCGCTGCGACCTCCTCGGGCGCGACATCGCCGAGGATCGCGGCCTGGACGACAAAGCCGAAAAGAATCGAGAGGAACAGCTTGGCGATGTCCTTCGCCGGGGTCTCCGGAGCCGCTTGCCCCGCACGCTGCCAGCCTGTCGCCACCCGCTCGAGCTGTCCGCGCACCATGGCGTAATAGCCGCGCATCGTCTGCCGAAGCTGCTCATTGCGCTGGGCCTCGGTCCAGCCGAGCAGCGCGATCCGCTTGAGGTCGTAGTCCTTGCGCACGGCGAAGCGGTCGATCGTCGCCGTGACCTCGCCCAGCAGTCGCTGCGGCGGCAAAGGCGGCTCGGCGATCAGGATCGGCGCGATCAGCCCGCTCAACTCGGTGAGCGAGGTCGTCACCGCCGCCATGATCAGCTCGTCCTTGCTCGGGTAGTAGGAATAGACCGCGCCGGCCGACAGCCCGCTGGCACGAATGATGTCGTCCATCGTCGTGGCGTGCAGCCCCTCCCTCTGGAAACAGCTCCAGGCTGCCTCGAGGATCTGGGCTCGGCGCGCGGCCCGCTTCTCATCGCTGATTTTCGGCATGCCCACCAAATAAAACGAACGCTCCCTCTTTACAAGGCGCCGAACTCGTGCCTTATAAAAAACGAATAGCCGTTCTTTTTAATGAGAGTCGAGATGATCAGGATCACCGCCATCGAGACCGGCAAGGCCCGGATGAAGACCGCCCAGCGCACCGGCCGCGACGACCGCGGCCCTGTCGGTCGCAAGCTCGACATTTTCCGCGACCGCAACTGGGTCGAGCCGCTCCCGATCCTCTGCTACCTGATCGAGCACCCCGAGGGCCGCTTCCTGGTCGACACCGGCGACACCTGGCGCAACTCGGTGCCGGGCTACCTCCCTGGCTGGAACCCGTTCTACAAGCAGGTCTCGATCAAGGTCGCCCCGCATGAGGAGATCGGCCCGCGCCTGCTCGCCCAGGGGATCGACCCGGTCGATATCGGCACGGTCATCCTGACCCATTTCCATCACGACCATACCGGCGGGCTCGACCACTTCCCGCATAGCCGGATCATCGGCCCGCGCGACAATTACGCGGTCTCGACCGGCCTGCGCGGCATGATGATGGGCTGCCTGCCGCAGCGCTGGCCGGTCTGGCTGGAGCCCGAGCTCGTCGCGATGGACGGGCCGCCGATCGGTCCTTTCCCGGCCTCGCACCCGATCACCCGGGACGGCCGGATCCTGCTTGTTCCGACGCCGGGCCATGTCGCCGGCCATGTCGCGGTCGTCGTCCGCGACGACGACGTGACCTATTTCCTCGCCGGTGACGCGACCTATTCCCAGGACAACCTGCTCGCCGAAAAGACGGACGGGGTCACCAACGATCCGGCGACCGCGCTGGCGACGCTGCGCGCCATTAAGCAGTTCGCCGCCCACGAGCGGACAGTGCTGCTGCCGTCGCATGACCCGCTCGCTCCGTCGCGGCTCCGCGCCAGGGAACCGATGCGCTGACGGCCTCCGCGCCTCAGCCGACGTCCCTCCCCCTTCCGTTCCGAGAGCCGACGATGAACGCCGAACGCCTGAAGGCCATGCCGAGGACGGCCTGGATCTATCCGTTGCTGGGGCTGCTCTTCTACGCCGTCGCCTCGGCGATCGGCTTTGCCGACCAGCTCGCGCCCGGCGCAGTCGGGCTGGCGCTCGCCACGCTGCTCATCCCGGTGATGTTCGCCGCCATCTTCGCAGCGGTCTACCACGCCGAGGTGATCGCGCACTGGACCGGCGAACCCTATGGCACGCTCGTCCTCACTGCGGCCGTCACCATCATCGAGGTCGCCCTGATCGCTTCGGTCATGCTGTCGGGCAAGGACGGCAGTCCGGAGCTGGCGCGCGACACGGTCTATGCGGTGGTGATGACGGTCTGCGCCGGCCTCACCGGCCTGTGCATCCTGATCGGCGGGCTGCGCTATCGCGAGCAGAGCTTCCGCGTCTCCGGCGCCGGCGCCTATCTCGCCGTCCTGCTCGTGCTGGCGACGCTGACCCTGATCCTGCCGAACTACACCGAGCATGCCCCCGGCCCGACCTATTCGCCGGTTCAGCTCGCCTTCGCGGCCATCGTCACCCTCGTGCTCTACGGAGCCTTCCTCTACATCCAGACGGTCCGTCACCGCGACTACTTCATCGCCTCGTCGGGCGAACATGACTGGCACGTCAACCTCTCGCCGCGCCGTGTCGCGATCAGCCTCACATTGCTGCTCGTCGCCCTCGTCGCGGTGGTGCTGCTGTCGAAGAAATTCTCCGTCATCGTCGAGCTCGGCCGCGAGGCGATAGGCGCACCGCCACCGGTGACAGGCCTGCTCGTCGCGATCCTCATTCTGCTGCCGGAGGGGATCGCCGCCGTCCAGGCGGCCCGCGGCGACGCCTTGCAGAAATCGCTCAACCTCGCCCTCGGCTCGGCGTTGGCGACGATCGGCATGACCATTCCCGCCGTGGCGCTCGTCACGCTCTATCTCGGCAAGCCGCTCGCGCTCGGTCTCGACGGCGCCGATTCGGTGCTGCTCGCGCTCACCCTACTGGTCAGCACCCTCACCTTCGCGACGGGTCGCACCAACATCCTGCACGGCATCGTCCATCTCGTGATCTTCGCGACCTTCCTGTTCCTGACTTTCCAGCCTTGAAACCGGCGGCGAACGGCCCGCCCGGGCCGCCGCCGATCAGCGCTCCCGTCCTGCACCGCGTCCTGTAAAAAATCCGGCCCCGGCCGTCAGAAAAAACTTGAAGCCGGGGGCGCCCGTCCGTATATGGGCTTCACCCAATTCGCACGTGCCTGTGGCCGCGTGCTGGTCGGTGGGCATCCGGACAAGAGGCCGGACAGCCGCCAGGGATGGGAAACGGATGGAGGGGGATGGACATCCCCTCAAATCACGCTCCCGGCTCTCGCAAGAGGGCCGCTCCCGAACAGCGACCGGCAGCCGGAGGCAAAACCGGCGAACCCCGAATCTCCACGGGGGACGCAGCTTAAAGCAACGACGGAGCGGGCTTTTTTGGTCTCGTTGGTCCTCCAAAGGCCAACACCGAAGAGGCTTGTCCTTCATTGCCGGCCGTGCGGGGTTAGTCTCCCAATCGACGGTGTTTCGGGTCCGGACGTCTCGTCCGCAGTCCTAAGGCGTCTCCACAGCGCCTCGGGTCGCGAACGTTTCTCCCCGGCTACACGTCGTATCGGCGCCGCTTGCGCCGAAGAGGAGCTGCGTCTCATGACCGAGCGCATCCGTGAATTTCTGCGTGACCGCCGCGAGGATGGTCCCTGCGTCGTGATCGACCTCGAGGTCGTGCGCGAGAATTATGTCGCCTTCTCCCGGGCGCTGCCGGACACCCGCGTCTTCTACGCGGTCAAGGCGAACCCGGCTCCGGAAGTGCTGCGCCTCCTCGCCAAGCTCGGCTCCTGCTTCGATTGCGCCTCGGTCGTCGAGATCGAGCTCGCGCTTTCGGCCGGCGCCACGGCTGATCGCATCTCCTTCGGCAACACCATCAAGAAGGAGCGCGACGTCGCCCGCGCGATGGAGCTCGGCGTGCGCCTGTTCGCTGTCGACTGCCAGGCCGAGGTCGAGAAGGTTGCCCGTGCCGCCACGGCCACCAAGGCCGAGGGCTCGCGCATCTTCTGCCGCATCCTCTGCGACGGCGCCGGCGCCGACTGGCCGCTCTCGCGCAAGTTCGGCTGCGTGCCCGAAATGGCCGCGGACGTGCTCGAGCACGGCCATCGCCTCGGCCTGCAGGCCTATGGCATCTCGTTCCATGTCGGCTCGCAGCAGGCGAATGTGAACGCTTGGGATTCGGCCCTGGCCTCGGCCTCGGCCGTGTTCAAGGAGTGCGCCACCCGCGGCCTGTCGCTGTCGATGGTCAACCTCGGCGGCGGCTTCCCGGCGCGCTACCTGAAGCCGATCCCGGGCGTCCCGGCCTATGGCGATGCGATCTTCCAGGCGCTGTCGAAGCATTTCGGCAACCGCCTGCCCGAGACCATCATCGAGCCGGGTCGCGGCATGGTCGGCGAAGCCGGCCTGATCGAGGCCGAGGTCGTGCTGATCTCGAAGAAGAGCGAGGACGACCAGGTCCGCTGGGTCTATCTCGACATCGGCAAGTTCAACGGTCTTGCCGAGACGATGGACGAGGCGATCCGCTACCCGATCCGAACGATCCGGGACGGCGACGCCACGGTTCCCTGCGTGCTCGCCGGCCCGACCTGCGATTCGGTCGACGTCATGTACGAGAAGACCCCGTACATGCTGCCGTTCAGCCTGGAGATCGGCGACAAGGTCCTGATCGAGGGCACCGGCGCCTATACGACGACCTATGCGGCCGTCGCCTTCAACGGCTTCCCGCCGCTGAAGCAATACGTCATCTGACGAATTGGGGCTGGCTCGCCAGCCTCGAACCAATCGGGTCCGGCGAAGCGCCCTGCCACTATCGGCAGGCCGCCCGGGAAACCGGGCGGAGCGTTCGTGCCTCCAAGAATGGAGCGCGGGCGTGGCTCCCGCCGGACCCTCTTCCACACAATCCCTGTTTGTGGCCGCGCTCGCGCGGCGCCGGGAAGGTCCGCGACGAGGCGGGCGCTCCGGCAGGAGGTGCGTCATGATCACGATCCGCGACGAGATCGAGACCGATATCCCGGCCCGCGAGGCCCTGCTCGACCGCTGCCTCGGCGAGCGCCGCACGTCGAAGTCGAGCGAGCGCCTGCGCGAAGGCCGCCTGCCGGCTGACGGGCTCGCGCTGACGGCAGAGCGCGACGGCGCCGTGGTCGCGACCGTGCGCCTCTGGCATGTCGAGGCCGCCGGCAAGCCGGCGCTGCTGCTCGGCCCGCTCGCGGTTTCGCCGGACTTGCAGGGCGAGGGTCTCGGCAAGGCGATGATGCGCGAGGCGATCTGGCGCGCTGCCTGCCGCGGCCATGGCGCAATCCTGCTCGTCGGCGACGCGCCCTATTACGAGCGTTTCGGTTTCACGGCCGAGCCGATGGCTGAGCTCGCCATGCCCGGCCCGTTCGAGCGCGAGCGCTTCCTCGGCCTGGAATTGCGCGACGGCGCGCTCCAGGGCGCGAATGGCGTGCTGAAAGCCACGGGGGCGCTTGCTCCGGCCGAGGGAGCGGACGGTCTCCGACGTCGCGCAGCCTGACCTCCTCTCGGGATCGTAGTCGATCCGTCATCAAATCGCGTCATTGAAGCTCGCGCAGCCTTGGCTGCGCGGACTGCCGTAAGGTAAGGCGGCCTGCCACGCCTTCCCTGACGAAGAAGACAAAATGCTGATCGCCCATCTCTCCGACCTGCACATCTGCCCGCCCGGCCGCCTCGCGCTCAAGGTCTCCGACACGATCGGCATGACGCAGCGCGCCTTCGACGCGCTCGCAGCGCTGCCCGTCCGTCCGGACGTCCTCGTCATCACCGGCGATCTCACCGAGAGCGGCCTGCCGGAGGAATATGCGCTCGTCCGTTCGATGCTGGAGAAGATCGGCCTGCCGACGCTGCTGATCCCCGGCAATCACGACGTCCGCGAGGCGATGATCGCCGGGCTCGACCTCGGCCCGCATGCCGATCTCAGCGGCGGCTTCATCCAGTTCAAGGCCGATCTCGGTCCGTTCAGGCTGATTGGCCTCGACACGCTGCTGCCGGGTTCCAGTTCCGGCGCCATCTGCGATGCGCGCCTCGACTTCCTCGAACGGGCATTGGCGGAAGCCGAAGGCCGGCCCGTCCTGGTGTTCACGCACCACCCGCCCTTCTCCTGCGGCCTCGGCTACATGGACGCGGTCATGCTCAAGGACGGCGCGGCGCGGCTGACCGAGATCGTCTCGCGGCATTCGAACATCGAGCGCGTACTCAGCGGCCATCATCATCGCCCGGTCCAGGTCCGCTATGCCGGCACGATCGGCCAAGTCGTGCCGGGTGTCGCCCACCAGGTCATCCTCGACCTGACGCCGGGCGCCGAGGCGCGCTTCCTGATGGAGCCTCCGGCCTTCATGCTGCATTCTTGGCAGCCCGGCGCCGGCCTGATCTCGCACACCGCCTATGTCGGCGCCTTCGAGGGCCCCTACCCGTTCAGCCTCGGCAAGGAGTGAGCCTGCCGGCATTGACGCCGGAGAGCCCGCCCCATACCAGCGTCCGCTTACCCTCAACCAGACCACCCAGGAGTGAAAAAGAATGACGGATTGGCCCGTATACGGCGAGATCAGTGGTCCGATCGTGATGATCGGCTTCGGTTCGATCGGCCGCGGGACACTGCCGCTGATCGAGCGGCATCTCAAATTCGACAAGAGCCGGTTCGTGGTGATCGCACCCGATGACGACAACCGCGCCCTTCTGGACGAGCGCGGCATCCGCTTCATCCAGGAAGCCGTGACGCTCGATAGCTACAAGACCATGCTCACGCCCCTGCTGACCGCGGGCGGTGGCCAGGGCTTCTGCGTCAACCTCTCCTGCGACACCGGCTCGCGCGACATCATGGAGCTCTGCTCCAGCCTCGGTGCGCTCTATATCGACACGGTCAACGAGCCCTGGCTCGGCTTCTATTTCGACGAGACGAAAGGTCCGGGCGAGCGCTCGAACTACGCGCTGCGCGAGATGACGCTCGCCGCCAAGCGCGCCCGCGCGCCGGGCTCGACCACGGCGGTCTCCTGCTGCGGCGCCAATCCCGGCATGGCCTCCTGGCTGGCCAAGAAGGCTCTGCTCAACATCGCCTCCGACATGCGCCTCAACGTGCCGCAGCCGACCACCCGCGAGGAATGGGCCGGGCTGATGAAGCAGGTCGGCGTCAAGGGCATCCATATCGCCGAGCGCGACACGCAGCGCTCGAAGAACCCGAAGCCGCCGGGCGTCTTCGTCAACACCTGGTCGGTCGAGGGCTTCATCTCGGAGGGCGTGCAGCCGGCCGAGCTCGGCTGGGGCACCCATGAGAAATGGATGCCGGACAATGCCCGCACCCATGAGACCGGCTCGCAGGCGGCGATCTACCTGATGCAGGCCGGCGCCGAGACCAAGGTGCGCAGCTGGTGCCCGACGCCGGGCCCGCAATACGGCTTTCTGGTGACTCACAACGAGTCGATCTCGATCGCCGACTACTTCACCGTGCGCGACGAGGCCGGCAAGGCGATCTACCGGCCGACCTGCCACTACGCCTATCACCCGGCCAACGACGCAGTGCTCTCGCTGCATGAGATGTTCGGCAATGCCGGCCGCCCGCAGGAGGAGCACCACATCCTCGAGGAGAACGAGGTCATCGACGGCATCGACGAGCTCGGCGTGCTGCTCTATGGCCACGACAAGGGCGCCTACTGGTTCGGCTCACAACTCTCGACCGATGAGGCGCGCAAGCTCGCGCCCTACCAGACCGCGACCGGCCTGCAGGTCACCTCGGCCGTGCTCGCCGGCATGGTCTGGGCGCTGGAGAACCCGACTGCCGGTATCGTCGAGGTCGAGGAGATGGATCTCGACCGCTGCCTTGCGATCCAGATGCCCTATCTCGGCCCAGTGAAGGGTTACTACACGGACTGGACGCCGCTCGATGGCCGCCCGGGCCTGTTCCCGGAGGACATCGACACCAGCGATCCCTGGCAGTTCAGGAACATCCTGGTGCGCTGATCACCAAAGCAAAAGGCCCGCCTCACGGCGGGCCTTTTCGATTCAAGCTCGCAACCGCTTAGTAGCGCGGCGTCGCAAAGCTGTTGGCGAAGGGGTTGGCGCCCGAGCCGATGCGCGAGGGCAGCGTACCCTCGCCGTAGAGCTCGCCGGCCGCGGAATAGACCGGGCTCGCCACGAAATGCTGGGACGCATAGCGGTTCATGCTGCCGACCGGCACGACATTGCCGGCGTCGAAATAGCTGCGCTTCTGCACGGTGACGCGCAGCGGACGGCGCTGCTGCTGGGCCTCGGCCACCGATGCGGCGAAGGTCACGACGGCCACCGACAGGGCCAGGCCGGCGGCGAAACGGGAAAGCGAACGCATGACGATCTCCTGAGGCGGTTGCCCCCGCCGAAGCTGCCGGCGGATCGGCTGTCGCTGACGATACAATTCCAGAGTTAATGCTTTTGTTGCGGCCCGCCAGTGCCGCAGAGCAACACGAGGCCGTTACCGCGCCTGCGCCTGCTTGCCGCTAGATCACCGCGCGTCCGACAGGACGCGATAACGGTGATCTATCTCATTATCAGAGCATCGGAGTTTTCCGAAAAGTGGATTCCACTTTTCGGTCCGATGCTTTGGTCGGTCGCAGCGCCGGCGCCTTGGCGTCGGCGTCGAGCCAGGAGCCCTTGCGCCCGGTCGCAGCAAGCCGCGGCACCGAGCAGCCCTGCCGGCGATTGAGTTCAGTGCGAGCGAAGCTGGCGCGCAGTTCCGGATCGTCCCCGGCGCTCAGAAGGTCGATCCGGTCGATCAGGCAGATCAACTGAGCCCGGTCGGCGGGCCTCGCCTCGCTGCCACACCACCAGCCGGAAAAGGAGAGATGCGCCGCTTCGTCGAGATGGCGGAAGGCGATGCAGGCTCGCCCCGCCGTGCCGTCGTTCAGGCCGATATCGGCAGTCTCTACCGTGCCGAACTTGGTCTCGATCGGGGTCACGGCGCCGCTGCGCCCGACCGAGAGCCCGCGCGCCGCGCTCTCGCGCACCAGTGTGATCACGAAGGGCTGCGCCTGGCCGGTGAGCGCCTTCTGCGCCTGTAAATCGCGATTGACCTGGAACTTCAGCGACAGGAGGGATTTGCCGTCGTCGAACGCGCCGAAGCTCAGCACGTCCTCTCGCCTCTGGCCATCCTGGCTGCGCCGCGCCTCATAGGCACTGCGCTTGTCGAGTTCAGGCGATTCCACGCCGAAGAGCGCGATCGGCCGGCCAATCGTCACCCAGCCATCCGGTCCGGCAGCCATCGGCAGAGCCTGGAGGCGGACATCGCGCACGACGGGAGCGGCGATGGCCTCCGTCGACGTCAGACTGGCGAGAGCTGGCTCGGAGGAGCCGGACGAGAGACCGGCCACGAGCATGGCGGTCAGGCTCACCCCGGTCAGCGCCGCCAGGCCGCGCCAGAGGAGGCCGCCGGTCAGGGCGATAGCACCGGAGCGCAGCACGCGCCGCATCGGCCGCAGGACCCGCACGAACCCGGCTTCGGTGGCGTCGGCAAGATCGACTAGCCGCGCGGCGAGGTCGAAGCGGCCCGGCGTGGCAGAAGCAAAGCCCTGCAGGCGCGGCTGAAGGCGCTGCCCGCTCTCCTGCAGGCGTAGCTTGAAGCGCTGCCAGATGGCGCTGATCTCGTCCCCGGACACGACAGAACCCGACCCGTTGGGCAGCCTGCATCCTTGCAAGCCGCCTTGTCCCACTCGCAGGCGAGCTTTCGCCGGGCGCGATGAGCGGCTGGTTACCGGGCGCCCTCCATCGCGAATCAGGGTCAATGACGGGTAAGGAGGCAGGGTTAATGCCGAAGGTCGCCTCTACCGATTGACTTTTTATCGCGGCTTGTGTTTGGGATTGCGCGCCGGGCACCTATCTCCCGGCTTCGCGATGATGCTCAGGTTGGCTCTGTGACGTTCCGTCTGACGACGAAAACCACGACCAAAACGACGGCCGGGAAAACCCGGACGTCGCACTGACACGTCGCCTCGATTCCGGGTTCTCCCCCCCGGCCGGGGTCAACCGGCCGAACCCGCAAGCGAGATCAGCGGCGACGGCTCCCCGGGGAGGCATAACCGGTTTCGCCAGAAGGAATTCACGAAGATGAGCTTCAAGGTCGCGGTCGTCGGCGCCACGGGCAATGTGGGCCATGAAATGCTCGACATCCTCGCCGAGCGCGCTTTCCCCGTCAGCGAGGTCGTGGCGCTCGCCTCCTCCCGCTCCGTCGGCACCGAGGTCTCCTTCGGCGACAAGACGCTGAAGGTGAAGGCGCTCGACCATTACGACTTCTCCGACACCGATATCTGCCTGATGTCGGCCGGCGGTGCGATCTCGAAGGAATGGTCGCCGAAGATCGGCGCGCAGGGCGCGGTCGTGATCGACAACTCCTCGACCTGGCGCATGCACCCCGACGTGCCGCTGGTCGTGCCGGAGGTGAACGCCGCCGCCGCTGCCGGCTTCAGCAAGATGAACATCATTGCCAACCCGAACTGCTCGACTGCGCAGCTCGTCGTGGCGCTGAAGCCGCTGCATGAGCGCTTCGGCGTCAAGCGCGTCGTGGTCTCGACCTATCAGTCGGTCTCCGGCGCCGGCAAGGAGGCGATGGACGAGCTCTTCAACCAGACCCGCTCGGTCTTCGCCGCCGGCGAGGTCGAGGCCAAGAAGTTCAGCAAGCGCATCGCCTTCAACGTCATTCCGCACATCGACGTCTTCATGGAAGACGGTTTCACCAAGGAAGAGTGGAAGATGATGGCGGAGACCAAGAAGATCCTCGATCCGAAGATCAAGCTGACTGCGACCTGCGTGCGCGTGCCGGTCTTCATCGGCCATTCCGAGAGCGTCAACATCGAGTGCGAGAAGCCGGTCACCGCCGACGAGGCGCGCGAGGTGCTGCGCACCGCCCCTGGCATCCTCGTCATCGACAAGCACGAGCCCGGCGGCTACATCACCCCGCACGAGGCGGCCGGCGAGGACGCGACCTATATCTCGCGCATCCGCGAGGACGCCACGGTCGAGAACGGCCTCGCCTTCTGGTGCGTCTCGGACAATCTGCGCAAGGGCGCGGCGCTCAACGCGGTGCAGATCGCCGAGGTTCTGGTCAACCGCAAGCTGATCCAGCCGCGCAAGCAGGCGGCCTGAGTTCGGGCCAGCTGATTTAAAGAAAATTTCAAGGCGGGCCTCGTGCCCGCCTTTTTCTTGCGCGGACGCATGGCGGCCGTGCCGGATTTGCGCAAGGGATCGCCTCGATCCTCGGCTAGGGTCGACTTCTCCTAGAGATTTGTCGAAGACCTTGCCCGATACATTGACCAGAGTGCCTCTGCCGGTCGAACCAGCCCCGGCCGAGCCGCCGCAGCGCCCTGCGCCTCGGCGCGACAACAGCCTGCGCGCCATCGGCCTGATGCTGCTCGGCAGCGTCTTCCTCTCCGCCGCCGACGTCGCCTCGAAATATCTCACCGCCACGACGCCTGCGATCCAGGTCGTCTGGCTGCGCTATGCCGCTTTCGCACTGATCATGCTGGCGGTCGCTGCTCCCGGCGGCTTCAAGCAGCTGAAGCCGCGGCGCGCCAGCATGCAGATCCTGCGCGGCGTCGCCGTCACGGTCTCCTCGATCCTGTTCGTCTCGTCGCTCAGATATCTGCCGATCGCCGACGCGACCGCGACGAGCTTCGTCTCGCCGCTCTTCGTCACCGCTCTCTCCATCCCGCTCCTCGGTGAGAAGATCGGCTGGCGCCGCTGGACCGCGACGGCGGTCGGCCTGGTCGGCGTGCTGATCGTCGTCCGTCCGGGCGGCAGCGACTTCCAGCTCGCCTCGATCTTGCCGGTACTGTCAGCGGTGACCTGGGCATTCGCGCTGATCGTCACCCGCATGATGAGCGCGACCGAGAACCCTGTAACGACCCTCGCCTGGTCGGCGGTGGTCGGCTGCATCGTGCTATCCGCGCTGCAGCCATTGACCTGGCAGCCGCTATCGACCGAGGCCCTGCTCGTCGGCCTGTTCATCGGGGTATCCTCGACCGTCGGCCACTGGTTCGTGATCCAGGCCTTCCGGCACGCCGACGCCTCGCTGCTGGCGCCTTTCTCCTATGTCCAGCTGCTCTGGGCCTCGGCCTTCGGCTTCGTCCTGTTTTCGGTGCTGCCAGACGCCTTCACCTGGTTCGGCTCGGCGATCATCATCGCGTCAGGCCTCTACACCGCCCATCGCGAGCGCATCCGGGCGCGCAAGGTCACGGGGCACTGAACTTTCGCGGCCGTCTCAGACCGTCTTTACGCCATAGCGCGCGATGAAGGTCGTCACGGCCTCGCCGACGACGCGCGCAATCTCGTCCTCGCTCGGCGGCGTGCGTACCGCATTGAACAGGCGCGGGCGCATCAGGGTCGACTGCGAGAGATCGACGAACTGCGCGGCAGCCAGGGCCGTGTCCGCGATCGCCAATTCGCCCTTGGCGACGCGCTGGTCGAGAAAGGCCGCCAGGTTCCGGGCGCCCTGCATCGGGCCGCGCTCGTAGAATTCGCGACCAAGCTCGGGCATGCGCTCGGCGACCCCCAGCACGATCCGGTGGGCGCTCAGCGCGAACGGACCGGTCAGCAGGCGCACCAGCCCCATGCCGAAATTCGTCAGCGCCAGGGTGAGATCGGGCTCCTCGGCCAGCGCCTCGTACATGCCCTGCTTCTGCTTTTCGCGCTCCCGTTCGATCAGCGCGACGAAGAGATGCTCCTTGTCCTCGAAATAGACATAGAGCGTGCCCTTGGAGACATTCGCCGCCGCGGCGATGTCGTTCATGCTGGCCGCATCGAAACCGCGCGCCGTGAACACGGCATGCGCCCCTTCGAGGATCTGGTGGCGCTTGTCGGGATCCGCTCCGGCGACGCGCCGGTTGCGTGAGATCGCCTTGACATGTCGCGGCTCCAGCGTCGCGCTCATTCTGTTCCATCCGTCCCGCGCATAGTCGCGCTTGCAAAAATAATCGAACCGACCGGTTCGATTTCCTCTTGATATGCACTGCCTCTGGCGCTATTTCAACCTCAATCGAACCAAGCGGTTCGAAATGTGATTGTCAGGGCATTGCCACCATGACTGTCGAATCTGCCTTTGAAAAGCGTACCGAGCCCCGTCGCGACCGGCTCAAGCTGGTCGACCCGGTGCTCGAACAGAACCCGGTCCCTGCCGAGGCCCGCAAGGCCGACGAGGAGCGCTCCCCCGCTCCGCAAGCAGGCGACAAGCCTGCGCGCAAGCGCAGCGTCGCCAAGCGCGTCGCGCTGATCCTCGTCGCCGGTACTGCTCTCGCCGCCGGACTCTGGTTCGGCGTCGACTGGTGGCGCAATGGTCGCTTCATCGTCTCGACCGACGACGCCTATGTCGGCGCCGAGATGGCGACGATCTCGGCCAAGCTGCCCGCCAACATCGCCACGATCGCGGTGACGCAGAACCAGGAGATCAAGGCCGGCCAGCCTCTGGTCAAGCTCGACGACGGCGACCAGCGCATCGCGCTGGAGAGCGCCCAAGCCAAGAGCGCGACCGCCAAGGCCACGCTCTCGCGCATCGATGCACAGGTCGAGGCCGCCCGCGCCAGCCTGCAGCAGGCACAGGCGCAGCAGGCTTCGGCCGAGGCTGCCGTCACCCGCACAGCCGCCGATTTCGACCGCGCCAGCAATCTCGCCGCCAAATCCTATGGCTCGCAGGCGACGCTCGACGCCGCCACCGCCGCGCGGGACCAGGCCGTTGCCTCGCTCGCCAGCGCCAAGGCAGGCGTCGTGCAGGCGCAGGCCAATATCGAGGTGCTGAAAGCCCAGCGCGTCGAGGCCGCCCGCCAGATCGACGAACTCAAGGTCGCCGAGGACAAGGCCGCGCGCGATCTCTCCTTCATGACGATCGCCGCACCGATCGACGGCCTCGTCGCCAACACCAACATGCAGCTCGGCGACCTCGTCAGCGCCGGCAAGCGCCTGATGTCGATCGTCCCGCTCGACAAGGTCTATGTCGACGCCAACTTCAAGGAGACGCAGGTCGGCCCGCTGAAGATCGGCGACAAGGCGAAGATCACTGTCGACGCTTTGCCCGGCCAGGTGTTCGACGGCACGGTCAGCGGCATCGCCGGCGGCACCGGCTCGGTTTTCACCCTGCTGCCGCCCGACAACGCCACCGGC
The DNA here is from genome assembly GCA_035998995.1 of Allobosea sp. Lineage (GTDB taxonomy): Bacteria > Pseudomonadota > Alphaproteobacteria > Rhizobiales > Beijerinckiaceae > Allobosea. Next base: position 69,726 of record DASYHC010000026.1, read on the forward strand.
AACTTCACCAAGATCGTCCAGCGCGTGCCGGTCCGCATCGCCCTCTCGCCGGAGTCGGCCGGCAAGCATGTGCTGCGTCCGGGCATGTCGGTCGTCGTCTCGATCGATCCGCGTCCGAACGCGCAGAAATAAGCAGACTTCCGGGCCCTCGCCCCGAGGAGCCGTTCCTGACCGGGGAATGGCGATGCGCCAAGGTTCAATCGCCCCTTCTGGGCCAAAGCGCACCGCGCCTCACGGCGCTCCTCGGGTCGGGGGCCCGGCTCCTTCAACCAGACAGCGATACCCTGTCGAGGAGGCCTGAATGGCCACCGCCACGACTGCGCTTCCCGCCGGCTCTGCGCCGGCCGAAGATGCCATCCCGATGCGCCGGATCTTCGCCTTCATGGCGATGGTCTTCGGCATGTTCATGGCGATCCTCGACATCCAGATCGTCTCGGCCTCGCTCGCCGAGATCCAGGCCGGCCTGTCGGCCTCCAGCGACGAGATCGCCTGGGTCCAGACCGCCTATCTGATCGCCGAAGTCATCATGATCCCCTTGTCCGGCTATCTCAGCCGGGCGCTCTCGACCCGCGTCTTCTTCTCGATCGCCGCCGCCGGCTTCACCATCTCCAGCGTGCTCTGCGCCATGTCGAGCTCGATCAACGAGATGATCCTCTGGCGCGCGGTGCAGGGCTTCATCGGCGGTGGCATGATCCCCGGCGTCTTCGCCGCGGCCTTCACCATCTTCCCGGCCTCGAAGCGCCCGATCGTCTCGCCGCTGATCGGCCTGATCGCCACACTCGCCCCAACCATCGGCCCGACCGTCGGCGGCTATCTCAGCCATGCCTTCTCCTGGCACTGGCTCTTCCTGGTCAATGTCGTGCCCGGCATCGCCGTCACCATCGCCGCCTGGAACCTGATCGACTTCGACAAGCCCGACCACAGCCTGCTCAAGCGCTTCGACTGGGTCGGCCTCGGCGCCATGGCCGCCTTCCTCGGCAGCATGGAGTACGTGCTCGAAGAGGGCACCCGGCTCGACTGGTTCGAGAGCCACGAGATCGTGCTCTTCACCTTCGTGATGATCATCGGCGCAGTGCTGTTCTTCTGGCGCGCCCTGACCCGCGACGATCCGCTCGTCGACCTCTACGCCTTCAGGAACCGCAACTTCGCCTTTGGCTCGCTGTTCTCCTTCACCATGGGCATCGGCCTTTACGGCCTGACCTATCTCTACCCGGTCTATCTCGGGCGCATCCGCGGCTATGACGCGCTGATGATCGGCGAGACCATGTTCGTCACTGGCCTCGCCATGTTCCTGACGGCGCCGATCGCCGGGCGCCTCTCGACCAAGCTCGATCCGCGCATCATGATGATGATCGGCTTTGGTGGCTTCGCGCTCGGCACCTGGCTTGCCTCGGCCATCACCGCCGACTGGGATTTTCACGAACTGTTGATCCCGCAGATCCTGCGCGGCTGCTCGCTGATGCTGTGCATGGTGCCGATCAACAATCTCGCCCTCGGCACCCTGCCGCCGCAGCAGCTGAAGAACGCGTCGGGCCTCTACAACCTCACCCGCAACCTCGGCGGCGCGGTCGGGCTCGCGGTGATCAACACCCTCCTCAACAGCCGTACCGACCTGCACATCACCCGCCTTCACGAAGCCGTCGCCGCGGGCCGCCAGATCGCCGAGGAGAACCTGGCGTCGATGACACAGCGCTTCGTCGAGTATGGCGACGCTGCCCAGTCGATGGCGCTGAAACTGTTGTCGCAGCGGGCTCACAAGCAGGCGCTGGTCATGGCTTTCGGCGACGTCTTCCTCGGCCTGACCTGCATTTTTGCGGCCCTGGTCGTGCTCGCCATCTTCATGAGCAAGCCGCCGGCGGCCAAGCCCGGAGCCGGTGGACACTGACGCCTCCGGAATGAGGCCTCTTGCACCGTGGACAACCCCCTGATGCGTCTTGCCGCAGGTGCGAAGAGATTGACAGTCGGCTTTCGAGAAGGCAAAAATAACCAATAATATCAGTAGTTTAGATGAATTCTAAACTACGAAGACACCGATCTTCGAGTTGGAAGGCGTTCATGAGCATTCTGTCCCTCAAGGATGGCAGCCCGGTGCGGACCCAGGTGGACCAGATTCCCTGGCCGCAGAAGGCTCCGGCCGCCTGCCCGATCAGCGCCGTCAAGGCGCGCCTGCGCAGCGTCGGCCTCCGCCCGACCCGCCAGCGCATGGCGCTCGGCTGGCTGCTCTTCGCCAAGGGCGACCGCCATGTCAGCGCCGAGATGCTCTATGAGGAGGCGCTGCGCGCCCGCGAGCCGCTCTCGCTCGCGACCGTCTACAACACGCTGCGCCAGTTCTCCGAAGCGGGCCTGCTGCGCCAGGTCTCGGTTTCGGGTCCCAAGACCTTCTTCGACACGAATGTCTCGGAGCATCACCACTTCTACAACGAGGACGACGAGACCGTCGTCGACATCCCGGGCTCCGAGATTCACGTATCGGGCCTGCCGGTCGCTCCGGAGGGGATGATGATCTCCTCGGTCGAGGTGATCGTGCGCCTGCGTCGCGCCGATGGCGAGGAGACGGTGACGAAGGTCGCCGGGGGCCACAGGGCGTGATCGTCTGCTCCTGCAACGTTCTCTCCTGCCGACAGATCAAGGGCACGATTGCTCCTGACGGTAGCGGTCCGCGCACCGCGGGCGAGGCTTATGACTGCCTCGGCTGCAGCCCCGATTGCGGCCGTTGCGCCCGCGAAGTCCGCTCTTTGCTTGTCGAGGCGCGCGCCGCCTGCGCCAGCCAGTGCCATAGCTGCGCCAGCCACGATGTCGAATGCGCCGTGCATGTCTCGGTTGGCCTGATGCTGGCCGGCATCGAAGAGAACGACGACCGCGTCGCCGCCTGATCGGCGCGACGCGATTTTTCTCCCGCGAAGCGCGCGATCCGCCCTTCCCTTTCTGCTCTGCTCGCCCTACATTAGGATCATTCTAATGTAGTCGATTGCGAGGAGAGCGGCATGAAGGGCGACAAGAAGGTCATCGAATACCTCAATAAGGGCCTGCGCTCCGAGCTCACGGCCATCAACCAGTACTGGCTGCATTACCGGATGCTCGATAATTGGGGGCTGAAGGACATGGCCAAGACCTGGAAGAAGGAATCGATCGAGGAGATGGTCCACGCTGACCGTTTCGTCGACCGCATCCTCTTCCTCGAAGGGTTCCCGAACCTGCAGACGCTCGACGCGCTGCGCATCGGCGAGAATGTCAAGGAAGTGATCGAGTGCGACCTCAAGGCCGAGGTCGAGGCGCGCGCCCTCTATCAGGAAGCGGCGAAGTATTGCCGCGATGTCGGCGACTACCCGTCCGAGGACCTGTTCAAGGCCCTGATGAAGGACGAGGAAGGCCATATCGACTTCCTCGAGACCCAGCTCGACCTGATCGGTCGCATCGGCCTCGAACTCTACACCCAGAAGCATGTCGGCGGCCTCGAGGGCGACGAGCACTGACGCGTGACAGCCGTTTCAAAGGGGCGATCAACCGGGCCTGGTGACAGGCCCGGTTTTTTGTTGCGCAGGCTGCTCCCCAAACGCCGCGCTCCGTGTCAGAGAGCGGTCACCAGCAGCGAGGCCCAAGAATGGCAACGATCATAGCCGTGGCGCGGGACGACGGTCACCGCTTCAGCAAGCCGCTCCTACCGTCCATTCGGCTGCTCACCGGGCTCGGCATTGAAGGCGATGCCCATTGCGGCGAAACCGTGAAGCACCGCTCGCGCGTCAAGGTCGATCCGACCCAGCCCAATCTGCGCCAGGTCCATCTGATCCATGAGGAGTTGTTCGGCGAGCTCGCAGCTGGCGGCTTTTCTCTCCGGCCCGGCGATCTAGGCGAGAACGTCACCACGCGCGGCATAGATCTGCTTGCTTTGCCCGTCGGCACGCGCCTGCAGCTTGGCGCCGAGGCGCTGGTCGAGATCACTGGTCTGCGCAACCCGTGCATCCAGATCGAGGCCTTCCGGCTCGGCCTGCTCAAGGCCGTGCTCGGCCGCGACGCCGACGGAAACCTGATCCGCAAGGCGGGGGTCATGGCGATCGTGCTCGAAGGCGGCGAGATTAGGCCCGGCGATTCGATCGGCGTCACCTTACCGGCCCTGCCGCACAAAGCCCTCGAACGCGTTTGAGGCGGCGGAGCCTTCCGGCCCGCCGCCTCATTGATATGTCACACTTATAGCCCGGTCAGGCTGAACCAGCCCGACCGGCGAAATGCGCTCGCGACCAGCCTCTCAGATGAAGCTGATATTGGCGGCCTCGGGGCCCTTCTTGCCGGCACGGATCGAGAAGCGCACGCGCTGCCCGTCCATCGGCGGCTGCAGGCCACTGCGGCTCAGCGACGAGACGTGCAGGAACACGTCCGGCCCGCCCTTGTCCGGGGCGATGAAGCCGAAGCCGCGATCGGTGTTGAAGAACTTCACCGCGCCATCGAACGGCCCTTCCATCGGGGCGCTGTTGCCACGATCGAAGCCGCCGCGATCACCACGGTCGAAGCCGCCGCGATCGAAGCCACCGCGGTCGCCGCGGTCATAACCGCCGCCACCGCCATAGCCGCCGCCGAAATCGTCACGCGGCGGGCGCGGCGAGAACGGACGGCCACCGCCGCCGGGACCGCCGGCGCCACGCGGCGCTGCGGGCGTCGCGGTCGAGGCGTCGATCTCGTGAACGGAGACGACCTGGAGGCCGCGCCGGCCTTCGCCGAGATCGCAGATGATGGTCGCACCGGGCTGCAGGTCCTGCGGATCCTGCGGGCCGATGGCCGAGATGTGGAGAAACACGTCGCCCGAGCCGTCCGCCGGAGAAGCAAAGCCGAAGCCCTTCTCCGGATCGAACCACTTGACCTTGGCTTCGATATTCTCGTGGGTGACGAAGGGCGCCGGGGCGGCGGGCTTACGACGATCGAACATGCAGCTTCAACGATAGTGACCGGGAGAGCGCAATCTAGCGCAAGCTTCCGGGTTCGTCATCGGTGCGGCGCAGCAAAAATGCTTGTCCGGCGAAATCCTGCCGGATTGCAAAATTTTTCCCCAGCGACCGCCGTTTCAAGCGGCGGATTGAGCAAAATTCACCCGATCTGGAGCAGACGTCAACCGTCCTGTCCCGGCTCGGCCTCCGAGCAGCGGATCATCTGCACCTTTTTCGGCATCTCGCCGACCGCCGGGACGAATTGCCCGGTCTGCGGATCGAGCAGCATCAGCATCCCGGTGGCGACTGCGAAATAGGCGCCATGCAGGTGAATCCGTCCCTTGCCCTCGAGAATGCTGATGCAGGGAAAGGTGCGCAAATTGGCGAGTGACTGCTGGACCGAGATCAGGGCAAGACGCTCGACATAGTCGTCCAGCGTCTCACTGCGCGCCCGCCCGCCCGAACGACGTGCAGCCGGCTCGATCAACGTGATCCACTTGCCGATGAAGTCGCCCGGCGACAGCGGCCCTTGCGCGTCGTCGGCAAACGCCTTGATGCCGCCGCAGCGACCATGGCCGAGCACGACGATGTGCTCGACCTTGAGCGCCTGCACCGCATATTCGAGCGCCGCCGAGGTGCCATGCAGCTGATCGTCCGGCGAAAAGGGGGGAACGAGGTTGGCGACATTGCGCACCACGAACATCTCACCCGGGCTCGCATCGAAGATCACTTCGGGCGAGACGCGCGAATCGCAGCAGCCGATCAGCATGATCTTCGGCGTCTGTCCGCTCTCGGCGAGTTCCTGGTAGCGATTCTGCTCGCGGGCAAAGCGATCGTCGAGGAAGGCGCGATAGCCCTCCGTCAGGCGCTGCGGAAACGGCTCGGGGGCTTGCTGGTCCATGGCGCCTGTTGGGCCAGAAAGCGACGGCCTCCGTCAAGTGCCCACGCCCTGATTCTGTTGCGTTGCAGCATCAAATCTCGCAAAGCCGCTTCTGCAATCGCGCCGCCAGCGCCTCGCCCTCGCCGAGAATCAGGATGCGCTTCAGGCGCGCGCTCGCACCGGCCGTCAGCGCAATCTGCGATCGGGAGACGGAAAGCTCCTTGGCCAGAAGCGCGATCAGAGCGGCATTGGCCTCGCCCTCGCTGGGAGCGGCCCGGACCCTTGCCTTCAGCAGCTGGCGCCCGTCGGCCAGCACCTCGATGCCGTCGAGGCCGTCACGCCCGCCGCGCGGCGTCAGGCGGATGGCGATCGCAAGTCCGTCCGGCGTGACGGACCAGGCGACCATCCCGGCTAGAACACGTTCGGATAGATGTAGCGGGTGATCACGCTCTGGATGAAGAAGATCACCAGCAGCAGGATGATCGGCGAGATGTCGATGCCGCCGAGATTGGGCAGCATGTTCCGGATCGGCCGCAGCGCCGGCTCGGTGATCCGATAGAGGAAGTCCCAGACGGTCGAGACGAACTGATTGCGGGTGTTCACGACGTTGAAGGCGATCAGCCAGCTGAGCACCGCCGAGGCGATCAGCAGCCAGACATAGAGGTTCAGCGCCAGCATCACGACGTCGAGAACGGCACGCATCGAGTAGCATCTCCGAGAAGGCCGGGCGCTCCGCCAGAAGGCACCCACAAAACTCCTGTCGCAAGCGATTGACAGAAGCGCGACGCAGGGCCTAGAAGGCCAGCGCCCTGGGGGCTGTAGCTCAGATGGGAGAGCGCTGCAATCGCACTGCAGAGGTCAGGGGTTCGAATCCCCTCAGCTCCACCAGGTCCTTTCTCCCAAGTCTTGATATTGTCGGCAGCACAGCGCTCAAGCGCCATGCTCCGATGTTTATCCCGGCCCTCGGCAAAGCTGGCCGTCGTTCAACGGCAATCGCCGCGCCCTGCTCTGCCGGTCAATTTGCAGGATCGGCTCTGCGCTCGGCTTAGGGGCTTTTTTTTGATTAATTCGATCCCATCTTCAGGACAGACCGGAAATTGAAGGATCTGTCCGCACATGCCGTGCGATTGCGAACGCTTGGCTGAGGCGATCTATCGAGAGATCGAGAAGCAGCTCCCCGCGCGCGACTGCGACGGCACCTCCGGCAATCGCGACCTTCAATCGGTCCTGATCGACGGGCAGCTCAATCTCGTGAAAATTGCGGCGTCGCTAACGGCGCGGTTCTGTGTGCTGGCAGACGATCGGGAGACCGTCGTCCCGGCGGAATAATCGCCTTTCTCCGAAGTAGCGATTCCCGGGGGGGAACGGCAACGCAGCTGCGGCTTTGAGCTGTTGCACACCGAAAGGAACCAACGATGGCGCAGCCCGGTTGAATGCTGCAGCCCCTGGCTCCCGCCAGCTGCTTTGGAGCCGACAATGCCCGCCCTTCGAACGTTATCACGAACGATCTTCAACCTGGTGGCGTATGCGGTGGTCCTGCGTTGGGCGTTTCAGCCGGACCGCGATGCAAACCTGTGACATCCCTTGCCCTATCGGCGGGCACATGCCTGAAAAGGCACGCTTCGCAGCACGGCTCTTAGGGCGAACTACCGCTCAAACGGCGCCAGGGCTCAGACCGATCTCGCTCGAGAACATGCCTGTTGCCGCTGGCGCCATGGCGCCCCGATCGCGGCTCCTGCTTTCGCCTCGTAGAGCTGGTCGTCCGCGAGCCGGAGCATGTCCCCGAAGCTCTCCTTCAGGAGTTTGGCTTCGTGTATGCCGGTGCTGGCTGTGACTTGGCGACCTTGAAGCTCGTCGATCTTGAGGGCCGCGATTGCCGGGCGAAGCCGGTCTGCAATCTGCGCAGCTTGCCGGATGTCGGTCTCCGGCAACAGCGCGCAGAATTTCTCGCCGCCGATGCGGGCGACGAGATCATAGGAGCGCAGGATGCGCTTTGCTGTCGTGACTTCGCCGCAGCATCCCGGCAGGATCGGGCCGGTGAGGAGCGCCCGATGAAGAAGCTTTTTTTGACAGCGTGTTGCATGATGCTCGCTGGTTGTGCCGCTACCGGCATATCGGCGCCAGCAAATGTAGATCCGATGCAAAGTGATGGATCGACCTATGTGCCTGCAGACGTCGCAGGGACCTACCCCTCACCTGCCGACGAGCGCCTCACATCGACCTGTGGCATGCGCGGACAGAGCGTCGTTTGTCGCTGAGCGCCGAGCGCACGATCTCGAGCGCCCCTCGTAGGACCGGCCGTCATATACGGCGCTTCTAGCGGTGACGCCGGATTTGCGGCTGGGTCGGCGCTCCCTAATATCGCGCATCCAGCCTCGAACCGCCCGGCAGCGCGACGATGACCCGCTACCCCATGTTCAACCCGCAACTGCTTCAGAGCTTCGTCGCGGTCTGCGAGAGCATGAGCTTCACCCGCGCCGCCGAACGTGTCTCCCTGTCGCAATCGACCGTCAGCCAGCAGGTCAAGCGGCTGGAGGAGATGCTCGGCAAGCCACTGTTCGAGCGCAATCCGCATCAGGTGCAATTGACCGAGGAAGGCGGGCGGCTGCTTAGCTATGCAAGGCGCATCCTAGCCCTGCATGAAGAGGCCCATGACGCGCTGACCGGCTTCTGGCGCGACGGCGTCCTGAGACTCGGCATGCCCGAGGATTTCACCGTGCCGACGGCGGGATTGCTGGCTCAATTCAGTCTGGCGGAGCCCCATCTGCGCCTCGACGTGACCAGCGGGCTCAGCGCCGATCTCTACAGCGCCTATGAGCGCGAGGAGCTCGACCTCGTCCTGGTCAAGCAGCGTCGCCGCCAGCCGCCGCGCGCGGCCAGGCCCGAGCCGCTGCTCTGGCTCGACAGCCTGGCCCATCCGGCGATCGAGCGCGCGCCGGTGCCGCTGGCCGTCTTCCCGCTGAACGGGCTCTACCGCGAGGAACTGTGCGAGGCGCTCGACCGCCTCGGCATGCGCTGGCGCGTCAGCTATGCCAGTACGAGTCTCGCCGCCCTCACCGCGGCCTCCGCCGCCGGCCTCGGCCTGACCCTGCTACCCGCGAGCTGCCGGCAGCAGGGCCACCGCGTGCTCGGCACGGCGGAAGGCCTGCCGGAGGTGACCGGCTTCGAACTGGCGCTCTACTATCGCGACAATGCCCCGGACGCGACCACGGCCCTCGCGGGGGAGCTGGCCGCCTTCTGCGGCCTGCAGCCATAGCGCGGTCTTTCGCTGCCCATCATCGGCTATCGACTTGAACACATTGATCATTGCCGAATCGAATGATCATCATGGGCAAAGATCGCTGCCAATGCCCGCAAGCCTCCCGTAGAGCGGAGCCACAAGCTCACATCAGATCGGGGAAACACCATGGGCAGCGTGCAGCACCAGAGCCGCAGGGGCTTTCTCATGCAGACCGGCCAGCTCACCACCTCGGCAGCGATCCTCGGTTTGGCCGGCAGCGCCGAGGCGGCGCCGGCCAAGGCCGGGAAGGACGATGCCAAGGCCGGCGTCACCACCCTGACGGACCGCCACTACTATCTCGGCGGCGTCCGGCTCGAAGACGGCTTCGACTATGACGGCGAGATCGTGGTCGGGACCCGCACTGCGCTCTACACGCTGGAGATCAAGGACGGAAAGATCGCCGCGCTGCATCCGGCTGGCGCCGCCCTCTCCGCGACGCTGCCGCGCTACGACGCCAATGGTCAGCTCGCGCTGCCGGCGATGCGCGACATGCACATCCACCTCGACAAGACCTTCTATGGCGGCCCGTGGCAGGCGCCGCGCCCGCGCCAGGGCAAGACGATCATGGACATGATCGCGCTGGAGGAGAAGCTGATCCCGACGCTGCTGCCGACCTCGCAGGAGCGTGCCGAGGGCCTGATCGCCCTCTTGCAGTCGAAGGGCACCACCACCGCCCGCAGCCATTGCAACATCGATCCGGTCAGCGGGCTGAAGAGCCTTGAGCACCTGCTGCTCGCGCTCGAGAAGCATCGCGACGACTTCGCTTGCGAGATCGTCGCCTTCCCGCAGCACGGCCTGCTGCACTCCAAGGTCGACGGGCTGATGCGCGAGGCCATGAAGATGGGCGTGCAGTATGTCGGCGGGCTCGACCCGACCAATATCGACAAGGCGATGGAGAAATCGCTCGACGCGATGTTCCAGATCGCGCTCGACACCGGCAAGGGCGTCGACATCCACCTGCACGAGACCGGCCCGTCCGGCGCCGCCGCGGTCACCTACATGATCGACACGGTCGAGAAGAACCCGGCCCTGCGCGGCAAGGTGACGATCAGCCACGGCTTTGCGCTCGCGACCATGGCGCCCGGCCTGCAGGCCGAGACGATCCAGCGTCTATCAGCTCAAAAGATGACGATCGCCTCGACCGTGCCGCTCGGCGCCATGACGATGCCGCTGCCGCAGATGCAGGACAAGGGCGTCTTCGTGATGACCGGCACCGACAGCGTCATCGACCACTGGTCGCCCTTCGGCAGCGGCGACATGCTGGAGCGGTCGTATTTCTACGCGCAGGTCTACCGCAACTCCGACGAGTTCCGCCTGTCGCGCTCGCTCGCCATCGCCACCGGCGGCATCCTGCCGCTCGACGACGAGGGCAAGCGCGCCTGGCCGAAAGTCGGCGACGACGCCGGCTTCACCTTGGTCGGCGCCAGTTGCTCGGCCGAAGCGGTCGCGCGCGTGCCGGCGCGCAGCGCCACCTTCCATCAGGGGCGCATGGTCTATGGCAGCGTCGGCAAGGCCTGAGGCTTCGCAACGCTCAACCAAATGATGGCGCGCCCGGCATCCGGGCGCACCGTGCGGTCTTCAGCTCAGCCCTTGAGCTTGGTGTTGCACTGGCTCCAGTAGCCGCCGCCCTTCTCGATCCACTTCAGATCGCCATTGGCATTGGCCGCCTTGTTGGCGTTGTACTGGTCGACGCAGGTCTTGAGACGGGCCTTGCCGGCCGTCTCGTTCGAATACTTCTGCGACACAGTCCTCGGGAAAACGGCGGCCTTGGCCTTGCCGGCCGGCTTGGCCGGTGTGGTCGCGGCCGGCGTCGCCGCCGGGGCGTCCGTCACGGCTGCCGCCGCATCATTCTCCGAGGCGTCGTCATCGGCGCAGTTGGCCTTGCGGAAATCGTTCCACTTCTGGCCCTTCAGCGTGTTCGCCTTCTTGGCGTCCTGATACTTGGTACTGCACTCTTTCATGGTCAGGGCGGAGGCCGGCGCGCCGGCTAACCCCATGGTCATCAGAGCGAGGGCGGTGGAGAACAGAAGCGTCTTCATGTGCAGTCTCCCTGGGCGATGAGTCGAACTCGCCGCGGCGAGCTTAACCAACGACGCGAATCTCTGCCATTGCCTTGCGGCAACTTCTGGGCTGGTCAGGCGTTTGGAACTCCGGTCAATACGGAGGATCAGATCATGAAGACATCCATTCTCATTGGCGTCGCCGCCATGGCGCTCGGCCTTGCCGCCTGCAACACGGTCGAGCAACGCGTCGGCGGCGCGGCGGTCGGCGCCGGAACGGGCGCAGTCGTCGGCGGGCCGGTCGGCGCCGTCGCGGGCGGTGCCGTGGGCGCGGTCAGCGCGCCGACGGTCGTGCGCGCCACCCGCCGCGCAACACGCTAATCCACCAGGCGGCGGAACCCTGCCGCCGCTCCTTCGTTTCGACAATGAAGCCATTCGAGCCCATGGAGTCGAACGATGGACAACGACAAGCGCCTGCCGCCGGACGTGCCCTCCAACGAGGATGAGATCGACCGTGCGACGGGCAGCGTCGCGGCGCGGGCTGCGGACCTCGCCAACCGCACGGCCGAGACCGTCAAGGACGGCTACGGAAGGGCGAAGGAAAAGCTCGCCGAGATCGATCCGCGCGACACACTACGCGATGCCGGCCGCTACGCACAGGAAACTGGGGAGGCGGCCGTCGAAACGGTCGAGCGCCATCCGCTCGCGGCCTTTGCGGTCGGCGCGCTCAGCGTCGGCCTGATCGCCTGGGCGATGATGCCCCGCCGCTCTAGCTGGCAGCCCGACACCTCAGGCTGGAGCCGGATGCTGCGCGACTATGGCGATCAGGCGCTGCGTGCCGGACGCGACCTCGTCGGCAATGGCCGCGAGCAGCTCGATCGCGGCCGCGATTATGCCGCCCGCGGCCAGGATTATCTCGACATCGGCCGCGACTATGCTCGCGAGGGCGGTCAGATGCTGATGAAACGCGGTGAACGCGAGCCGCTCGCCGCCGTGGTCGGCGTCGGCCTTGCGCTCTACGTCATCGGCTCGCTTCTGAGCAGCGGCAGTAGCAGCAGCGGTCAGTCGCAACCCGCCGCGAGGCGCCGGGCCAAGCGGTAATCGATCGACTGGCCGGCTCAGCCCCGGCGCGAGGCCTTCTCCGCCTGGCGAGCCGCCTGCTTCTCGGCCTCGCCAGCGCGCACCAGGCTCTTGATCGTGAGAGGGCGCTTGCCGGATTTTTCGGCGATGACGCGGTCCTGTTCCTGGATCGCATCCAGCGCCGGGTCGTCACCGTCGATCCCGCCGAGCAACTCCGTGGGAACGCGGCGATTGGAACTGCGCGAGCCATCTTCGTAGAACACGTCGAACAGGACGTAGGCGGCGTCGAGCGGCTTCGATTTCTTGCGGGCCATGGTCGATCCTGTCGGTTGGGCGATCCTCCTGGCCGCGACGCACAAGGCGGGCCGAGGGATCGCGGAGCCGCACCGAGGCGGCAGAATGCTGTGAGCGCGAGGTAGCCCTCTCGCGCCGACAAGGCAAGCCACAACGCGGCCCTCGTTGCTCTACCTGGCTATCGCAGGCTCAGCGTCTCGACGATTTCAGAGTCGAGCACGAGATCGTCGCTGGCCCCCATCAGCCAGAGCCGATCGGCGGTGAAGCGTAGGATCGGCCTGTCCCACCAGCGCTCGACGAGGCTCGCAAGCGCTGCCGCCTCAGCAACGTCGAGATCATCGCTCAAGTTCCAGATGCCGACGACATAGAGATCGCTGGTCGGCCGGCCCAGTGCCCGTTGGAGGAGATGCAGGGCGTTCTGTCCTTCGCGTTGCTCCGGATAGAGCCGCAGATAGAGCCGGCCGCGGTTGACGTTGCCCGAGAACAGACCGCGCAATTCCATGGCGACCGGCCCGATACGCGACAACGCCTCGCGTGCGGCCAAGTCGATCACCGGTGGCGTGCCGACCGACAGTGAACCGCACACCGTCGCATGCAGCTTGGCCTGCCGCCTCGCAACGATGTCCCATGCGATCTTGCTCGCGAACGGGGCCTCGCGCAGCTCCTGTTCGAGCTCCCTGTAAACCGGCGCCTCCTGCAAGCCGAGCGTCGGCACCACCAGTGAATAGATCGGCGGGTGCCGGCCATTGTCGTAATGCGTGCCGTCCTTGCGTGCGATCGCCTTGGGGTGGGCGGGATCGATCAGCGGCAGATGCGCCAGGCGATAGCCATCGTCGAGCGTCATCCCAGCGCCGGCAACGAAGGCCGTGCGGCTACGGAGATAAGCGAGATCCTCGTCGCCGATCAGGTCGATCCCGGCCGCGTCGCTCACGCCTTCAGCATCCACTCATGCGCGGGATCGTTGTGGAATTTCCAGACCCGCTTCGGCCCGGCCATGACGTTGAGATAATAGAGCTCGTACCCATGCGGCGCCCCGACCGGATGATAGCCCTTCGGCACCAGCACGACGTCGCCATCGGAGAAAGCCATGGTCTCGTCCAGCGAGCGGTCATCGGTATAGACGCGCTGGAAGCCAAAACCCTGCGGCGGGTTGAGGCGATGGTAATAGGTCTCCTCCAGCAGCGACTCCGCCGGCAGATTGTCCTGGTCGTGCTTGTGCGGCGGATAGCTCGACCAGCAGCCCGAAGGCGTGATCACCTCGACGACGAGCAGGCCGTCGGCGCTTTCCGTCTCCGGCAGGATGTTGCGGACATGACGGGTGTTGCTGCCCTCGCCGCGCGTCAGCGCGCCGACATCGGCCGGGCCGATGATGCGGGCCGGTCGTGCGCCCGCCTTGCCCGGCGCCGAGCAGATCCCGATTTCGCACGACCCTTGCGCCGTGACGCTCCAGTTCGAACCCGCCGGCACATAGAGCGACCAGGGATCGGGCTCGAAGGGCGAAGAACGCCCACCGATCACGCCGAAATCCTGTCCTCCGGCGCGGGCTGCGACCTTGCCCGAGAGCAGGACGAGGCAGTGCTCCCTGTCGCCGGTCTGGCGCGACAGGCTCTGCCCGGCGGCAAGGCGATGCACGGCGAAGCCGACATGCTCCCAGCCGGCCGTTTCGGGCGTGACCTCGTGGATACGCCCCTCGGCATCAGGCGCCTGCGGCTTGACCAGCAGCTTCGACATGACCGTTCCGGGCTCAGGCGAGCCCGGCCTCCTTCAGGCTCTGCTTCAGATGGGCGACGCCCTTCTTGGCATAGGTCAGCGGATGCGCCTTTTCGGGATCCTGCTCGGCCTCGACCACGACCCAGCCGGAATAGCCCGGCAGCGCCTTGAATACCGCGGGATAATCGACCATGCCGTCGCCGGGCACGGTGTAGACGCCGAGATCTTCACCCTTGCCGAGGATGGCGTCGAGGAAGCTCCAATCCTCGCGGCGCGCCTGCTCCATCACCGCCTTGCGTACGTCCTTGGCATGGACATGGCTGATCCGGGCGCGATAGCGCTCAGCGAGCTTGACCGGATCGGCGCCGCCCCAGGTCGCATGGCCAGTGTCGAGCAGGAGGTGCACCGCGTCGCCCGTCGCCGCCATGAAGGCGTCGATATCGGCTTCGCTCTCGACGATCGTGCCCATATGGTGGTGGTAGACCAGCCTGACGCCCTCGGCGAGCGTCTGTTCCGCCACCTGGGTCACGCGCCGGCCGAATTCGGCCCAATCGCCCGCCGCCGTCACCGGCCGCTGCGACAAGGGCTTTGAGCGATCACCATGGATCGCGTTCGAGGTCTCGGCGAAGACCAGCACGGTCGAGCCCATCGCCTTCAGCAAATCGAGATGGGCACGCAGGTGCTTCATCTCCTCATCGGCATCGCGCGTCAGCAATTCGGCCGAATACCAGCCGGAAATGCAGGCCATGCCGAACGGATCGAGCGCCGCCTTCAACGCCTTGGGCTCGCGCGGGAACTTGTGGCCGAGCTCCATGCCGACGAAGCCGGCTTCGCGGGCTTCGGCCAGGCAGGTTTCGAGCGGCGTAGCGCCGCCGATGTCCTGCAGATCGTCATTCGACCAGCCGATGGGGTTGGCGCCGATACGGATAGGCATGTCGAAATCCACTTGTTCAAGGTGTCGGTTTAGAGCGGAACCGTCATTGCGAGGAGCGTAGCGACGAAGCAATCCAGGGGTGGCAGAGCTCTACGTCCTCCTAGATTGCTTCGCTGCGCTCGCAATGACGGGGAGTGACTCATCAGTTGTCGCGCGCGGCGAGCGCGCCGTCATATCGCTTGCGCGCCGCCTTGACCTCGTCGCGCACCGAAACCTCGGGCACCGCGACCTCCCACCAATGCCCGCCGGCATCGGTCGAGATCAGCGGATCGGTGTCGATGACGATGACGCTGGTGCGATCATGGCCGCGGGCTTCACCGAGTGCGTTTTCCAGCTCAGTCAAGCTCGCGACCTTGCGCGAGATCGCGCCCATCGAGCCCGCATGCGCGGCGAAATCGATCTCCGGCAGGACCTCGTGACGGGCGTCGCGCAGGAGGTTATTGAACGAGGCGCCGCCGGTCGCGTTCTGCAAACGGTTGATGCAGCCGAAGCCGCGATTGTCGAGCACGACGATGGTGAGCTTGATGCCTAGCATCACCGAGGTCGCGATCTCCGAATTCATCATCAGATAGGAGCCGTCGCCGACCATGACGAAGATCTCGCGGGCCGGGTCGGCGAGCTTCGCTCCGAGTCCGCCGGCGATCTCGTAGCCCATGCAGGAATAGCCGTATTCCATATGGTAGCCGCCAGGCGCGCCCGCCTGCCAGAGCTTGTGCAATTCGCCCGGCAGGCCGCCTGCGGCGCAGAGCACGACGTCGCTCGCCCGGCTCTGGCGCTGCACCGCGCCGATCACCTGCGCATCGCTCGGCAGTGCCTGATTGCTCATCGCGGTATAGCGTTCAGCGGTCGCGAGCCAGGCGTCGCGGGACGCTTGCACCTGCGCGCTCCAGCCTGCTGGAGCCTTCCAGCCAGCCAGCGCGGTTTCCAGCTCAGCAAGCCCCGCCTTGGCATCGGCGACGAGTGGCTGCGCGCCATGCTTGCCGGCATCGAAGGCTTGAGTGTTCAGCCCGATGATCCGGCATTCCGGATCGGCGAAGAGCGCGCGCGAGCCGGTGGTGAAATCCTGCAGGCGCGTGCCAACCGCCAGCACAACATCGGCGGTCTTCGCGGCGTCGTTGGCGGCGCCGGTACCGGTGACGCCGATCGCGCCGAGATTGAGCGGATGATCATGCGGCAGGGCGCTCTTGCCGGCTTGCGTCTCGGCGCTGGGGATGCCGTGCGCCAGGCAGAAGCGGGCGAGTTCGCCCTCGGCCTCGCTGTAAAGCACGCCGCCGCCAGTGACGACCAGCGGCCGCTTCGCAGCCTTTAGCAGGGCGACCGCCTGCGCCAGCTCCTGCTCGTCCGGACGCGTCCGGCGCGGCTGCCAGATCCGCTCGGCGAAGAAGCTTTCGGGATAGTCGAAAGCCTCGGTCTGCACATCCTGGCACAGCGCCAGCGTCACCGGTCCGCATTCCGACGGATCGGTCAGCACCTGCATCGCCCGCTCGAAGGCAGGGATGAGCTGCTCCGGCCGGGTGATACGGTCGAAATAGCGCGAGACCGGACGGAAACAATCATTGGCCGAAACGGTGCCGTCGCCAAAATCCTCGATCTGCTGCAGCACCGGGTCGGGCCGGCGGCCGGCGAAGACGTCACCCGGGAGCACCAGCAACGGCAGGCGATTGACATGCGCGACCGCGGCGGCCGTCACCATATTCGTCGCGCCCGGCCCGATCGAGCTCGTCACCGCCATCATCCGGCGGCGGCGCGAGGCCTTGGCGAAGGCGATCGCGGCATGCGCCATCGCCTGCTCGTTATGGGCGCGCAATGTCGGCAGGATATCGCGGGCGCCATGCAGCGCCTCGCCGAGGCCGGCGACATTGCCATGGCCGAAGATCGCCCAGACGCCGGCAAAGAGCGGCAGCGTCCGACCGCCGACGACGGTCTTCTGCGCCGCCATCGCCGCCACCAGCGCCTGCGCCATGGTGAGCCGAACAGTGCTCATCGCGTATCTCCTCAGCGGCCTTGCCAGGCGTCGACCAGCCGGCCGAAGCGCTCGGCCATCATCGCGGTCGCGGCCTCATCGTCGAGCGTGCCGGCAAGCCAGCCGCGCGCCGCCTCGCCGAAGATGCTGCGCCCGACCGCGAAACCCTTCACCGTCCTGGCGGTCTGCGCCAGCTGGAACGCAGCCTCCAGCTCCGGCAGCGGCGCGTCGAGCCCGAGCAGCACGACGCCGCGGCAATAGGGATCGTTCTCCGCGATCGCGGCATCGACCGCGGCCCAGGCGGCGGCGGTCGGCTGAGCCTCGAGCTTCCACCAGTCCGGCTTGATGCCGATCTCGTAGAGACGGCGCATGACGCTTGCCATGGTGTCGTCACCGACGGCACCGTTCTTGGAGCAGATGATCTCGACCAGGAGTTCGCGGCCAACCTGCCGGCAGGCGAGCGCCACCCGCCTCAAGGTCGTTTCCTGCTCGGCCTTCAGCGCCGCGTCGTCGTCCGGGTGATAGAAGGCCAGCACCTTGACGACATGGTCGACCGGCCACTCGTTCAGCGCCGCGCCGAGCGAGCCGTCCGCATCGGTTTCGAGCCTGAGCGGCCGCGAGCCCGGCACCTCCAGCGGCCGCGCCACCCAGAAGCCGTGATCGGCGGCGCGGAACAGCGCCTCGCGGCCATGGCGCCCGTCGAGCAGCATGCCGAAGCCATCGCTGCCCTTGGCGATCCGCGCCGCGGCATCGACGGCGAGCCGCTTGAAGGCCGCGATGCGCTCGCGCGGCACGCCGGCCTCGTCCGCCATAGCCTCGATCTGGGAGCGGTGGTCGATGGCGAGCGCCATCAGCGTCGGCGCCTGCGGCCGGCGCGTCGTCGCCCAATGGACATGGTTGATCGCCACGTCATGGCGCAGCGCCCGGTGCGGCGAGCCGTGCTTCAGGAAGAACTGCAATTCGGCGAAGGTCGGGCTCTCCGGCGAGCAGAGCAGGCGCGAGACGGCGAAAGCACCGCAGGCATTGGCCCATGTACAACAGGTCTCGATCGGCTCGTCACGCAGATAGCCGCGCAGGAAGCCGGACATGAAGGCATCGCCGGCGCCCAGGACGTTGTAGACCTCGACCGGGAAGCCCGGCCCCTTGATGCCGTCCTCGATCGAGGCGGGGATGGCGCCGGGAAACACCACGCAGCCCATCGGCCCGCGCTTGCAGACGATCGTCGCCTTGCTCAGCGCGCGGATGTTGCGGATCGCGGCGAGCGTATCCTCCGAGCCGCCGGCAGCGTGCAATTCCTCCTCGGTGCCGACGATCAGGTCGCAATCCGGCAGGATCGCCTGGAGATGCTGGGTCACGCTGTCCGAGCGGATATAGCGCTCTTCGCCGGCGGCATGGCCGGCGAGCCCCCAGAGATTGGGGCGGTAGTCGACATCGAACACGACCTTGCGGCCATGCTTGCGGGCGAATGCGATCGCCTTGCGCTGCGCCTTGGCGGCATTCGGAATGGCGAAATGCGTGCCGGTGACCACCACCGCCTTGGCCGAGGCGATGAAGGCTTCGTCGATCTCGCTCTCGTCGAGCGCCGCATCGGCGCAGTCGGTGCGGTAGAAGATCAGCGGAAAGGTTTTTTCGTCGCGCACGCCGAGGATGACCAGCGAGGTCAGGCGCTTGGGATCGACGACGACGCCTTTGGTCTCGACGCCCTCGCGCTGCAACTGCTCCAGGATGAAGCGGCCCATCTGCTCGTCGCCGACGCGGGTGATCACCGCCGATTTCAGGCCGAGCCGGGCCGTGCCGATCGCGATATTGGTCGGGCAACCGCCGACCGCCTTGGAGAACGAGGCCATATCCTCCAGCCGGCCGCCGATCTGCTGGCCGTAGAGGTCGACCGAGGAGCGGCCGATCGAGATCAGGTCGAGCACGGGTTCAGGCATCGGGACGGGCTTTCTCTGCGGTGCCGACGGCGAGCGTCATGGCGAGCGCGAAGGTGGCCGACATCGAGCGGAAGGCGCCGTAATCGGCCTCCTCGACCTCGAGCCACAGGGAACAATGCTGGGCGAGCGGGCTGAGCGCGCTGTCGGTGATCGCGATCACCGGAATGCCCTTGCCATGGGCCTGCGCCGCGATTCCGACCGTCGCCGGCGTATAGGGCGCGCAGCTGACGGCGATCACGACATCGCCCTCCCGCGCGATCGCCGCCTGCTCAGGCCCGAGCGCAGCGATATTGTCGACCAGCACGGCGCGGATGCCGAGCTTGCCGAAGGCATAGGCGAGATAGGACACGACCGGGAACATCCGGCGCGCACCGGCGAGGATGATCGTCTCCGCCCCGGCGAGCAGGTCCGTCGCCCGGTCGACGTCGCGATAGCGCACGGTCGTCTGCAGCCGCGTCAGCGAGCTGCGGCTGGCCTCGACGAAGCCGTCGAGCAGCACCTGCGCCATGTTCGGCCCGGCCGCGCCCTCCTCGCGCAAGGCCACCAGCCTTTCACGATAATCGGGGAATTGCTGGCGCAGTCGCGAGCGGAAGAGCTGCTGCAATTCGCTGAAGCCGGAATAGTCGAGCGCCTGGGCAAAACGCACCAGGGTCGAGGCCTGTACGCCCGCTTGCTGCGCCACCTGCGCCGCCGTGCTGAGCGCCATGTCGTCGGGATTGGCGAGCGCATAATCGGCGACCTGCCGCAGGCGTTTCGGCAGGCTCGGCCCGCGCTCGCGCAGCAGCGCGACGAAGCCGTCGAAATCGTCCTTTTGCGTTTCCTGCTGCACTGGCGATGTCATCGGGAACAGGGGCTCTCGCGGCCTTGACTTGCGCCGCCAGAGAATGGAATGTTTGTTCCATTAGTCAAGCGCAATAAAAATAATGTGCCATTGTGACAGTGGCGCGCCCAGGGAGAAGCCGAGTTGCCTGAGCCGACTAACTTCAGCCGCGCGCTCGACGGCAAGGTCGCCGTCGTCACTGGCGGCAGCCAGGGCCTCGGCGAGGCGGTCGCCCGCGAATTCGCCGCGCGCGGCGCTGCCGGCCTCGTGCTGACCGGCCGCAATCGCGAACGCGGTGAAGCCGTCGCCAACAGCCTGAAGGCAGCCGGCTGCAACGCCCTCTTCCACGCCGCCGACCTTGCCGATCTCGACGCGGTCCGCGGAATCGTCCCGGCCGCCGAGCAAGCTTTCGGCCGGCTCGACATCCTCGTCAACGCTGCCGGCGACACCGACCGCGGCACGATCTTCGATACGAGCCCGGAACTCTACGCCCGGATCATGGCGGTCAACCTGACCGCACCCTTCTTCCTGATCCAGGACGCCGCGACCCTGATGCGCAAGCACGGCATCCAGGGGTCCATCGTCAACATCCAGTCGATGTCGGCCCATGGCGGCCAGCCCTTCCTTGCTGCCTACAGCGTCTCGAAGGGCGCGCTGGCGACGCTGACCAGGAATGCCGCCTATGGGCTTCTCGCCGACCGCATCCGCGTCAATGGCCTCAATATCGGCTGGATGGCGACGCCGGGCGAGGACGCGATCATGCGCCTGCGCCACGATGCGCAGGATGGCTGGCTGGAGAAAGCTGAGGCCGGACGGCCGTTCGGCCGCCTGATCGATCCGCGCGAGGTCGCCAAGGCCGTCGCCTATCTGGCGTCATCAGAATCGGGGCTGATGACCGGCACCAATGTCGACTTCGACCAGACCGTTCTCGGCGCACACGACTGAGCCGCCGCACACTCGAACCGCAGGACCACGGACGTGATGAGATTTGGATTGCTGGGCGCCGGCCGGATCGGGCGCATTCACGGGCTCAATGTCGCGGCGCGCTCCGATGCGCAGCTGGTCGCGCTCTCCGATGCATCCGCCGAGGCCGCAGCCTCGCTCGCTCAGGCCTCCGGCGCCAAGATCGCTACCACTGAGGCGATCCTCGCCGATGGCGGCATCGACGCCGTGGTGATCTGCACCCCGACCGACACCCATGCCGATCTGATCGAGGCCGCTGTCTCGGCCGGCAAGGCGGTGTTCTGCGAGAAGCCGGTCGATCTCGACGCAGCACGCATCCGCCGCTGCCTCGAGGTCGTCGGTAAATCCGGCAAGCCATTGATGATCGGCTTCAACCGCCGCTTCGACCCGAACTTCGCCGCCCTCGAAGGCCGCCTGCGGGCGGGCGAGGCTGGAGCAATCGAGATCGTCAGCGTGATCTCGCGCGACCCCGGCCCGCCGCCGGTCGAGTACGTCAAGCGCTCGGGTGGGCTCTTCCGCGACATGATGATCCATGATTTCGACATGGCCCGCTTC
Source organism: Allobosea sp. (assembly GCA_035998995.1). Taxonomy (GTDB): domain Bacteria; phylum Pseudomonadota; class Alphaproteobacteria; order Rhizobiales; family Beijerinckiaceae; genus Allobosea. The sequence continues at coordinate 91,055 of DASYHC010000026.1, forward strand.
CTCCTCGCCGAGGAGCCGGTCGAGGTCTTCGCGCTCGGCTCGGCGCTGGTCGATCCAGCGATCGGCCAAGCCGGCGACGTCGACACCGCCGCAGTGCTGATGCGGACGGCGAGCGGCCGCATCGCCCAGATCTCGAACTCGCGCCGCGCCACCTATGGCTACGACCAGCGCATCGAGGTGCACGGCTCCAAAGGCATGCTGCGTGCCGGCAACATCCACGAGACCACCGTGGAGATCGCGACCGGCGCCGGCTTCCGCGCCGATCCCGTGCAGAGCTTCTTCCTGGAGCGCTACGCCGCCGCCTATCGCGCCGAGCTCGACGCCTTCGTCAGCGCCTGCCGCGACAAGCGCGCGCCCTCGCCGTCCGGCCTCGATGGTTTGAAGGCCCAGATCCTGGCCGATGCTGCAACGGAATCCCGCCGCACCGGCAAGCCGGTCGCCGTTTCACTCGAGGCGCTGTGATGACGCCGGCCGAACTCGAACTGCGCGAATATGCCGTGCTCGGCCTCGTCGCCGAGGCGAGCCATCTCGCGCTCGACTATTTCGGACGTAGCGACTCCCTGAACATCACGATGAAGGGTGCCCAGGACTGGCTCACCGCCGCCGACGGCGCCGTCGAGAGCTTCCTGCGCGAACGACTCGGGCGGCTCTTCCCTTCCGATGCCGTGATCGGGGAAGAAGGCGGCGGCGAAGCGGCCGATGCGGTCTGGATCATCGACCCGATCGACGGTACCGCCAATTTCGCCCATGGCGATCTCAACTGGTGCATCTCGATCGGCCTCGTGCTCAACGGTCGCCCTGAGATCGGCATCATCGCGGCGCCTGCCCTCGGCGAGGTCTATCGCGCCCGGCGCGGCAGCGGCGCGAGCCTGAACGGCCAGCCGATCCGGGTCTCGGGCACCAGCGATATCGGCCGCGCCAGCCTCGAATTCGGCTGGTCGAAGCGCCGGCCGCTCGACAGCTATATCGATATGGTCAAGCGCGGCTTCGAAGCCGGTGCGGCAGTCAAACGCCCCGGCGCCGGCGCGCTCGGGCTTTGCCATGTCGCCTGCGGCCGAACCGACGCCTATGCCGAACTGCACATCAATTCCTGGGACGTCGCTGCCGGGCTGGTGATCGCTGCCGAGGCAGGCGCCCATGTCAACGACTTCTTCGAGGGCGATGCGATCGCAGCGGGCAATCCGGTCCTCTGCTGCACCCCGGAGCTGACAGCCGAGCTGGAACGCATCACCGGAATAGTAAGCCGGCACAATAGCCGTTGATCTTTGCCGACGACCGGTCACTATCGACCCAACAAGAACAGACAGAACCAGATATCGGGAGGAAGACCATGCAGAAACACCACTGGCTTCGCGCCGGGCTTTTCGCAGCCACCGCAAGCGCGGCCTTTGCCGCGGCTCCGGCCCAGGCCCAGGGCTCGCTCGTCATGTATTGCGGCGTGCAGGAGGAGTGGTGCCGCGCGATGAGCGGCGCCTTCGAGAAGGAAACTGGCATCAAGGTCGCGATGACCCGCAAATCGGCTGGCGAAATCTATGCCCAGCTCAAAGCGGAATCGTCCAATCCACGCGGCGACATCTGGTGGGGCGGCACCGGCGATCCGCATCTGCAGGCCGCCGAGGAAGGCCTGACGCAGGAATACGAATCGCCGGCAAACAAGGACCTGCACGAATGGGCGCTGGCGCAGTGGGAAGCCGCCAAGAAGCGCTCGGTCGGCATCTATGCCGGCGCGCTCGGCTTCGGCTACAACACCCAGCAGATCAAGGCCAAGGGCCTGAATGAGCCCAAGTGCTGGGCCGACCTGCTCGATCCCAAGCTGAAGGACGACGTCCAGGTTGCGGACCCGAACTCCTCGGGCACCGCCTACAACCTGCTCGCCACGGTCGTGCAATTGATGGGCGAGGACAAGGGCTTCGACTATCTCAAGCAGCTGCACAAGAACGTCAGCCAGTACACCAAGTCGGGCGCAGCCCCGGCCAAGGCGGCGAGCCTCGGCGAGACCGCCGTCGGCATCGTCTTCATCCATGACGCCGTCGTCTTCGCCGTGCAGGGCGACCCGATCAAAGCCGTCGCCCCCTGCGAGGGCACCGGCTACGAGATCGGCTCGATGTCGATCGTCAAGGGCGCGCGCAATCTCGACAACGCCAAGAAGTTCTACGACTGGGCGCTGACCCCGGCGGCACAGGCGCTCGCTGCGCCGGCCAAATCCTATCAGGTGCCGTCGAACAAGAGCGCGCCGGTGCCGGCGCAGGCGCCGAAGATGTCCGAGATGAAGCTGATCAAATACGACTTCGTCAAATACGGCTCCTCGGCCGAGCGCGTCCGGCTGCTGACCAAGTGGGACAAGGAGATCAAGGCGCTGCCGAAGTGAACGCACGCTGATCGCTGGCATCTGACACGGAAGGCGAGAGACGATGCGTCCCGCGACGAGGCTTGCGCTGCTGGCCGGCTGGCTCGGCTATGCGCTCATCCCTTGGTATCTGCCCGAGGGGATGAGCCTTACCGGCTACCCGTTCGGCAAGGCCGGCACGGCGCTGGCGCTCGTGCTCTCGGGGGCAGCGCCCTGGCTCGCGCCGGTCGGCATCGCCCTCCTCCTCGCCAGCCTGCTCAGCGCCCGGCAGGAGAATGCCGGAACCGGCAAGCTCCTGGCCTGGATCGGCTTTGCTGGCCTCGCGTTCTTCTTCGCCCAAGGCTTTGCCGTTACGCTCAAAGACCAGGGCATGCCGACGCTGGCCGCCCTGCTCGGAGGGGCCGGCGCGGCCCAGCCCGGCATGGGCTTCGGCGCGCTCATAACCCTGGTCTCGCTGCTGCTGCTGCTCTGCCACGGCCTCGCCTATCGCGGCCTGTGCCGTGGCGACCTCTTCACGACATCCTCGATCGGCATCGTCATCATGCTGATCGCGCTCTTCATCTTCCTGCCGGTCGCGGTGATCCTGCGCAGCGCGCTGGTCGATTCCAGCGGCGCGCTCGTCCTCGGCGAGTTCCTCGAGCGCTTCCTCAGCCCGACGATCTGGGGGCTTGGCTGCCTCAGCGCCAACGTCAATTGCGGCGTCGCCTGGAACACGCTGATCCTGGCGGTACTCACCGGCCTCATCACCACCCTGCTCGGCCTCGCCTGCGCGCTCCTGATCCTGCGCACCGGCATGCCCGGCAAGCGCGCCATGCGCCTGCTCACCGTGCTGCCGATCATCACGCCGCCCTTTGTCATCGGCCTTGCGCTGATCCTGCTCTTCGGCCGCTCCGGCCTGTTCTCGACCTTCCTGTTCGACTGGTTCGGCATCCCGCGCTCGCGCTGGATCTACGGCCTGCCCGGCGTGCTGCTCGCCCAGGTGCTCGCCTTCGCGCCGATTGCCTTCCTCGTCCTGATCGGCGTCGTCCAGGGCATCGCGCCGAGCCTGGAGGAAGCTTCGCAAACGCTCGGCGCCAAGCGCTGGACCACCTTCCGCACAGTGACCTGGCCCTTGCTGCGGCCCGGCCTCGCCAACGCCTTCCTGCTCGGCTTCGTCGAGAGCATGGCCGACTTCGGCAATCCGCTGGTGCTCGGCGGCAATTTCGAGGTGCTCTCGACCAAGATCTTCTTCGCCGTGGTCGGCGCCGCGCATAATCAGGGCCAGGCCGCGGTGCTCGCCATCGTCCTGCTCGGCTTCACGCTGGCCGCCTTCTGGGCCCAGCAACGCTGGCTCGGCGGCAAGTCCTATACCACCGTGACCGGCAAGGGCGATTCCGGCCTGCCGACACCACTGCCGCGCCGGATCACCTGGATCTCCGCCCTCGTCATCGGCCCTTGGGTGGCCCTGACCGCGGTGATCTACGTCGTCATCCTGATGGGCGGCTTCGTCAAGACGATGGGCCGCGACCACACCCCGACGCTGCAGCACTACATCACCGGCTTCTCGATCGATTTCAGCCGCGGCATCCATTTCGACGGCTCGGCCTGGCCGTCCTTCTTCACCACTTTGAAGCTGTCGATCATCGCAGCGCCGCTTACCGCCGTGATCGGCCTGCTCACCGCCTATCTGCTGACGCGGCAACGCTTCGCCGGGCGCGGCGCCCTCGAATTCGCGACCATGCTGAGCTTCGCCATTCCTGGCACCGTGCTCGGCGTCGCCTATATCCTCGCCTTCAACGTGCCGCCGGTCGAGATCACCGGCACCGGCCTGATCCTGATCATCGCCTTCGTCTTCCGCAACATGCCGGTCGGCGTACGCTCCGGCATCGCCGGCCTGTCGCAGATCGACAAGAGCCTGGACGAGGCATCCGCGACGCTCTCGGCCCGCAGCTTCACCACGCTCTGGCGGGTGGTGCTGCCGCTGCTGCGCCCTGCCCTTGTCGCGGCGCTGGTCTACAGCTTCGTGCGCAGCATGACGACGGTCAGCGCCGTGATCTTCCTGGTCTCGGCCGAGTACAACCTCGCCACCGCCTATATCGTCGGCCGGGTCGAGGCCGGCGAGTTCGGCCTCGCCATCGCCTATTCCTCGGTGCTGATCGTGGTCATGGCGCTCGGCATCAGCCTGATCCAGCTCGGTGTTGGCGAGCGCAAGCTCGGCCGGCGCGGCACGCCCGCCCTCGCCTCCTCCGCCGCCGAGCCGATCAAACAAGGATAAGACATGCCCAAGGCCGGCCCCGCCTCCGTCGAATTCCGCAATGTCAGCATGCGCTATGGCGCGGTGACGGCGGTCGACAATGTCAGTTTCTCGATCGAAGCCGGCAAGCTGGTGACGCTGCTCGGCCCCTCCGGCTGCGGCAAGACCACGACGTTGCGCATGATCGCCGGCCTGGAGATCGCCAGCGAGGGCGAGATCATGATCGGCGGCAAGGACGTGACCCGTCTCTCCGCCGCCGACCGCGACGTCAGCATGGTCTTCCAGTCCTATGCACTGTTCCCGCATATGAACGTGCTCGACAACGCCGCCTATGGCCCGACCGTGAAGGGCCTGCCCAAGGCCAAGGCGCAGGAGATGGCGCTGGAGAAGCTGGCGCTGGTCGGCCTCAAGGGCTTCGAGAAGCGCTACCCTTCCGAGCTCTCAGGCGGCCAGCAGCAGCGCGTCGCTGTCGCCCGGGCGCTGGTGCTGGAGCCGCAGGTCCTGCTCTTCGACGAGCCGCTCTCCAATCTCGACGCCAAATTGCGCCGCCGCGTGCGCGAGGAGATCCGCGAGCTGCAGCAGGCGCTCAACCTGACCGTCGCCTATGTCACCCATGATCAGGAGGAGGCGCTCGCCGTCTCCGACCGCATCATCGTGATGTCGAATGCCCGCATCGCCCAGCAGGGCACGCCGCGCCAGCTCTACGAGGAGCCGGCCGACGCCTTCGTCGCCGACTTCATCGGCGACGCCAACATGGTCGACGTCACCGTGAGATCGGTCGCGGACGGGCGGGCGGAGGTGGCGATCGGGCCGGCCAGCGTCTCATTGCTGGCACGCGGCCTCCAGTCGGGTCCGGCCAAGGCCGCGATCAGGCCGCAGAGCCTCTTGGTCTCGCGCCATGAGAGCCAGGGCGCCCTGCCCGGCAGCATCAAAAAATGCGCCTATCTCGGCAATCACCTCGACCTGATGATCGAAACCGCCGTCGGCGAGCTCTTCGTCATCAGCCACGATGTCGACGACATGCTGGCGCCGGGCACGCCGGTCTGGCTGTCCTTCGCGAATTCAGGGGTGATCCTGGTCCCCTGATCCGGCTTTCAGCCGCCAACCTGGAAGGAATAGCTGGCGCCGATGCCGATCGTGAACTGATTGCGCTCCCCCAGCTTGTCGACGAGCGGCGAATTCCCGGCATCGCCGACCAACCTGTCGTAACGACCGAACAGCGTGGTGGAGAGGCTCGGCGACCACGCATATTCCAGCGACGTGGCCAGGCCGACCGACTTCGCGCTGGCGCCGGGCTTGTAGGCCGGGATCATGCCATTGAGCGCCGCCTCCCCAGGCAGGACGCCGAAATTCCGGCGCATATAGGAGGCGCTGCCGAGCGACAGGCGCGGACCGACCGCGAAGGTGAAGCTGCCGAAGCGCTCGACCCAGTCGGCCGAGAAATCGGCGACGACACCGTGATGGCCATTGAAGCCCTGGCGGACCTCGACGCGGGTGCGCAGGCGCTCGGGCAGGACCCAGTATTCGGCGTAGAGGCCGGCCTCGATCGCCCAGGGCACATCGCGCATGCCCCGGAGCCGGTAAGTCGAGCCTGAATAGCGGCCACCATTATAGGCGCCGACGACACCAACATCGAAGCGATCGGTATCGTAGATGGCGTAGTCAAAGCTGTCGTCCGGAGCGCTGAATCCGGCCGGCTCGCCGACCCGGCGCCAGGACAACGAGGGCATGAAGCCCGGGCCGAAGGACTTCGCCCCGTCATATTTTGGGCCGACCTGGGCGGAGCCGCCGAGCGTGATGATCCAGCCCTTGGCCGGTGTCGGATCGGTCAGGACCCGCTTGGTGTCGTTGTCATCATCGTCGTCATCGTCATCTGCCCGCACCGCCCCGTTCGACAAGGCGAACAGCACGGCAAGACCGGCCAGGACGGCGACACGTCGATGCCGGCCGCGGGCTGGGCGTTCATGACGTACGAGAGAAAGCATGGAGGAGGCGTCCCGTGTGTCATCAGTCCGCGATCGCGCGGCCCAGCCTAATACCGAGTTTCTTAATGCGGTGCCAAAGGCTTCTTTCCGCTATGCCTAGCAATTTCGCAGCGCGCACCTGTACACCGTCGCTGCGCCGGAGAGCCTCGATGATGAATTCGCGCTCGATCCGCTCGAGTTCGGCGTCGAGATCGCGGGGCAGGCCGTCCCGCTCGGCCCGGCGGCTGCCGTTGAACAGATCCTGCGGCAGGTCGGTCGCGTCGATCGTCTGCGCCTTGGCGACGATCACCGCCCGCTCGATGCAGTTGTGCAATTCCCGGATGTTTCCAGGCCAGTCATAGGCGCTCATCGCGGCCATGGCCGCCGGCGAAAAGCCGGTAGCGCGCTTGCCCATCGCCTCGGCGAGTTCCGCCAGGAAATGCGCGGCGAGCAGCGGGATGTCGTCGGCCCGCTCGCGCAAGGGCGGTAGCTGGATCGGGAAGACGTTGAGCCGGTAGAACAGGTCCTCGCGGAAGCTGCCCTGGTCGACGGCCTGGCGCATATCCTTGTGCGTCGCGGCCACCAGCCGCACGTCGACCGTCTGCGTCCGGGTCGCCCCGACCGGCTCGAAGCTGCGCTCCTGGATCACCCGCAGCAGCTTGGCCTGGATCGGCAATGGCATGTCGCCGATCTCGTCGAGGAAGAGCGTGCCGCCATCGGCGGCTGCGAAGCGCCCGATGCGGTTGGCAAGCGCTCCAGTGAAGGCGCCCTTCACATGACCGAAGAGTTCGCTTTCCAGCAAAGATTCCGGGATCGCCGCGCAATTGATCGCGATGAAGGGCTTGTCGCGACGCGGGCTGTTGAAGTGGATCGCACGGGCGACCAGCTCCTTGCCGGTGCCGCTCTCGCCATTCAGCAATACGGTCGCCTTGGTCTCGCAGACCTCGGTGACCTGCTCGATCACGCGGCGGAAGCTGGCGCTGTTGCCGACCAGCGTATCGAAGCTGTGGCGACCTTCGAGCTCGCTGCGCAGCCGCTCATTGTCGCGCACTACGTCGGCGAGGCGCAGCGCCCGCCTGATCGTGGCCGAGACATCGTCGATCTCGAAGGGCTTGGCGATGTAGTCGAACGCCCCTTCCTTGACGAGATCGACCGCATCGCGCACCGCCGCGAAGGCGGTGATGATGATGACCGGGACCTCGGGCCAGCGCCTGCGGACCTCGCGCAACAAGACGCGCCCGTCCATCACCGGCAGCCGGAGATCCGTCAGCACCAGATCGAACCGCGCCTGTTCGAGTTCTGCGAGCGCGGCGCGGGCGCTGTGCACCGCCGTGGCGCGGTATCCGAGGTCCTCCAGCGCCGCCGCCAGCACGTCGGCGAGCCGCACCTCGTCGTCGACCACCAGGATGGACTGGTTCATGCCAGCGCTCCCGGTTTCGCCCGCGGCAGCGTAATGGTGAAGGCGGCGCCCCGCCCCGGCTCGCAGACGCATGCCGTGCTGCCGCCATGGGCCTCCGCCACGCTCTGCACCTTGGCGAGCCCGAGCCCGGTGCCTTTCGCCTTGGTGGTGAAGAAGGGGTTGAATATCTCCTGCCGGATCGCATCCGGCACGCCGGCGCCCTCGTCGCTGATCGTCAGCGAGACGGTCTCCTCGGTGGCGCGCAGGCTCGCCCGGATCATGCCGCCCTCCGGCATCGCGTCGATCGCGTTGAGGATGAGATTGAGGCAAGCCTGATACAACTGGTCGGGATCGCCAAGGACCGTCGCCCCGCCACTCTCGTCCTCGACTGAAAGCTCGATCTTCTGACGACCGAATTCGGGCGCCGCGATCGCCGCGACCCGGTCGATCACCGCGCGCAGCGGCATTTCGACCTTCACCGGCGGCTTTGGCTGAGCGAAGTCGAGGAAGTCGCGCACCAGCGTCTCGATGCGCCGGACCTCATCGATGACATAGCCGAGCATCTTCTCTTCGGCGCCGCCGAGCTTGGCGCGATTGCGCACCACCTCCGTCGAGGTCTTGATGATCCCGAGCGGGTTGCGCACTTCATGGGCGATCGCCATCGCCGCCTGGCCGAGCGCCGACAGCCGATCCTTGCGCCTGAGCTCCGCCTCGAGTTCCTGCAGCTTGCCGAGCTGCTCGGCCATGCCGTTGAAGCCGCTGGCGAGCTCGACGATCTCGCGCCCGCCACCCGCCGAAACACGCTGGCCGAAATCTCCCGCCGCGATCGCCCGCACGCCATGGGTCAGGGCGCGCAGCGGCCGCACCAGCAGGTCCGAGGTTAGGATGCCGACGACGATCGAGATCGCGCTGCCGAGCAGGAAGATGCCGAGGAACAGGCTCTCCCGACCGAGCTGCTCGAAGAAGCCCGCCTCGCTGCGCATGCCGATGAAGCTGATCGCGGCGAGCTCGCCATCGATCCCGCGCAGGCTCGAATAGACGGCCCGATAGCCACCGCCGTCGGCAGCCGGGTCAAAGACCGCCTCCTCTCCGGCTTCGAGCCTCGTCCGTACGCCGGCCGGGACCGTGGCGGTGCGATCGGGATGGGTCTGCATCACCGGTTCGAGCTGGCCGTTGAACAGCGCGAAGAGACGGATCTCCAGCGAGGTCACCACCTTGATGCCGCCGAACGAGCCTTCGTCGAGCCAGGTCCCGATCAGGATATTGGCCGGCTGGCCGCCGATCTGCACGGCCTGGACGGCGCCCGCCATGATCCAGCGCTTGCCGTCCGTCTCGATCCGGAACAGGCCGAGGCTGGTCTCCGCCGGCAGAGGCGTGAGGCTGCTGAAGTCGCGGGTCTTGAACAGGACCTCGCCACCCGGGCGATAGATCGCGATCAGATCGTAGCCGACCGAGCTCAGCACCGCGAACTCGCGCTCGACGGTTTTCTGCATCTTGTGGTCGTCGCCGGCCTGCTCCAGCCGGTGCCCGATCACACCTGCGACGCGCTGCGCCTCCTGCGTCGCCTCGGCGATCTCCAGCGCGAAGAAGCGCGAGGTCTCGCCCAGCCATTGCTCGACATTCTCCTCAAAGGCGTCCGAGATCAGCCGCGCCGCAATGTAGGCGGACGCCATCATCGCCGGCACGCTGACCAGCATGAAGCCGATCACCAGCCTGAATCTCAGCGATGTCATCCGCATCGACATGCCGGGACTTGTTCCCTTCACCTGTGACCGTCGACCGACGTCATGGTTGCCTCGACCAGGTATCATCGTCGCAGATCAGGCCGCCGAGCACACAACCGCGCACGACCAGGCTGCGGGCCGATGTCAGCTCGAGCGTGGTGCGATAGGTCTTGCCGTCGGCGGGGTTGTAGCCCTCGCCCTCCAGCGCCCCCTTCGCGGCCGGCTTGAAGCCGGAGAGCACCTGCAGTCCCAGCAGCGAGCGCTTCCGCAGGCTCTCGTCGGGATTGAAGATGTCGAAACGTGCCTCTTTCAGCCAGACGATCTTGCCGCACAAGGCGGGGCCACAACGGCTGATGGCGATCTCCGATTCCCCATCGGAATCGCGCCAACGCCCGACGATGCCGCCCATGGGGTCGGCCTGGGCCGGCAATGCCGCCATCAGAGCCGCCGCAACCAGCGAAGCCCAAGCAACCGCGCGCATCAGTCGTCACTCCCGAGCAGAACCACGCCTGCGATGATCAATGCGATTCCACCTGCGCGGACCAGGTCGATCTGCTCGCCGAAGGTGAGCCAAGCCAGCAGCGGAACCGTGACATAGACCATCCCGGTCATCGGGAAGGCGCGGCTGAGCGGCATGTCGCGCAGGATCGCCATCCAGACGACGAAGGTGCCGATATAGCCGAGCGTCGCCAGCCAGACACCGGGGAGCGACACCGCCTTCGCCATCATCGCGAGGCCGAAATCCATGTCACCGATCCCGTCCGCGCCCCATTTGAAGGCGAGCTGCGTGCCGGTGTCGAGCACGACGAAGATGATCCAGATCGCGAGCTGGCGCAGCCATGACGTCGTCACCGGTGAGGAAATGCTGCTCATGCGGCCTTCTTTCGGGCGAGCGCGGCGAGATCGGGATCGAAGCGCTCGAAGCCGAGCCAGGGGCTCAAGGAGCGCAGCGCCCATTGCAAGGGCGCGAGCCGGTGCCGGACATGCAAGGTCGAGGGCACCAGCCGGCTGCCGAAGCGCAGCTTGGAAGCGTAGGCCGTCTGGCCACTCTGGAGCTTGCCGATGCCGCGCTCCAGGCAGAACCGGACATTCGCCATCCAGCTCACGGCATAGAGATTGTGCTCGCGGGCCAGCGGGTAGCGCATGCCCAGGAACTTGTCGATCACCCGGTCGGGCTCGACCAGCAGCAGGTTGAACGCAGCGAGTTCCTCGCCGATCCAGTAGAGCACGAACACCGCCCGCTCACCGAGCGCCTGCGAGACCGCGCCGAAATAGCCGGGCGGCAGCACTTCGAGCTCGCCATAGTCGAGCCCGCTCTGCGCCCGCGTCGCCTCGTAAAGCGCATCGATCATGGGCTCCAGCCCGGTGATGTCGGTGTGGACGGCGATGCGCACCTCACCGGCCTTGGCGAGCTTGCGCTTGACGTCCTTGCGCGTTGCCGCCGAGAGCGAGGCGAGATAGGCGGTTTCATCATCGAAAGGCAGGTCGAGCAGCGCGATCGGCAGGCTGCCGAGCCGTGCGAAGCCGGCCTGCTTCAGCACATCGCCGACGCCCCCTTCCTCGGCGGGCGCCAGGTCCTTCCAGACCACGAGATGCACCCTCTCCTCGGCGGCCTGCCGTTCCAGCGCGACGGCGAGCGCCCGGAAGGCGGCATTGCATCCAGCGGCATCGAGCTTCGGCGAGAAGCCGAGATGACAGCGCTCGGCATAGGGCGAGCCGACGCAGAGCACCTTCAGGGTGACGAGCCCCGGCGCGTGCCGATACAAGGCATCGCCGAAAGCCCTGAGCTTGCCCTGCAACGGAGTGTCGAGCCGATAGTTCAGCCGGAAGAACGGTGCCACCGCGACCACCTCGCCGCCGTCCTGGGCGCAGGCCGCTGCCATGCGCAGCCCGATGCCGGTCTCGGCCGCAACCGCATCGCAGGCGCTGTAATAGGCATGGCATTCGGCCTCGCCCGGTAGGCAGGCATCCCAGGCGGCAGACGCGATCTCCGCGATGCCTTTCAGGATCCGCCCCTTGGCCATGGTCACTCGGCCGCCACGAGCGGCAGCGCCGGCATGCGCGCCTTGGCGAGCCGCGAGGCCAGCGCCAGCGAGCGCTCGATCACGATCTCATGCTGCTGGTCGATGGTGACGAGGTGATAGCTGTCGTCGAGGATGACCGCATCGACCAGCCCGCCGAGCTTGCGCTGGATCTCGAAGGCGTTCTTGAGGTCGGCGATATCGTCTTCGCGCGGATGGACCAGCAGCGCCGGGCATTTCACCTGCGGCAGCTCGCGGCGGGTGACGGCGATCAGCTCCCACATCTGCTTCAGCGCGCCGGCGGGCGTACCGAGCAGGCCGGCGGTCGAGCTGTCGCCGCTCGTCAGCGACGAGACCACCAAAGCGCGGGCGCGGGTGTCCTTCAGCCCATAGGGCTCGCGCTCGACGAAGCGGTAACGCCGAGCGAGCGGCGCGTTGATGAACCATTTCAGCAGGAAGGCGTAGCGCGGGATCGACCAGCCATCATACCAGAGGGTCGGGGCGTAGAGCGCGAGCCCGTCGATCTCCTTCGGTTGCAAGGCGGCGACATGCAGGGCCAGCACTGCGCCCATGGACAGCCCGCCGACGATCACGGTGTCGCAGATCGCGCGCATGCGTTCGAGCTCGTCGAGCACGCTCTGCGTCCAGTCGTGCCAGCCTGTCGCGAGGATCTCGGCCTCGCCGGCGCAGTGCCCGGTGAGTTGCGGGCAGTGCACGGTATGACCGGCGCGGTTCAGCGCGCGGGCGACGAAGCGCAATTCGGTCGGCGTGCCGCCGAGGCCATGGATGAGCAGGAAGCCGGTCCGGTCCCCGGCAAGGCGGACGCTGAAATCGCGTGTGGTCATCGGAACATGTCCGTCAGGCTGTTCTGGCGACGATGATGACGCCGCAGGTGATCAGGAAGGAGCCGAGCCATTGCCGCCGGCCGACGCGCTCGCCGAGCAAGACGGCGCTGGCCAGGGAGATGGCGAGGAAATTGGCGCTGGCGATCGGGAAGGCGATCGAGAGCGGCACTTCCGCCAGGATGCGCAGCCAGATGAAGAACTCGGCGACATAGGTCGCAAGCCCGGCGGTGATCCAGCCGCAACGGGCCGCCGCCGCCGCCGTGGCCCGGAAATCGGCGCCCTGCGGCAGCCGATCGGCGCCGATCTTGAAGCAGATCTGGCCGGCGACGTCGCAGAGGACCGACAGCACGAACCAGAGGATGATCGTCAGGTTCATGATAGCACCCGCTGGAAGCAGCCGATCAGACCAGCATTGACGCGGGCGTTCACTGAGAGCTGCTCGGACGTCGGCCTGAAGCGCGGCGGATGGTCGAAATAGGCGAGTGTCGCGCGGAACGGATCAGTGAAGCGCGGCTCCGACCAGTCGCCGCAGACATCGGCGCCGACGATCCGGCGTTCGTTCGCCAGCCGCTCGACCGCCGCAAGCAGATGCCGGAGGGGCAATTCGCCCTGGTCCCAATTGGTGCAGGCGTCGCCCGGCCCGAGCACGTCCTTGTCGATCGTCAGCCAGACGGCGGTGGTCGGGATCGCAGTGATCAGCTCGTCGAGGAAGTCCGTCCAATCCACCTCCGCAAGGTTGCGCCAGTGCAGGTGACCGCCCTTCTGGCGGAAGCTCTCGGCTTCGCCATAGCGCCCCCAGACCCGCGAGGGCGCATGCCGCCAAGGGTAGAGCGCGATCCGCCCCTCGGCCACGGCCCGCAAGTTTGCGAACTGCCATTCCGGGCGCACGAGATCATCGCTGCACGGGCCGATTGTCACGACCTTGCGCACCACGGGCAATTCCAGCGCCCGGTTGACCCAGGCGCCGCAATTCACCGTGGCGGGGAAGCTGACCCAGTCGGGGTGATTATCGAAATGCACGACCGTGACGGGCTCATCGACCCGACTCAAAAGCACCGAGGTGAGATGATGGAAATCGCCCGAGCCGTAGAAGAAAACTGGCGCACCCTGCCCTTCGCCGTTGCGCCGGCCGAGCCGCTCCAGCAGCTCGGTCTTCGCCTTGCGGCCGGCGACGATGCGCAGGGCGCCGGCGAGGTCGGCGGCATCGATCAGCGTTGCTGCGCCGGCGTCGATTTGCCGGCGCAACGGCTCCTGCGCCGCCACGCTGCCGTCGAGATCGATCACGCGCAGGCGCACCGGCCCGTCCCCAGGGCTCAGGCGCTGGCGACGCGGGCGAAGAGCTGGTCGAGCAGCTCGATCGCGAGGTCGATTTCGGCATGGCTCATGGTCAATGTCGGCGCGAGGGTGATGACGTTCTTGTAGTAGCCACCGATGTCGAGCACGAGGCCGTAGCGCTTGCCGCCGACTTCGAGGTCGGCCTTCATGCCCTCGTCGCACATCAGGTCGACCAGCCGCTTCGACGGGGTGAAGCTGTCATGCGGCTCGCAGATCTCGATGCGCAGCGCCATGCCGAGCCCGTCGACCTCGCCGACGATTCTGTGGCGGCGCTTCAGCTCCTGCAGGCCTTCGAGGAAATGCGCGCCCTTGGCCATGACCATGGTCTCGTAGTCCTCTTCCTCTATCATCTTCATCGCCTCGAGCGCGACGGCGGTGCCGAGCGGGTTGGCGTTGAAGGTCGAATGGGTCGAGCCCGGCGGGAACACGGTCGGATTGATCAGCTCTTCCTTGGCCCAGATGCCCGAGAGCGGGTTCAGGCCGTTGGTCACCGCCTTGCCGAAGACGATCACGTCGGGCTGCACGCCGAAATGCTCGATCGACCAGAGCTTGCCGGTCCGGTAGAAACCCATCTGGATCTCGTCGACGACCAGCAGGATGCCGTGCTGGTCGAGCACCTTCTTGAGCTCGATGAAGAAGTTCGGCGGCGGGATGACGTAGCCGCCCGTGCCCTGCAGAGGCTCGACATAGAAGGCGGCGTATTCGGCCTCGCGAACCTTCGGATCCCAGACGCCGTTGTATTCACTCTCAAACAGCCGGGCGAACTGCTGCACGCAGTGATGCCCGTACTCTTCCTTGCTCATGCCCTTGGGGCCGCGGAAATGATAGGGGAACGGGATGAAATGCGCGCGCTCGCCGAAATGGCCGAAGCGGCGGCGATAGCGATAGGACGAGGTGATCGCCGAGGCACCGAGGGTGCGGCCGTGATAGCCGCCCTCGAAGGCGAACATCAGGCTCTTGCCCTGCTTGGCGTTGCGCACGAGCTTGAGCGAATCCTCGACCGCCTGGGCGCCGCCGACATTGAAATGGACGCGGCCCTTGGCGTCGAACTTGCTCTGCGCATCCCTCGCGATCATCGCCGCGAGCTCGATCTTCTCGCGGTGCAGATACTGGCTCGCCACCTGCGGCAGCGTGTCGATCTGGCGCTTCAGCGCATTGTTTAGGCGCGGATTGGCGTAGCCGAAATTGACGGCCGAGTACCACATCTGCAGGTCGAGGAAGCGGTTGCCCGCCGCATCGAACATGAACGAGCCCTCGCAGCCCGAGAAGATCTTCGGGAATTGCGTGTAGTGGACGGTGTCGCCATGCGAGCAGTATTCGGCCTCGAGCGCGAGCAGGCGGGCCTCTTCCTCGGCGAGCGTCGCCGCCGGCGCGGACAAAACATCGACCGGCTCGGCGCGGTCGAGCAAAGTGAAGCCGTCATCCATTGATCATGTCCTTGCGTGCAGGGGCTGCCGGTTCGGTCGTTGTGTCCGACAGCAGGATTTCGAGGAGGCCGACGGCCTCCGAGAAGGTGTTGAACGGGCGGTGGCCGATGCCGTTCTCGCGGCAATGCGCGATCAGGCTCTTCTTGGCGAAGACCAGGTCGGCCTGGCCGGCGACGCAAAAATCCGACCGACCATCACCGACCAGGAAGGTCAGCGGCCGGGAGAGGCTGCTGGCGACGCGGCACTTGCAGGTGCCGCTCGCGCAGCCCCCGGAGGGATCGGCATGCGGCGAGGTCAGCCGCCAGCGATCGCCCGGCAGCGGCTCGATATGATTGGCGACGACGGTGAGGCCGCTCAGGCCGGCGCGGCCGAGCAGCGCGAGAATGGTGCGGTCGAGCCCGTCGGAGACGACCGTGACCGGGATGCCGGCGCGCTGGCACAGCCGCACGAAGGCGGCAAAGCCCCAGTCGATCGCAAGCGACGAGACGAAGGTATCGAACACGTCGGGCGAGGCGTGCAGCAGCGCGACCTGGCGTTCCATGCATTCGCGCGAGCCGATCGTCCCGGCGACCCAATCGGCCTCGATCTCTTCCCAGCCTGGTTCCGCGAAGCGCTGCAGCACACGGTCGGTCGTATCCTCGCGTGAGATGGTCCCGTCGAAATCGACGATAGCCTGCCAGTTCATGCCTGCTGCGCTCCAGCCAGTCCGCGCGCCGCCTCAGCAACCCCCGTGCCACATACCAAGCCATTGAAAAATCAAGCTGAAGGGAGCCGCAATCCTGGACTGCGGCTCCCTTATTTTGGAGATGGCTCCAATTTTTGGAGCCTCACGATCAGTTTGGGATCGGCGAGCTTGCCCGGAGATTGCCCGGCAAGGGCGGGCGCCTTCCAAAAGGCGCAGATCATCCGGCGCGATCGCAGGAGACCCGGTACCCAATTGACAAAGGGTCCCGATCAAGGGTCAGGCATGGATCCCGGCTCCGCGCTGCCGACCGGCCGGGATGACCCGCGTTCAATGGACCAGCGCGCGCCCTACTTCTTCACCGACGGCGGCGTGCCGTGGGTGTGGAAGCTCTCGATCGTCTTCAGCCCCCAGGCCTGGCCCTTCTTCCGCTCCTCTTCCGTCCAGGTCACGGTCTGCCAGTCGGGATCGAGGATCAGGCGCGCGCCGGCATTGGCGATCTCGACGCGGTTTCCTGCGGGTTCGTAGACATAGAGGAAGAAGGTTTGCTGCACCGCGTGCTTGTGCGGCCCGGTCTCGATGAAGACGCCGTTCTCGAGGAAGAGATCCGCTGCCTCCAATATGTGCTCGCGCTGGTCGACGGCATAGGTGACATGGTGGAAGCGCCCGCGCGCCGGGGTGTGGTCGCGGGTATAGGCGATGTCGTAGCTCTTGTTGTTGACGGTGAACCAGCAGCCGCCGACCTCGCCAGAATCGAGCACGATCTGCTCGGTCACCCGGCTGCCCAGCGCCTTCGGCATGAACTCGCGGATCTTGGCGACGTCCTGCGCCAGCAGGTTGAGATGGTCGAGCCGGCGCACGGCACAGCCCCGGCCATGGTTGCGCTGCGCCTGGTTCTTCAGGGCAGGCCGCTCCTTTTCAGGAGCGGCATACTTATTGGTCTCGAAATAGATCTCGAAGACATGCTCGTCCGGATCGCGGAAGCGATAGGCCCGGCCATGACCGAGATCGCCCGCGCTCCAGCCGATGCCGCAGCCCATCGCCTCGATTGCCGCGACGCGGCGCAGAAGCGCCGCCTCGCTTGAGGCGCGATAGCCGATATGGCCGACGCCCGTCGTCTTCGCCGCGGTGAGCTTCAGCGTGTGGAACTCGTAGTCGTCCCAGGCACGCAGATAGACGCTGTCGCCCTCGCGCCCGCTCTCCGTCAGCCCGAAGATCTCGACGAAGAAGTCGAGGCTCTCCTGCGGCTTGTCGGTGAAGAGCTCGACATGGCCGAGATGGGCGATGTCGAAGCAGGGCTCGGTGCTCATCCCCAGACTTCCTTCGCGACTTCGAGGATGCGCGAGAGCTTGGCCCATTGCTCGTCCTCGGCGAGGACATTGCCCTCTTCCGTCGAGGCGAAGCCGCATTGCGGCGACAGGCCGAGCTGCTCCAGCGGCGCATACTTCGACGCTTCCTCGATCCGGCGCTTGAGGTTGTCCTTGCTCTCGATCTCGCCGAACTTCGAGGTCACCAGCCCGAGCACGACCTGCTTGTCGCCCTTGGGCAGGAAGCGCAGCGGCTCGAAGCCGCCGGAGCGGTCGTCGTCCCACTCCATGAAGTAGCCGTCGACATTGATCTCGTTGAAGACCATCTCGGCCACCGGCTCGTAGCCGCCCGAGGCGATGAAGGTCGACTTGAAATTGCCGCGGCAGGTGTGGGTGGTGATCTGCATGTCGGCGGGCTTGGCCTTCAGCGCCGCGTTGAGCACGTCGCGATAGATGAAGACCAACTGCTCGGGATCGTCGCCGCGCTCGGCCAGCATCTTGCGCTGCTCGGGATCGCAGAAATAGGACAGGCTGGTGTCGTCGAGCTGGAGATAGCGGCAGCCGGCATCGTAGAAGGCTTTGATCGCCTTGGCGTAGACCTTGCCCAGATCCTCGTAATAGTCCTCGATCCTGAGATAGGCGCTCGGATCGATCGCCTTTCGTCCGCCGCGGTAATGCAGCATGGACGGGCTCGGAATCGTCATCTTCGGCACACGGCTGGTCGTCGAGGCCAGGAACTTGAAATGCTGGAGATGCGGGTGATCGTCCGGGAAGTCGAGCTTGCCGGTGACGCGGACCGCATGGCCCTTGGTGGTGACGCCCTTGAACTGGATGCCTGAATCGGTCTCGAAGCTGGTGACGCCGGAGAGACCGTCGAGGAAGTCGAAATGCCAGAAGGCGCGGCGGAACTCGCCGTCGGTGACCGCCTGCAGGCCGACCTCTTCCTGCTTGCGGACGAGTTTTTTGATTTCCTCGTCCTCGATCGCGGTCAATTCGGCCTGATCGATCTCACCGGCCGCATGTTTGGCGCGGGCGTCCTTGACCGGCGCGCTGCGCAGCAGGCTGCCGACCATGTCGCCCCGGAACGGCGGCTTCTGTCTCTGGCTCATGGCGTTTCCTTTCACTAGTTCTGTCGTTGGTTCAGGCGGCTGCGAGGCCGAGATGGCGCTCCAGCCGTGACGGGTCGGCGAGGAGCTCGGCGCTCCCCGCGGCGAGGACGACGCGGCCGCGCTCGAGCACGATCGCCTCGTCGGTGAGCTCGAGGATCTTGCGGGCGTGCTGCTCGATCACGATCGCCGAGAGCCCCTCATCGCGGACGAGGCGTTTCAAAGCGCGCAGCAATTCCTCGACGATGATCGGCGCCAGCCCCTCGGTCGGCTCGTCGAGCAGGAGCAGCTTGGGATTCAGCATCAGCGCCCGGCCGATCGCCAGCATCTGCTGCTCGCCGCCGGAGAGCTGGTTGCCGAGATTGGCCTTGCGCTCGGCGAGGCGCGGGAACATCGAAAAGACGCGCTCGGTCGTCCACGCGCCCGGCGTCGCGACGGCCGTCAGGTTCTCCAGCACGGTCAGTGACTTGAAGATGTTGCGCTCCTGCGGCACCCAGCCAATGCCGGCATGGGCGCGCTGCTCGGGCGAGGCCATGGTCAGGTCGCGCCCGGCGAGCACGATCCGACCGCCGCGGCGGCGGGTGACGCCGATGATGCTGTTGACCAGCGTGGTCTTGCCGACGCCGTTGCGGCCGAGCAGCGCCAGCGAACGGCCCTCGGCCAGCGATAGATCGATGTCGAAAAGCACCTGGGCCTCGCCATAGCCGGCGCTGAGGCGTTCGACCTTGAGGAGCTCAGCCATGGCCATGCTCCCCGAGATAGGCGGCCCGCACCGCCGGGTCGTTGGCGATCTCGCTGGGCGTTCCGTCGGCGAGCAGGCGGCCATTGACCAGCACGGTGATCCGCGTCGCGAAACGGAAAACGAGATCCATGTCGTGTTCGATCAGCAGGACCGAAACATCTTCCGGCAGGCCCGCGACCGTCGCCATCAACTCGCGCCGCTCGGCTTCGGGCACGCCCGCCGCCGGCTCGTCGAGCAATAGCACGCTCGGCCTCGCCGCGAAGGCGGCGGCGATCTCGATCTGACGCTGCTTGCCATAGGGCAGAGTCGCGATGCGCTCGTCCATGATGTCGTCGAGCTTGAAACGCGCGAGGATCTCGACGGTTTCGGTGATGAGTTCCCTGTCCCTGTCGAGCGCACGCAAGGGCTGCCGGCCGCGGCCGAGTCGCTCTGACGTCACCAGCGCGATCATCTCGACCGGCGTCATCGTGGCGAAGAGCTGGTTGATCTGGAAGGTGCGCGCCAATCCGCGCCCGACCCGGGCCTCGCGCGACACCGCGGTGATGTCCTCGCCCTTCAATTCGACCTTACCGGAACTCGGCCGCAGCACGCCCGTCAGCAGGTTGACGAAGGTGGTCTTGCCGGCGCCGTTCGGACCGATCAGCGCGTGGCGCGCGCCCTTCGCCAGCGTGAAGTCGACATGGTCGGTCGCGGTGATGCCACCGAAGCTCTTGCAGAGATCGAAGGTCTGGAGCGCCACGCTCATGTCGGCGACCTCCGCCGGAGACCTGCGATTCGGCCGACCACAGCCTTGATGCCGCCATGGATCAGCTCGCGCCCGCCGAGCACGAACAACACGAGGAAGAGCCCGATCCAGAACATCCAGTATTGCGGCGTGAAGCTCGCGATCACGTCCTGCAGCAGCTTGAAGGCGACCGCGCCGATCAAGCCACCATAGAGATAGCCGGCGCCGCCGATGATCAGCACGAGCATCAGATCGGCCGAGCGATGGAAGGCGAGCACGTCGAGCGAGACGAACTGGGTGGTCTGGGCGAGCAGCGCCCCGGCCGCGCCGGCATAGGCCGCCGCGAGCGTATAGACCGCGACCAGCCGCCAGTGCAGCGGCACGCCCGAGGCCGAGGCGCGTAAGGGGTTGTCGCGGATCGCCCGCAGCGACAGGCCGAAGGGCGAGCCGACGATGCGGCGCGCCAGCACGAACAGCACGAAAAGCACCGCGAGCGAATAGAGATAGGCGACGCTGCCGAAGATATCGAACTCGAACAGGCCGAGCACCGGCCCCATCATGATGCCCTGCAACCCATCTGCGCCGCCGGTGAGCCACCCCAGTGAGTTCGCCAGCTCCCCCAGGATCAGCGCGACACCGAGCGTCACCATCAGGCGCGTCAGGTCGCTGCCGCGCAGGATCAGCGGGCTGGTGATGAGGCCGAGCAACCCGGCCGCGCCCATCCCGACGGCGAGCCCCGTCAACGGATCGGCACTGGCATGCTTGGCGAAGAGCCCGGCCGCATAGGCGCCGAAGCCGAAGAAGGCGGCGTGGCCGAGCGAAACGATGCCGGCATAGCCGAGGATCAGGTCGAGGGAGAGCGCGAACAGCCCGAGGATCGCGATCTCGTTGAGGATCAGCAACTGGCGCGGCAGCAGGAAGAAGGCCGCCAGCGCCAGGACCCAGAACACGATCTCGGCGGGGTGCCAGCGCCGCGCGCCATAGAGCGAGCGCCGGACGCGCGCCTCGATGCTGTCGGCCTTCATGCCCGGCCCCTGGCGAACAGACCATGCGGGCGGGTGATCAGCAGGACGACCATCAGCGCGTAGATGATGAAGGCGCCGAGCTGCGGCACGAGGTACTTGCCAGTGACATCGGCAACCCCCAGCAGCATCGCCGCGAAGAACGGGCCGGAGATGGTCGAGGTGCCGCCGACGGTCACGACGATCAGGAAGTAGATCATGAACTTCAGCGGGAAGGTCGGGTCGAGCCCCATCAATTCGATGCCGAGCGCACCGCCGAGGCCGGCAAGCCCGGAGCCGAAGGCGAAGGTCAGCGCGAACAGCCGGTTGACGGGGATGCCGAGCCCGCGCGCCACCCTGGCATCGTCGACCGCGGCGCGCAGCCGGCTGCCGAAGCGCGTGCGGGTAAAGCCCCATTGCATCGCGAAGGCCAGCGCGCCGCACAGCACGATGATGAAGAGCCGGTAGCGACCGACCCCGATGCCAGCGAGATCGAAGCGCCCGCTGAGCCAGGCCGGCAGGTGCACGAATTGCTGGGTCGAGCCCATCAGGTAGTCGGCGCCGGCGACCGCCATGAACACCAGCCCGATCGAGAACATCACCTGGTCGAGATGGCTCTTGGCGTACATCGGCCGATAGATCAGCCGCTCCAGCACCAGCCCTGCGGCAGCTGCCGCCAGGAAGGCTGCCGGCAGCGCCAGCAGGAACGGCAGGCCAAGCCGCTGCATCGCCAGCACGGTGACATAGCCGCCAAACATGGCGAAGGCGCCGTGAGCGAGGTTGATGAAGTTCATCAACCCCATGGTCACGGACAGCCCGCAGGCCAGCACGAACAGGATCATGCCATAGGCGACGCCGTCGAAGAGAATGGTCAGCACGCGTGCTCTGCCTTGGCCTGCTTGGGAACCGATCGATTGATCCCTCAGCCCTCATCCTGAGGAGCGATCGCAGATCGCCTCTCGAAGGATGCTCCAGGAGGCTCCGGAGACATCTGGACCATCCTTCGAGACGCCGCGTTCCGCGGCTCCTCAGGATGAGGGCTGAGGGCGTTTCAGGTGCTTACTTCTTCGCCTTGGTCGGATCCTTGACGTTCGGGATCGTCTCGAACTCCTGGTTCCAGAGCTCGCCGTTCACGCGCTCGACCTTGCGGATATAGACGTTCTGGATGATGTCGCGCGTCTCGGGATCGATCGAGATCGGCCCGCGCGGGCTCGTCCAGCTCATCCCCTTCATCGCCGTGACCAGCGCCTCGCCGCCCTCGCCCTTGGTCTTCTTCAGGCCCTCATAGAGCGCGTGCATGCCGTCATAGCCGCCGACCGCCATGAAGTTCGGCCGCATGCCGGGATTGGCCTTCTTGAAGCCTTCGACGAAGGCCTTGTTCTCCGGGCTGTCATGCGAGGCCGAATAATGCTGGGCAGTGATGACGCCGAGCGCGATGTCACCCATGCCGTTGAGGATGTCGTCATCGGTGAGGTCGCCGGTGCCGATCAGCTTGATACCGCTCTTGTCGAGACCGCGCTCGACGAACTGCTTCATGAACTGGGCGCCGACACCGGACGGCACGAAGACCAGCAGCGCCTCCGGCTTGGCGTCGGCGACACGCTGCAGGAAGGGCGAGAAGTCCGGGTTCTGCAAGGGCACGCGGATGTTCTCGACCTGGCCGCCACCGGCCTTGAACGCCTCCGAGAACGAGCTTTCGACGTCATGGCCCGGGCCGTAATCGGAAACGATGGTGATGACGCGCTTAGTGCCCTGCTTGGCGATCCAGGTGCCGAACGGCGAACCGATCTGCGGCACGACCTGGCTGGTGCGCACGATGAAGGGCGAGCGCTCGGTGATGATCCCGGTCGCCGCCGCCATCACCACCATCGGCGTCTTGGCCTGCGTCGCCAGCGGCGCGGTCGCGAGCGCCAGCGGCGTCAGGCCGAAGCCGGCGATCGCGGTGACCTTGTCGTTGACGATCAGCTCCTGCGCGATCCGTCGGGTAACATCGGCGGTGCCGGTGTCGTCCTTGAGGATGAGCTCGATCTTCTTGCCGGCGACGCTGGCACCCTTCTCCTGGATGTAGAGATTGGCCGCCGCGGCGATCTGCCGGCCGGTCGAGGCGAAGGGGCCGGTCATCGGCAGGATCAGGCCGATCTTGACCGCATCCTGCGCCAGAGCCGCAGCACTGACCGTAGCGGCCAGGGTAAGGCCGAGCATTCCTTTGAGAACCGTCCTGCGAATGGTCATTTCGTTCCTCCCGAGATGGTTGCCGAGCCCCTTTCCGGGGCTTTCGTTGGATTATTCGCCGTCGTCGTCGCGATAGGTCAGGCCAGCTTTGGCGAGGCCGTCGCGCATAGCGTACATGTCCAGCCCGAGTTCGCCAGCAGCCAGGCGTCTACGCTTTTCGTCTTCATTGGCCTCACGCTTGCGGCCAGCGGCGGCGACAGCCTCAGCCTCGCGCCGCGGCACCACCACGACCCCGTCATCATCGGCGACGATCACATCGCCGGGATGGATGAGCGCCCCGGCGCAGACCACGGGCACATTGACCGAGCCGAGCGTCGCCTTGACCGTGCCCTTGGCCGAGACCGCCCGCGACCAGACCGGGAAGCCCATTTCGGTCAGCGTGCGCACGTCACGGACGCCTGCATCGATGACGAGGCCGATGCCGCCGCGCGCCTTGAGCGAGGTCGCGAGCAGGTCGCCGAACATGCCGTCGGTATTGTCGGCGGTGCAGGCGACGACCAGCACATCCCCCGGCTGCACCTGCTCGATCGCGACATGGATCATCCAGTTGTCGCCGGGCTGGGCCAGCACGGTCACCGCCCCGCCTGCGATCTGCGCACCGGCATAGATCGGCCGCATATAGGGCTTCAGCAGGCCGCTCCGGCCCATCGCCTCATGCGTGGTGGAGACTCCGAGCGCGGCGAGGTCGGCCATCGCGGCGGCGGAAGCCCGCTTCTTCGTACGGACGACGACGGGGTTCATGCCAGCGTCTCCAGCGCTTCCGGGAAGAGGCGCTGATAGGCCTCGCCATAGGTCATCGCCTTTCCGGAATTGCGCCCCCCCTGCATCCCGCGGTTGAGCGCGACACGAGTGTAGTATTCCCAGAGGTGCTTCTGCGCCGCGAGGATCTCGAACGCCTTGCGCTTCTGCTCCCAGACCTCGTCGATGTTGAGGATCACGTTCGGCTTGAAATTGCACTGCTCGGGCTGGTGCGGCTCGAACAGGAAGACCGGCGGCGCGGCATAGGCGCGGCTGGGATCGGGCTTGTGGCCGGCCGCCTGCGCGATGATGCGCGCCTCCTGGGCGAAGCGCGTCGCCTCCGGGTGGTCGACATTGTAGGGGTCTTCGAGCGCATGGGTCAGCACGAAGCTCGGACCCAGCTCATGGAACATATCGATGGCGCGCTCCAGCATCGGCTCGGTGGTGCGCAGCGGATAATCGCCGGCATCCATGAACTCGATCTCGGCGCCGAGCGCGGCAGCGGCGGCTTCTGCCTCCTCGCGGCGCTGCGCCTTGACCTCCGCCATCTGCACGCCGGCCTTCTTCCAGGCGAACTGGCTCTCGCCGCGCTCGCCATAGGACAGGCAGAGGATCTTGACGCGCATGCCGCGCTTCGCGTGCAACGCGATCGCGCCACCGGCGCGCCAGACGAAATCGCCGGGATGAGCGGTTATCACCAGTCCTGTCTTCTGGGCGCTCATTGCGTGCGCTCCTCTCTCACAATCTGCCGGCCGGCACGAAGGCCTGCCCCGCCATCAGGATACGGGCGGTGCGCAACAGCCCGGCCCGCTCGACCACCGGCTGCTCGGCGGTCCCACCGACCGTCAGCGTCACCGTGAACTCGCCGGTCGGGTGTTCCACCGAGAGAGTCCGCTCGCGTCCTTGCGGCATCACGACGACCGAAGCGGCAGGCGAGCCCGGCAGCACGGCGGCAGTCGCGACCGTCACCGCGGCGAAGACGCCGATCGAAGCATGGCACTCATGGGGAATGAAGCTGCGGGTGCAAATCGCCCCGCCGGCCTGCGGCGGCGCGACCAGCGCGATCTTAGGCACGACCTTCCTGGCGACATCGCCGAGATTCATCAGCGGCCCGGCGGCGAGGCGGATCGCCTCGATCCGAGCCTTGAGCTCGGCGTCCTCGTTGAGCTGGTCGCGCGGCTCATAGCCGGTGCGCCCGACATCCGTGGCCCGCATCACGACCACCGGCATGCCGTTGTCGATCAGCGTGCAGGGCACGCCCTCGATCACGTCGACGACATTGCCCGTCGGCAAGAGCGCGCCACAGACCGAACCCTCGGCATCTAGGAAGCCGATATCGATCGACGCCGAGGTCCCCGGTACGCCGTCGATGCGCGCAGTTCCCTCGGCGCTCGCCTGCCCATCCGGCGTATCCATGGTGAGGTCGGCGATCGTGCCGGTGTTGATCGTGCGGACTCGCACTGTCGTGCGCGCGCCGCTCGCCTTCACCAGCCCGCGCGCCAGCGCGAACGGCCCGACCCCGGCAAGGATGTTGCCGCAGTTCGGGGTGGTATCGACCGAAGCCGTCTCGATGCCGACCTGCGCGAACAGGAAATCGATATCGCAGCCGGGCTCTTCCGAGGTCGAGACGATCGCGACCTTGCTGGTCAGCGGGTGGGCGCCGCCGAGCCCGTCGACCTGGCGCTTGTCGGGCGAGCCCATCACCGCAAGCAGGACGGCATCGCGTGCGGCGATATCAGCCGGCAGATCATCGCGCAGGAAATAGGCGCCCTTGGAGGTGCCGCCGCGGATCAGCATGCAGGGGACGGCGAGCTGGCCCATCGCTCACTCCGCCGCCTTGATGCCGGAGCGGGTGATGACCTCGCGCCAGAGCACGAGTTCGGAAGCGATCAGCTTGCCGAAGCCTTCTGGCGTCTCAGGCCGGGCGATGGCACCGTCCTTGGCCAGCGCCGCGGCGAAATCCGGCTGGCCGAGCAGCGCGTTGATCTCGCGGTTAAGCCGCTCGACGACGGGACGTGGCGTGCGTGCCGGCGCGACGATCCCGTACCATTGCACCGCCTCGAAATCCGGCAGGCCGCCCTCGGAGAGCGTCTGCAATTCCGGTGCAAAGCCCACGCGCTCGCGCGCGGCGACGCCGAGCACCCTGAGCTGGCCGCCTTCCGCCAAGGGTAGAACCGCCGGCCCGCCCGTCAGCGTGAACTGGATGTTGCCGGCGACGAGATCGTTCACCGAAGGCGCCGTGCCGCGATAGGGCACATGCGTCGCCTCTATGCCGGCGCGATGGCAGAAATAGGCGGTGGCGATATGGGCGGCGCTGCCCTGCCCGCCCGACGAGTAGTTCAGCCTGCCAGGGTTCGCCTTGGCATAGGCGATGAACTCGGCGAGGGTCTTGGCCGGCAGTTTCGGGTTGATTGCCAGGATGTTCGGCAGCATGGCGACGAGCGCGACCGGCTGGAAATCCTTGACCGGTTCATAGGGCACGTTCGGGTAGAGCGAGGGCGCGAAGGCAAGCGTGCCGATATGGCCCATCATCAGCGTGTGCCCATCGGGATCGGATTTGGCGACCTGCCCCGAGGCCGTCATGCCGCCGGCGCCCGGCCGGTTCTCGATCACGAAACCCTTGCCGGGGATCACCTGCTCGAGCTTGGCGGCGATCACCCGCGCCAGCACGTCGGTGCTGCCGCCGGGCGTGAACGGGACGACGATACGGATAAGCTGGCTCGGCCAGGCCTGCTGGGCGCTTGCTTGCCCCAGGCCGGCGAAGCCGGCAAGCCCAAAGCCGGCGAGAACGGAGCGCCGGTCGAGCATCATCGTGTGCCCTCCTTGCGACGGGCTCCACGCAGCTGGGCGTCGGCAATCGCCTGCGCCAGGCCGGGGTGAAGACTGGCGACTGAAAGCATCTCCGCCGCCTCGCGCATCTCGGCCGAGCGGCGCACGCCATGGGTGGCGACACGCTCGCGCATGTCGGCAGCGAGCGCATGGAAATCGATCGATGGGAAGGTCGCATGCAGGCTCGCGAAGACCGGGTCCTTGACGTCCCAGGCCTCGCAGGCGGCAGCGCAGTCGACCATCAGCGCCTCCAGTCCCTTGATCACGATCGAGCGGCAGAGCTTCATCGCCGAGGCCCGGCCATAGACCTCTGAGACTGGCGTCAGGTTCATGCCGAGCCCGTTGAGCGCCTCGGAGACGGCCTGCGCCTTGGGTCCGCCGGAAAGGATCGCGACTTTGGGCCCGGGCTTGAGCACCGGGGCCATCACCGCGGCTTCGAGGTAGTCGGCCCCGCTGGCAATGACAGCCTCAGCCGCCCGCTGCTTGGTCGAGGGCGCGGCTGAGTTGACGTCGACGAAGACCTGGCCGGGCTTCAGCCACGACGCTGCCTCGGTCGCTACCGATTCAGCACGATCGGCAGTGACGGCCGAGAACACGAAAGCCGCGCCCAAGCAGGCGTCCTGTGCCGAGACAGCACGGACAACGCCGAGTTCCTGCGCTGCCATCTCCAGGCGGCTGCCTGCCTCGCTGCCGAACAGCAGGTCATAGGCGCGGATGGCGACGTGATCATTGGCCAGCAGCCCACGCGAGAAGGTCTGGCCGACCTCGCCAAAGCCGATGAAGGCGATCGCTGCCGTGTTGGCGCCTGCCATGGCTGGCCTCTCCTCGCGCGTTTCATCCCGCCACGAGGTTCGTCCAAAGCCATTCTGCCATCAAATGATAAGAATGCAGCGATTGATTACTTTTCTTCATCTCGCCGTGGCGCGATGCTGCGCTTCAGCGCCTGGCTCAGCAGCGTGATCAGGTCACGCGTCACCGGCCGCACCGGCACCGATTTGCGGGTGATGATGCCGAGCGTGCGCGTCACTGCCGGCGAGCGCAAGGGAATGGCGACTAGATCGCCGGCATCGACCACGTCGAGCGCAAGCTGCGGCACCACGGCATAGCCGATGCGCGAACGCACCAGGCTGACCGCAGTGACGACGCGCTGGACCTCGTAGCGCCAGGTCAGGCTCTCGCGCCGGGCGCCGAGCGCATCGTCGATCAGGATGCGGTTGCCGGTCTCGGCGCTGATCCGCACCAGCGGCTCGTCCTGCAACTGCGCCCAGGTCAGCGACGCCGCTTGAGCCAGCGGCATCGAACGATGGCTGACCAGCACGAAGGGTTCCTTGACGACCGGCTTCAGCTCAAGGTCGAAGCGATTGGCGGCGACGATGGTGACGCCGAACTCGGCCTCACCCGACTGGACCTTGTCGGCGATCTCGGACGCCGAGTTGTCGTGGATGCGGACGCCGACACCGGGATGGCGCGCGGCGAAAGCTGCGATCACGCCCGGCATGCAATGCGCCGCCACCGTCGGCAGGCAGCCGAGCGAGACCTGCTCGTCGCCCTCGCGCAGGTCGACCCTGACCTCGTTGATGGCGAAGCCGAGGTCCTCGAAGATGCGCCGCGCCCGCGGCAGCAGCGTCGTGCCGGCCGCGGTCAGCGAGACCTGCCGCGTCGTGCGCAGGAAGAGCGGCGTTCCCAGCGATTCCTCGAGCTTGCGGATGCGGTGGCTGAGCGCCGTCTGCGACAGGTTGAGGTGCGAGGCGGCGGCACGAAAGCTGCCGCGCTCTGCGATGCTGACGAAGGCCTGCAGCCCGAGAACGTCCACCCTCATCGGATCGCCCGCTCCTGTCCGGCGATGAGATCGGCAAGCCGGACCAGCTCGGCCAGCGTCGCGGCGCCCATCTTCCGCATCACCTGGCCGCGATGCACCTTCACGGTCACCTCACTCAGGCCGAGATCGGCGGCGATCTGCTTGTTGAGGCGCCCCTCCGCGACGAAGGCGAGAACCTCCTTCTCCCGCATCGTCAGCGTCGCGAAGCGCTCTTTCAGCTCGGCGAGTGCCGCCTCGTCCTTGCGCCTCGCCTCGTCCTTCCCGATCGCCACACGCACCGCATCGAGCAGGTCCTGCTCGCGGAACGGCTTCAGCAGGAACTCGACCGCCCCAAGCTTGATCGCCCGCACCGCCATCGGCACGTCGCCATGGCCGGTGAGGAAGACGATCGGGATCGGATCGTTCAGCGCGGAAAGCTCCGCCTGGAAGTCCATGCCGCTTGGGCCTGGCATCCTGACGTCGAGGACGAGACAGGACGGCGTGTCGGGACGCCGGGCCAGCGCGAACTCCCGCACCGAGGCGAAAACCGAGACCGCATAGCCGACCGAGCGGAGCAGGCTGTCCAGCCCCTCGCGGACAGAGACATCGTCGTCGACGACGAAGACGATCGCCGGCTTATCCATGCTGCCGATCCAATGTCGTGCCAGCCACCGGCAAGGTGAAACCGAAGACCATGCCGCGCGGATGATTGACCGCGGCATAGATCGTTCCGCCATGCGCCTCGACGATCGAGCGGCTGATCGCCAGGCCCATGCCCATCCCGCCCGGCTTGGTCGAGTGGAAGGCCTCGAACACCTGCTCGATCGCGGCCGGCGCCAGGCTGACGCCGGTGTCGCGGACGCTCACCGTGATCGCGCGACCGTCGCTGGCAGCGCCGACCAGCAGGTCGCGCGGCCCTGTCTCCAGGCCGCCCATCGCCTCGGCCGCGTTGATCACCAGATTGAGCACGACCTGCTGGAGCTGGACCCGGTCACCGAGCGGCTGCGGCAGATCATCGGCCAAGTCGGTACGAACCACCACGCGATGCCTGCGCAGCTCGCCACGGGCCAGGGTTAGCACCTCCTCGATCAGCGCGACCAGGTCGAGCCTATCGCGCGAAGGCGGAGCCTTGGCCACGAGGTTGCGTACGCGCCCGATCACCTCGCCGGCACGGTCAGCATCGGCCACGACGCGCTGCAACGCCTGCCTGGCCTCGCCTGCATCCGGCGGCGTCGCTGCGAGCCAGCGCAGGGCAGCGTTGCCATTGGCGACGATCCCGGCGAGCGGCTGGCTGACCTCATGCGCGATCGAAGCGGTCAACTCGCCCATGGTGGTGACGCGCGCCATATGCGCCAGTTCGGCCTGGGTCTGCCGGACCCGCGCCTCGGCTTCCCCGATCCGCAAGGCGAGGTAGGTGGTCGCGCCGATGGCGATCAGGCTCAGCGCTCCGTTCGCCAGGCCGGTTTCCTGGATTCCTCTTGGCGTCAGCAGATAGCTGAGCACCGTCAGCACGGCACTGCCGACGCCGAACCAGATGACGATAGCCGGCCGGTCGAACCTGACCGAGATCAGGATCACCGCGACATAGAGGACGGCGACGGCGATCTCCAGATTGGTGAGCGTGTCGGCTGCGAAGATCGCGGCCATCGCCGCGATCAGGCCGAGCCAGAGCCATGGTCTGTCGATGCGCATGCGCTCGCGATCGCGCCTCATGCCCTGCCCTTCGCCGCCGGCTCATCCGGTCGCCCGCCCCGACAAGACAGACCGGCGGCTGCCCTGTCCAGCCCTGCTGTCAACTCGGATTGTCCAGTGTGAACAGGTCGGCATCCTCGTCATAGGCGAAGTATTCGCCATAGCGGGCCCAGCTCGTCACCGCCTTCAAGGTCGTCGCGGCATAGTCCTCCGACATATGGTCCTCCAGCTCGTCGCGGAAGCGCCTTGCCGGAGCCTTGTGACTGGAGCGCTCGTCGAGCACCCGCCGGATATGGGCGGCGAGCGGCACATAGGCCGCGAGCTGCTGGGCGAAGAGACGCTTGCGCCCATCGACATCGGCGTCGGCGAAGCGCAATCCCGCGGCGGTCAGCCTGATGTCGCCGCCTTCGAGATCGGCGAAGCGCAGCAGCTGCAGCGTCTCGGCCACCGGGAAGAGGTCGTCGATCTCCAAATGCAGCTCGGCCGCGAGCGGCGGCAGGTCGGCCTCTCCTTTGTAGGGCGCGCCCGCGATCGTCTCGATCAGACCCGCTATCAGATTGGTCGAGACCCGCGGCAGCGCCATGGCGATGCCGGTGCCGGGGAAGAAGCCATCACGTGCCGGCGTGCCGGCCCTCGCGGTCATGCGGGCATAGATGTCCTCGACCAGCGTGCGGAACGCTGGGTCGAGGCGGTTGCGCGGCTGCGGCAGCTCGACCTTGAGCTCGGCGATGACCCGGCCGGGATTGGAGCCGAAGATCAGGATGCGGTCGCACATCAGCACCGCTTCCTCGATGTTATGCGTCACCATCAGGATCGCCTCGATCGACATCCGCCCCTCGCACCAGAGGTCGAGCAGGTCGGTGCGCAGCGTCTCGGCGGTGAGGACGTCGAGGGCCGAGAACGGCTCGTCCATCAGCAGAACCTTCGGGTGCACCACCAAAGCGCGGGCAAGCCCGACGCGCTGGCGCATGCCGCCGGAAAGCTCCCTCGGATAGGCGCTCTCGAAGCCGTCGAGGCCGATCAGGTCGATCGCGGCGAGCGCGCGCTTGCGCCGTTCGGCCGGCGCGACGCCCTGCGCCTCCAGGCCGAGCTCGACATTCTCCAGCACGCTGAGCCAGGGGAATAGCGCAAAGCTCTGGAACACCACGGCGACGCCCGAGCTCGGCCCAGTCACGCTCCGGCCCTCGAAGGTGACGCTGCCACCGCTCGGCTGGATCAGCCCGGCGATCGCCCGCAGCAGCGTCGACTTGCCCGAGCCGGAGCGGCCGAGCAGGCCGACGATCTCGC
Organism: Allobosea sp.; assembly: GCA_035998995.1. Lineage (GTDB taxonomy): Bacteria > Pseudomonadota > Alphaproteobacteria > Rhizobiales > Beijerinckiaceae > Allobosea. Next base: position 122,488 of record DASYHC010000026.1, read on the forward strand.
CGGGCCTGAGCTCGACATCGACCTTGTCGAGCACGACGAGCGGGCCGGCCGCGCCCTTGTCATAGCTCTGACAGACCTCTTTGGCGCTAACGAGCGGAGTGGCCTTCCCGGCCTTGAAATCGCGGGTCGCGATGATCTCGTTCATGGCGGCATCCTTCTGCAAATGGGTCAGTCGAGCCGCATCCGGCGTTCCGCCATCACGTAGAGCGGGCGCCAGAGCAGGCGATTGAAGAGCGTGACGAAGAGCGACATGACGGCGATGCCGAGCACGACGCGCGGGAAGTCGCCGGCCTCGGTCGCATTGGCGATGTAGGCGCCGAGGCCATAGGCCTCGAGCTTGGTGTCGCCCCAGCTCGCCACTTCGGCGACGATGCTGGCGTTCCAGGAGCCGCCCGAGGCGGTCAGGGCGCCGGTGACGTAATAGGGGAAGATCCCCGGCAGCATGACGCGCCGCCACCACGTCCACGACCGCAACTGGTAGACGCTAGCCGCCTCGCGCAGATCGGTCGGGAAGGCGCTCGCCCCGGCGATGACGTTGAACAGGATGTACCATTGCGTGCCGAGCACCATCAGCGGCGAGAGCCAGATGTCGGGGCTGGCGCCGGTCGCGACGATGGCGATAACGGCGAAGGGGAAGAGCACGTTCGCCGGGAAGGCCGCGAGGAACTGCGCCACCGGCTGGACGCGCTCGGCCACGGCCGGGCGCAGGCCGATCCAGACGCCGACCGGGATCCAGATCAAGCTGGCGACGGCGATCAACAGGATGACGCGCAGCAAGGTGACGAGGCCGCGCCCCAGCGGATCCCAGGCATCCGACCAGGACAGGCTCTGCCCGAGATAGGCGATGGCGGTCCACATCGCCCAGGCGCCGATGGCGAGGATCAAGGCGAGCCAGGCCCGGTCGAGCGCCTTGCTGGTCCCCGCGCTGACCTCATGGCGCAGCGGCGGCGCACTGCGGAACCGCACCAGCAGCAGCCGGCCGCCCAGCCAGGCGAGCGGAGCCGTCAGGCGCTTGAGCAGGCGGGTGCGCCGGGCGAGGCCATGCACCCAGGAGCGCGGCTTCCGCTGGCCGGCGGTCTGCTCGAAACGGAACTTGTCGGCCCAGGCGACGATCGGCCGGAACAGCAGCTGGTCGTAGAGGCCGATCACGATCGCCATCGCCAGCACCGCCCAGGCCACGGCGGTGAAATTCTGCTCCTTGATCGCGAGCGCCAGCCAGGAGCCCAGGCCCGGCAATTGCACGGTGGTGTCGCCGACGGTGATCGCCTCTGAGGCGACGACGAAGAACCAGCCGCCGGACATCGACATCATCGTGTTCCAGACCAGGCCCGGCATGGCGAAGGGCGCCTCCAGCCGCCAGAAGCGCTGCCAGGACGACAGGCCGAAGCTGCGGCTGACCTCGTCGAGATCGCGGGGGACCGTGCGCAGCGACTGGTAGAAGGAGAAGGCCATGTTCCAGGCCTGGCTGGTGAAGATCGCAAAGATCGAGGCGCATTCGGCGCCGAGCTGGCTGCCCGGGAACAGCCCCATGAAGAAGGTGACCGTGAAGGTCAGGAAGCCCAGCACCGGCACCGATTGCAGGATGTCGAGCGCCGGGATGATCACCATCTCGGCGCGCCGGCTCTTGGCCGCCAGCGTCGCTATCGTGAAGGTGAAGACCAGCGAGGCGATGATCGCCGCGAACATCCGCATGGTGGTGCGCAGCGCATAATCCGGCAGCAGCGCCGGATCGAGCACCACCGGCTCCGCCGCAAGGCCGGGCACCGGCGCGCGCATCGCCGCCGCACCGTGCAATGCCAGGACAACAAGCGCAGCCAGCAGCGCGAGTGCCGCCAGATCGTAGAGATTGGGCAGGACGCGGTTGCGCGCCAGGGCAGCGAGCGCACTGCGCCCGGCATCACGGTTCGTTGGAAACGCCATGGGGAACCTCGGCGGAAGGAAGGTGGCCGCGATCGGTGGCCGGACTTGCGGGCGGAGAGATCTGGTCAGGCAGCGCACCTGCGACGTGAGCGGCGACTGCCGTCCTCGTCGCGGCACTCGCCGCTTTCGCTGCGCCAGCGGCATTCCAGGCGCCCGTCCGCCGCGCTGAGGCGCCATGCGGCGACCAAAACCCGTCGCCTCGGCATGGGCATGAAGGCGCCGCTGCTCCGGCGCAGGTTCGGCCAGACCTGCGCCTGTGCCGGCGAGACTGCAGGATGCCGAAAAGCGATGATGTTGTTCATGGCCACCTCTTCGATCCTGGTGGAGCCGTCCGAAGAGCGAGCGCGCATGACGACACGCGCCGCAGCGATGGCTGCTCGCGATCGATCGGCATGGCCACGTCCCTGCGACGGAAAGCCGGCTGTTGCGAAAGGCCTCGCGGTCAGCGCCGCGAAGACACGGCCTCTCTGCGCTCCAGGGCAGCCGCGATCAATCGGACGATGGGATCGCCGCCGATACCTTGGTATAGCTGCGCCGGCGCCGCCCACGACCTGCAGCACGTCGTCCAGATCGCCCCTCGGATCGCAGTGCGGCGTCGAGGTGCATCTTAGCTGGGCAAAGCGCACAATTTGCCGCCGATAGAGGCATAGCCGCGGAGCCGCGCATGCATTAGGCTCCGCCCGGGCCATCTCATAATAGGCCAGCTAAAACAGGGGATTGTAATGGACGAGCGTAAGCTGAGCAGCTTGATCGAGAACGTGAAGGATGGCGCGATCTCCCGTCGCTCCTTCATTCGCAGACTGGCTGCCGTCGGCATCACGGCGCCGATCGCCTCGCAGATCCTGGCCTGGAACGACGTCGCCATGGCGCAGGCGTCGCTGCAGTACAAGCCGACCAAGGCCGGTGGCGGCGGGCCGCTGAAGATCCTGCTCTGGCAGGCTCCGACGCTGCTGAACCCGCATTTCGCCAGCGGCACCAAGGACCAGATCGCCGGGCGCATCTTCTTCGAGCCGCTCGCCGGCTGGGACAAGGAAGGCAACCTCACGCCGCAGCTCGCCGCTGAAGTCCCGACCCGGGCCAATGGCGGGCTTTCCGAAGACGGCAAGGTCGTGACCTGGAAACTGAAGCAGGGCGTCAAATGGCACGACGGCAAGCCGTTCACTGCCGACGACGTCGTCTTCACCTGGGAATACGCCGCCGATCCGGCGACCGCCGCCTACACCACCGGCTCCTACACCAACATCAAGGTCGAGAAGGTCGACGACCACACCGTCAAGGTGATCTTCAAGGAAGCGACGCCGTTCTGGGCCGACCCCTTCGTCGGCGTCGTCGGCCAGATCCTGCCGAAGCATCATTTCGCCGAGTACAAGGGCGCCAAGTCGCGCGAAGCGCCGGCGAACCTCAAGCCGGTCGGCACCGGTCCGTACAAGTTTGCCGAGTTCAAGCCGGGCGACATCCTGACCGGCACGCGCAACGAGGACTATCACGTCAAGAACCAGCCGCATTTCGACACGATCGAGGTCAAGGGCGGCGGCGATGCGGTCTCTGCGGCCCGAGCCGTGCTGCAGACCGGTGAATTCGACTACGCCTGGAACCTGCAGGTCGAGGACGAGGTCCTGAAGAAGATGGAGACCGGCGGCCGCGGCAAGGTCAGCGCGGTGGCTTCGGGCGACATCGAGTTCATCATCCTCAACACCACCGATCCCTGGACCGAGGTCGACGGCGAGCGCTCGAGCGTCAAGACCAAGCACCCGACCCTGTCGGATCCCAAGGTGCGCCAGGCGATCAACCTGCTGATCGACCGCGATTCGATCCAGAAGTTCATCTATGGCCGCGGCGGCCGGGCGACGGCGAGCTTCGTCAACGAGCCCAAGCAGTTCCGGTCGCAGAAGCTGAAATACGAGTTCAATGTCGAGAAGGCCAACAAGATCCTCGACGACGCCGGCTACAAGCGCGGCTCCGACGGCATCCGCGAAAAGGACGGCAAGAAGCTCAAATACGTCTACCAGACCTCGATCAACGCCCCGCGTCAGAAGACTCAGGCGATCATCAAGCAGGCCTGCCAGAAGGCCGGCATCGACCTCGAGCTGAAATCGGTCACCGCATCGGTCTTCTTCTCGTCCGACGTGGCGAACCCCGACACCTACACCAAGCTCTATGTCGACATGGAGATGTACACGACCACGCAGCCGCAGCCCGATCCGGAGCGCTTCCTCAACCAGTTCGTCTCCTGGGAGGTCGCCAACAAGGAGAACAAATGGCTGGGCCGGAACGTCTCGCGCTATTCGGACCCCGCGGCCGACGAGGCCTACAAGGCTGCCCAGAAGGAGCTCGACCCGGCCAAGCGCGCAGCGCTGCTGATCAAGGTCGACGAAATCTTCTGCGAAGCCAATGTCATCCTGCCGATCCTGTCGCGCACCCGTGTCGCCGCCTCGGTGACCAACCTGATGCACGACCACAGCGGCTGGGACGTCGACACCTGGAACGTGGCTGCCTGGTATCGCAGCTGAGGCCGGCTGAACCGCTCGCGGATGGCTGATGCCGTCCGCGAGCGGCCCCTGCCGCTTCCGCGCGAGCCGACCCGGTCCGGTGGTGTCTCCTGCCATCAGCCCGCGCGGCTCGCTTAAGCGACCCCCCGCTTCACGGGAATCCTTGATGGCGACTTATCTATTGCGGCGATTGCTAATCGCCATACCGAGCCTGCTCGGCATCAGCCTGATCCTGTTCACGGTCCTGGCGCTGGCGCCGGGCGATCCGTTCTCGGAGATGGCGACCAACCCCAATGTTCCGCCTGAGGTGCGCGAAGCGCTGCGCGCCAGCTTCGGCCTCAACGACCCGATCATGGTGCGTTACCTGCGTTGGCTCTCGGCCATGGCGCAGGGCGACTGGGGCTTCTCCTTCGCCAGCCGCATCAATGTCGACGACCTGATCATGCAGCGCGTTCCGACTACGCTCTTCGTCGTCGGCACCTCGCAGATCCTGGCGCTGTGCATCGCGCTGCCGGTCGGCATCTATGCGGCGACGCGGCCCTATTCGGTCTTCGACCAGATCGCCAACACGCTCGCCTTCGTCGGCTTCTCGCTGCCGACCTTTTTCACCGGCCTGCTGCTGATCCTCTTGTTCTCGATCAAGCTCGACTGGTTCCCCTTCGTCTATCGCTCCGACATCGCCGCGAGCGGCTGGCGCTGGTATTGGGAGATGTTCCGCCAGGCGATCATGCCGATCACGGTGCTCGGCCTGTTCCAGGCCGCGTCCTATACGCGCTATGTCCGCTCGGCCGTGCTCGACGTGATCCGGCTGGACTACGTCACCACGGCGCGCGCCAAGGGCCTCGGCGAGAAGACCGTCACGCTGCGGCACATCACCCGCAACGCGCTGATCCCGGTCGTCACCCTGGTCGCCCTGCAGATGCCGGCGGTCTTCGGCGGCGCGATCGTCACCGAGCAGATCTTCCGGATCCCCGGCATCGGCTCGCTGCTGATCGACGCGATCCTCGCCAACGACACCCCCGTGATCATGGCCGTGACCTTCGTCTTCGCCTGCCTGGTCGTCCTCTTCAACCTCATTGCGGACCTGCTCTATGGCTGGCTCGACCCTCGCATCTCCTTCGGCTGATCCGGCCGTCGCCAGCGCCGGGGCGGCCGTATCGGTCTCGCCCGGCCGCGAAACCTGGCGGCGCTTCCGCCGCCACAAGCTCGCCATGGCGAGCACGGTCATCCTCGTCTCGCTGATCCTCGGCGTCGTCGTCGGTCCGTGGGTCTGGACGATCCCGATCAACGACATCGACTTCTCGGCGACGCTGCAGGGCCCGTCACTGGCGCATCCCTTCGGCACTGACGATCTCGGCCAGGATATCCTGGCGCGGATGATGTATGGCGGGCGCATCTCGCTCGCCGTCGGCCTCGCCGCCATGGTGGTCGCGACCACGGTCGGCGTCGTGATCGGCGCGACCGCCGGCATGTCGCGCAAGGTCGCCGACCCCGTGCTGATGTGGGTGACGGACCTGTTCCTGTCGCTGCCGCAGCTGCCGCTGCTGCTCCTGGTGATCTACCTGTTCCGCGAGCAACTCAAGGCGGTGTTCGGCGTCGAGGGCGGCGTCTTCATCCTGATCGTCGTCGTCATCGGCGGCCTGCGCTGGATGCCGGTGGCGCGGCTGGTGCGGGCGCAATTCCTCTCGCTGCGCGAGAAGGAGTTCGTCGAAGCGGCCAAGGCCCAGGGCGCCACCAAATTCCGCCAGATGACGCGCCACATCCTGCCCAACGCGGTCGGGCCGGTCATCGTCGCCTCGACGATCGAGGTCTCCTCGGCGATCATCGCGGAATCGACGCTCTCCTTCCTCGGCCTCGGCTTCCCGCCGGATATCCCGACCTGGGGGCGCCTGCTCTTCGACGCCAAGGATCATCTCGACTCGGCCCCGCATTGGGCGCTGTTCCCGGGCGCAGCGATCTTCCTGACCGTACTGTCGATCAACTTCATCGGCGACGGCCTGCGCGACGCGCTTGACCCACGCCGGGTGATCTGAGCGTGCCACATGCCACCAGGCCGGCAACCGGCCTGGTGGCGCCACTCCATCGCCCGCCTGCTTGCAGCGGAAAGGCGGTGGATAGCCGGCCGGGCTTTGACTGCACGGTGAACAGCGGTCAACAATCAGGCTCTCGATCGCTTGCGGCGCAACGATCCCTGCAGAATCGTCCACTCGGCCGAATCGCATGGAATCGAAGCGCCGGCCGGGAGAAAGCAGAGCTGATGGATGCGATCCGTGACCGGCTCGTCATCGTCGAGGATGATCCCGTCACCCGCACGGTCATCGCCGGCTATTTCACCGACCAGGGCTTCCAGGTCGAGGAAGCGGAGACGATCGTCCAGGCCAGGCAGGTGGTGCGGCGGGTCAAACCGGACCTGATCTTCATCGATGTCGTGCTGCCCGATGGCGACGGCTTCGAGCTTGCCCGGGAGCTCCAGTCGGTTTCCGATGCCGGCATCATCTTCGTGACCCGGCGCGACGCCGATGTCGACCGGATCGTCGGCCTTGAGCTCGCCGGCGATCACTATGTCACCAAGCCCGTCGACCTGCGCGATCTTCTGGCCCGGGCCCGCTCGCTGATGCGCCGCCGCCGGATCGAACGCGACACGGCACGCCGCAACACCGTCGCCACCTTCGGCCCGTTCACGATCGACCTGCTGCGCCGCGAGCTCGCGACGAACGATGGCGAGCCGATGCGCCTGACGAGAGGCGAGTTCGATCTGCTGGCCGCGCTCATCGAGAGCGAAGGCTATCCCCTCAGCCGCGACTATCTGATCGAGGTCATCAGCAACCGCTTCACCGCCGTCGACGCGCGCAGCGTCGACGCACTGGTCGCGCGCTTGCGCAAGAAGCTGGGCGACACCGCCAAATCGGGGATCATCGCGACCGTCAGCGGCAAGGGCTACAAGATCGGTGTACCCGTCGAGCGCGACGTCTAGGCGACTCCTGCCGCAACGGGCGTCTCGTCCTCCACGCCGGCCAGAACCGCCAGCGCATCGCTGCGGGCCAGCCCGAGCCCCTCGACCGCCGCCGCCAGCGCCTCAGGGCTTGCGCTCATCGCCTCGCGTTCGAGCGTGGCGGCGAGCGCAAAGACTTGCCCGAGGCCGACCGCCCCGGCCGAGCTCGCCAACTGATGCGCCAGGCGCCTCAGCTCGCTCCGCTCAGGCGCCGGCAGTGCGACTTGCATCTGCGTCAGGATCGCCTCGGACACGCTCGCGAACAGCGCCACCAGCTGCCGCGTGCGCTCATGCCCGATCAGGCGGCGCTGCGTCCGGAAGAAGGCTGCGTCCACGGGCTGCTCGGCCGACAGGGCCACGGCCCGGCTCCGGCCAGCACGACTGCCGCCGCGCCCGATCACCTGCAGCAGGGCCGCAGAGGTGATCGGCTTCGACAGGATCGTGGTCAGCCCCGCCGCGCGCATGCGCCGCGTCGTCTCCGGCGAGACGTCCGCCGTCAGCGCGACGATGCGGGGCTGGGTGATGCCGGGCAATTCGCGGATCGCCAGGGCGGTCTCAATGCCGTCGATCCCGGTCATGTGCATGTCGAGCAGCACGAGGTCGAAGGCGCGCTTGCGCAGCATCTTGAGCGCAGCCTCGCCGGACGCCGCAGCCTGCACCTTGTGGCCGGCCTTGCCGACCATGAGCCGCGCGACCTCTCGCGTCACCGGATCGTCGTCGACCACGAGGATCGTCTGCAATTGACCCGCCGCGACCTCGCCCGGCCGGGCCGCCGCCTTGGCCGCGGTCAGCGGCAGCCTGACCGAAAAGGTGCTGCCCTGCCCCTTGGCGCTGACGACGGAAATCGAGCCGCCCATCAATTCGGCGAGCTTGCTGCAGATCGCCAAGCCGAGCCCGGCCCCGCCATTGCGCCGCCCCGTTTCCGGGTCGACCTGTACGAAATCCCGGAAGATCTGGCGCTGCATCGCCCGGTCGATGCCGATGCCGGTGTCGCGCACCTCGAGCCGCAGCTCGAAGCTCTTCTCGGACGCAGTACGCTGCAGCTCGGCGGCGAGCCACACCTCGCCCTGCTCGGTGAAGCTGATCGCATTGCGCAGCAGGTTGACCAGGATGCGGTGGACCTTGCCGGCATCGCCATGCAGGCGCACCCCCTCGGATGGAGGCTGCAGCGTCAGGACGAGCCCCTTCTGCTCCGCCAGCGGGCGCATCAGCGCCGCCGTGGCGGCAAGCAGAGCGCCAAGATCGAAGTCGCGCCGATCGAGGCTTTCGGTCCCGGCCTCCAGCCGCGACAGGTCGAGCGTCGCATTTGCAAGGTCGACCAGCGCTTCTCCCGAGGTCGCCGCCATGTCGACGAGGCGGCGATCGCGTTGGCTCAGGCGACGCCGGTCGATCAGCTCAAGCACGCCGAGGACGCCCGACAACGGCGTGCGGATGTCGTGACCGACCACTGCGAGAAATCTGGATTTCGCCCGTGTCGCCTCCTCCGCCGCCTTCTGCCCGGCTGAAGCGAGCCGCAAGGCCTGCTCCAGCGCTGCCGTACGCTCGGCGACCTTGTCCTCCAGGACGGCACGGCCTTCCGCGAGGCGCTCGGCCATCACGTTGAACTGCTCTCCAAGCTCCTGCAACTCGTCGCCGGTATGGATCGCGATCCGTGCGTCGAGCTCGCCCCGGCCGATCCGCGCCGCGCCCTCGTCGAGGGCCTTGATCGGCGCGACGAGCTTGCGGCTGAGGATGATCCCGGCCAGCACCGCGACGAACAGCGTCAACAGGAGCAGCGTCAGCGAGCGCAGGATCGAGGCATGGATCGGCGCGAAGGCCTCGCTCTCCGGCAGGTCGATCACCACGTTCCAGTCGACGTCGGGGACCGCTGTCATGACGGACAGGACGCGCCTACCTTCAATATCCGTCACCGAAAGCCCTGCCCCGGCCACGCCGGCGGCCTCATGCGCATTCACGAGCGGCGCCAGGTCGGTGTTGCGCAGCACGAAGCGCAGGTCGGGATGCGCGATCAGCCTGCCCGAACGGGTGACGATATAGGCGCGGCCAGCCTCGCCGACCTTGAGCCGGGACACCAGCTCCCGGATGAAGACGAGATTGACCGTCGCCCGCGCAGTCCAGTGCGGCGGCGATGCTGCCCGCTTGAGCAGCAGCATATGCGGCTCCGAGCCGCGCCGGAATTCGACCTCGCCATGGAAGCTGCCTTGCGCCCGGGCTGCCTGAAAGCCCGGATCGGCCGACCAGTCGGTGTCGCCATCGGCGCGGTCCCGCGCATAGCGCGAGAGAAAGAGCCGCTCGCGTCCCGCCTGATCGATCTGGCGCAATTCCAGCACGGACGGAACCTGCCGCATCAGCCGCAGGCCGTCGAGCCGGCGCTCCTCGGGCGAATTGCTGGTGGCCCCGCTTTGCGAGGCCCAGTCGAGATGATCCATGATCTCCGCGACGAAGGCGCCGATCTTCTGGGCCGCCGCCCTGGCCTGCTCCTGCTGGACCCGGACCAGGAGGGCTCTCTGGTCCGAGAAGGCGAAGAAGGTCGCGATCGCGGTGTTGAGCCCGAGCACGAGGCCGATCGCGAGGCCGACGAAGAGCGCATATTTGCGTGCGAGCTTGCCGCGTCGGGGCAGCGGGATGCTCTGGCCGGGCAGATCACTCTGCGTCACGACAGAATCCGCTGCGCGCGGATCCGCAAGGACGCCGGCAGGCTCAACCCCAGGGCTGCGGCCGCCTTTTCATTGATCACCAGCTCGAAGCTGCGCGAGAACTGCACCGGTAACTCCGCGACGTCTGCGCCGCGCAGGATCAGGTCGATATAGGAGGCGACCATCTCGGCCGTCTCCTCACGTGCGCCGGCATAGGACATCAGCCCACCCTGCAGGGTGAAGGCGTCGAACGGGTAGACCGCGGGCAGGCCCAGGCGCGCGGCGGCCGCGGTGCAGAGCGCCGCGTTGCGGTAGGTGAAGCTGTCCGGCAGGAAGACCAGACCGCCGCCTGCTCCCTTGCTGGCGAAGCCAGCGATTGCGCCGTCGATCGCGGAGGGCTCCATCACATGGATGATCTCGAAGGCCGGCTCGCCGGCTGGGGTGGTCGCCTGCAGGCGCGCGAGATAGGTCTTGCCGGCAGCCGGCGTCGAGGCAGGATTGAAGACCACGCCGATGCGGCGCGTCGTCGGCGCGATCTCGGTCAGCAGCTCGACCCATTTCTCCGCCATGGCCGGGTCGTTGTTGCTGAAGCCGGTGGCGTTTCCCTCTGGACGTTCGAGCGAGCGCACGAAGCCGCTGCCGACGGGGTCGGAGGCCGTCGAGAACAGCACCGGGATTCGCCGGGTCTCGGCCAGCACCGCCGCGGTCTCGGCGCTGGAACCGACGACGATGATGTCCGGCGTCTCGCGGACCACCTCGGCGGCGGCTCGCGCGAGTTCGGCTCCGCTAGGCCCCCGGTATCTCCAACTGATGCGAAGATTCTTGCCGTCGATCCACCCTCGCTCACCCAGCAACCGATACAGCTCGGCGATCCGGGCGCTCACGACGGGATGATCGAGCGGTACGCCGACGATGATCGAAATCCGCTTCGCCGGCTCCGCCGATCGGGCCGCCCGTCCCGACAGCGCAAGACCGCATGTTGCCAGGGCAACCAGGAGGGAGCGGCGATGCATGCAGCGAACCAGATGAAAGAAGGAGCCCGGCCGCTCCCTATGGGCAATCTGGCACGCTCCGCCCGCTCGCGTCGAGAGGCGATGGCCGCTGCGACCAGTCCCCTCGGATCAGGCTCCGAAGCCGCCGTCGATGGTCTGCATCGAACCGGTGATCATCGCGCCATGGGGGCCGGCGATATAAGCTGCGAACTCGGCGATCTCATCGGCGCGGGCGTGGCGCTTGATCGCCATGAAGCTATGCATCGTCGCCGCCATCGGGCCCTCGGCCGGGTTCATGTCGCTGTCGGTCGGGCCGGGCTGGATGCTGTTCACGGTGATGCCGCGGTCGCCGAAATCGCGCGCGAGGCCACGAACCATGCCCTGCATCGCCGATTTGGTCAGCGCGTAGGCGGCGCCGCCGGCGAACGGCATCCGGTCGCCATTGGTCGACCCGATCACGATGATCCGGCCATTCGCGTTCATCCGCCGCGCTGCCTCGACCGAGGCGTGGTAGGGCGCCCGGACATTGACGTCGATCATCCGGTCGACCTCGCCGGCATCGAGCGTCAGCGGATCGCCCAGCACCAGCGTGCCGGCATTGATGACGATCACGTCGAGCGCGCCGCGACCGGCGACCGTCGCGGTCAGTTCGTCCCGGTTGGCGCTATCGGTGCGGATCGCTTCGGCACCGGTTTCCGTCGCCAGCGCAGTCGCTGCATCCTTCGAGCCGGCATAGGTGAAGGCGACTTGCCGTCGCCCTTCGCGAAACGCCGGACGATGGCAGCGCCGATGCCGCGGCTTCCGCCGAGGACCAGCACGTTCTTCCCAGCAAAATCAGTCATGATGATATCTCCGGATATCTGGCACGGCCGCTTGGCGCGCCTTCTGGACCGGAGGATGCGCTTCAGGCATTGTTCGAACTAGGCGGATAACTCAGAAACCAGTCGCCGGAATTTCCGAACGATGACGAAGCTCAAGTTCGACGGGATCGCCGCCTTCGTCGCCACGGCCGAGGCCGGGTCGATCAGCGCGGCGTCCCGCCGCCTCGACCTCGCCAAATCCGTGATCAGTGAGCGCCTGGCCGAGCTCGAGCGGACTCTCGCCACGCGGCTGATCCAGCGGACGACCCGAAAACTCTCGCTGACCGAGAATGGCCGCATGTTCCTGCCGCGTGCGCAGCGCATCATGCGCGAGGCCGAGGAGGCCTCGGCCGAACTTGCGGCACATAGCGGCAAATTGGCCGGCCCCCTTCGGCTGTCGGCGCCCGTCAGCTTCGGCATCCTGCATCTCGCCCCGGCGCTGAACAGCTTCCTCGAGGAGCATCCCGAGGTCGACGTCTCGCTCGAGCTGGACGACCGCTTCGTCGATGCGGCGGCCGAAGGCTTCGACGCGGTGCTCCGGCATGGCGCCGTCGGCGACACCCGGCAGATCGCCAGGCGGCTGGCCGTCAGCCGCCGGCTTCTGGTCGCCTCGCCGGCCTATCTGGCCGAGTATGGCACGCCGCGCTCGCTGGCCGAACTCGCCCAGCATCGCGGCATCCTCTATGCCAATCGCGAGGGCGACTGGCGGTTCTCGACACCGAACGGCTGGTCGGTCATCCGGCCGAAAGCCGCATTGCGGGTCAACAATGGCATCGTCATGCGCGACGCGGCAGCCGCAGGTCTGGGAATCACACTGCTCCCGACCTTCTTCATCCATCAGAGCATCAGGGACGGCGCGTTGGTGCCGCTTGATGTCGGCGCCGACAGCGAAGGGGCGGAGCTGTTCATCATCTATGCCCGCGATCACGGCGCGGCGGCGAAGATTCGGGCCCTGACCGAGAGCCTGCGGCGCAGCTTCGGCGATCCGCCCTATTGGGACTGCTGAGTGGAGTTGACCCGGTTTTGTGGACACCCTTGACGTCAATATCGGGAGTGTCCGATGCCCCGTTGTCGAGCCGGATACCCGCCGGAGTTCCGGCGGCAGGTGGTGGCATTGTTCCTCTAAAGGGCCCGCTGTTTCTTTCAGGTCCTAGTGATCTCTCGCCTAAGCCATTCGCCAGCGTCGAGATCGAGGCGATTGTCCAACTCGCGGTGTCACCATGACGAGCGGTTTCGATATCGAGGCGCTGCGGACCGCAACACCGGGCTGTGCTACGAGCATTCACTTCAATCACGCTGGCGCCTCACTGATCTCCGCCGCCAAGCTGGCTGCGATCAGGGGACATCTGGAGCGGGAAGCTGCGCTCGGGCCGCATGAGGCTGCAGCTGCGGTGCAGCACGAACTGGATGCAGTCCGGGCCGATGCGGCGCGCCTCCTGAACGCCTCGCCCGCAGAGATCGCCTTTACACCGAGCGGCTCGGCCGGCTGGGGCCTCGCCTTCGCGGCCCTCCCCCCACTGCGTGCCGGCGACCGCCTCCTCGTCGGTCGCCAAGAATGGGGCGGCAATCTCGCGACGATGCAGGCTGCGGCCGATCGTACCGGGGCCCGGATCGAGGTCATTCCCTGCCACGCGGATGGTTCGGTCGCCCCGCAGGCGCTCGCCGCCATGCTCGACGGGCGCGTCCGGCTGATCGCATTGACATGGCTGCCCGCCAACGGCGGACTGATCAACGATGCAGCGGCGGTCGGCCGGGTCGCGCGCGCAGCCGGCATTCCCTACTTCGTCGATGCCGGCCAGGCGCTCGGACAGATTGCGGTCGATGTCGAGGCGATCGGCTGCGACGTGCTGAAGGGCGCTGGGCGCAAGCATCTTCGCAGGCCGCGCGGAACGGCGATCCTTTATGTTCGCAAATACTTCCAGCCACAGTTGAGGCCAGTCTTCCACGATGTCCTCTCCGCGCCCTGGACGGCGCAGGGACCGACGCCGCGAAACGATGCCAGGATCTTCGAGACCAGTGAGGCTCCCATTGCGCTGCTGCTCGGGCTTGGCAACGCGTTACGCGAGGCGCTGGCGCTCGGTGTGCCGGCGATCCGCGCACGGATCGACTTCGTCGCGCCCCGGTTGCGTTCCGAACTGGCTTCGATCAGCGGCGTGACGATCCACGACCTCGGGCAGGAGCGATCCGGCCTGGTTTCATTCACAATCCGCGATCTCGACCCCAACGAGGTCAAGAACCGGCTGGCGGCCCGGGGAATTGCGGTCGGAGCCAACGGGCCAGCCTATACGCCCTTCGATATGCAGGCGCGCGGGCTCGCCGGGATCGCGCGCGCATCGGTCAGCTATCTCACGAGCGAAGGCGACATCGCCCGCTTGGTCGATGCCGTCGCCGCATTGGCTGCCGAGGCCCGGTAACTCGCGAAGTATCCATCCGCTCAGGCGGCCATCGGTGTGCCGGCGGCGAACCATCGTCCCCGCGCCATGACGCCTGCGATACGGGGGCTGTTGGCGATGTTGCGCGTAGGATCGGCATCGAGCATCACGAGGTCGGCGCCCGCGCCTTCGGCGACGCGGCCGTTGCAGCCATGCCCAGAAAGCGCGGTCCCCGCTCGCAGGAGATGGCCAGTGCCTGAAACGGGCTGAGGCCACCGGCAACGAATTGCGCCAGCTCGTCATGCAGCGACCGGCCCGGCACGATGCCCGGATAACCCGCATCTGTCCCGGCGAGCAGCCGGTTGCCGGCACTCGCCAACAGGCGGAGCGATGCATGCTGGCTCGGTTTGCCCAGCTTCAGTGTTTGCGCCGCCTGCGCCGTATAGCGGCCCGACGCCATCTCGCGTTCGGTCCAGCGCCGCGGTGCTTGTGGCGCGATGGACATGTCCGGACCATCCTGCGGTCATTCTGCGGCCATGGCTATGCCTGCCTTCGATCACCGTGAAGGTCGGGCAGTTCCAGGTCCCCGTGGTGCCGGTCAGATCGGCGAGGCGGCGCAACGTATCGTCGGAGAGCATGAGCCATCCTCCGACTCATCCGCGACGCGCTTGCGGAGCCAGTAGATGCCGGTCTTCGGGTGCTTCCAGGGACGGGCCATTGCGAGAGCCATTATGTACCACCCGTGTGTACCACTCGGGCGTCTGCAAGCTCTTGATTTGCCTAAGATCTCTGGGAAATCAACCCCTTGCGGGATCGATGGCGGACAGGGAGGGATTTGAACCCCCGATACCCTTGCGGGTATGCCGCATTTCGAGTGCGGTGCATTCAACCTCTCTGCCACCTGTCCGCGGTCGCTCTGGTCGAAGCGGGCTGGTTACTACACAACGTGCCCCCTTCGCACAAGCCTTTCAGGTGCGATGCATCCACAGCGCTGTCACAGCACTGAAATCCTGCGCCGCCATGCTGCTTTTCCTTGACGCATCGCCCGTGCGCGACTAGGAAGCCGCGTCCGGCGTGGGGAAACCTGCGCCTGATCTCTTTTGGCTACCGCCGATGGCGCCGCTTCGAGCGGCCGGCTCAGCGAGCTTCAAGAGCAAACCCGACCACGCAACCGACTGCCAAAAAGCCGTCCCGCGTGCGCCCCTTCGAGGGCTCATGACAGGGCGGGGCTCAACATGGAGAACACTAAGATGTTCGCAGTCATCAAGACCGGCGGCAAGCAGTTCCGCGTCGCCGCCAATGACCGCATCACCGTCGCCAAGATCGAGGGCAATCCGGGCGACACCGTCGCTTTCGGCTCCGTCCTGATGCTGACCGATGGCGAGAAGTCGACGATCGGCGCTCCCTTCCTCGGTGACATCACCGTAGCCGGCGAGATCGTCGAGCAGGCCCGCGGCGAGAAGGTCATCGCCTTCAAGAAGCGCCGCCGCCAGAATTCCAAGCGCAAGCGCGGCTTCCGCGCCGAGCTGACCGTGATCCGCATCACTGATATCCTCACCGGCGGCAAGAAGCCGGAGATGAAGAAGGGCGAAGTCGCCCCCGTCGCGCTCAAGGCCGGCAGCGAAGCCGTCAAGGGCAAGGCCGCGGCCAAGCCTGCCAAGGCCAAGGCGGAAGCCAAGGCCGAGGGCCTCGACGCCTCCAATCTCTCGCTGATCTCGGGCGTCGGCCCGACCATCGAGAAGAAGCTGCGCGCCGCCGGCATCACCTCCTGGAACGACATCGCCGCCTGGACCGAGGCCGACGTCGCCAAGTGGGACGAAGAGCTGAAGCTGCGTGGCCGCGCCACCCGCGAGGAGTGGGTCGAGCAGGCCAAGGAGCTGCTCGCCGGCAAGCCGCCGCGGGCCAAGGCCGACCAGGCCGAGCTCGCCTCCGGCGAAGACTACTGACCGGCGCTGACAGGCTCCGCGAAGCTTTCACGCCCGGTCGGGGTGGCTTTTGCCGCCGATTCGGGTTACACGGACTGAAGAGTTTTTGAGGTAGGGCGTTATGGCTCACAAAAAAGCAGGCGGCTCGTCGCGCAATGGTCGCGACTCCGAAAGCAAGCGTCTCGGCGTAAAGCGTTTCGGCGACCAGGCGGTCGTGGCCGGCAACATCATCATTCGTCAGCGCGGCACCAAATGGCATGCCGGCGTGAACGTCGGCATGGGCAAAGACCATACGCTCTTTGCCACGTCGAACGGTCGCGTCCGATTCACGACGAAGCTCGGCCGAGCTTTCGTGAACGTAGTCCCGGCCCAAGAGGCCGCAGAATAAACGGCGGATAGGGAATGTTCTCGATCCGCCGGTTCCATCGAACCGGACGGATCAAGGGAATAAAAGCCCGAAACGGGTTTCCCGAAGGTCAGCGAGGGGGAGATGGGACCAAGTCTCATCTCCCCCTTTCGTTTGCGCCGACGGAGAGACCAAGATGTTCCCCGAATTGACGAGAGACGACGTCTTCCGGCTCGAGACCAGGCGGCTGTGGCTGCGCTGGCCGCGGATCGCCGACGCCACCGCCATTCTGCGCCTCGCCGGCGAGAAGGCCGTCGCCGAGATGACCGCCTCGATCCCGCATCCCTATCCGACCCAGGCGGCCGACCCCTTCGTCTTCGCGACGCGCAAGGGCAATGCGCTGGGCGAGCATCTCGTGCTGGCGATCACCCCGCGCGAGAAGCCCAACGAGCTGATCGGGATGATCGGCGCGCACAAGCAGGCGACCGGGCGGCCCTTCATCGGCTACTGGCTCGGCACGCCCCACTGGAACAAGGGATACGCCACCGAAGCCGTGCAGGCGTTGATCGACACGATGTTCTCGCTGGTCGAGATCGACGCGATCGAGGCCGACACCCGCGTCATCAACCCGGCCTCGCGCCGGGTGCTGGAGAAGAGCGGCTTTCGGCAGGAGGGTTCCTTCCTCAAGTCGCTGCCGGCGCGTGGCGGACTGTTCCCTTGCGAGCAGTACCGGCTCGACCGCTCGACCTGGGCGGCGCTGAAGAGCTGGAGCGCCTCCGGCTGGGCGCCGCTGCCAGCTGCCGAACAGCAGCAGCAGGCTGACAGCTTCAGCGAAGAGCCCTGCATGGCCTGACGCGCTCGGTCCCGCCCTCGGGGGGCGGGGCCGAGGAACTTTGTTACCGCATCAGCCCGGCTGAGCGCAGCGCGTCCTCGATGACCTTTCGCACGCCCATGGCAGCCGCCTGCTGTGAGCCTGCAGAACCGGCATGCGATGACACTTTACGTGGGCCATCCGGCGCGACGCCCGCAATCGCAGGCTCCGGGAGCGACGCCGCAGCAGCTGCAGATCGCGGTACGGCATCGGTCGTTTCCGGCGAGAGATTCCAGAACCGGGCGATCCGGCGTGTCGAGGAAATCCCGGCAGCCAGGATGAACGGGCCGCTCCGGCCAATGCCATCGCCGGCGATCGGCGTGCCATGGCCCATTCCGGCAATGCTGTACTCCTCGATCAGGTCGCGGCCCGCTGCGTCGCGCCAGACACGCCGCCGGTGGCCGTCGACCGATTCGCTCGCCGACGGCTCGGCCCGCAAACCGTGAACGCCGCGCCATTGCGCGATGAGCGCCGCGGCATTGGCAGGGGCGACAGTGCGATCGGCGCTGCCCTGCCAGATCGAGAGCGTCGGCCAGGGCCCTTCGTGCTGCGAGGCGGAGCTCACCAGATCCTGCAGCTTTTTCTCCCCTGGCAGCCCATGCGCGCGCATGCGGTCGAAGGCTTCGGGAATGGTCGCCGCGACTCCGTAGGGTAGTCCGGCGATGATCGCACCACCGGCGAAGAGCTCGGGATAGGTTGCGAGCATGACGCCGGCCATGGCGCCGCCGGCCGACAATCCGGTGATAAAGACCCGGTCGCGATCGAGACCATGGCGCGTGATCATGGCACCGATCATCTGGCTGATCGACAGCGCCTCGCCCTTTCCGCGTCGCGTGTCGCCTGGTTCGAACCAGTTGAAGCAGAGATTGGCGTTGTTGGCGCGTTGCTGCTCGGGAAACAGCAATGCGAAGCCGTCGCGCTCGGCCAGGGTCGACCAGCCTGAGCCGAGATCGTAGCCGGACGCGGTCTGGGTGCAGCCATGGAGCACCACGACGAGCGGCGCGCCGGCAGGAAGCTCGCGCGGGACATATGTCCTGGCGAGAAGCGCGCCGGGGTTGCTGCCGAAATCCGGCAAGATGCCGAGGCGGCTGGACGCATCCCCACTCGCCCCCGCCCCCAGCTGGGTGCGATAGGCCGATAGTCGGGCGATCGTGTCGGAGAGCTTGCGCATGGTCATGGCCCTTGCTCGGTCAGCTGCCGGAGCGGCGCTGGCGGGTGACAACGTCCGAGATGGGCATTCGTTGCTGCACTGCAACATAATTCTGCGTGAAGCGCTATCCCGCTGGCCTGGAGAGACATGCGACGCATTGCTCTCCAGCGCTCATGCGACTACCTACTCCTCCATGAAATTCCTCGACCAAGCCAAGATCTATGTGAAGGCCGGTGACGGCGGCGCCGGCTGCGTCTCGTTCCGGCGCGAGAAGTTCATCGAGTTCGGCGGGCCCAATGGCGGCGATGGCGGGCGCGGCGGCGACGTCGTGGTCGAATGCGTCCAGGGCCTGAACACGCTGATCGACTTCCGCTTCCAGCAACACTTCAAGGCCCGGATCGGCGAGCACGGCATGGGCAAGGACCGGCACGGCGCCAACGGCCCGCCAATCGTGCTCAAGGTGCCGCCGGGCACCGAGATCCTCGACGAGGATGGCGAGACGCTGATCGCCGACCTGACCGAGCCCGGCCAGCGTTTCGTCTTGTGCAAGGGCGGCAATGGCGGCTTCGGCAACGCCTATTTCAAGACCTCGACCAACCAGGCGCCGCGCCATGCCAATCCCGGGCTGCCCGGCGAGGAGCGCTGGGTCTGGCTGCGCCTCAAGCTGATCGCCGACGCCGGTCTCGTCGGCCTGCCCAATGCTGGCAAGTCGACCTTCCTTGCCACGGTGACGGCTGCGAAGCCGAAGATCGCCGATTATCCCTTCACCACGCTGCATCCCGGCCTCGGCGTCGTTCGTGTCGACGCGCGCGAGATGGTGCTCGCCGACATCCCCGGCCTGATCGAGGGCGCACATGAGGGCCACGGCCTCGGCGACCGCTTCCTCGGCCATATCGAGCGCTGCCGCGTGCTGCTGCATCTGGTCGAAGGCACGACCGAGCATGCCGGCAAAGCCTACAAGACCGTGCGCAAGGAGCTCGCCGCCTATGGCGCCGATCTCGACGAGAAGCCGGAGATCGTCGCGCTCTCCAAGGTCGATGCGCTGACGCCCGAGGCGCGCAAGGAGCAGCTCGCCCGGCTGAAGCGCGCCTGCGGGCGCACGCCGATCGCGCTCTCGGCCGCGTCAGGCGAAGGCGTCGAAGCAGCGCTACGAGCGGTCTTTGCAGTGGTCGAGGAAGCGCGAGCCCAGGAAGCCAAGGACGAGGCCCCGGCGGAGGAGACCGGCTGGCATCCCTGAGACCGGTTCTGAACTCCAGCTTGCGTCACGCCCGGTCATGGTCTTGAACTCGGCTATCGCCGCTCCCGGACCATTGCCGCCATGCTGAGACGACAGACCGTCCTCGCTTTCTCCGCCGTCCTCCTCGCAGGCACAGCGCTCGCCCAGGCGCCGGCCCAGCGCCCCGCCCCTGCCCCGCAGCGGCCGGCTCAGGCCCAGGCAACGCCGACGCCCGGCGCCGTCTCCCAGCCCGACAACACCACCGCGACCTATGGCGATTGGGTCATGCGTTGCCAGACGAGCGTTGCCACCCGTGTCTGCGAGATCGTCCAGACCCTGGAGCAGCAGGGCCAGCGCGGCCCTATCGCGCTCGTCGCCATCGGCCGGCCGGTCAAGGACGAGCCGATCAAACTCGTCATCCAGGTGCCGCCGAACCTGTCGCTCGGCGACAAGGCCAGCGTGCGCGTAACGGTTTCCGACAAGGACGAGGCGACCGCGATCTTCCAGCGTTGCCTGCCGGGCGGCTGCTTCGCCGAGGCCAGCCTGAGCGACGACGTCTTCAAGCGCTGGCGCGGTTTCGGCGAAGCCGGCCAGATGCGCTATCTCGACGCCGGCAAGCGCGAGGTCGCGCTGCCACTCTCCTTCCGCGGCTTTCCCGCCGCGGCCGAAGCGCTGCTGCGCGAGCCCTGAGCCGACCCGTCATGCTCGGGCTTGACCCGGGCATCTCAGGCCGGAGGAGGCTCTGGCCGGCGCCCTCTCGTCCAGAGATTCCCGGGTCTGCGCTACGCTCCGCCCGAGAATGACGCCTCGGCTCAATGGGCCCCCGACGGTCTTGCATTGCGCAGCGTCGTCAGCGCCACGGCGATGCAGAAGACCATGCCGGCGATCGCGATCAGCGCGACAGCATGGAAGCCGGTCATGAAGGCCTCGCGCGCCGCCTGGATCAGATGCGCCGACTGATCCGGCGCCAGCTGCTCGGCTGCCGCCAGTGCACCGCCCAGGGTCGAGCGCGCCGGCGCGAGGGTCGCACCATCGACGCCAGCAACTGAAAGATCGGCCATGCGGTGGCGATAGAGCGCCGCCCCCAGGCTGCCGAAAATGGCGATGCCGAGGGCGCCGCCGAGCTCGGCACTGGTCTCCGACATGGCCGAGGCCGCGCCGGCGCGCTCCTGCGGCGCCGAGCCGACCACGATGCCGGTCGTCAGCGCGATCACCGGCGTGAAGCCGATCGAGAACACGATCGAGGCGGCGACGATCTGGACGAGGTTAGGCGCGAAGGCGAGCCAGGCGAAGCCGAGCCCCGAGAGCACCATGCCGCCCGCCATCAGTGTCGCCGGCTTGAAGCGCATGGTCAGCGGCGTCACGGCGAAAGAGGCGAGCGTGAAGGCGATCGCCGATGGCAACGACCAGAGTCCCGCCTCCAATGGCGTCAGGCCGGCGACGAGCTGGAAATATTGCGCCAGGAAGATGAAGCTGCCGAACATCACCATGATGCCGGCGAGGTTGATCGCCAGCGCCGCGCGAAAGGCGCGGATCCGAAACAGGGTCAGATCGACCATTGGATCGGCAAGGCGCTTCTGCCGGCGCGCGAAGATGACGCCGAACACGAACCCGGCGACGACGCAGGCAGCCGCATAGGCCGAGAACCCGAACTCGGCCCAGTGCTTGACCCCGTAGATCACCGGCAGGATCGCCGCCAGCGACAGCAGCGCGCTCGGGAGGTCGAGCTTGCCGGCCTGCGGCGCCTTGTACTCAGGCAGCAGGATCGGGCCGATCACAAGCAGGATCAGCATCGGCGGCACCGCGATCAGGAAGACCGAACCCCACCAGAAATACTCGATCAGCGCGCCGCCGATCAGCGGGCCGATGACGGCCCCGGCCGAGAAGCTGGCGATCCACATCGAGATCGCGAAGGTGCGCTCGGTCTCGTCCTCGAACATCACCGCGATCAGCGAGAGCGTCGAGGGCGCCAGCGTCGCCCCGGCGATGCCGAGCAGCGCCCGCATCACGATCAGCATCTCGGTGCTGGTCGAGAAGGCGGCGACCGCCGAGGCGACGCCGAATGCGGCCGCTCCGATCAGCAGGAGCTTGCGCCGGCCGATCCGGTCGCCGAGCGTGCCCATGGTCATCAGGAAGCCGGCGACCATGAAGCCGTAGATGTCGATGATCCACAGCAACTGGCTTGCCGACGGCTTCAGCTCGCGCGTCAGCGTCGGCACTGCAAGGTTCAGCACCGTCAGGTCCATCGAATAGATCATGCAGGCCATGGCGATGGCGATCAGGCCGAGCCATTCGCGACGTGTGGCCTTGCGCGCCGGTGCGGCGGCGGGAGTGGAGGTCGTCACGGCAAAGTCTCTTTCAAATTTTTAAGCCGGGACACTGCCAGCCGAATGTGGCAAGTCCTGTCAGCAGAAGCTCGCGCCCGCCGCATGCCCGCCATGCTTGTATCGAAGCCCGCGCGCTACCTCAACGCTTCTCCGGCCGCTCGCGCCGAAGCAGCAGCGTTTCCTGCCCCAGGAAGCTGACGGCCCGCTCGTCGCGGAATCCGAAGCGCTGCGCGAGCCGCAGCGAAGGCCCGTTCTCCGGGGCGATCAGACAGACCGAGCTTTCATGCCCGGTTTGCCCGTCGAGCCAGCTCAGCGCGGCACTGAGCGCCTCGCTCGCAAAGCCCTGGCCATGCGCCCAGCCCGCGAGCACCCAGCCGGCTTCTGGAACGCCCCGGATCGACGGCTCGATCGCCCGGTGGAAATCGGCAAAACCGAGATCGCCGACGAAGCGCCCGCTCGCCTTCTCGGTCAGCGCCCAATAGCCATAGCCGAGCAGCGGCCAGAGCCCGCGATAGCGCAGCAGCCGCATCCAGGCTTCCTGCATGGTCGAGGGCTGGCCGATATGGCGCACCACCGAGACATCGCCCCACATCTGGCAGAGCGCCTCGAACTGCTCAATGCCGTGCAGATCGAGGATGAGGCGTTCGGTTTCGAGGCGGATGGCTCTACCCCTCCGCGAATTGCAAGCGGTAGAGCCGCGCATAGGCGCCGTCGCGGGCGATCAGCCCGTCATGGTCACCGGTCTCGATCACCTTGCCCTCGTCGAGCACGACGATCTGGTCGGCCTCGCGCACGGTCGAGAGCCGGTGCGCGATGACGAGCGTGGTCCGCCCCTTCATCAGCTCCGCCAGAGCCTCCTGCACCAACCGCTCCGACTCGGTGTCGAGCGCGCTCGTCGCCTCGTCGAGCAACAGGATCGGCGCGTCCTTGAGGATGGCACGGGCGATGGCGAGGCGCTGGCGCTCGCCGCCAGAGAGCCGCGAGCCGCGCTCGCCGACCCGGCTGTCATAGCCCTCCGGCATCGCCATGATGAAATCATGTGCCGCCGCGGCCTTGGCCGCCGCGATGATGTCGGCCTCGCTCGCGCCGGGGCGGCCGAAGCCGATATTGGCGCGCACCGTGTCGTCGAACAGCACGACATCCTGGCTGACCACGCCGATCTGCCCGCGCAGGCTGCGCAGGGTCACGTCGCGAATGTCCTGCCCGTCGATCTCGACCTTGCCCTCGCTGGCATCGTAAAGCCGCGGCACCAGCGCCAACATGGTCGACTTGCCCGAGCCGGAACGGCCGACCAGCGCGGTGGTCTTGCCGGCCTCGGCGACGAGATCGATGCCCTCAAGGCCACGCTGATCATCGCGATAACGGAAGCGCAGATCGCGGAAGGCAACTTCGCCGCCATTGACTGCGAGCGGCGTGGCGTCCGGGCGCTCGGTGATGAGCGACTTCTCGTCGATCAGCGCATAATAGCGCTTCAGCGAGGCACCGGCCTCCTGGACGATGGCGTTGAGATTGCCGAGCGAGCGCATCGGCTGCGCTGCCAGCAGCAACGCCGAGACATAGCCGGTGAAGTCGCCAACGGTGGAGGTGCCCGAAGTGATGCGCACGCCGATCGCGGCGAGTACGCCGGCAACCGCGATGCCGCCGGCGACCTCTAATAGCGGGTCGAGCCGGCCGCGGGCATTCGCCGCCTTCATCTTCAGCGTCCGGATCGTCTCGAAGGCGGAAGCGGCGCGATCCTTGAGATAGGGTTCGAGCGAATCGGTCTTGGCGACGCGCGCCCCCTGCAGGCTCTCGGTCACCAGGCTCGCCATGATGCCGGTCTGCTCCTGCTGCGACATCGCCATCCGGCGCAGCTTCTTGCCGATCCGACCGATCGGGCGGGCGACGATCGGGGCGATCAGCAGCACCACTGCCGTCATCTTCCAGTCGATCCAGAGCATGGCGCCAACCAGCGCGATCGCCGTCATCACATCGCGGACGGCGATGTTGACCAGCCGCGTCAGCGCCTCTTTGACGAAGGTGAAGTCGGTGGTGAAGCGCTGGGTGAGCGAGGCGGGGTTTTCCCTCTGAAGCTGCGCGAGGTCGGCATCGATCAGATGCGCGTACAGCGCGCTCTGCATGTCGGCCTCGATCCGGCTGACGACGCTGTTGGTCATCACCGTCTGAGTCAGCAGCGAGAATCCCTTGATCGCGGTGACGATCACCACGACCACGGCAACGGCGTTGACGACGCCGATCTCGATGCCGAGCGATTTCGAGACCAGCCGCTCGGCGCGGCGCACGAAGCCGGTCGCCTCGGCCGTCAGCGGGTCGGCGAAGGCGTCGAAGGCCGCCTTGATCAGCAGCGGATAGAAGCTCGTTGTCGCCGCGATGACCACGACGAGGGCGAGGATGGAGAGCATTTGCGGCAGGTATTGCCGTCCGCGCTCGCGCCAGACGCGGGCAAAGAGCGCAAGGGTGTCGTCGGTGACGCGGCCGATCTTCATGGGGCGCGGCCTAACATGGCCGCCATGCGAGCGCCACTGCCGGTCTTGCTCCGGACACGAAGCTGACGTCCGATAGCCATGAGTTGATTCACCAGATTCGAGAGCCCATGCCCCTTTCCCCGCCGGCCCGGCCCGGACAGTCCTTCGCCGAGATCGATACCCCCGCACTGATCATCGATCTCGACGCCTTCGAGCGGAATCTCGTCACCATGGCGGCCTTTGCCGAGGCCAGCGGCATGCGCCTGCGCCCGCACGCCAAGACGCATAAGAGCCCCGAGATCGCGCTGCGTCAGATCGCCCATGGCGCGGTCGGGCAATGCTGCCAGAAAGTCGGCGAGGCGGAGATCCTGGTCGCCGGCGGCGTCACCGACGTGCTCGTCACCAACGAGATCGCCGGCGCCGCCAAGCTCGACCGGCTGGCCAAGCTCGCCCGCGACGCCCGAATCGGGCTCTGCGTCGACCATATCGACGGCGTGCGCGAGGCGGCGGAAGCCGCCGCTCGCAACGACGTCGTCCTCGATGTGCTGGTCGAGCTCGACATTGGCGGCCGCCGCTGCGGCGTCGCGCCCGGCGAGGCGGCGGTCCGGCTTGCCGAAGCGGTGGCGCGCAGCAACACCCTGCGCTTCCGTGGCGTGCAGGCCTATCATGGTTCGGCCCAGCACATGCGTTCGATCGACGAGCGCAGCGAGGC
>DASYHC010000045.1:0-25126 GCA_035998995.1 Allobosea sp.
CGGCCATTGACAGCAGGCATGGCGCGCGCTCTAAGCGCGTCATGACTTTCGTCTGCCTGCTCGCCCGCAACTATTACGCCCCGTCCTCATAGAGGCGGTGGCATTTTCATGTCTCAACCGCCGCGCTGGCGGTTGAAATCAGGCAGTCACCCGGCATCGCGGCCCCTCCAGAGGACCACGCGATGCTTGCCCCGAACACCACCAATCCCTCCGTCGGCCTGATGGGCTTCGGCGCCTTCGGTCGCCTGATCGCCCGTCATCTCAAGCCGCATTGCCGCCTGCTCGCCTTCGACCCGGCATTACCGGCGGATGCAGCCTCGGGCGGCATCATCGCCGCCAACCCGGCCGAGATCGCCGCCTGCGACATCGTCATCCTCGCCGTGCCGGTCTCAGCCCTCTCCGAGGCGATCGCGACCTTGCGGACGCATCTGCGCGCCGGGGCGATCGTCGTCGATGTCGGCTCGGTCAAGATCGGCCCGGCCGCGACCATGCTGGCCGAGCTGCCCGATGACGTCGAGATCGTCGGTACCCATCCGCTCTTCGGCCCGCAGAGCGGCCGCGACGGCATTGCCGGCCTGAAGATCGCGATCTGCCCGATCCGCGGCCGCAGCGCCTGGCGCATCGCCGCCTTCCTGCGCCGCGTGCTGCACCTGAAGGTCGTCATGACTACGCCGGAGGCGCATGACCGCGAGGCGGCGCTGGTCCAGGGCCTGACCCATCTCATCGCCAAGATCCTGGTCCGCATGGAGCCCCTGCCGCGCCGCATGACCACGGCGAGCTTCGACCTCCTGATGCGCGCGACCGAGATGGTTCGCCATGACAGTCCCGCCGTCTTCATGGCTATCGAGCAGGCCAATCCGCATGCCAGGCCCGTGCGCGACCGCTTCTTCGCCCTCGCAGAGGAGATGCGGGAGCATCTCGATCGGGATCGACTGGTTCCTGACGAAGTCGACCGGAAGGTCCCCGCACTGCTGCCGGAGGCGGTCTCCTAGGCCGCCTTCGCCTCGGTCCTCAGGAACCCCGCGAGCTTGCTCGCCGGCAGCCCGGCCTCCGTCGCGATCCGCGTCGCCAGCGCTACAGCCGCCGGGCGCGGCTGGCCCATCGGCCGGTCGAGCCAGTAGGAGACCGGATTGAGCGCGGTGCGCTGATCGACCCTTGCGATCCGTCCGGCATCGACCTGTGCCTGCGCCAACGGCGGGCGCGACAGGGCGACGCCGAGCCCCGAGGCAGCTGCGTCGAGCACGAGGTTGTAATCCTCGAAGCGCCGATCGTTCGCTCGCGGCCGGAAGTCGAGCCCCTGCGCATTGAACCAGGCGCGCCAGCCGGCGGCGTCGGAATCATGGATCAGCGGCTGGTCGAGGAAGCGCTCGGGCCTGCCTTCGCCGATCGCCTTCGCCAGCTCCGGCGAGGCGACGGGGTAGCACCACTCCTCGAAGAGCTGCACCGAGACCCGGCCCGGCGTGCCGCCGCGACCGCAGCGAATGGCGAGGTCGATCCCCTCCTCCTCGAGGTCGACCTTGCGATGGTCGACCTGCAGCATGATCCGCACAGCGGGATCGCCGCTCTCAAGACGTTGCCAGCGCGGCATCAGCCAGAGCGAGCAGACCGACGGCGTCGCGCTGAAGCGCACCACCGCCGCCCCGCGCGGTTCGCTCCAGCGGTCGGAGGAATCGGCGAAGACCTGGAAGGCCTCCTGCGTGCGCTGGAACAGGCGCTGCCCCTCCGGCGTCAGCGCGACGCCGCGCGCCTGGCGCTCGAACACGCGCAGGCCGAGCCAGTGCTCGAGCTTGGCGACCTGCCGCGAGACCGCGCCATGGGTGAGGTTCAGCGCTTCGGCCGCGGCCGAGAAGCTGCCGGAGCGGGCAGCGGCCTCGAAGGCGCGCAACGTGTCGAGTGGTGGAAGCGGCGAGCTGTGATCCATACTCACAGCTCGTCATTGAATTACTCGTTTGTCAATCAGCTCGCCGAGGCGCTTATCGAAGGGGAACCACGGCTCAGCCCTCATCCTGAGGAGTGATCGCAGATCGCGTCTCGAAGGATGAGGGCTGAGGAAAATCGCCTTGGAGTCTCCCATGACAACCGTCCCCTCCGCCGCGTCCTCCCGGCCCGGCTCCACCCTCGACGCCATGCTGCTCTTCACTATCCCCTTCACCGTGATCGCCTGGGCCTCGTCGTTCCCGGCGATCCGGGCCGGCCTCGCCGGCTTCGGCGCGCTCGAACTGGCGGCGCTGCGCTTTGCCATCGCCGGCGTCTTCGCCGCGCTCTTCCTGATCGTGACGCGGCCGAAGCTGCCCGAGCGCGCCGACATCTGGCGCTTCCTCACCGGCGGCATCGTCTTCATCGCGCTCTATGCGATCTTCCTCAATCTCGGCCAGCGCGTCGTCCCGGCGGGCGCGGCGAGCTTCATCATCAACACCAATCCGATCATGACGGCGGCGCTCGCCATGCTGGTCCTGAACGAGCGCTTCAGCGCCCTCGCCTGGGCCGGCACAGCGCTCGCCTTCGCCGGCATCGGCGTGATCGCCCTCGGCAACGGGCTCGATCTCAATATCGGTATCAGCGTTCTGCTGATCCTCGGCGCCGCCTTGTGCAACTCGGTCTCGACCGTGGTGCAGAAGCCGCTCTTCGCCCGCCACAAGCCGCTCACCGTCGCGGCCTGGAACATGGCGCTCGGCGGGCTCGCGCTCACGCCATTCATGCCCGGCGCGCTGGAGCAACTGCCGGCCGCCCCGGCGCAGGCGATCTGGTCGGTGATCTGGCTTGCTTTGGTCTCGAGCGTCGTCGCCTACGGCACCTGGGCGATCACCCTGTCGCGCCTGCCGGCCGCCCGCGCCGCCAACTTCCAGTACTGCGTGCCGCCGGCGGCGATGCTGATCAGCTTCCTCTGGCTCGGCGAGATTCCGACCGCACTCGGCCTGATCGGCGGCGCCATGGCTCTCGCCGGCGTGGTGCTCGTCAACCTGAAACGGTGAGGCCTGACTTGCGGTGGACGAGGGCCCCATGCTCTCGTCCACCCATGCCTGAACCGGCCAGCATAACGATCAGAGCCCTCGGCGCCTCCGACGCCGAGGCTTTTCGCATCCTCCGCCTCGCCGGACTGGCGGATACACCCGAGGCTTTCGGCGCCAGCCTCGCCGAGGAATCGGCTCGCCCGCCGGAGCGCTTCACCGAACGCCTGACGCCGCCGGCGCCGAGCCTGGTCTTTGGCGCCTTCTCGGGCCCGGACCTTGTCGGCATCGCCGGCTTTCTCGCCTATGAGGGCGAGAAGCACCGCCATATCGGCCTGCTCTGGGGCGTCTACCTGCAGCCGGACCAGCGCGGACGGGGCACGGCCACAAGACTGATCGGCACGCTGATCGCCCATGCGCGCCAGCATGTCGCGATCCTCCACGCCGATGTCGGCGCCGATAATCACGCCGCCCGCCGGCTCTATGAGAGCCTCGGCTTCCGCCTCTACGGCATCCAGCCCAAGGCGCTCTTCGTGAACGGCCGCTATATCGACGAGGCGCTGCTGGCGCTCGACTTCACGGAGCGCTGACGCCGGCGTCCTTTTTCGTCGCTCGGCCTTCGATCCCGAGGATCGGTTTGGCTAGCAGCCCGGCCAGCAACGTCTGCTCCCATGCATCGAGCGGCTGCAGGAAGGCGAGTTCGCTCGCCAAGGTATCTTGGCGCAGAGATAATTATCTTGACGGAAAGATATATCCCAGCTATATATCTTTCCGTCAAGATAAATTGCTCCACGATCAACCACGGAGGCAGCTATGTTCAACGTCCTTCGGTCCGAAGACCAGCAGCGCGGCGCCAATCGCACGGTGCGTTTCGAGGGCGCGGCGCTCGACAGCCCCGTCTCATTCTTCATCGTCGACGCAGAACCGGGCCAGGGCTCGATGCTGCACGTCCACCCCTATTCCGAAACCTGGATCGTCCGGAAGGGCGAGGCCGAGTTCACCGTCGGGGGCGAAAGGACGCGCGGCCATCCCGGCGACATCGTCGTCGCCGCACCTGACATCCCGCATCGCTTCGAGAATGTCGGCGATGGCCGGCTGGAGCTGATCTGCGTCCATCCGAACGGGCGGATCCTGCAGCAGAACCTTTGACGCCCCCCAACCCAGCGAGAAGGAGAGCCACTGTGTCCAGGATGATCTTCGTCAACCTGCCCGTCACCGACATCGCGGCCGCAACCCGCGTCTACGAGGCGATCGGCTGCAAGCAGAACCCCGATTTCAGTGACCACCAGTCCTCGAGCATGGTCTGGTCCGAGGCGATCACTTTCCAGCTGCTCACCCGCGATTATTTCGCGACCTTCGTCAGCAAACCCGTCGCCGATGCCCATGCCGGGGCGCAGGTCCTGCTCGCGCTCACCCAGGAAAGCCGCGCTGCGGTCGATGCCGTGGTCAAGGCTGCGGCAGATGCCGGTGGCAAGGCCGATCCGCGGCCGGCGACCGATATGGGCTGGCTCTACAACCGCGCCTTCGAGGACGCCGACGGCCACACTTTCGAAGCCGTCTTCCTCGACATGTCGGCGATGCCTGCTGGGTGAGCCAGCCATGCGCCAACGTCGCTCAGACCGGCGACTGCCAGCCGCCGATATGGGAATAGACCGCGTCGCGTAGCTCTCTCACATCGCGGTTGAGCTGCCCCAAATGCTGCGGCGTCTGACCAGATGCCGCCAGCAGCCGATCGCCGAGGCATCCAGCCCTCGACCGCAAGGCGCGGCCCTGATCGGTCAGGGAGACCACCACCTGCCGTTCGTCGCCGGGGCTGCGCATCCGCCTCACGATCCCGGCGGTTTCAAGCCGTTTCAGGAGCGGCGTCAGCGTGCTCGATTCCAGCGCCAGCCGCTCCGCGATCGCCCCTACGGCCTGCTCTTCCTGGCGCCAGAGGACGTTGAGAACGAGGTATTGCGGATAGGTCAGCCCCAATTCGTCGAGCAATGGCTTGTAGGCCCGCTGAATCGCGATGCCCGCCGAATAGACGGCATAGCAGAGCTGATCTTCCAGTGGCACGGGGCCGCTCGCCTGCTCCGGTGTCATGGCCAGCTCCTTTCAAATCTCACGCCGTTCACGGAATCGCGAGAACCAATATCGCGATAGATATCGAGCTGGACAAGAGGGGCAGCCTCATTTACCGATATCGATATCGCAATAACAATTATCGCGATTTGAGTGGAGATTGCATCATGAGCACGAAGACGAGAAATCTGCTGGCGGCCGCGACTGCGATCGGACTCCTGGCCGCTGCGGCTACCGGCGCGTCGGCCCAGACAGCGCCGGTCAGGAATGTCGTGCTGGTGCACGGGGCGTTCGCCGACGGCTCGGGATGGCGCGGCGTCTATGACGACCTCGTCCGTCGCGGCTACAAGGTCACGATCGTCCAGAACCCGCTTACTTCGCTGGCGGACGACGTCGCCGCGACGAAGCGGGCGCTTGATCGCCAGGATGGTCCCACCATTCTCGTCGGCCACTCCTGGGGCGGCACGGTCATCACCGAAGCGGGCGTCGACCCGAAGGTCGCTGGGCTCGTCTACGTCTCCGCCTTGTCGCCGGATGCCGGCGAGACCACCGCCGACCAGTACAACGGCTTCCCGCCGCCGCCCGAATTCGTCATCGAGACGCATGCCGATGGCTTTGGCTTCATCAACCGGGACAAGTTCAAGGCCGGCTTCGCCGCCGACACCAGCGATGCGGACGCGGCCTTCCTGCGCGACTCGCAGGTGCCGATCAACATGTCGGCCTTCGGCACGAAGCTGAACCATGCCGCCTGGCGGAGCAAGCCGAGCTGGGCTGTGGTCGCAACCGACGACAAGGCGTTCGACCTGCGCATGCTGCGCAAGATGGCCCAGCGCATCGGCGCCAAGGTCACCGAGGTCGCTGCCAGCCACGCGGTCTTCATGACCCAGCCGAAGGTCGTCGCCGAGGTGATCGACGAAGCTGCGCGTGGCACCGCAAGCGCCGCACGGTGACAAGGGCGGATCGCGGCTTCGCAATTGGACGGGCGGCGCTTCCCAGCTCCGCCCGTCAGCGCCCTCAAGCCTCCGCGAACAGCCGCCGCTGCAGCTCGTCCCATAATTCCGGCGTCTGCGCCGCCAGGATGCCGAAACCCTGCTCGGCCGGTCTGTACGGGCGCCCGTCGAAGCGGGCAGCCCGGCCGCCGGCCTCTTCGAGGAAGAGCGTGCCTGGCGCATGGTCCCAGGGCAGGCCGCGCCAGAACACCACGAAATGCTGCTCGCCGCGCACGATCGCGGGATACTCCTCGCCGGCGCAGTGCAGGCCCGGGGTGATGGCGGCGATATCCCGGCCATTGGCCTTGACCCGCGCGCTGATCTCGGCCGGCAGGAAGCGGGTGAGCACGCCGCCACGCAAGCCGGTCCATTGCGGCGGCTGCCCGATCCTGACGCGCTCGCCATCGACCCAGGCGCCGGAGCCGCGCTCGGCGACGTGGAGCCTATCGGTTGCTGGGCTCAGCATCCAGGAGGCGACGGGCTCGCCCTGGCGCAGCAGCGCTACCATCATCGAAAAGCACGGGCTACCCTTGACGAAATTGGCGGTGCCGTCGACGGGATCGACCACGAAGACAGTGCCCTCGCCCAGCCCCTGCAACAGCTCCGGCCGGGCCGAGACCGCCTCCTCGCCGATCACGCGCGAGCCCGGCAACAGCTCCGGGAGCCGGAGATTGAGCAGCCGCTCTGCCTCTTCATCCGCGATGGTGACCTCCTCGCCCGGCGTTTTCACCCGGACCTCGGCCTCCGCCAGCTTCTGGAAGCGCGGCATCACCACTTCAGCCGCGACCTCGCGCAGCAGGTTCGAGACCCGCTCGATCAGCACCTGTCCCGCCATCGTCAGAAGCCCCGCTGTTCCAGTTCGGCTTCCGCCTCGGTGACATAGTCCCGGATCACCGGCACGGCGCTCTTGTGCGGGCCGAGCAGCAGCTGGAAGACCATGTCGCCGCCGATGTCGAAGGAGATCGAGCAGGCGGAGAGGTAGAACTCCCACATCCGCGCGAAGCGCTCGCCCAGCATCGTCACCACCTCCGGCCGATGCGCCATGAAGCGCTCGCGCCAGGCTTCCAGCGTCCAGTGATAGTGCCGGCGCCAGAACTCGCAGTCGGAATGCCAGAGCCCGGTCTGCTCGACCGCGGCGAAGACCTCCGACAGCGCCGGGGCATAGCCGCCGGGAAAGATGTACTTGTCGAAGAACGGGCCGGTGAAGCCCGGCGGGCCGACGCGGCCGATGCAGTGGACGAGCGCAATCCCGTCGGGGGTGAGCAGGTCGCGGATCTTCTCGAAATATTCGAGGTAATGCGCGACGCCGACATGCTCCATCATGCCGACCGAGACGACGCGGTCGAAGCTGCCGGTCAGCTCACGATAGTCCCTATTGATGAAGCTCACGGCATCGCCGACGCCGGCGGCTTCCGCTCGCTTCTGCGCCGCCGCCATCTGGTCGGGCGAGACGTTGAGGCCCGTCACCTTCGCCCCGCAGGCCGTGGCGAGATAGATCGAGAGCTCGCCCCAGCCCGAGCCGATATCGAGCACGCGCATGCCGGGCTCGATCTTCAGCTTGGCGGCGAGATGGCGGAGCTTGGCCTTCTGCGCGTTCTCCAGGCCGACATCGGGAGAATGCCAGTACGCGCAGGAATAGGTCATCGTCTCGTCGAGCCAGAGCCGATAGAAATCGGTCGGGATGTCGTAGTGGTGCTTGACCTTCTGGCCGGCGACGCCGAGCGGATTGTGCATCCGCCAGCGCCGGATCTTGAAGCGGATCTTGCGGATCGCGGCCTGCAGCGGGTGCTTGCGCAATTCGCTGCGCTGGATCCAGAACAGCGTCAGAAGATCGTGGATGGTCGAGCCGTCCTCGAACTCGATCCGCTCATCCATATAACCTTCGGCCAGCGCCAATTCTGGATTGAGGAAGAGCTCGCGCTCGATCTTCGTATCCTTGAAGCGCACAGTCACCTCGCCGGCGACGACCGGCTTGCCGGCGAAGCTGAACTCGGTCCGCCCCGGCCCGAAGACATGCCGCTGTCCGTCCGGAGCGATCACGGTGAGCCGGCCCTTGCGGATCGAACGCTTCAGCAGTTTCGGCAACAGCAGCATGGTCGGGCAGGCTCCGGTCGGTCGGCGCAAGCTATTGGCTCGCCTGAGGCAGCACAAACCTTGCGTGCAATCAACCTGACTCCACAGTCATCGCAGCCATGCTAGGGCTTAGGGCGGAGGCGCTGACCTGCGCCATTCTCGATATGGAGACCCGATGTCCTGGCGTGATTTCTGGAACGGCGAGCACGCGATCTACGTCTCCGATCGCCACAAGGCCCTGCATTATCGCCGCATCGCGCAGGATATCGCCGCCGCCGTGCCGTCAAAGGACGCCGCCGTGCTCGATGTCGGCTGCGGCGAGGCGCTCTCGGCCGATCTCGTCGCCGCTGCCAGCGGCAGGTTGATCCTGTGCGAGGCAGCCCCGACCGTCCGCGAGAAATTGAGAGCCCGCTTCGGCAGGCTCGCCAATCTCTCGGTCGTCTCACCGGAGGAGGTCGAGGCGCTGCCGGATGATTCGCTCGATCTCGTCGTCGCCAATTCGCTGATCCAGTATCTCGGCGAGGACGAATTGAAGCGGGCGCTCGCGACCTGGCTCGCCAAGCTCAAGCCCGGCGGCGAGCTCATTCTCGCCGACGTGATCCCGCCCGATCTCTCAGCCTTGACCGACGCGACCGAATTGCTCGGCTTCGCCTGGCGCGGCGGCTTCCTCGTCGCGGCGCTTGGCGGGCTGGTCCGCACCGTCTTCTCCGACTACCGAAAGCTGCGGGCGCAATACGGGCTTTCGACCTACAGCGCCGTCGGCATCACCGCGCTGGTCGAGGCGGCCGGCTTCAAGGGCGTCACACGCCGCACGAATTTCGGCCATAACCCGCACCGCATGGCCTTTTCGGCCCGCAAGCCGCTGACGCTGGAGGCTGCAACGCCATGACCACGCTCGCGCTCACGCTCACCATCGTCACGCTGGCTTTGGCCGGCGCCATGGCAGGCTTCTTCTACGCCTATTCGATGTCGGTGATGTGGGCGCTCGACGCCGTCGATCCCAAGGCCGCGATCGCCGCGATGCAGAGCATCAACATCGTCGTGCGCAACGCGATCTTCTTCCCGGCCTTCTTCGGCACGCCGGTCGTGGCGCTGATCGCTGCCGGGCTGTGGTGGCAGGCGGGCGCCGGGCAGGTCGCGCTACTGCTGGCGCTCGCCGCCATCGTCTATCTCGCCGGCGCCTTCCTGCTCACGATCGTCGCCAACGTCCCGATGAACGAGGCGCTCGCCATCGCGACGATCCCGACCGATCCCGAGGCCGCGCGGTTGCTGTGGAAGACCTATTCCGACCCGTGGACGCTGTGGAACCATGTCCGGACGGGCGCGAGCTTCGTCAGCGTGCTGCTGGTCGGCTGGGCGCTCTACGCTGCCGGCCAGGCCTGATCAGGCGCCTTCGCGATCGGCGAAGGAGAAGAATTTGTGCCCGGCAAAGGTGAAGATCATCACGATCAGCGTGGTGACCAGCTGCATCGGCAGATAGGGCAGACCGGCGACCTTGACGAAAAGGTGCATCAGCACGCCGGTCAGCAGGAAGCCGCCGAAGGCGATCAGGCCGAAGCGCCAGCTTGCCTCGCCATGGCTGCGCGTCGCCTCGAAGGTCAGCCAGCGGTTCAGCACATAGGAAACGACGCCGCCGAGCACAAAGCCGGCCAGCGAGGCCACAACGGGGTCGGCTCCGCCGAGCTCGACCAGGCCGATCAGCAATCCAT
This sequence comes from Allobosea sp., assembly GCA_035998995.1. GTDB lineage: Bacteria > Pseudomonadota > Alphaproteobacteria > Rhizobiales > Beijerinckiaceae > Allobosea. The sequence continues at coordinate 9,784 of DASYHC010000045.1, forward strand.
AATGCGCGACCGCCGCCATCACGCCCGAAAAGGCATAGGCGATGACCTGGCGCGTATGGCGGGGAAGACGGTGCAGCATCCGGGATGCCTATATCCCGGATGCTGAACGGAAGCCTATCGGTATTCAGCCCGCATCGCTGCCGGCGAGATTGGCCGGCATGCCCTCGACGGGCAGGTCGAGCGCCTGCTTCAGCGTCTCGAGATTGTACTCGCGGATTCGACCGTTCGTGGGGTCGCTGACATAGGCGCTGCCGCCGACCACCGCGAGCGAGGGCGTCGGCGTCTTGGCGCCGTACTGGCAGTCGAAGGCCGATACCGCGTCGAAGCTGGCGAGTTCCTTCCAGTTGACGACGTCATAGACCCTGAGCTTGCCGTCCGGAGTCAGATTGGCGAGCCGCCGGCCATTTGCGGAGAGCTCGAACTGGCAGGCCGACTGGCCGCCCGGTACCGGCAGGATATCGGCCGGGGTCAGCGATTTGGCGGTCGGGTCGACCCGGAGCAGGCCGTCATAGGGTGAGGTCTTGCCGTAATTGGCGACCATGAACTTGGCGCCGACCCTGGCCTTGATCGCGCTGATCCGGCGTTCGTCCGGATAGGCGAGCTTGTGCGCGGCGAACTTGCCGCCGGCCTGCGACAGCACCAGCATGCCGCCGCCCTCCCCCTCGGCGCAGCCGAAGACATGGCGGCCATCGGCCGCGGCATGACCATGATAGAGCTTGCAGGAGGCGTCCGGCTTGGCCGGGTCGTTGAAGGAAGCGAGCCTGGCCCAACCGCCCTTGGTGCGATCGAGTATCTCGAAACCATTCGGCCGCGACGAAGCGCTCTTGTCCTCGCCCTTCACATAGACCGGGTTCGGCACCGACATCAGCCAGCGCCCCTCACCCAGCGGCACGACGATGCCGTGCTGCGGCCCTGGGCTCGGCCATTCCGTCAGCGCCGGCTTGTCCTTGGAAAGGTCGTTGATCGCGACCAGCACCGCCTTCGCCGTGCTCGGCCCGTCCCAGGGGCGGATGCCGTCATAGAACAGAGCGAGCTGGCCATGGCCGGAGATGACATGGGCCGGCTTCTGGCCGGTCAATGTCAGGTCGAGGAGCTTCACAGCCCCCTTTTCGATGTCGTTGTGGTCGCCATGCGACTCGATTGTCAGGCCGGTGTCGAGGAAGCGGAGCGTACCGGCATCGTCGCCGGTCTTGATCACGACGAAGCGGCCGCCCTGCGCGGTGGCGAAGCCGGGATTGGCCTTGGGCACGTCGAAGCTGAGCGTGACCTCGCCGCTATCGAGATCGAGCACGCGGACCACCGGCTTCTCATGGTCGGCGAAGACCAGCCGGCCGCGCAGCACGGCATGGTCATGGGCAAGGGCCGGCAGACTCGACAGCACGGCCGAGATGGCGAGCGTGGACAACAGGGAAAGCGGTCGCATGGTGGTCTCCAGGGCGGGCGATAAGGGATGAGGTCTCAAGCGGCGGTAGCCCGACGCCAGGCCGGGAACGGGTCGGGCAAATCGCGATAGCGCTCGGGCTTGAAGGAGATGGTCGGGGTCTCGCCGAGCAGGCAGGCGTCGAGCCCGGCGCGGATGGCGCCTTCGTCCATCCCTGCGCCGATGAAGACGAGTTCCTGCCGGCGATCGCCCCAGACCGAGTGCCAGTGCCGGTTCAGGATGGCGCGCCATTCGGGATGGTCGGGCCAGCGCGGCCGCGGCACGGCAGCCCACCAGAAGCCCATCGCCTCGGTGCGGCAGATCGAACCGGCGAGCGACATCTCGCCGACCCATTCAGGTCTCGTCGCTAGCCAGAAATGCCCCTTGGCCCGGATCAACCCCGGCCAGGTCCGGGCGAGGAAGGCGTTGAACTTTTCCGGATGGAACGGCCGGCGCGCCCGGTAGACGAAGGAGGAAATCCCATATTCCTGGGTCTCCGGCACATGGTCTTTGAAGCCGTAGAGCTCCTTGTGCCAGAGCGGGTGCTCCTGCGCCTTCTCATGGTCGAACAGGCCGGTATCGAGGATCTGGTCGAGCGGCACCCGTCCGAAATCGGCCTCGATCAGCCTGGCATCCGGGTTGAGCGCCCGGATGACGAGCCCGGCCTGCGCCACCGCTTCCGGCCCGGCATCGCCGACCTTGTTGAGCACGACGACATCGGCGAACTCGATCTGCTCGACCAGGAGATCGACCAGCGTGCGCTCATCGCTTTCGCCGGCCGTCTCGCCGCGCTCGCGCAGGAAGTCGCGCGAACCGTAGTCTTTCAGCAGGTTCACCGCATCGACCACCGTCACCATGGTGTCGAGCCGGGCGAGATCGGAGAGCGAAAAGCCATCCTCATCGCGGAATTCGAAGGTCGCGGCGATCGGCAACGGCTCGGCAATGCCGGTGCCCTCGATCAGCAGGTAGTCGAAGCGGCCGTCGCGGGCGAGCCGGCCGACCTCGGCGAGAAGATCGTCGCGCAGGGTGCAGCAGATGCAGCCATTGCTCATCTCGACGAGCTTTTCGTCGGTGCGCGACAGGTCGCCGCCGCCGGCCCGAACGAGGTCGGCGTCGATGTTCACCTCGCTCATGTCGTTGACGATGACCGCGACCTTGCGGCCCTCGCGATTGTTGAGGACGTGATTGAGCAACGTCGTCTTGCCGGCGCCGAGAAAGCCGGAGAGCACGGTGACGGGAAGGCGGCCATCCATCTCGGGTCTCATATTTTGTTACGTTGTAACATTTCATAGCGAGCACCGATCGCGGACGCAAGGCTGCCGTGCAGGCGCGTCGCTGGCCTTCCACAGCGCGCGCCCTAAGCTCCCCTGCTCATGCCGATGGAGAAGCCCGCGCCATGACCGAGATCGACCTGCTGGTGCGCGCCGAATTCCTCTATCCGGTCAGTCCCGGAATGCCGGTGATCCCCGATGGCGAGGTCGCGATCGCCGGCGGGCGCATCCTCCATGCCGGCCCGCGCCAGCCCGAGGGGCATTGGGCGCCGGCCCGCACCATCGGCGGCGCCGGCCGCGTTGTTCTGCCCGGCTTCGTCAACTGCCATTCGCACGCGGCCTCTCTGGTCTTCCGAAGCCAGACCGACGACCACGCTGCCAAGGCGGCGCTGCTCGAAGTCGCCTTCCGGATGGAGAAGGACATCACGGAGGAGGAATGGGCACTGCTGGCCGAGGCCGGCTGCGCCGACATGCTCCAGTCCGGCATCACCATGATCAACGACATCTGGTACGCGCCGCATCGGCTCGCCGGGACGGTCGAGGCCTGCGGCCTGCGCGCCCAGATCGCCCACAAGGTCTTCGATGTCCGCCTGCACGAACTCTGGCGCGGCGACTACACTCACCACACCACGATCGGCGAGGAACGCCTGCGCGACGGCGTCGCCTTCGCCGAAAGCTGGCACGGCGCCGCCGATGGCCGCATCACCGCGCGGATCGGCACGCACGCCACCGACACCTGCTCGGCCGAGCTGCTCAAGACGGCTCGTGCCGAAGCCGACCGGCTCGGCATCGGCATGCATATCCACGCCGCCCAGAGCGTCGCCGAGGTCGATCAGATCAAGGCGGCGCATGGCTGCGGCCCGGTCGAGTTCCTCAGGGACGTCGGCATGCTCGGCCCGGATGTCGTGCTCGCCCATCTCGTCTTCGCCGGGGCCGGCGATCTCGATGCGGTCGAAGAGAGCGGCGCGACCTATGCTCATTGCCCGACGATCTATCCGCGCCGCGGCCGCTATCCACCGCTCGAGGAGATCATGGCGCGCGGCATTCCGACCGGCTTCGCCACCGACTGGATGCTGAACGACCCGTTCGAGGGCATGCGCAACGCCCTCAACGCCATGCGGCTGCGCCTGGGAAGCCCGACCGCCCTCTCCTGCGCCCAGGCGCTGGAACTGCACACGATCGGCGCCGCCCGCGTCATGGGTCTTCAGGACGAGATCGGTTCGCTGGAGCCGGGCAAGAAGGCCGACCTGATCATGGTCGACATCGACCGCCCGCACCTCCAGCCCTATTACGGCGACTACGCCGCGCTGGTCTATTACGCGAGGGCGAGCGACGTGGTGACGAGCATCGTCGACGGCGCGATCGTCGTAGAGGATGGCCGTCCAACCCGCCTCGACCGCGAACGGACGATGGCCCGGATCAGGGAGAAGGTGCCGGGCTGGCGCGGAAAGCTTGCCGCGCTCGGCAGCCGCGCTGTGTTCGGTCCGGGCTGTCCGTGCTGCGGTTAGGCTGACTGCGCTACCGCTCGCATCGTCATGCTCGGCCTTGTGCCGAGCATCCACGTCTTGAACACCGCGCTCGACCAGCGAAGACGTGGATGGTCGGGACAGGCCCGACCATGACGGAACAAGCAATCAGACGTCGATCTTGATCCGTGGCACCGACGGGTCGCGCCGCGCCGTCTCGATCACGCTGTCGAGCAGGCCGGGAAAGCGCCGCTCGAACTCCTCGCGGCGGATGCTGAGGAAACGCACCGTCCCTTCCGCCCGCGAGCGCGTGATCCCGGCCTCGCGCAATTTGGCGAAGTGGTAGGACAGCAGCGAGGGCGAGGCGAGCTCGGTGAAGGCGCCGCAGCGTGCTTTGTCGACCTCGTCGCAATCGGCGAGCGAGACCAGGATGCCGAGCCGGATCGGATCGCCCAGCGCCGCGAATACGTCGGCCGGCAAGACGTCCTCGATCTCGGGATGGAAGAGCTGCTTCATCACCTCAGGCTTAATTGCCTCGGCCGCTCCTGACAAGTTTCAATGATCCTTGAATTTAGGATTGACTCATGGTCGGCCGACGCCCATGATTCAACGATCATTGAAATAGTCGGCAACTCCCCACGGAGCGCTCTGCCATGGACATCCGTCTTCTCCTGCTGGCCGGCGGCGCCTTCGCCATCGGCACGGGCAGCCTCGTCATCACCGGCATCCTGCCCAATCTCGCCGCCGCCTTCGGCGTCAGCGTCGACACCGCCGGCCTGCTGATCTCGATCTTCGCCATCGCCTACGCCATCGGCTCGCCGGTGCTCTCCACCTTGCTCGGCAATGTCGAGCGCAAGCTCGTGCTGGTCGGCTCGCTTACCGTCTTCACTCTCGCCAATCTCGTCGCCGCCTTCACCAGCGATTTCTCCTCGCTGATGCTGGCGCGCATCGTCATGGCGCTCGCTTCGGGCGTGTTCATGCCGGCGGCGAACGCCGTCGCGGTGGCGCTCGTGCCGCCCGAGCGCCGGGCCCGCGCCATCGCCCTGGTCACCGGCGGCATGACGGTGTCACTGATCCTCGGCGTGCCGCTCGGCACCGCCGTCGCCACGCTCGGCTGGCACTTCCCCTTCCTCGTCGTCGCGCTGTTCGGCGCGCTCGCCCTCGCCGGCCTGCTGCTCAAGATGCCGGCCGGCCTGCCGCGCGGCGCCAACACGCTCGCCGAGCGGCTCCAGGTCGCGCGCCGCGGCGACGTGCTGTTGGCCCTCGGCACCACCGCGCTTTGGACCACCGGCGCCTTCACGCTCTACACCTATGTCGCACCCTTCCTCTCGGCCTATGCCGGCATTTCCGGCCATTGGCTCAGCGCGACCTTGGTGCTGACCGGCATCGGCTCGGCGCTCGGCAACCAGCTCGGCGGCCAGGCCAGCGACCGCTTCGGCCCGGTGCCGACGCTGACCTTCGTGCTGACCCTGCTCGCAGCCTCGCTCTCCGCCGCCTCGCTGGTCGCGGTGACCTTGCCGCCGACGGTCGCGATCTTCGTCCTGCCGGTGATCCTGATGATCTGGAGCGGCGCCGGATGGGCCGGGCACCCCTCGCAGATGTCGCGCCTCGCAGCGATGGCGCCTGACGCCGTCGTGGTCGCACTCTCGCTCAACGCCTCGGCGCTCTATGTCGGCATTGCGGCGGGCGCCGCGCTCGGCCAGCAGGTGCTGCGCCATGGCGCCTCCTGGGAGCTCGGCTTCGTCGGCGCCGCCTGCGAGCTCGGCGCGCTCGGCCTGCTGCTGATCGCGACGCAGCGGCGAAAAGCTGCGGCGCGCGAAGCTGCCCGCATCGGCGAGATCGCGGCCACGCCCTCCACTCGCTGATCAGCATCGGCCAATCGACCGCTTGACCCGCTCGCCGTCACGGCGGGCGGGTTTTGTTATCGGGGCGAGAACGAACTCAGGCCCTGACCTCGAACACCATGTTGAACGGTGTCTCGGTCGCCCGGCGGAAGCGGGTGAAGCCGGCGTCGAGCGCGACCTTGCGCAAGCGCATCTCACCAGCCTGCGCACCGAGCCCCAATCCGACCTCCTGCGCCATCGAGGCCGGCGTGCAGATCATCGTCGATGCCCCGTAGAAGATCCGGCCGACCGGGTTGATGTTCTGCTTGAGGTTGTCGTGGGCGAAGGGCTCGACGATCATCCAGGTGCCGCCCGGCGCCAGCGTCTCCTTGACATGACGGCCGGCCCCGACCGGATCGCCCATGTCGTGCAGGCAATCGAACATGGCGACGAGATCGTAGCTCGCTGCCGGGAAGTCCTTGGCGCTCGCCCGCTCGAAGACAATGCGGTCGCCGACCCCTGCCTTGTCCGCCGTCTCCTTCGCCTTCTCGATCGACGGGCCGTGATAATCGAAGGCATGGAAGCGCGACTTCGGATAGGCCTGCGCCATCAATATGGTCGAGGCGCCATGGCCGCAGCCAACATCGGCGACGACCGCGCCCGCTTCGAGCTTGGCCTTGACGCCGTCCAGCGCCGGAATCCAGCTGCTGACCAGATTGGTGTTGTAGCCCGGCCGGAAGAAGCGCTCGGTGCCGCGGAATAGGCAGTTGCTGTGCTCGTGCCAGCCCAGGCCCGCGCCGGTCCTGAAGGCCTGCTCGACCTTGGGCTCGTCGACCCACATCGACTGGACGATCTCGAAGGCGCCGGCGAAGAAGGCCGGACTGCCCTCCTCGGCGAAGGTCATGGCCTGCTCCGGCGACAGGCTGAAGCTGTCGCTGCTCTCGTCATAGTCGATGTACTCGGCGGCAGCCTGCGCCGAGAGCCATTCGCGGACATAGCGTTCCTTGAGGCCCGTCTTGCCGGCGAGTTCGCCCGCCGTGACCGGCTTCCCATCGGCCATCGCCTTGTAGAGGCCGAGCTGGTCGCCGAGGACGATGAGCGAGCCGGTGACACAGGCTCCGACGTCGCCGACGAGGCGTCCCACCAAGGCATCGAGTTTCTGCGGATCCGGTTCACGCATAGCCAAGCTCCTCTGGTTGGGGAGGGCGTGGCCGGGGCCTGACGCGAACCGGCTCGACGCCATCGCGGAAGCGGATGCTATACCCCGCGGGACACTGCTCAACTGCGCAAAGGGTGAAATACGCCTTTCGTGCGCGCAGGACCTGTGTGTGCATGACAGGAAGAAGCGCTTTCCGCTTCCCCCCGTCGCCTTGCCCGTCTATAGCGAGCGCCTAGCATTCATCTTTGGGCACGCGCCGGCCTCCGCTCCTTGCGATCGGACGGGCTTTGCGCGCCCGCACGGAACCGGTCGAGACCATGCCCAAGCGCACAGACATCAAGACGATCCTGATCATCGGCGCGGGCCCCATCATCATCGGCCAGGCCTGCGAGTTCGACTATTCCGGCACCCAGGCCTGCAAGACGCTGAAGGCCGAGGGCTACCGCATCGTCTTGGTCAACTCGAACCCGGCGACGATCATGACCGATCCGGAGCTGGCGGATGCGACCTATGTCGAGCCGATCACGCCCGAGATCGTCGCCAAGATCATCGAGAAGGAACGCCATGTCCTAGCCGGCGGCTTCGCCCTGCTGCCGACCATGGGCGGCCAGACGGCGCTCAACTGCGCCCTCTCGCTTGAGAAGATGGGCGTGCTGGAGAAGTTCGACGTCGAGATGATCGGCGCCACCGCCGATGCCATCGACAAGGCCGAGGATCGCGAGCGCTTCCGCGAGGCGATGACCAAGATCGGCCTCTCGACCCCGCGCTCGCACCACGTCAAGACGCTCGGCGCCGCGCTGGAAGCGCTGGAGGATATCGGCCTGCCGACGATCATCCGCCCGTCCTTCACCATGGGCGGCACCGGCGGCGGCATCGCCTACAACAAGAGCGAGTTCATCGAGATCTGCGAACGCGGCATCGACGCCTCGCCGACCAGCGAGATCCTGATCGAGGAGAGCGTCCTCGGCTGGAAGGAATATGAGATGGAGGTCGTCCGCGACAAAGCGGACAACTGCATCATCGTCTGCTCGATCGAGAACCTCGACCCGATGGGCGTCCACACCGGTGATTCGATCACCGTCGCCCCGGCACTGACGCTGACCGACAAGGAATACCAGATCATGCGCGACGCCTCGCTGGCGGTGCTGCGCGAGATCGGCGTCGAGACCGGCGGCTCGAACGTGCAGTTCGCGGTCGATCCCGAGACCGGCCGGATGATCGTCATCGAGATGAATCCGCGCGTCTCGCGCTCGTCCGCCCTGGCGTCGAAGGCGACCGGCTTCCCGATCGCCAAGGTCGCGGCGCGGCTCGCCATAGGCTACACGCTCGACGAGATCGAGAACGACATCACCGGCGGCGCGACCCCGGCCTCTTTCGAGCCGACGATCGACTATGTCGTCACCAAGATTCCGCGCTTCGCCTTCGAGAAGTTCCCCGGCTCCGAGCCGACGCTGACCACCGCGATGAAGTCGGTCGGCGAGGCCATGGCGATCGGCCGCACCTTCCAGGAATCGCTGCAGAAGGCGCTGCGCTCGCTGGAGACCGGCCTCGACGGGCTGGACGAGATCGAGATCGAGGGCATCGGCCAGGGCGACGACCGGAACGCGATCAAGGCGGCGCTCTCGACGCCGACGCCGGATCGCATCCTGCAGATCGGCCAGGCGATGCGCGCCGGCTTCACCGACGAGCAGATCCATGAGAGCTGCAAGGTCGACCCATGGTTCCTCGAGCAGATGCGCGGCATCGTCGAGACCGAGGAGAAGATCCGCGCCCATGGCTTGCCGCAGACGCCGATCGCTTTCCGCCAGCTCAAGGCGATGGGCTTCTCCGACAAGCGCCTCGCCGCCGTCTCCGGCAAGAGCGAGGCCGAGGTCCGCACCCTGCGCCGCTCGCTGAAGGTGCGCCCGGTCTACAAGCGCATCGACACCTGCGCCGCCGAGTTTGCCTCGCCGACCGCCTATATGTACTCGACCTACGCCATGCCCTTCGCCGGCGCGCCGGCCGACGAGGCCAAGCCATCCGACGCCAAGAAGGTCGTCATCCTCGGCGGCGGGCCGAACCGGATCGGCCAGGGCATCGAGTTCGACTATTGCTGCTGCCATGCCTGCTACGCCCTGCGCGACGCCGGCTACGAGACCATCATGGTCAACTGCAATCCCGAGACGGTCTCGACCGATTACGACACCTCGGACCGGCTCTATTTCGAGCCGCTGACCGCCGAGGACGTGCTCGAGATCCTCGAGACAGAGAAGCAGGCCGGCACGCTGCACGGCGTCATCGTCCAGTTCGGCGGCCAGACCCCGTTGAAGCTGGCGCATGCGCTGGAGCAGGCCGGCATCCCGATCCTCGGCACGACGCCGGACGCGATCGACCTCGCCGAGGACCGCGACCGCTTCAAGCGCCTGCTCGACAAGCTCCATCTCAAGCAGCCGAAGAACGGCATCGCCTATTCGGTCGAGCAGTCGCGCCTGATCGCGGCCGAGCTCGGCCTGCCCTTCGTGGTGCGCCCGTCCTATGTGCTCGGCGGCCGCGCCATGGCGATCATCCGCGACGAGGTGATGTTCGAGGACTACCTGCTCGGCACCCTGCCCTCGCTGATCCCCTCCGAGGTCAAGGCCAAGTACCCGAACGACAAGACCGGCCAGATCAACACCGTCCTCGGCAAGAACCCGCTGCTGTTCGACCGCTATCTCTCGGATGCGATCGAGGTCGACGTCGATTGCCTTTGTGACGGCAAGGACGCCTTCATCGCCGGCATCATGGAGCATATCGAGGAAGCCGGCATCCATTCCGGCGATTCGGCCTGCTCGCTGCCGCCGCGCTCGCTCTCGCCCGAGCTGATCGCCGAGCTGGAGCGCCAGAGCAAGGCGATGGCGCTCGCCCTCGACGTCGGTGGCCTGATGAACGTGCAATACGCCATCAAGGACGGCGAGATCTATGTGCTCGAGGTCAATCCGCGGGCCTCGCGCACCGTGCCCTTCGTCGCCAAGGTGATCGGCCAGCCGATCGCCAAGATCGCGGCACGGCTGATGGCCGGCGAGAAGCTTTCGAGCTTCGGCCTGAAGCAGGAGAAGCTCCAGCATGTCGGCGTGAAGGAGGCGGTCTTCCCCTTCGCCCGCTTCCCCGGCGTCGACGTGCTGCTCGGCCCGGAAATGCGCTCCACCGGCGAGGTCATCGGCCTCGACCGCTCCTTCGACGTCGCCTTCGCCAAGAGCCAGCTCGGTGCCGGCTCCAAGGTCCCGGTCAAGGGCACGGTCTTCGTCTCGGTCCGCGACGAGGACAAGCCGCGCATCCTGCCCTCCATAGCTGTTCTCGCCGAGCTCGGCTTCCAGATCGTCGCGACTGGCGGCACGCTGCGTCTCCTTCAGGAGAACGGCATCCGCGCCAGCAAGATCAACAAGGTGCTGGAAGGCCGCCCGCACGTCGTCGATGCGATCAAGAACGGCGAGATCCAGCTCGTCTTCAACACCACCGACGGTCCACAGGCCCTGGCGGACTCGCGCTCGCTGCGCCGCGCGGCCCTCTTGCACAAGGTGCCCTATTATACCACCTTGGCCGGAGCGATCGCCGCGGCGGAGGGCATCAAGGCCTATTGCAGCGGTGATCTCGAAGTGAGGTCGCTGCAATCCTATTTCGCCCGCGCCGCCTGACCGGCCGCGCGGCGAAGTAGTTTTCTGACGATCGGGAGCGATTCGGGCACGCCGGCTCTAAGCTGGCGCGTGACCGATCGCTTTTCATAACTGGGACGGAACGATGGACAAGGTTCCCATGACGGCCGGCGGTTTCGCCGCCCTCGAAGTCGAGTTGAAGCAGCGCCAGCAGGTCGAGCGCCCGCGCATCATCACGGCGATCGCCGAAGCGCGCGCACTGGGCGATCTCTCGGAGAACGCCGAGTACCATGCGGCCAAGGAGGCCCAGTCGCTGAACGAGGGCCGCATCATGGAGCTCGAATCGCTGATCGGCCGCGCCGACATCATCGATGTCAGCAAGCTCGGCGGCGACACGATCAAGTTCGGCGCGACGGTCAAGCTGATCGACGACGACACCGAGGAAGAGAAGCTCTACCAGATCGTCGGCGAGCCGGAATCGGATGTGAGGTCCGGCAAGGTCTCGATCGGCTCGCCGATCGCGCGGGCTTTGATCGGCAAAAAGGTCGGCGATTCCGTCCAGGTCAACACGCCCGGCGGCGGCAAGTCCTACGAGGTCGTCAGCGTCGCTTTCCGCTAGAGCCCGTTCCGACCAGCTTGCACCGCAAGCTGATCGGTAAAACGGTCTCTAAACCAGGAACAATCGACATGGCGGGACGACTTGGCCAGTCCTGCGGCAGTCCCTAGATTAGAGGTGTGACTGCCGCCGGAGACTGCACCATGACCACGCGTCGCGCATTTCTCACCGGGTCCGCCGCGCTCGCCGCCGGTGGGCTCGTTTCGCTTCCCGCCCTGGCGCAGCCGGTCTCGATCGGCGCGATCAAGGTCGATGCCCGCAGCCTCGGCCCGCTCGGCTGGGGCGAAAATGCCCCGCGGATCGGCCGGGCCTTCGAAAGCAGGCTCGCCAGCGAACTTCTCCCCTTACGTCGCCGCGGCGGCCCGACCTTGTATGTGACCGTGCGCTGGCTCTGGCTCGGCGCGGGTGTCGGCGGCGGCATGGCGGGTGATGGTGGTGGCGGCAGCGACGACAACATGGTGAGCGTCATCGAGGTCGCCGATCGCGGACGCCCGCTCGTCAGCCGCGAAATCCGTTCGATGCTGCCATCGACCTCCGGTGGCGCCTGGTATCGCCCCGATGTCGATCAGCGCCGCATCGCCGCCCTGCTCGAAAACAATGCCCAGTGGATCAGACGTTACCTTGATGCCTGAAACGATGCTGACGCGCCGCACTCTCCTCGCAGCCCTTGCTGCCGCCTCGCTGGCAGGCTGCCAGACGACCGCGCAGACCGCCGCGCCCGTCCCGATCGGTGCGGTTCGCGTCGACACCGGGCCGCTCGCGGCCAAGGGACAGGCTGCCACGGCAGCCCTGATCAAGCCGATGCTGGAGCGCGAGCTCGCCAGCCTGCGCACCACCGGCGGCGCGACCCTGCAGGTCACCGTCACCGGGCTTTACCTGACGAGCTATGCCGGCGGACAAGCCGTCACCCTCGGCAACGACACGCTCGAAAGCGTGGCGGTGCTGATCGGCGCCGACGGCCGCGAAATCGCCCGCTACCCGATCCTCGCCATCATGTCGCCGAGCTATGGCGGAGCCTGGTATCGGCCGGACGTCGATCAGCGCCGGGTCGAGGCGCTGGTCGGCAGCAACGCTCAATGGATCAGGCGGTCGGTCGGGGGCTCCTGACAGTCGAGCCGAAAGCCGAGCCCGGCGGATTTACGCGGCCGCGACGCTTCCCTATCGTCATCGCCTCTCTTTCTCCACGAGGGAAACAGCGATGTCGCGTGGAGTTCTGGTCGCTCTCCTGCTCGCCGGAAGCGCATCATCGGCCCAGGCGGATGGTGCGTTCTGGAACGGCCGCTGGTCCGGGCGGATTTCCACCGGAGCCAATGTCAGCATCAGCATCTCGGGCGGCAATGTCACCGAGTACCGTTTCAGCGGCCGCGCCGGGAAGGTCGCGTTCGGAAGCGTTTCTGCCGAACGCGTCTCCTTTTCACCGGGCTCTGCCGCGATCATCACCATGACCCCGGCTGGCCCGAACCAGGCGAACTATGCGTTTTCCCACCCGCAAATGGGCTCGGCCACCGGCCTTCTGACGAGGGCGAATGCTGGCGTTGCCTCGGCACCAGCGCGCGTTGCGGCACGGGTACCCAATACTTGGGTTGGTACCTGGGGGAGAAGCGATGGCTGGATGCTCACCGTTTCGCAGGGCAGCATGGCCTATCAATATCGGGGAGAGAGCCTGGCCATCTCGAATATCAGCGCAGATGCGACCCGCCTCGCCTTCGACATCGCGCCGGCCGGACGAATGGTTCTGACCATGCGTCCCGGCCAGAAGACGGACTATGAATTCACTGCCGGTGGCAGGACGACGCGCGGCACAGCCTGGCGCCGATAGGGCAACCTAAAACGGCGCGATCGGGGCGTCCTTGACCCGGTCGAGCGCCAGCGCCGTGCGGACATTGCGCACATTGGGCAGCGCCGTCAGGTCGGCGACGAAGTCCTGGAAGGCCTTCAGATCGGTCGCGACGCATTTCAGGATGAAGTCGATGTCGCCCGACAGCGTCCAGCACTCGCGCACCAGCGACCAGTCGCGGATCCGCTCCTGGAAGGCGACGAGGTCAGCCTCGGCCTGGCTGGCGAGATGGACGAAGGCGAAGCAGACCACCTCGATGCCGAGCTTGCGTTCGTCGAGCAGCGCCCGGTAGCCGGTGATGATGCCGGCCTCCTCCAGCGCACGCACGCGCCTGAGGCAAGGCGGCGGCGAGATGCCGACCCGGCTCGCGAGCTCGACATTGGTCATGCGCCCATCACTCTGCAGCTCCGCCAGGATGCGGAGATCGATCTCGTCGAGTTTGGAACGCACAAATCCTCCTGAAAATCGGACGCGCAGGTGTAGACGCGCCGCTGGCGCGTTACAAGGCATCGACCACGCCAATTCCGGGCCAACTCGCCGTGCCGACAGAAACGCCGCCTTCCCTCTGGATTCTGACCGACGGCAAGGCCGGCGACGAGGTGCAATGCCTCGGCGTCGCCGAGCGCATGGGCGTCGTCCCGGAGATCCGCCGGGTCAATCCCGGCAAGCCCTGGAGCTGGCTGATGCCGCGCGGGCCGATCGATCCGCGCGAGGGGCCGGACCGGCCGGGCAGCCCGATCCGGGCGCCCTTCCCCGATATCGCCATCGCCTCGGGCCGCCGCGCCGTCGCCTATCTGCGCGCTGTGAAGAAAGCCTCGAACGGGGCGACCTTCACCGTCTTCCTCAAGGACCCGCGCACCGGGACCGGCACCGCCGACCTGATCTGGGTCTCCGAGCACGACCGCCTGCGTGGCGGGAACGTGCTGGTGACGATCACCTCGCCGCACCGCCTCGCGCCGCAAGCCCTGGCCGCGGCCCGGGCCGAGCCATTGCCGGAGATCGCCGCCCTGCCCTCGCCGCGCGCCGCTGTTCTGGTCGGCGGTGACAGCCGCCACCATACGTTCCGGCCTGATGATATCGAACGCTTCGCGCGCGAGCTCGATACGCTCGCCGCCTCCGGCATCGCGCTGATGGGCTCGCGCTCGCGCCGCACCCCACCGGCGCTCGACGCTGCGATCGGCGAGGTTTTCCGCCGCCATGGCGGCTGGTGGTGGGACGGTTCAGGCGCCAACCCCTATGTGCCACTGCTCGCCAATGCCGACGCCATCGTCGCCACCGCCGATTCCACCAACATGATCGGCGAGGCTGCCGCCACCGGCGTGCCGATCCTCGTCTTCGAGCCGCATGGCGGCCACGGCAAGCTGGCGAAGTTCCTGGAGGCGCTGAAGCGCTACGGCGCTGTGCATCATTTCCAGGGCAAGCTTGAAGGCGGCCCTTACGACCCGCTAGATTCGACCGGAACGATCGCGGCCGCCGTCTATGAGGGTTGGCGGCGTCACAAGGCTGCGACGGGGCTGGCGTGAAGCCACTCCGATACCGATATGTCCGGCTCGTGCCGGCTCAGGAACAAGACAGATGGCCCATATCCACGCCAAGGTGATGATCATCGGCTCCGGCCCGGCCGGCTACACCGCCGCGATCTATGCCGCCCGCGCCCTGCTCCAGCCGGTGCTGATCTCCGGCCTGCAGGCCGGCGGCCAATTGATGATCACCACCGACGTCGAGAACTATCCCGGCTTCGCCGACGTGATCCAGGGCCCCTGGCTGATGGAGCAGATGCGCGCCCAGGCCGAGCACATGGGCACGAAGATGGTCTCCGACCACATCGCCAGCGTCGACCTCTCGCAGCGCCCGTTCCGCTTGTGGGGCGATGCCGGCGACACCTATTCCTGCGATTCGCTGATCGTGGCGACCGGCGCGCAGGCAAAGTGGCTCGGCCTGCCCTCGGAGCAGGCCTTCCAGGGGTTTGGCGTCTCGGCATGCGCCACCTGCGACGGCTTCTTCTTCCGCAACAAGCAGGTCGTGGTGGTCGGCGGCGGCAACACCGCGGTCGAGGAGGCGCTCTATCTCGCCAATCTCGCCGCCAAGGTCACGCTGGTGCACCGGCGCGATTCGCTGCGCGCCGAGAAGGTGATGCAGGAAC
>DASYHC010000047.1:0-5723 GCA_035998995.1 Allobosea sp.
TCTTGCCGGGACCATAGGGCTCGACCGTGATGAGCGAGGCTGAGCGATAGGTGCCGGTCGTCTTCGCATCGCCCTCGCGCGCCACGCCATAGCCGGCGAGCGTGACAGCCGATCCGGCCCGCGGCAGGCCGCTATCGACCAGCGTCGCGGTCGAGAAACGAGCCGGCAGCGGCGCGCTGAGCCTGACCAGCGCGAGGTCGATCGAGCGCTGCCGGTTCGTGACCGACTTGGCGTTGAACTCCGGATGCAGCGCGATCGCCGCCGGCTCGACCAGCACCGGCTCGCCGTCCTCGCGCCAGTGGACGCGCAGGTCGACGCGGGAATCGGCGCAGTGGGCCGCGGTCAGGATGGCGCGGCGTGACAGCACGATGCCGGTGCAAACGCCGCCGCGCGCGTTGAGGACCATCACGGTTGCGCCGGCGACGGGGCCGCCTTCGCGCCCGGCGACCACGGCCGCCGCAGGCCAGGGCGCGGCGAATGCCGCCGCCAGGGCCGTCAGTGCAATCGCCGTTCTGCAAAGCATCGAGCCGCCTCCGCTGTCGGGCCGGTTCGATAGCGCATTGCCGGCTCGGCTCAAACCCGAAACAGGAGAGACCATGACGCCGCTCGCCCTGACGCCGCCTGCCATCGAGCCGGTCTCGCTGACGGGAGCCAAGGATTTCCTGCGGATCGTCAGCGATGACGACGATGAGCTGCTCGGCACCTTGATCACGGCGGCCAGGCTGATGATCGAAGCCGCCTCCGGCCGCCTTCTGATCGAGCAGGGTTGGCGGATCGTCCTCGACGCCTGGCCGCAGGGCGGCGAGATTCGCTTGCCGCTCTCGCCGGTGCGCAGTCTGACCGCCGCGCGGGTCCATCCTGCCTCCGGCGCTGCCGAGCCGGTCGTGCTGTCGTCGCTGACGCTGATCGCCGGCTCCGACCCGCCGCTGATCGTGATCGCCGGACCGGTGCCAGCGCCGGGCCGCACCCATGCCGCGATCGAAATCGATCTCATCGCCGGCTTCGGCGCGACGAGCGACACGGTCCCAGCGCCGCTCCGGCAGGCCGTATTGCGGCTGGCCTGCCGCTGGTTCGAGCATCGTGGCGACGTGGTCAGCCGCGATGCGGCGCGGCTGCCGGCCGAGATCGCCGCGCTCGTCGCCCCGTTCCGACGGGTGAGGCTATAATGATCAAGGAGATCACGAAAAGCCGGCCGGTCGGCGCGCTGCGTCGCCGCCTGCTGCTGGAGGCGCCGGTCGAGACGCCGGACGGCGCCGGCGGTCAGCTTCGCAGCTTCGAGGTGATCGCCGCCGTCTGGGCCCAGGTCGAATGGCTCTCGGGCAATGAGCGCTGGCGCGGCGAGCGGCCCGAACAGGCAGCGAGCCACCGCATCACCTTGCGCTGGCGTGCCGGCGTCGATGCCGGCCAGCGTCTGCGCGATGGCGAGCAGGTCTTCGACATCCGTGCGGTCGGCGATCCCGATGGCGGTCGCCGGCGTCTCGTCTGCCTGGTCGAGGAGGTGAGCCGATGAGCGACGCCATCCTGCCGCTGCGACGGTCGATCCATGCACATCTTGCCGCCGATGCCGGGTTGACGGCGCTGATCGGGGTAGGGCGCCTGCATGACGAGCCGCCGCGTGCCTTGAGCGGGCTCTATGTCGTCCATGGCGAGGTCACGGCCGAGGACTGGTCGACCGGTAGCGACCGGGGCTGCGAGCAGAAGCTCTCCCTCGTCGTCTGGGCAGGGGAAAGTGCCTCCTCGCGCAAGGCGCTCGAGGCGGCCGCGCGCATCGTCTCGATCCTGGAAACCGCGGCGCTCGCGCCGGAGGGCCACCGCCTGGTCAATCTCGGCTGGCTGTCCTCGAAGCTCGCCCGCGATCCCAAGACCCACTTGCCGACTGTGACGTTGACCTTCCGGGCCGTCACCGAGGCCATCTAAATCCCACGAAAGGACCGCCCATGCCCGCCCAGAAAGGCAAGGACCTGCTGCTCAAGGCCGCCGATGCCGGCGGCAGTTTCGTCTCCGTGGCCGGCCTGCGCGCCCGCCAGATCGCCTTCAACGCCGAGACGGTCGATGTCACCCATGCCGAGTCGGCCGGGCGCTGGCGCGAATTGCTGGCAGGTGCCGGCATGCGCCGGGCCAGCATCAGCGGCGCCGGCATCTTCAAGGACGAGGCCTCCGACGCGCTGGTCCGCCAGATCTTCTTCGACGGCGTGATCCGCGACTGGCAGGTGATCGTGCCCGATTTCGGCGTGATCACCGGGCCATTCCAGCTCTCGACGCTCGAATATCGCGGCGACCATGCCGCTGAGGTCACCTTCGAGCTGTCGCTGGAATCGGCCGGCCAGCTCAGCTTCACGCTGGCTTGAGGGGAGGCGGCATGGTCAATCGTTACAGAGGCGAGGTCGCACTGATGGTCGAGGGGCGGGCGCTGCCGATGCGGCTCACGCTTGGTGCCCTAGCCGAGCTGGAAGACGCCTTTTCGGTCGAGAACCTGCCGGCACTTGGAGAGCGCTTCGCTGCCGGCCGGCTCTCTGCCCGCGACATCACCCGCATCCTCTCTGCGGGCTTACGCGGCGCCGGCGGCACGCTGGCCTCGGACGAGGTCGCGGCGCTCTCCTTCGATGGTGGACTCAACGGCGCCATCGCCGCCGTGATCGCGCTGCTCGACGCGACCTTTGCTCCGGCCGGGCAGGGCGCTGAAGCCCGCCCTCCATCGCCGCCGGCGGCCTAAACGCTCCGGCGGCGGTTCCTTTTCCCTGGCGCCAGGTGATGGCCTTTGGGCTCGGACGCCTGCGCTGGACGCCGGATGCCTTCTGGGCGGCGAGCCCGCACGAGATCCTGGCTGCGATCGAGGCCCATCAACCGTCCCAAACGGTCGAAGCGCCCTCGCGCACGGCGCTGGATGCGCTGATGCGAGCCCATCCGGACCGGATTTCCCGCGACGATGATTGGAAAGGCCATGTCGATGGCTGACGACGACGATTCCTCCGCATCTCCTTCCTTCGATGCCAGCGGCCTGCGGTCGCTGAACACGCTGACTCAGAGCCTGAGCAAATCGGCGCAGGCCTTCGGCAAGTCCATCACTACGGCCTTCGCCAGCGGCATCGTCGAGGGCAAGCGCTTCGAGGATGTGCTGCGCGGCATCGGAACCTCGCTGAGCCAGAGCCTGCTGAAATCGGCGCTGAAGCCGTTGCAGAGCACGATCTCGAACTGGCTCGGCTCTGGCGTCAACAGTCTGGCCGGCCTCTTCAGCGGTGGCACGGGCGGGGGCAAAGCCTTGCCGGTCTCACCCTTTGCCGATGGCGGCGTCGTTGCCGCCCCCTCATACTTCGCAATGGGCCGCGGGCTCGGGCTGATGGGAGAACGCGGCGCGGAAGCGATCATGCCACTCTCGCGCGGCCCCGACGGCAAGCTCGGCGTGCGGGCCGGCGCTGGTGGCGAGCGGCGTCCGGTCAGCGTCACCGTCCAGGTCTCGACGCCCGATGCCGACAGCTTCCGCCGCTCAGAGGCGCAGGTCTCGGCAGCGATCGCGCGGGCCGTGGCGCGCGGCAACCGTGCGCTCTGAGGCCCGCAGAATGACAAGACAGGGAGAGGCGGCATGAGCGGCTTTCATGAGGTGCGCTTTCCCACGGGGATCGCCCGCGGCGCCCGTGGCGGGCCTGAAAGGCTGACGCAGGTGGTGACTCTTGCCTCCGGCCGCGAGGTGCGCAACAGCCGCTGGGCGCATTCGCGGCGGCGCTACGATGCCGGCTTCGGCATCCGCACCCTCGATGCGCTTGCCGAGGTCGTCGCCTTCTTCGAGGAGCGGCGCGGCCGGCTCTACGGTTTCCGCTGGCGCGACCGGCTCGACTGGAAGAGCTGCGCACCGTCGGCGATTCCTGCGACGAGCGACCAGCAGATCGGCGTCGGCGATGGCGCGACGCGCGTCTTCCAGCTCTGCAAGCTCTATGGCGGCCTGCATGCTCCCTATGTCCGCCGCATCACCAAGCCGGTCGCCGGTTCGGTGCTGATCGCGGTCGACGGCGTCGTGCAGGCCCAGCCGGCAGCCGTCTCGTGCGATCACGCCAGCGGGCTGCTCACCTTCGTCGTCGGTCACGCCCCACCTGCCGGCGCCGTGGTCAGCGCCGGCTTCGCCTTCGACGTGCCGGTGCGCTTCGACACCGATGCGATCGAGGTCGATCTGTCGGCCTTCGAGGCCGGCGACATCCCCAAGATCCCGATCGTCGAGATCGCCGACTGAAGGCTTCGCCATGCGGACATTATCCTCGGAACTCGCGGCGCATGTCGCCGGCGACGCGACCACGCTTTGCCGCTGCTGGAGCCTGAGCCGCCGCGACGGCGCGGTGCTCGGCTTCACAGATCATGACCGCGACCTGTCCTTTGGCGGCGTCCTGTTCCGTGCCGATGCGGGACTGGAGGCGGCCGAGGCCAGCTCCGAACTCGGCTTTGCGATCAGCGGCGGCGAGGTGCTCGGCGCGCTGGCGGCGACCGGGCTGAGCGAGATCGACCTGTCGCGCGGCCTCTATGACGACGCCCGTGTCGCGCTTTGGCTGGTCAACTGGGCCGATCCCGGCCAGCGCACCTTGCTGGAGACCGGCTTTGTCGGAGAGGTGAAGCGCAGCGACGGCAATTTCACCGCCGAGGTCAGGGGGCTGGGCAAGGCCTTCGATGAGGAGCGCGGCCGGCTCTATATGGCGAGCTGCTCCGCCGATCTCGGCGATGCCCGCTGCGGCGTCACGCCTGGCCTGTCTCCTGCGACCGTTACCGCGACCGACGGAAGGCTGGCGATCGTCGCGCCGGCGCTCTCCGGCTACAGCGACGGCTATCTCACGGGCGGGCGGCTGGTCTTCACGACAGGCGGAAACGCCGGTTTCATCACCGAAATCCGCAATCATCGCGTCGATGGCGCCACGGTCGCGCTATTGCTCTGGCAGGCGGCACCGCAACCGATCGCGCCCGGCGACGCGTTCACCGCACAGGCCGGCTGCGACAAGCGCTTCGCCACCTGCCTCGGCAAGTTCGGCAATGGCGTCAACTTCCGTGGCTTCCCGCATCTGCCCGGAAACGACTTCATCATCGCCGGCGTCGGCGCGGGCAATCCCGGTGCCGGTCCGTTCGACGGCGCGAGCCTGTTCCGATGACGGACGCGGGGACGACACGGGAGCGCGTCGTCGCGGCAGCGCGCGGCTGGCTCGGCACGCCCTATCATCACCAGGCTTCTCTGCGCGGGGTCGGCTGCGACTGTCTCGGTCTGGTGCGCGGCGTCTGGCGTGAGCTCTATGGCGAGGAGCCCGAGACGACGCCGGCGTATTCGCCCTATTGGGCGCAGCAGGGTTCGGGTGAGACGCTGGCGCTGGCGGCTGAGCGCCATCTGCGGCCGCGCGACCTCCAGGATGTGCGACCCGGCGACGTGCTGCTCTTCCGCTGGCGCGCGCATCTGCCGGCGGCACATTGCGCTGTTCTCACCGAGCCGGACCGCATCCTGCACGCTCATGACGGCGCGGCGGTCAGCGAGGTCGCCTTCGCCGGCTGGTGGCGGCGCCATCTCAGCCATGCCTTCGCCTTTCCGGAGATCGACCTCTGATGGCAACGCTCGTTCTGCAGGCCGCCGGCTCGATGCTGGGCGCCGCCGTCGGGGGACCGTTCGGCGGCATGATCGGCCGTTCGCTCGGCGCGATCGCCGGCGCCCGTCTCGACCAGGACCTGCTCGGCGGCGGTGGCGGCGCGCGCATCGTCGAGGG